>JAFDXF010000010.1 GCA_018268055.1 Bacteroidota bacterium
AAACTGCGCTGACCAACAACTACAAAAATACTTTGTACCTTACAAACAGCACAAACGTCGGCCAACGATAAAGTATACCGACAAGCCCGCCAATATCTTTTAACTACGGGCTTTTTTTAGGTGGGTTTGTCGGATACTTTTATAAGAGTTGTACGCCATAATATTAGACCACAATGCCACCAAGAAAAAAGAAAGAGCTTCCAGACGAAAGATTACGAATTGAAATTTTCTACAAAAGATGGAATATTGAACTGTCAGACAAAGACAGATGGACAAATTTTCGTAGCAGAGTTTTAAACGCATATTCAAATGAACTTGGTTATGAAATTTTGAAGAACTCAAAAAGTGAAGACGAATTTTTCAAACTCATTGGTGTACACACAAGACGAGTAAAAGGAATGTTTGACATAGACATTTCGTTTGATAGAAAACTTATTGAAAGCCCTACTTACAATTACTTTCTTGAAGAAGGCGACATAAAGAAATTTATACTTGGACTTGAAGTTATTTTTTGGATGACTTCTCTTGAATGGAAATACAAGTTTGATTTTTTAGAAAGCATTCAAGACGCAATTGTTACAACTGGAGTTCCACTTGTAGCAAAAGGCACAGATGAAGATGTAATTTTTTTTCCAGGAGGAGCTAAACTGCTTGACCAATCACTTGTGAATGATAATCTTGATTGGCTTGTAGACTATCCAGACAGTTACGACACTTTCAAAAATGCGTTAACAGAAATTGGAACAAATGGTAAAGAGCGACAAATCGTTGACAATTTACGACTATCGCTAGAGTTATTACTGAAAGCAATTCTTAAAAACACAAAGAATTTAGAAAATCAAAAAGAGTTCATTGGTAAGTATTTAAAGACAAGGAACACAAGTACAGAAATTTCAAACTTGTTTTGGACAGTTCTTGATTATTACAGCAAATACCAAAACGACAAAATAAAACACGCCGACAACGCAAAAGCGGACGAAGTAGAATTTTTATTGTACCTCACAGGGACAGTAATGCGCTTCATGTTGACGAAGTAATTACGGCGTACAACATTGGGTTTACTACAATTTGGGCTTGACGTTGCGAGTAGGCTCCCCCAAAAACAGTACAGTTTAAAAATAGACAAAAGTCTTAATTTTAAATACTCAACCATTCAATTGATTTAATACCTTTTCACGAACTTTACGTCCATTTATTAATTAAAACAAGAAAACCATTTCTTATGTCTAAACCTGACTTAAACAATGTTCCTGAATATTTTCACAAGTATATTGACTTGATAAAAGAAGATGATTTACCGGAAGCTTTAAAAAATCAAACAAAATCTTTTATACAATTACTAAATCGTATTCCCAAAAAAAAACGTGATTACCGATATGCCGAAGGCAAATGGAGCATTAAAGAAATGGTACAGCATGTTATAGATACAGAACGAGTATTTGCATATCGATCTTTATGCATTTCCCGCCAGGATAAAACACCTTTGCCTTCAATGGATGAAAATGAATATGCCAAAAACGTGAACGTCAATGAAAGAAAATGGAAGGATATGGTTCACGAATTCACAGCAATGCGTTTATCAACGATCTTTTTATTCGAATCATTTAATAATGAACAATTAACATCTGTTGGACAAGTAGTCGATAATTCTATATCAGTTGAAGGATTAGGTTTTATCATTGCAGGGCATGCTCAGCATCATACTTTACAAATTCAAAAGCATATCATTAAACTAAAAAAATGGTTAAAATGGGTAAAGCAATCAGAAAAGCTGCTGAAAAAAATGCCTAAAGTTTAAACATGATGAATTTTAAACCAAAACTCATTCTATTATTGAACCCTGATTATTTTAATTGCAGTATCTCTTACGCCACCCAAAATCGTAGAAAACTTAACAGTATAATCTCCCGGAGAAGGTAGAGAAACTATCAGGTCACTGGACAATCCCTGAAGGCCATTCACATCCCAAACAGGGCTTGTAGATAATGGATTGATTCCTCTTAAACTAACTCCAACAGGGTATCCGCTACATTTCTCCTGATAATAATTAAAAGCAGTTTTGTTAACAGGTGGTGCTTGACTAAGTGAAAGGATTTTGCAAACAGAATCTCTGCCATTGACACCATTTACTTTAAGCGTAACTGTAAAATATCCCCAAGTTGAATAAGTGTGTGTTGGATTAAATTCGTTTGAGGTACCACCGTCCCCAAAATCCCAGGTACATTCTGTGCTGCCAACATTACTTGAATTGTTGATAAATGTAACATTACAAGGTGTTGCTTTATCATATCCATCTGCGCTAAAAGATGCTTTTGCTTTTTTATCTACTTGTTGATCTCTATTGGAACAAGAAGTTAGAAAAAATAAGGTTCCGAACAAAACAGCGGTAATCACTTTCATATCCAACTATATTTTAGTACAAATTTAAAATCTTTCTTCTTTTTGGCATAAAAAAAATAAAGCAGCTATTTTTGAATCATATTTGCAATATGAAACTCAATTTCTTATTTATTTTATTCTTTTCTCCATTTATCGTACAAGCACAGGCAATGATTGGAAATAATCGTCAGGATATTAAAAATTTCCTTACTAAAAATATGTCGGCTGAGAAAGAATCGTCAAATCCTATTATAGAAACGGATACTACTTTATCTCTAAAAACAAAACATGATGGCATAGACCGAGAACAATTTTATCGTTTTGATAAAAACAACCGATGCATTTTAGAACAGTTTTCTACAATTTCCGACAAAGAATATCAGCATAAATTTAATGCAACACTTCATAAAAAAAGGTACAAATGGAAATCAATAAATTTAAACCAATTTATTTCAAAGTTTTCTAAAAATATATTATTGGAAGTTCAGATGATCAACGGTATCTATTCTATTATTTTCATTAAAACAAATATGGATAAGGAGCTTTATCATCTACTCCTTAAAAACAAATAGCGCTTTGTAATTTTATTTCGGCATAAGTTTTTAAAAATGACTACCCATAAAACATCTTTATTAGATCAAGCGTTAAAAGCAGGAACGATTGCAGCATTACTATTCGCTGCAGCAAAAAGTGTATATTATTATTTGCAATCAGGAGAAAATCCCTTCAAATATTTTCAAAATATATCCGGAATGGTTTTCGGAAATCAGGCTTTTACTTCCGGAACTTTTTACGGGTGGGTAGTAAGCGGTTTTGTATTTCATTTCTTAGCAACA
>JAFDXF010000011.1 GCA_018268055.1 Bacteroidota bacterium
TAAAGAAGTAGATAAGTCCTTTAACAAAGTTCTTCCTTACAATCTCATTAAAGACAAGCCGGATAGTTTTTTCATTGTTAAAAGCGGCGAAATACCGAAAGAAGAAGTTGCGAAAAGCCATAATATTAAGGCTTTAATGAAGGATGAACGATTTCTGAAAAATGACACAATTACACCACGACTTAGTTACATGGTTTCTTCGCTTAGAACTTTAAATGGTGATGAGCCTACTTTGTTTAAAGACAGTACATTAAATGCTGACTATTTTTTGTTTTTGCCTTTTGCCAAATGGTTAGGAAACAGAATTCAGGTAAAAGAACTGAAGCGAATATACAATTCTGCAATGTTCAATATGTTTTCAAGAATTCAAGTAGTGTTTGTAAATACTGATAAACAAGAATGGTGGGGTAGAGAATGGAATGATAAGATTAATGTGAATTTTTATTAAGCATTAAAAATTTAAACTCCCATCGGACAGTGGGAGTTTAAATTTTCAACCAATACTAACTCTCTATCAGATAGTCGGAATTATCGTACTCGGATCAATCATCATCTTTCTCAGTTCTTAAAAATGCTGCTCTTCTTGGTGCAGGCATAGGCACATTCCCTTTTAATCCGTACCAAAGCACTTTATTAAATTCCATATCCGGTATGGCATCTTCTTTAGCGAAATTAAATTGCTCGCTGCGGCGTTGCCATTCATTCATTGCCGTATTCTTATCATCCAAGTTGATATTGGCAGCTACTGAATAAAATGGAGTATGAAAAGTATTGCTATTAAAACAACGCCACATTGGTTGCGCTGCTGCATCGTATTGGCTCATTGGGTCAAGTCCTAATATCAATTCCATTGTACGCAGCATACTCGATGTAGAGTACGGAGTGTGATCTACAAAGTTTGATTTGACCAAGCCTCCGGCCACATAAGCAGTCGTACGGTGTGCATCCACATGGTCAGCACCGTTTTGCGCATCGTCTTCAATAGCAAAGACTACACTTTCATTCCATATTTTACTATGACTTAAATATTCAATAAACAAACCCATTGCCCAATCATTATCTGCTACAAATGCATAAGGCGTTGGTTTACCCTTTCTCATGCCTTCTGTATGGTCGTTGCAGAATCGTAAACTATTAAAACGTGGCACTGCATCAATGGCCAACAATGAATCAAATTCTTTTACCCATGCACCGAAACGGGTAGTATCTCTGACTGATAAATCCCATCCGGCAAATGTTTTACTAAAATGATTATTCAGCACTTCAATGCTGGCTGTTTTTGCATTGGTAAATTCGCCATAAGTGCGATAGCTGATGTTTTTCTTTTTGCATTGATCCCAGATATAATATTTGTTATTGGCAATACTGCGTAATCCTTCACCATCATAGCCGCCTCCTCGTCCTCCATAATTGGTAGGCCATGTTTTTTCTAGATAGTCGGTGGCATAAGCGCCCATTGTCCATTCATGTCCGTCTGCACTTACTTCGCCATCACAATAAAAATTGTCGAGCAAAACAAATTCTCTGGCTATCTTATGTTGATTAGGTGTAATGTGTTCGCCAAATAGGCAAAGCGTAGAATCTCCGTTTCCTTCTTTCATATCGCCCAATACTTGATCGTAAGTGCGATTTTCTTTTATGATATAGAAAACATATTTTATGGGTGAAGGATCACCGACTTTCATTGGTATCGGGTTTCCGGCTTTACCTGCACTTTGTAGTTCAAATTGTTTTTTATAGGGCGAATTATCTCTAACCAATTTCGAATAGCCTGCCAATGTTTTTTCATTGGGAATGTCAATGATGCTCATTTCGCCTTTAAATAATCCGGCGATGTATTGCACATCTTTTGGTTTTGTCGTATCGCCTTCGTGGTGCAATACTGCTTGTTTTTTCCCCAATGGATTCGGGCCAAATGGATTGGCCATTGAAGTAAAACCTTTACCATTGGCAACAAAAATTTTCTTTCCAATTACTTTTACGTTTGTTGGATACCAACCGGTCGGAATAAAACCTTTGCTCCTGCTATTGCCCGGATTGCTTACATCAAACAATGCAAGACAGTTGTTGTCTGCATTGGCTATTAAAAGTGTTTTTTCATTTTCTGTAAGTGCTATTCCATTTGGTGTACTTCCGGATGGCGATCCGGGATAAATTGCAGCATCAAGCGTTTCAATTACTTTTTTTTGTCTCGTATCTATTACCGAAACGGTGTTATCATTTGCATTTGCAACATATAGATATTTCCCATTTTTAGTAAGACAAAGTTCGTTTGGATTATCGCCCACTTTTATTTCATCTGATATAAAGCCGGTAGTAGTGTTATATATTTTTACACGATCGCAACCCCAACAACTGATGTAGAGATTTTTTTTGTCGGGAGATAAGATGCAAGCATAGCCTTCACCACCCAAACCAATCGGCTCACTAACAGATTTATCTTTCAAGTCGATAATGTATAATGAATTGTTTTCTTTCGTTACAACATAGAGTTTTTTTGCAGCATCATCTATCGCTATGCCAACAGGAGAAATTTTTATCGGCCATTTTTTGCCTAATGAGATTGAAGCTACTTCTGACAGTTGTTTATTTTTTAATTCATATTGAATGATTTGATTGTCATTTCCTCCGGATGCAAATAAATATTTTTCATCTGCCGAAAATTGTAGTCCATAAAATGATTTAGGAATAATGATTGTTTGTAACAGTTGATTACTTCCCGCATCAATCAGCTGAATGGATTGTGTACTCTGCCCGTTGTTCGTTACCGCAATATATTTTTTTGAAGGAGATACCGCCATGTTTAAAGGCAAGTCGCCCAATGCAATACTTTTTCCCGGAGGTGTCAGGCTCCATCCATTGGGTAAATGTACCCGCTTGGCCTCCAATTCTTGAATGGTTTGTGCAGCGGCAAAAAGACTGATACATATAGCAAAAGCTGAAAATAATAGTTTCATAAACGACTACTTGTTTCATTAAAGTTAGGAACGTTTATATTATTGGAATTACTTTAATCTTTTAGACCTTTTTTAAAGTTTAATCATAAGACAATTTATCATTTCAGCCTTGTAACTAAAGTAACATACAAAATTTTAAACTCCTGCTTTTTGGCGGGAGTTTTTGTTTTTTAACGTTATGTCAATGAGTTTTGTCAAAACAAATCTTTCTGACAAATTTTAAAGGTTATTTTTGCCATTTGGTAATCTATGCAGATAAATAACGGATATGAAACAGTAATTGGCCTTGAAGTGCACGCAAGGTTGGCTACAAAAAGTAAACTCTTTTCGGGGGATGATATTGGTTTTGGTGCAGAGCCAAATACAAATGTCAGCCCGATTGTTTTAGGTCATCCGGGCACACTACCCAAGATGAATAAAGCAGCAGTTGAATATGCAGTGAAAATGGGATTGGCATGTCATTGCACTATTAGCAAGCACAATTATTTCGCACGCAAAAATTATTTCTATCCCGATTTGCCCAAAGGCTATCAGATTTCGCAACACACTACACCGATTTGCGAAGGTGGTTTTGTACCGATAAAAGTAAATGGTAAAGAACGTAATATCCAACTTACACGCATTCATCTGGAAGAAGATGCCGGAAGAAGCATACATGATATGGATGTTGAAAATACTTGCATTGATTACAACCGTGCAGGTACACCATTGATTGAAATAGTTACCGAACCCGATTTGCACAGTGGCGATGAAGCATATACCTATTTAACCGAGATAAGAAAATTAGTCCGCTTTTTAGAAATATGTGATGGCAATATGGAAGAAGGAAGTTTGCGCTGCGATGCAAATATTTCTGTTCGAAAAATAGGAGAGAAAAAATTGGGCACAAGAGTAGAAGTGAAAAATCTCAACTCTATCCGAAATGTAAAACGTGCCATTGAAGCCGAAGCAGCGAGATTAATCAATATCTTAGAAAGCGGAGATACAATTATTCAGCAGACAAGAAGCTATGATGCCAATACGAATACTACATTTGCTATTCGTGATAAAGAAGATGCAGACGATTATCGTTATTTCCCCGAGCCCGATCTTACTCCGTTTTACTTGAGCGATTCATTTATAGATAAAGTCAAAACTTCCATTCCGGCATTGCCTGCAGAGCGAGTAAAGAAATATGTTTCAGAAATGAAGCTATCTGAAGCAGATGCAGTTTTACTTACTTCAGAGAAAAGTAATGCAGATTATTTTGAAAATCTTACCGGCGTTTGTAAAAATTATAAAGCAGCTGCAAACTGGATGCTTGGGCCTGTGCAGGAATGGATGAATGAGCAAAATAAAGCAATAGAAGACTTACCAATCAAGCCCATTACATTAGCAGAGATTATTCAGTTGGTAGAAGACGGGCAATTGAGTTATACGGCAGCTGCCGGCAAATTATTTACTGCAATGTTGCAACAACCGGATGCTAACCCTGCTGAATTGGCGGCGCAATTGGATTTAATACAGCAATCAAATACTTCAGAAATAGAACCGATTGTTGAAAAAGTATTGCAAAAATTTTCAGAAAAAGTATTGGAGTACCAAAAAGGAAAAAAAGGTTTGCTTGCTTTATTTACAGGCGAAGTAATGAAACTTTCCAAAGGCAAAGCAGATCCAAAAGTTGTCAATAATATTTTATTGGAAAAATTAAAAAAATAAATATGATAAAGAAAATTTCCGGTGTTGTTGTTTTATTGGTTGCAATGATTTCGTGTAATCAGAAAAAATCGGGTGGCGGTTTTGAAGTCTCCGGTAAGTTGACCAATGCAGAAGGTCATACTGTTTATTTAATAGAAAATTCTATGTTCAACAGAGGTAGGGCTATTGCCGACTCGGCACTGATTGGTAAAGACGGTAGTTATAAACTCAAAGCAAGTCCTGATGAAGCTACTGCATACACATTGCAGATAGCAAGAAGTGGCGGAGATTTTGCAACCGTTTTTAATGATACAAAAAGTATTACGCTGAATGCCACATTTAATTCAAGTGGTTCTTATCAGTCTGCTGAAAATTATGATGTAAAAGGCTCGCCTGCAAGTCTTGAAGGCAAAGAATTTTTAACGGGTATCACACAGCATTTACAAGATATATATAAGAATGATGTAGCTCTTGATAGTATGCAAAAAGCTAAAGTGGTAGATAGTCTTTTAAAACCAATGTTGGATAAAAGAGTACAAATGGCGGATGATTTGAAAAATTATGTTTCGGCGGCAATTAAAAAATCTAATAATCCGGCACTTACTTTTTATGAGTTGGGCAATTATCAGCCAATGGCAGCACAGTTCAATCTGAAAGGACTTCCCAATGAAGAAGTGGATACGATTGTGAATGATATGGTGAAGCGCTTCCCCAAACACGAAGGTTGGGCATTTATTAAAAGAAGTATCGCCGCCGAGAATGACAAGAGTTGGGTAGGTAAAGAAGCACCCGATTTTTCTATGCCGGATGCAAATGGAAAAACAGTTTCTTTAAGTTCTTTTCGCGGAAAATATTTGTTGGTGGACTTTTGGGCAAGTTGGTGTCGCCCATGCAGAATGGAAAATCCAAATGTAGTAGCAGCTTATAATAAGTTTAAGGATAAAAATTTTACGATACTTGGTGTGTCTTTGGATAATGCCGGTGCAAAAGACAAATGGTTAGAAGCAGTTAAGAAAGACAATCTTACTTGGACTCAAGTATCTGAATTAAAAGGTTGGGAAACATCTGTTGTTGGATTATATCATTTTGAAGGGATACCTTTTAACGTGTTGATTGATCCGCAGGGAAAAGTAATTGCAGAAAGTTTGAGAGGCGCACAATTGGAACAAAAGTTGGCTTCCATATTTCAATAAGATTTCATTTTAATAATTACGCTTGTAGCTTTGATCAAGTTACAAGCGTTTTTTTATGCTGATATTTAGTTTATAAATAGAATTGAGTATGACCAAAGAACAATCCATTAAAGAGTTGAGACAAATACCCGGTGTAGGTATATCAATTGCAAACGATTTGTATCAGATCGGTATTCAGTGTATTGCTGATTTGAAAACAAAGAACCCTGAAGAACTTTATAATCAATCAAACATATATGCAGGATGCACTCAAGACAGATGCTTACTTTATGTATTTAGGTGTGCTGTGTATTATGCAAAGACGCCGTTACAAAAACAACAACCGGATAAATTAAAGTGGTGGAATTGGAAAGATAAAAATTGAATACTTTAAACACATTCAATCAAGTTTTATTGCTTCATAAAAAAACCCGTTCGTGTTTACGAACGGGTTTTGTAATTATTTATTCTGTAAAAATATTAATTATCCCAGAATACTCTTTCTTGTAGGCTTGCTGCTTTTTGACCAGGGCAGTTTGGATTCAAGTCTATTTCAGACTGAGGATAGAACAATACACGAGGTACTCCGGCAGTACCATTAATAGCATTTACTGGAATAGAAAGTGCAGGATATCCTGTTCTTCTCCAATCTGACCAAGGCTCGGTACTTACTCCAAAAGAAGCAATGTATTTCTCTTCAATAACTTTTTGAAGTTGTTGTTGAACTGTACCGCTTAATGTACCGTTTACAGAAAGGTAATCAGCAATTTGTTGTGCAGATACACCTACTTCTTGCATGCTTGCAGTGATACCTGCTTGGTAAAATGCTTGTGCACTTCCCGGAGCACCATATAATGCAGCTTCTGCACGAATAAAATTATATTCTGCAAAAGTGATCAATCTTTGAGGTGCTGCACCTGAATATACGAAAGGAGGTACTGCATTTGCAGTAATATTGCCTCTTAAGAAAACGTGAATACGGCTGTAGTTATTATTCGGTGCTACCGGAGGGCTTACTGCAGATACTGAAGTAAACTGATTCGGTGCTACTACTATTGTTGCGCCTGAAGCTACACCGGCTCCGGTTACACTATTGCTAAGTGTAATCGTTGTGGCAGTAACTGCTGTTGCAGTGGTATTCGGTGGAATATTTGCACCGGCAATTACCATATTGGTAGTAGCTCCTGTTGTAGCAGCAAATGTGAGTACATTACCTGCAGCAGTAGCAGCAGATGTGCTCATCGTTACAGGTAAAGGAATTCCTTGATAAGGGAATGAAGTAAAATAATATGGTCTGCGAGGATCACCTTTTCCACTCATCAGATTTACCATATTTGCATCGGCAAATAAATAATTAGGACGGCTTACTTCAAACTGTGATATAGGACTGCGTTGTGCAGCGATATCATAGAAAGGCATTGAAAAGTTATCTGTATTTGCAGCGATAAATTGTGCGCCACTTCCTACCAATGCCGTAATTTGATTTACACAAAAAGCAGGATCTTTTTTGCTGTAGTGAATGAATAAACGCAATTTCAATGTGTTGGCTAATTTTATCCACTGAGCTTTCGCCAAAGTGAAGTTGCCACCATTAGTATAGATTACTGAGTTAGTACCCGGCGTTAATACACTTGATGTTGCATTGAGGTCTGTAACCGCATCTGTCAACATCTGTACCAACTTAGGATAAATAGTAGCATCATCATCATATTTTGGTTGCGTATTTCCTGTAAGCTTTTGAGCTTCTGTAAAAGGAATTTTGCCCCAAATGTCCACCATCTGACTATATTGATATGCAGTAAGAATTTTTGCAATACCGGTATAGTATGGACTTGCTCCACCTTGTTTAATAATTAAATCAAGGTCGTTTAGTGTTGTAGCATTCATACTACTCCATACGTTATTTTGATCGCTACCAGCGATATTGTATCTGTAATAATCATAAGTCTGATTAGGCTGTGATGCATAACCCGACATTTGTTGCATGATTAACGTAGTATAACGAAACATATCACTACCACCATCAAAGCCAAGGTTTACCTGAGCCGAGGTTAGCAATTGAGCCAAAGGTGCATTTGAATCAGGAAGACCATCAGGGTTTCTGTTGATGTCCATCATTTTTTTGCACGAGCTTATAGCAAGTACTCCTGCAAATGCTGTAATTAATTTTATATATCTAAATTTCATATTCTATAGTTTTTTTTAATTAAAAACTGAGGTTTAGTCCAACGCCTATTGTTCTTGTCTGAGGCAATGCGTTAAATTCAAGTCCTTGTGCATTACTAACGCCCAATGCATTTTGCTCAGGATCCAAATGTGGATAGAATGGTGCATTGAGATACAAGTTGCGGCCAAACACATTGAATGATGCGGCACTAAACGGAGTTCTGTGTAATACTGAAGAAGGAATTGTATAAGTTACAGAAGCTTCTCTTACACGGAACCAAGAGGTCTTGTAAATAAAACCTTCTGCTGCTGCGTGAATACCACTGTTTCCATAATATTGCTCTGCAGATACATAAGTTGTATTAGGTTGTCCATTTGCATAAACCGCATCAAACAAGTAAGGCTTTTGCAATACTCCGGCTGCATCATATCTTGGGTATTTTGCAGTTTCAATTGCTACACCATTACGTAGTAAGTCCGCCACGTTTCTTGAATAAATTTGTCCACCTTCTTTTATTTCCATCAACCAAGATATAGAAAGAGCTTTAAAAGTTAATGTGTTGGTAATACCCAATACATATTTAGGATTTGGGTTTCCGATCTTTTGTACACCTGGTGTTACAAGTGGTAAGCCATTTGCACCTACGATAATTTTATTTCCTTTATTTGGGTCTCTTTGATAAGCGTTGCCATATATCTGACCATACTCATCACCTTGTACCAAGCGAATATTCGGTGTAGTAAATCCTCCAAGGAAGATATTGGTAACACCGGGAGCCAATTTGTTTACAATTGCTTTGAATTGAGTGTAAGCAAGGTTAACATTCCAAGTGAATCCTTTAGATTTAATTGGCGTTGCAGTTACGCCAAGTTCCACACCATTGTTGGTCATATCACCTGCGTTTTGTACAAACGTAGTGATACCGGAAGATGCTGATACCGGAACACCGAAAATCAAGTTTTTAGAAATTTGCTTGTAACGTGTTACATCAATATTCAGTCTTCCTTTGAAGAAAGAAAGCTCTGCAGCAATTTCTTTACTTGTTGTGAACTCAGGGCCCAGCATTGGGTTTCCTGCAGTGTTGCTCAGTGTGTATCCTTGAATTCCATTGAAAGGGAATGCAATAGACGGGCCGAATCCATCAGCAGAACTTGCACCAGCGAAATAAGAATCAGTAGAGTAAACGAAATCCCCTGCTTTACCCACTTTCGCTATGTTTC
Source organism: Bacteroidota bacterium (assembly GCA_018268055.1). Lineage (GTDB taxonomy): Bacteria > Bacteroidota > Bacteroidia > Chitinophagales > Chitinophagaceae > JJ008. The sequence goes on from JAFDXF010000011.1 coordinate 9,194, forward strand.
CACGAAGTTTGATTGATTCAATAATCTTGTTTTTGAATTTAGGGAACCATTCTGTAAGATTGATAGAACCACCTACACCACTATACAAATATGAATTTCTTCCAATTTTAAAAGTAGAAGCCCAGTCATTTCTTACAGTAGTATTAAAACTGAAAATGCTCTTGTAGCTTACTTGAAAATCACCATACAATCCGAGTAATCTTGTTTTGCTAGAGCCGTTTGAAGGAGCTGGTGAATAAGTTGAAGTGTTGCTTATTTGTTCAAAATCTCTTACGATTACTCCTTTACCATCCATCTGTGCTCCGTTGCTATACACTTGCTGAAATTCAGTACCTGCAATTACTACACCACTCCAGTTTTTCAAACGCTTACTCGCAGTGAAATAACCATTAGAGTTTAAGCTGCGGTAGTTGCTACGTACTTCACGTACACCACCTACACCATTTGCAGAAGTATTGGCACCACCGCGTGCACCAATCTGATCGTAAGCATGGCTAAAGAAAGAATAAACGTCTGTACCGATTTTATAATCAGCCTGCAACCATTTAGTCAATTTGAAATTGAACGATACGTTTCCAATGAAACGGTTGATTTCATCATTAAAACGATTGTTCTTAATAGTCCAGTATGGATTGTCTTCGCCCAATGGATACAATTGATTTCCTGCAGCATCTTCCCAAGCAAGGCCGCTTAGATTATAACTGCGTGGCGTAAACCAACCTCTGAAAAGTGGATTACTCAACTGGTTTCCTTGCTGCGATCTTTTAGAAGCATTGTTAGAATAATTTCCACTAGCAGAAACTGTTAAGTAGTTATTGATTTTTGAACTGCTGTTCAATGAAAAGTTGTGACGAATCAAAGTATTGTTATCTATAACGCCATTGTTCTTTAAATATCCATAAGAAAAACGGAAGGTATTTTTATCACTGCCGCCAGTGAATGAGATATTGTTTTGCCAGTTATTACCATGGCGGAATATATCATTTACATTGTTTGGATAGGCTTGTAATACTTCTGTACGGTTGTTTAAGTTGGTAGCAGGGTTGTAAGCGTTCGTTACTGTTTGACCAACGATGCGAGGTCCCCAAGAAGTTTGAGCTGTTGGTGAAAACACACCGCCTGCACCTTCTGCATATTCATTTTGATAAGTCGGTACACGATTTACAGACTCTATTTGGTAGCTTGTAGAATAACTGATTGTTCCTTTACCCGCTTTTCCTTTCTTGGTAGTAATCAAAATTACACCTGCGGCAGCTCTTGAACCATAAAGTACGGTAGCTGCAGCACCTTTCAGTACTGTCATACTTTCGATATCTTCTTGGTTTAAGTCAATAGCACGGCTGGAACGAGCAGCTCCATTTTGAAGAGCAGTGCTACCGCCACTGTTGTCAATAGGAATACCATCTACTACAAATAGCGGTTGGTTAGAACCGGTGAATGTGGTAAAGCCACGGATAAGGATACTTGAACTTGAAAACGAACCACCACTTCCTTGAGTTCTTACTCCGGGTACTTTAGAAGCAATTGCATTGGTTACGTTGGTACTGTGTGCCTGAGTAAGTTCAGCACCACTCATTTGAGTAATACCATAACCCAGGGTCTTTTTATCCTTTTTAATACCAAATGCAGTTACCACTACTTCGGTTTCTGTTTTATCAATTAGAGATAGTTTAGCATCTATCACAGATGCTGCTCCAATAGATGCTTCGTGGCTTATCATGCCTACCGAAGAAATTACAAGAGTCTTTGCATTGGCAGGAACAGATAACGAGTAGGTGCCGTCAGCTTTTGTTACAGTACCGGTCGTTGTGCCCTTCACCATCACGGATGCATTTGTTAGAGGAGTACCTTTATCATCGGTAACTTTACCGGTGATAGTGCGTTGTGCCATTGCCGATACGGCAAAAAACACGACTCCCAAAAAGAGTAAGAACAATTTTCTCATGAGCGTTTAGTTTTTAATGTATAATTGTTATCAAACCACTTGACCTCAAGTAAGGTCAAAAGGGGCTTGAAATTAAATAACCTTGAACAAATAAAAGATAAAATCAGTCGTTTTTTATAAAATAAATGACTCGATGATTTATTCATTGAAAAGCCTCTGACATTAAAGACAAATATTCGCCTTTTTTGCTGCTTTAGTTCTGAATCATACTACCTTATAAAAAACTCGAGCAAAGGTAATGAAATGGGTTATTTTTTCTTATTTATTAGTGAAATTAAAATGGCAGGTAATAAAACGAGATTTGTGAGTGTGGCAACCACCAACGTGAGTGATGTAAGCCAGCCCAAAGCCTGTGTTCCGGCAAAGCCGCTCAGACAAAAAACGATAAACCCTGTTATAAGTACCAAAGATGTATAGATAATGCTGATTCCGGTGTTATGAATAGTATCAATAACCGTCTTTTTTTGGTCAAAATTATTCTGCGGAAGCTCCTGTTTGTAATTGACCAAAAAACGAATCGTGACATCAATTGCGATACCCAATGCAACGCTGAAAACCAATACAGTAGAGGGTTTCAGCGGAATTCCTACCCAACCCATCAATCCGGCAGTGATAACTAATGGTATCACATTGGGAATCAATGAACTAACAAGAATTCGGAACGAACGGAACAAATACAGCATACAAAGTGCGATAAGGATAAAAGCCCACATAATGCTGTCTTTCAATCCATTAATGATAAAATAGCTGCCTTCTAAAAAGGTAACACTTGTTCCGGTTATATCTACGGCATACTTTTCTTTCGGAAAGAGCTGATTCACTCTTTGGGTTACAGTATCAATGATTTCGGGTAGTCTTTTGCTTCCTACGTCTTTCATATTCACACTTATCCGTGCAGTTTGACGGGCACTATCCATAAAAGTGCCGACCAATTTGGCAAAAGAGCTCTTCTGAGTACCACTGTCTTTTTTGAAATTGAGGTATTGCGCCAAAACGGGTAGGTCAAATTCGGAAGGCATAGCATAACTATTTCTATCGCCTTCAAAAAAGGCTTGTCGTGCAAATTTCAAACCGTCGGTAATACTTAAAGGATGGCCAACATCCGGAATAGTTTTTAAAAATTGTACCAATGAATCTATACGAACAAGATTTTGATAATTACGCGTAGCACCTCTTTTTTCTTTGGTGTCAACAATGATTTCTAAGGGCATCACGCCTTTAAAATTATTTTCAAAAAATCGAAGGTCAGAATATATTTTATCGTTTTTTGGTAAATCATCAACGATGTAACCCAATGTTTTCAATTTGAAAATACCTGCAACCGAAATTGCTACGATGATAGCCGTTACAATATAAATTAGTTTTCTGTGATTGAGCGACCAGCGTTCTAATCTATCCAGCCAGCGTTGTAACAAAGCATTTTCTAAATACTTGGTATGTCTGCTTTTGGGCGGTTTTACATAGCTCAATACGACCGGAATGAGAATGAGCGAAATGATGAATAAAGTAATAATATTGATGCCCGCTACCACGCCAAACTCTTTCAGAATCTGACTTTCTGTTAATGCAAATACACCGAATCCGATACCTGCTGCCAAATTGCAGAACAAGGTAACAATGCCCATTTTGGAAACCATCATCTCCAATGCTTTTCGCTTATCGCCGGTTTCGTTGTACGAGGTATGAAATTTATTGAGAAAATAAATACAGTTGGGCACACCAATCACTACCATCAATGGCGGAACTAACGCAATTAGAATGCTGATTTTGTAACCCATCATTTCTATGGTGGCAAAACTCCAAACGATGCCGATAGCAACAACACCCAATGAAAGCAACATGGCTGTTAGGCTTCTGAAAAAAATCAATAGTATCAATGCTGAAAGAATGATAGAAGCGATGATAAACAAACGCATTTCACTCACACTGCGCTGCGTCAACTGTGTGCGAATATGTGGCAAACCACTTTCGTAAACATTCAGATTATTGGCTTTGCCGAAATCATTGACTATTTTATCAATATTGTTTACGATGCTCAAGCGGATTTTTTTTCCCATCAAATCTTTGTTGATGCGTACACCCATCAGCCAGGCATGTGTATCAGGATTGTAAAGTAAGCCTTCGTAAAATGGAAGGTTTAAAAATTTGGCAGCGCCACTGTCAATTTCTGCTTGTGTCAATTTTCGGTCGGGGAAAATAGTGTCCACCTTTAATTTTTCTTCATCTCCTGCTTTTACTAAGTTGATGGCAGCAGGTACGCTGAGAATATCTTCAACACCTTTTTGTTTTTTTAAGGTACGCTGTAGCTCGGTGTAATTATTAAATAATTTTTCGGTAAAAAAACTATCTGTTTGAATACCGATAACAAGCAGGTTGCCGTCTTCGCCAAATTTCTTTTTAAAATCTTGATATATTTTATACTTTGGATTATCCGTTGGGATAGCTCTTGCAAAATCATAACTCAATTCTACTTTGCTGGCATGATAGCCCATAAAAGCAGTGATGGCTGTCAATGTAAGTAATAAAGCCAACCTATATTTCAAAATGAAACGACCGATGCGTAACCACATATAATATAAAAATTAAATGAGGCCGCAAAGAAACGTAAAAAATTTTAAGGCTTTAGGATTAATGTTTCGGGTGGTTATACTATTTGAAATTAAAGTGAACCATCAATCACAATACCCAACAAATTTTGTATGAAAAATTAAAACTACATTTAGATACTAAATATTCTAATTAAACCCAAAATATACCTACAAATATTGAACCTTATACAAATTTCGGCCTTTTACCTCAGTAGGAAATATCGCAATCATAGAAAGCAAACCTTATTGCATTGAAATTCATTTTACAATTTGTAGAATTAATTTTTGTTTAATCTTTCAAAACTATTTCACTTTGAAATAATATACACCCGGCCCCCAAATATTGTATCCCAAATAAAAATGCTGATCCTGATTAAATCTTACACCGAAAGATGTTTTAGCGCAAGGATAACCTTTCGAATACACGTTGGCACTAGGTTCAACCATCACTCTATACACACCTCTTGTTTGTGGTAAAATACCTAATTCCAAATTGTATTTTCCTTTATCTTCCATAAGCCTGTATGCCCTCATAGCTAAAGGATTAAGTGTACCAGCATAATAACCTGCCTTGATGATATAAACTAGTGAATCAGCGATCGGCAATAATTCTGTAGCTGAAATAACCTTCAAAAACGCAAAATTATAACCAAGATTTCCTGCCTGCGAATAGTTAATAAAACTGTTTGATAAAGAATCGTACAACAGGGTACTGTCTTCAATCTTAATCCATAGCGTATCGCCAAGATTAATGCTGTCTGTACCCGGTGACACAGAAACGGGTAGCGTAAAAGCAAATCGCTGCGCTCTGTTACAATCTTTGCTTTTATAGCAGGAAGCGTAAACAAAAATGAATATTATGCCGATTAAAATTAACTTCTTTTTCATAAAATTTATTTTAATAATGATATTCGTTAAAAAGAAGGTTTACTTGTGTTTGTTGGTTATTATTTTGCAATAATAACCTTGACTTAAATTGTTGCATGGTTTCAATGTCGGCGGCAAGTGCATTAGAAATCTGTTGATTGGTATAACCTGATACCTGATCATTTATATAAGCAAAAATTGGAGATTGGAAAATGTCATTTCTATTATCCATAAAATCATAATACAAGCCGTAAGGTATCCAGCGGGAAAAGTGTACAATGTTTCCGTTTGTATTGAACTTAATTTTCAATTTGAGTAATTTATTATGACCTTTCAAAACTATTTCACTTTGAAACAGTACAAATGAGTTTGCTCATACAAACTTGGTGTATATCCCGGCCTGTTTTGCTCGTAAAAATAAATGTGCTGATTGGTTTGTTCAAAATTTATTTCAAACGATGCTTTTGAACATGGATTGCTATACTTGTAAACATTTGTTGCATTAGAAATTGAAATTGAAAATATACCGGCATTATGGGGAACAATTGCAATTTTTAATTTGTATCTGCCATTAACTTCAGAGAATTTATACTCTTTAAATTTTTGTGGATTAGTGCTTACCGTCTCAAGGCCGTCAATTAATTTTATAGAAAATAAAGAAACCGCAGCAACAGGAATTGTATCGGGATTGCTAATGCCGCCTGCAACAAGATTAAAGAAACCTATCGCACATCCCAAGTTCGCCGCTTTACTATAATCAATATTCGATCCTGAAATATTATCTTTAAAAATTACCGATTGATCGAGTTGTAACCATAGTGTATCGAACTTGTTTATGCTATCCAGATCGGGATATGCAGTGGCAAATGTTGTAAAGGCAAAGTATTCTCTCTTGCAATCACGATTTTTTCTGCAAGTAGCGCTAACTCCAATGATAAAAATAAATAAAGCTACTGTTTTATAATTAAGTTTAATACCCATAATCACTAAATAATTGTATTAAATTATTAAATATTTTAGTATTTCTACTTTCATTTGTTCGGTATTTTTGAAAAGTGAGAAAGTTATTTTTCTTTTTATTGATTTTGATTGTTTTAAAATGTGGAGCACAATCATCGTTGCCGCCTATTGGGCAGTGGCAGGAGCATTTGCCTTATAATAGTGCTATTGATATTGCAGATGGTGGCAGTAAAATTTTTTGTGCCACACCATACAGCCTTTTTTCTGTAAATAATAATAATGAAATAGAACGATACAGTAAAGTTACCGGCCTCAGCGAAACGGGAGTGAGTGCAATTTGTTTTGATAATAATACAGAAAAATTATTGATTGCCTATTCCAATAGTAATTTGGATATTCTTTTCAAAAATAAAACGTACAACATTCCGGACATAATGCGGAGTAGTATTATCGGAAATAAAACGATTTACAATATTTACGCAGCCAATAATTTATTTTATCTCTCTACCGGTTTGGGCGTCATTGTTGTCAATGCTAATCGTTATGAAATAAAAGACACATGGTTTATCGGCACAGGAGGCCATCCAGTGAAAGTAAATGGCTTTACTATTGATAATACTTTCTACTATGCAGCAACCGAAGAAGGATTGAAAAAATGTGCGATCAATGTAGCCAATCCTGCAGATGTAACCAATTGGCAATTAGTAAGCGGCGCTAATGGTTTGGCATCCGGTGCCTGTCAGAATGTACTCAATATTCAGAATAAAGTAGTTGTTCAAAAACAAGATTCTTTGTTTGTACAAAATGGAAATAGTTGGTCGCTTTTTTATTATGACGGTTGGCCAATCATCAATACAAATCTTGCTGAAAATAAAATTACTGTTTGTCAACGGCAGAATAATGGTATTGCAAAAGTGACCATCTTGAATGAGGATGGTTCTGTTTTTAGATCTATAGCCAATATCGGCGCTGTATCTTTTCCACGAAAAGCTATTTTAAAAAATAACGAACCTTGGATTGCAGATCAGTATGCTTGCCTCTCGCATATTTTATCCTCTTCCTACTGGCAGTATATGCCCAATTCGCCTGAGAATATTTCAAGCGGAGAAATGATTGTTTACAATAAAACTTTGTACGCTACTGCCGGTGCGGTGAATGACAATTGGAATTATCAATACAATGGTGACGGTGTGTTTGAATATCAAAGTGGAACATGGACCAACATCAACCGATATAAGTATGCTGCAATTGATTCGTTGTTAGATTATATTACTATTGCAATAGATAAAAGAGATGAAACCGCTTGGGCAGGTTCTTATGGTGGTGGTTTATTACATATCAAATCCGGGCTGGCATTTGAAATTTTTAAACAAAATTTTTTAGGTGTAACAGTCGGCGACCCAACGAGCTATCGAGTAGCTGGTCTTGCATTTGATGGTGAAAATAATTTATGGATTTCCAATTTTGGCGCTGCACAACCTTTACGTGTGCGCAAAGCAGATGGCAGTTGGAAAAGTTTTTCATTGCCTTACACTTTAAGAGAAAATGCGCTATCGCAAATCATTGTAGATAATAATAATTTCAAATGGATTGTCTCGCCACTTGGAAATGGACTTATTTGTTTGGATCATGGTGCATCTATTGATAATACGGGTGATGATCGCTGGAGAAAATTAAGCATCGGTGCAGGCAACGGCAATTTACCATCGGGCGAAGTGCTTTGCGTGGCGAAAGATAAAAGTGGTTTTATCTGGGTGGGCACGAGTGATGGTATTGGTGTATTTCAATGTCCGGAGTCGACTTTCAGCAATCCTGTGTGTGATGCAGTGTGGCCTATTGTACAAAATGGAAATTTTGCAGGCTATTTATTCAAAGGTCAAAGTGTAAATAGCATTGCAGTAGATGGCGCAGACAGAAAATGGGTAGCTACCAATAATGGTGTTTTCTTAATCAGTGCCGATGGTGAAAAAATAATTTATCAATTTTCGGAAGAGAATAGCCCGTTGTTGAGTAATGTGGTGAAGAAATTGGCAATAGATGGCAGCAATGGTGAAGTATATTTTGCTACACAAAAAGGAATTTGTTCTTTCAGAAGCACCGCTACAGAAGGTGGCGAAAAAAATGAAGAAGTATTGGTATTTCCCAATCCGGTGCCGCCCGGTTTTGCAGGCAGCATTGCTATTCGCGGATTGGTGAATAATGCCACTGTAAAAATTACAGAGTTAGATGGCAGGTTGGTATATCAAACAAGGGCATTGGGTGGACAGGCAATCTGGGACGGAAGAAATTATCGGGGACAAAAAATTTCAAGCGGCATTTATTTAGTACTTGTCTCCGATGATAGCAGAAAAGAAAGAATAGCAACGAAAATATTTTTTATTCAAAAGTAATGACTGATAAATTACATAAGACGAAAGGAATTGTGTTGCGCTCTGTAAAATATGGCGAAACCAGTTTAGTAGTAACAATGTTTACTGAGTTGTTTGGCGTGCAGTCTTATTTGGTAAATGGTGTACGAGCAGCTTCCAAAAAAGGAACAGGCAAAGCCAATTTATTTCAGCCCGCTGCTATTCTGGACTTAGTAGTTTATCATAATGAATTAAAACATCTTAACCGCATCAAAGAGTTTAGGTGGACCACTATTTATCAAAATATTTTTTCCAACGTGCCAAAGAATGCAGTGGCTTTGTATTTGATAGAACTGCTTACCAAATGTTTGAAACAGCCGGAGACCAATGAAGCATTGTTTCAATTTATTGAAGATTGTTTTTTGCATTTAGATGAATGTGAAAACTCGGTTATGGCAAATCTTCCTTTATTTTTTGCAGTGCATTTGCCTTTTCATTTTGGATTTAGAATAGCGGATGATTATAACACCTCCAATTCCATTTTGGATTTACAAGAAGGCCGTTTTGTAGCTGAGTTGCCCAAACATCCACATTTTTTAGAAGGAAGAGAAGCAGTAGTAACTGCACAATTATTGAAAGTAATGCAGCCCGAAGAACTAAGCGAAATTCCATTAGATAAAATTATCAGAAGAAAACTATTACAACACTACGAAGATTATTATCGCTTGCACATTTCAGAGTTTGGTGTGATGAGGAGTTTGCCGGTGTTGAGGGAGTTGTTAAGCTAATTTTTTTGAAACTGTATGTTGATTTTTCAAAAGCACCACTCCCGGCTTCTTTCCTTTTTCAAAACTTCCTAATTCATTTTCCCATCGCAATGCTTTTGCTCCGTTTTGAGTAGCCCATTGCAAAATTGTTTCTAAGGGTATATGCGGAAAATGTTTTTGAATCGTTGCTACCTCTTTGGCAATGCTGAGTTGCCAATTGCTGCTATAACTGTCAGTGCCCAATACAATATGACAATGGTGTTTGATGAATAAATCAATCGGAGGCACTTTATTTTCAATATATAAATTGGCATTGATGCATAAGCAATAAACTAATTTGATATTATTTTCGGCAGCATAATCATTTGCCCATATAATATCTTCCTCTTTCATACTGGTATTGTGTACTAAAAAAATAGTTTGCCCATTATTGAAATACGGTAGTACAGATCGAATACTGTTTTTACCGGTTATTGGAAAAGGAGACTTTTCTAATCCAACAATTTTAAACAATTTAAGGTATTCACCGCCACCGGTTTCGTATAAATCGTTCTCGGCAGGATGCTCTTGATTGTGCATGGATATAACTTGATTCTTTGTAAGCTTATTGATTGCTTCAAAAGTCTTTGGGCTGATGGTGTATGGAGCATGTGGTACTAATACAGTTCGGTGTGGTGCAGATGAATGTAGGAGTTGTTGTTCCAATTCTTTGGCCACTTGTTGATAATGCAAAATATTTTCATCAGCTTTCTCGTTTGTAAAGCTCAGTACTTCCACAAAGTTTTGCCAATAAATTTTGCTCCTGCTTTTTATTCTTGCAGTGTCTGCAGTATTACCAATATCGCCAACGGCAACAATACCGTTTTGATACATTTCACTTTCAGCTTTTTCTATTTCTTCCTGAATAAGCTCCTGCGGAAAGCCGCGTTTGGTAACCACAGAGCATAAAAATTCAATCAATCCGGTATGAGGTGGAATGACATTTTTTAAATGGCTGAGCTCTAAATGGCAGTGGCAGTTGATAAGTCCCGGGGTAATGACTCCTTCGGCCGTTTGGACATCTTCACCTGCTTCGGATAGTGGTACAAGTGCTTCAAATGTACCATCATTCTTTACGATTAATACTTTATCAGTGTGAAATTGAAATCCGTCAAATATTTTGCCCGCTGTGAATTTTTTAAAGCTCATCGTTGTTTTCAGTTAAATTTGCAGCCCTAAAAGTAATTAAACAAACCCGCTCTTAATAAAGAGATATATCAATCAAAAATGTTAGACAGATTAGAAGCCATAAAAGCCCGTTTTGACCAGTTAGGTATTGCGCTCACAAACCCCGAGATTGTTGGCAACAATAAAAAATTTGCTGAAACAAGTAAAGAGTACAGAAGCCTTGAAAAAATTGTATTGGCTTATGAGCAATATAAAAAAATGCAAGACGACTTAGCGTTTTATAAAGAAGCCTTATCGGGCAATGATGAAGAAATGAGGGAATTGGCAAAAATAGAATTGCCAGCTACAGAAGAAAATAAATTGCAAATAGAAGAAGCCATTCGTCAATTATTGATACCCAAAGATCCGCAGGATGATAAAAATGCCATTCTGGAAATTCGTGCCGGTACAGGAGGAGATGAAGCAAGCTTGTTTGCCGGAGAATTATTGCGCATGTATATCCGTTATTGCGAAAGACGAGGTTGGAAAACCGCTATCCTATCCGAAAATGAAGGAACGGTAGGAGGGTATAAAGAAGTACAATTAGAGGTAACGGGAGATGATGTATATGGGACCTTGAAATTTGAAAGTGGGGTGCATCGTGTGCAGCGTGTTCCTGCTACAGAAGCGAGCGGACGTGTGCATACTTCTGCAGCAACAGTGGCCGTAATGCCGGAGGCAGATGAAGTAGATTTTGAGCTGAAAGAAAGTGATGTAAAAATGGAAACCTCTCGAAGTGGCGGTGCAGGCGGGCAGAATGTAAACAAAGTAGAAACTAAAGTAATGCTCACACATATTCCAACCGGTACGGTAATTATTTGTCAAACAGAAAGAACACAGCTGGGTAATAGAGAAAAAGCAATGCAAATGTTGCGTACCAAACTTTATGAAGAACAAGTACGCAAACAGGAAGATGAAATTGCCCGACATAGAAAAAGCTTAGTCAGTACCGGTGATAGAAGTGCCAAAATTCGGACATATAATTTTCCGCAAGGAAGAGTAACCGATCATCGCATCGGGCTCACTTTATACAACTTAGATGCTGTGCTAAATGGCGAAGTACAAGAGTTGATTGAAGCATTACAGTTTGCAGAAAACGCCGAAAAACTAACTAAACAAAATTAGTTGTAACACCATACTACCTTTTAAAGAAATAAATCATCTTAGTTCGGCGGAAAGTTTAATTTTAACTTTCCACAATATTTTCAACCATTCAAAACCAATTGAGTAAAAAAAACAAAAAAATGATAGATCAATTATTAAACATTGTAAAGCAGTTTGGCCAAGAATCAATTGTAGATAACCCTGAAGTTCCTAATAAGGATAATCAAAACGTAATGGCTGATGCTTCTCAGACTATTGCACACGGTTTTCAAAATATTCTTGCCGGTGGTGGTTTTCAAAATATATTGGATTTGTTTAAAGGTGCAGATAATAACAACCAACAACAATCTTCTTCATCGGGTGGTGGTATTGCCGGTTTGTTGAAAAACCCTATCGTAAATATGATGGTGGGTTATTTCATCAGTAAGTTGGTAAGTAAATATAAAATGTCGCCCAGTTCTGCAAGCAGTGTTGCCAACAGCATTATACCGAGTGCATTAAATGGCTTAATTCAACAAGTGAATGACCCAAATAATGGCGGAGCTACTTTAGATAGTCTAATTGGCTCATTAACTGGCGATGGTCAAGAAGCGCAAAGCAATGGCGGTAGTTCTCAGCTTCAAGATATTTTGAACTCTTTCACAGGTGGTGGTGGCGCCAATACAGGAGGCGGAGGTCTTAATATTCAAGATCTTATAGGCAGTTTAACGAATCAAGCCCAAAATAGTATGGAAAATAGAAGTAGCGAAGGCGGCGGCGGATTATTGAATGTAATCAAAGGGTTTTTTAATTAATTCTAGTTTTAATATTTTTTTTTCTTAAAAGCTACACAGAAATATGTGGCTTTTTTTATTGAAAATATTATGGGATATCTCTAAAAATCGAATGCACTCATAGTCAATTTATTAGCAATGTATTCTTACTATCCAAGCTAATTTTAAAGCTGAAATTGGGTGAAAAAAGTGTAATTAATGATGATTGTTTTACGAGGTTGTGTTTGTTAAAAATACTCGATCGTGAGCTTTTAGACTTTCATTAACATCACTATTGATACTATCGGCAATAAATTTGCGTTATCAATTTACAAGAAGAATATTTATTTTAAATATACGATTTTCTCATAAGCAGTTAGTTTTGGTTGCGACCCCTGTTTCCACAGGGGTCTATTTTTTTATAAATATTCTATAGCTAAAAAGAAAGCCCAAAATAACACCAATCGTATCAGCAATTATATCTTCTAGTTCAAATGACCGGTTCGGTATCCAATATTTTTGAACAAACTCCATTGCAGCACCATAAATAATAAAGACGAATCCGGTGATTAAAAATATTTTTAAAAGATTGTTGGAAGGATTGGATTTAAAAAATGCATAGCACCATAGTAATGTAAGTAATGCAAACATTCCTATGTGAATCAATTTGTCGGCCCATATAAAGTTCAGCCAATTCTCTTTTGGAAATGCAGATCCCGGAAGTGTGAGCAGGATTAGAGATGTAACCAACCAGATTACGGCGGGAATAAAATATTTGAAAGTTTTCAAATGATATTTTTATTTACGTTACAAAAATCAAAAGGATATGATACTTCCATTTGACTATTGAGTTGTATTAAACAAGAATATTATTTGAAATTAAGACACTAAGCTTTCATAAGCTGCTGCATCCATCAATGCGGCTACATCAGCTATGTTGTCAACAGTCATCTTTATCATCCAGCCTTTTCCGTAAGGATCTGTATTAACCAATTCAGGTACCCCGGCAAGTTCAGCATTCAATTCAGTAATTGTTCCTGCCACTGGTAGAAATAAATCTGATACAGTCTTTACCGCTTCTACCGAGCCAAATGTTGCACCTGCTTCTAACGATTGTCCTACAGTTGCTACATCAACATATACAATATCGCCCAATTCTCTTTGCGCAAAATCTGTAATGCCAATTGTGGCCACATTGCCATCCAGGCTTACCCATTCGTGATCTTTTGTGTAACGTAGATTAGTTGGAAAACTCATTGCTCATTATTTAGCTGCAAATATGAGTAAAACCATTGAAAAAATACAAAAGGATAGAGAAGGAAATTTTCTGATGTACTATTTTATTCTTGTTTCATTTTAAAAATTCATTAAAAATGTCGGTTAATTAATGTGTTGAATTGCTAAATGCCATTCACCGAAGTTTTTAGACCATTCAGACTTAATTATTTGCTAATTGTCGGTAAGTGGTTGCCTGTGAATGTGCCCCAATATATCTTGCGCCAGATTTAAAAAAATTGAAAACAAAATTTATGAGAAAAGTATTTATGTTTTTGGGTGTTTTATTAGTTTTTGCTTTTACATCCAAAGCACAACAAGTTAGTGGTGTAGTAAAAGATGAGCAAGGAAAGGGTGTAGAAAAAGCAACCATTTCTTTGCTTTTAAAGAAAGATTCATCAGTTATTAAGTTTAGCGTATCCGGAGCTACCGGAAAATATTCGTTTTCTTCTGTGCCGGCCGGCGAATATTTAGTTAGCACTTCCTATGTGGGTTATGTACCCAAGCGATCCTCTTCGTTTCAAGTGTCAGGCAATGAAAATGTAACAGTGCCTGATATAGTCGTAGAAAGAACTACAAGTAGTATGGCAGGAGTTACGGTAACAAGCAAAAAGCCTATAGTAGAGGTGAAAGCTGATAAAACAGTGTTGAATATAGAAGGAACGATTAATGCTATCGGTAATGATGCACTTGAGCTGCTTCGTAAATCTCCCGGCGTAGTAGTGGATAAAGATGATAATATCAGCCTTATGGGAAAAAATGGGGTAAAAGTTTATATCGATGGGAAACCATCTCCGCTTTCAGGAACAGATTTATCTAATTACCTTAAATCTATTCAATCTTCGCAGGTAGAATCAATAGAGCTGATTACAAACCCATCGGCCAAATATGATGCAGCAGGAAATGCGGGAATTATTAATATAAAATTTAAAAAGAATAAAGCTTTTGGAACAAATGGTTCTGTAAATGCGGGATATAATATTGGCACATATCCCAAATACAATGCAGGTGTCAATTTTAACAATAGAAATAAAATCGTAAACCTATTCGGGAGCTATAATTATAATGACTCTAAACAAGAAAATATCTTTAATTTAAATCGCACAATTGGTGATACTGCATTTGAAAGCAGTAGAACTATGCCTTTTAAAAATAAGAGCCATAATTTTAAAGCCGGCGCAGATTTTTATATTGATAAGAAGAACACATTTGGTGTTTTGGTAAATGGCAATTTTTCTGACGGTAGTATGAATGGAGATAATATCAATAATATTATATACCGACCAACCAACACACTCACAAAGGTTTTAAAAGCAAATAATACAAATGATATGAACAGAAAGAATGTAAATTTCAATCTGAACTATCGTTTTGCCGATACTGCCGGACACGAATTGAATATGGATTTGGATTATGGTCTATTCAGATTAAATAATAATCAGTTGCAGCCCAATTATTATTATGCTCCTGATGGTACTACACTATTGAATAAAACAATCTATCGTTTCCTTTCGCCTTCTACTATTGATCTTTATACTTTTAAAACAGATTACGAGCAGAATTTTAAGAAGGGTAGATTAGGTATAGGCGCAAAATTTTCTGTAGTGAATACAGATAACAATTTCAAAAGATATGATGTATCACAATTGGCCCCGAGTGAAATAAAAACTTTGGATGTACCTAAGAGCAATGAATTTGACTATAAAGAAAACATCAATGCGGTGTATGTAAATTACAATCGTCAGTTGAAAGGAAAGATGATTCAATTCGGGGTGCGTATGGAGAATACTGTTTCTTCGGGCAATTCTTATGGATTGAATAATGATGGAAGTGTAAATAAAGGTAGCAAACAAACGTTCAAACGTAACTATACCGATTTATTCCCTAGTGCCGCTATCACATTCAATAAAAATCCAATGAATCAGTGGGGGTTATCTTACAGTCGCCGTATTGACAGGCCTGCCTATCAAGACTTAAATCCATTTGAATTTAAATTGGATGAATATTCATATAAAAAAGGCAATGTTAATCTGAAGCCTCAATACACGAATGTGTTTTCACTGACGAATACCTATAAATTTAAATTAACGACTTCTTTGACCTATAGTCATATCAACGATATGTTTGCACAAATTGTTGATACGACAGAACAGTCAAAAAGTTTTATTACAACTGAAAATCTTGCTAAATCAGATGTGTATGCGGTGAACATCAGTTATCCTTTTATGTATAAAACATACACAGCATTTGTAAACCTGAGCGGAAACTATTCTAAGTATAAAGCTGATTTTGGCGGTGGCAATAGAGTAGTAAACTTAGATGCCGCATCTTTCAATATTTATATGCAACACAGTTATAAGTTTGGCAAAAAGAGAGAATGGACAGCAGAAGTAAGTGGGTGGTATAACAGCCCGATGGTTTGGCAAGGATTTTTCAAAAGCAAATCAATGTGGACTGTTGATGCAGGAATGCAAAAAACAATCTTCAAAGGGAAAGGAACTTTTAAACTTTCAGTATCTGATATATTTCATAGTTTGAAATTTGATGGCCATAGTGATTTTGCGGGACAATATACACAAGCAAATGGCTCATTTGAAAGTCGTCAGTTAAAAGCAAGCTTGGTATGGAGATTTGGAAGTAGTACGGTGAAAGCAGCTCGTCAGCGTAAAGATGCATCTGAAGATGAAAAGAAAAGAACACAATCTTCGGGCGGTGGTGGAATTGGTGCGAGTAATAAGTAAAAAATAGCTCACAAACAAAAGAGGCGATACTTCAAAATATCGCCTCTTTTTATTTACGTACAGATTTGCTTAGGAGTTATTTTCTTTTTTCTTTCGGTCTTTTTATCAAAGTGGCACTGATGATTTTTACATCTGTTTCAGGTCTGTCCGGTGCAGTTGTTTTATTCGTGGGCACTTCGGCTATTTTATCAATTACATCTAATCCGCTTATCACCTCACCAAAAACAGTATAGTTTTGATCTAAATGAGGTGTGCCGCCTATTGTTTTATAAACTGCTCTTTGTTCCTCAGATATCTTTCTGCCACCCAATCGATATTTCTCCATATTATCTAACTCTACATCAGTAAAAACTTTTCCTTGTACCAAATAAAATTGACTGCTGCTACTTGCTTTTAAAGGATTTTCTTGATCACCAAAACGGGCAGCAGCGATAACCCCTTTTTTATGAAAGAGTGAAGGAACAAATTCAGCAGGTATTGTATATTTTGAACTACCATTACCCAACATCACACCTGGCTCTGCATTTTTACTGTCAGGATCTCCGGCTTGAATCATAAAGTGATTGATAACACGATGAAAGAGTATGCCATCATAAAACCCGACTTTCACTAATTTCAAAAAATTATCCCGATGCAAAGGAGTAGAATCTGACAAACGAATAACAATATCGCCCATCGTGGTTTGCATGTAAACATCCTTCTTGTAATCTTTGGGTTTCAAAGTGGTATCTTTTTGTGCAAAGGATGCAAACGAAAACAGACTACCGATAAGAATGAAAATAAATTTTTGCATAGTTTATTGATTAAAATTCATTGTTTTCAAAATAGAGCAGAACATGGTCTTTTAAAAAATTTTCTTGCTCGGCAAAATTCATATCGGGCATAGCTTTCAATTGTTTGAAATGTGGCCAACCATCTTCGTCCACTTTTTCTATTTCATAATAGCCGGATTTGGCAAGTAGCGAACAAACGGCAATATGCATTAAATCCTGCTTTTGTTCTTTGGTGAATTTGTGCTTAATATCCCCCAATTCCTGAACACCAATCAAAAATAAAATTGTTTCCATATCCGGTTTTTTCCCGAATCGCTCTACCATTTTTGCTTCTAAAGTCCACCAGCGCTGTTGTAAATCATCTTGTACATTCATAGCGCAAATATAATTTTATTCGCTTTTATCAATTCTGCTATTCAAAAACTAACTTTGCGCTTTGATAAAAACAA
The DNA here is from genome assembly GCA_018268055.1 of Bacteroidota bacterium. Classification (GTDB taxonomy): domain Bacteria; phylum Bacteroidota; class Bacteroidia; order Chitinophagales; family Chitinophagaceae; genus JJ008. Next base: position 26,969 of record JAFDXF010000011.1, read on the forward strand.
TAAGAGATGTTACAACTTCAGGCTTTAAGACAGAATACACAAGCTGTAAAAGACAGATTGGCCATTAAAAATTTTAAAAATATTGAGTGGATAGATGAAATCATCGCAATGGATGATGAACGCAAAAGATTACAATTAGATTCGGACACGGCTCAGTCTAAAATTAATGCTGCATCAAAAGAAATTGGCCAGTTGATGGCAAAGGGGCAAAGAGAAGAAGCCGAAACAAAAAAACAAGAAGTTGTTTCTTATAAAAGTCTTTTGCAACCCATTGCAGAAAAATTGGAACAAGTAGAAAAAGAGTTGAACGATAAATTGGTTTTATTACCCAATCTTCCGGCTGCCATTGTGCCTGCAGGTAAAACACCGGCCGATAATGTGGTGGTGCGTGAAGGTGGAAACAAACCGTCTCTTTCCAAAGATGCAGTTCCACATTGGGATTTAATTAAAAAATATGATATAGTTGATTTTGAAACCGGTGCAAAAATTACCGGAAGCGGTTTTGCATTGTATAAAGGACAAGGTGCAAAATTGCAAAGAGCTTTATCACATTACTTTTTAGATTTTAATACTGCTGCAGGTTATACTGAATATCTTCCACCATTGATGGTAAATGAAGCGACTGCTTACGGTACCGGCCAATTGCCTGATAAGGAAGGACAGATGTATTATATGCCGGAAGATAATTTCTATATGATACCAACATCAGAAGTGCCGGTTACAAATATTTACAGAGATGAAATAGTGAAAGAAGAAAGCCTGCCGATAAAGATGACTGCATTTTCATCTTGCTTCAGAAGAGAAGCAGGAAGTTTTGGAAAAGATGTTCGTGGATTAAACAGAGTTCATCAGTTTGACAAAGTAGAAATTGTTCAACTCGTTCACCCGGATAAAAGTTATGACACATTGGATGAAATGGTGCAACACGTTGAAAAGCTATTGAATTCTTTAGAGCTTCCATATCGTATTCTTCGCCTTTGTGGTGGAGATATGAGTTTTGCTTCTGCGATAACTTACGATTTTGAAGTATTCAGCGCTGCACAAGAAAAATGGTTAGAAGTGAGCTCTGTTTCAAACTTTGAAACTTTTCAAACGAATAGAATGAAAATCCGTTTTAAAGATAGTGATGGAAAAACAAAATTGGTACATTCATTAAATGGCAGCTCACTCGCTTTGCCTCGTATCATGGCTTGTTTGCTTGAAAATAATCAAGAGGCAGATAAAATTAATTTACCTGCAGCATTGCACCCATATTTTGGGGCTGCATTTATTTCTTAATTAAAATGAGTGATAGTTATTCTTGCGTGACAACATTTTGCTGTTGCTTTATTTTTCTATTCATTATATAAAACCAAAGCGGCGGCACTAATGCAAGCAACATCATACCCGGATAACCGGTAGGCATTTGAGGCGACTCGTCATGATGCCTTAATATTTGATATTTTCTGCTTGCTAAATAATGATGATCGCTGTGTCGGCTGAGCTCAAACAACATGATACGCCCAAGAACATGGTCGCTATTCCAGCTATGTGCAGGTAGTGTTCTTTCATACACACCCTCTCCGGTAGATTTTCTTTGCAATCCATAATGTTCAATGTACTGAACTGTCTCAAGTAGTATAATACCAATACCTGCTGCCGCCAAAAAATAAATTCCAATCAGCCAGCCAAAAGCATAAAAAATAGCAATAATAAATAGAATCTCAATGATAGTGAATTGCACCATTTCATTATGAAGCGAAAACATTGCCTTGCCTTTTTTCCTCACATCCTTATTGGCTATTTTCCATGCGCTGAGGTAGCTGAAAATAATTGTACGATAATAATAGAGGTAAATCGGTTCGCCATAGCGGGCTGTACTCGGATCTTCATGAGTGGCCACTCGCTTATGATGCCCTTTATTATGCTCAATAAAAAAGTGCATATAGAGTGAAGTAAGAAGTAAAGCTTTTGATAAAAACTGCTCCCATTTATTCACCCTGTGTCCCAGCTCGTGTGCCACATTAATACCAAAAATTCCGCAAAGCAAACCCATCACCCAGATTCTACCTATTATATCAGACCAGGGTAAATCACTGTTTTGAAATGAGTAGAGAAAAAAGAACAAAGCAAGATATTGGAACGGAACAACTAACCAGAGCAGTATATCATAAAAGCGATCCTTCTTTATCAATTCTTCTTCAGTATCACTTAGATTGATGGCAGAGGGCTTGATAAAAAGTTCAAGGCAGGGAATAAATACCCAGGCAATCATCAAAGGAATCCAAACCACCCAACCGCTATGTGTAAAAGACCAAAATGCTGCAACAAAAAATATAAAAGGTATAAAATATTTTAAAGCCTTTATCTGCATACAATTTTTGTTGCCAAAATAAGTTATTTGAAAGATGATACATGTTTTTGGGGTATAAATATTTAACTGCTCCTTAAACCTTGAGCAGAATATTTAGTCAGTTATTAAAAATATATGATTTTATGGCATTGACCAATCAAATCAAAAACCAGCACCTGATGTGGCGTGCAGGTTTTGGCCCTGCTGTTGAGCAATTGGGCGACCTTTCAAAATATAACCACAAGCAAGTTTACAAAGCATTGGTAAAAGGTTCGGATTCAAAACCGGATTATTTGAATGCAGCCAGCAATTATTTAGATGGATTGTATAAAGGCATGCAAGATGTGGGAAGAATGCAGAAGAAAGAATTAGATGCTGAAGAACGAAAAAAAATTAATCAGGAAAATAGAGAGAGTATTCGCAACTTAAATATGCTCTGGAGTTATGAAATGGTGAACAGTGCTGCACAGCTCAGAGAGAAAATGGCCTTTTTCTGGCATGGGCATTTTGCATGTAGAAATCTAAACATCTATTATCAGCAAAGGCTTTTGGATATTTTAAGGAGAAATGCCTTGGGAAACTTTGGCACAATGCTGAAAGAAGTTTCTAAATCGGCAGCAATGCTTAATTTCTTAAACAATCAACAAAATAAAAAAGATCATCCCAACGAAAATTTTGCAAGAGAGGTAATGGAACTTTTTACCTTGGGTAGAGGTAATTATACTGAAGATGATGTCAAGCAAGGAGCCAGAGCATTCACCGGATGGACAGCTAATCTGCAAGGCGATTTTGTTTTTCAAAAAAAACAACATGATGATGGTAGTAAAACATTTTTGGGTAAATCGGGAAATTTTGATGGTGACGATATTCTAAATATAATTCTTGATCAAAAGCAAGCTGCTCGTTTTATTACACAAAAGATTTATAAATATTTTGTCAATGACGAAGTGGATAAAGACCGAGTGGAAAAACTGGCTGATAAATTTTATCGTGATGGATATGATATTGGAAAATTGATGGAAGAAATATTTGCCGGCGATTGGTTTTATCAAGAAAAAAATATCGGCACCCGAATAAAATCACCCATTGAGTTGATAACCGGCATACAAAGAATGTTGCCTATGAAATTTCAAACAGACCAATCTTTAATGAATTTGCAACAGGCTTTGGGACAGACATTATTCTATCCACCGAATGTAGCTGGATGGGCAGGCGGTAAAACATGGATTGACAGCAGTACGCTTATGCTGCGTATGCGCATTCCACAAATGCTGGATGATAAAGATGTTTTTAATGTAACACCCAAAAGAGACGATGATATACTAATGGGCATGAATAATAATATTGATATTAATAAAGACAAGGCCAAAGTACAAGATGCAAAAGTGATGAAGAATAACAAAAAACCGTTAACGGTGCATATTGACTGGAGCCAATATCTTAAAAACTTTGATTCTGTGGCAAAAGAATCTTTACTAACAAACATTGCCGGCTCTTTGTTACAATCTAAAAATGAGGTAAACCCCGATTTAATCAAACAGTATATTGACAATAGTTCTCGAGAAAATTTTGTAAAAACGGCAACACTTCAAATAATGAGTGTACCGGAGTATCAGCTATGCTAATTCTGTCTCTAATATACAAAAAACGATTGTTGATTTTTTAAAATTTACATTATGTATTTCAAAAGAAAAGAATTTATTCAAATAGGCTCCTTGGCAACTGCTTCAATGTTTTTGCCTAAATTTTTAAAAGCATTTGAACGCCCTGAAATGGTACCACCCGGCAATAAAGTAATGGTGATATTACAAATGGGTGGTGGTAATGACGGATTGAATACTGTGATACCTGTGCGTAATGACTTATACTACAAAGCAAGGCCAAAGTTGGGTATTGAAAGAACAAAAGCATTAGCATTAGGCGATGAAGCAGGCTTGCATCCTGCATTAACCGGATTTAAAGAATTATTTGATGATGGTAGCTTGGGTATTCTAAACAGTGTGGGTTATCCCAATCCCGATCGTTCGCACTTTAGAAGTATGGATATCTGGCAAACAGCCAGCAATAGTAATGAGTACCTGACTTCCGGATGGGTAGGAAGATATTTGGATGCTCAATGCAAAGAATGTGATAAACCAACACAAGCAATTGAAATTGATGATATTCTAAGTTTCGCAATGAAAGGAACACAAATGAATGGCATAGCAGTGAAAGATCCGCAGCGACTTTATGGCACTGCCAATGAAAAATATTTTAAGGATATTAATAAAAATCATGTTAGCGAAAATGATGCACCGTTAACAGAATATTTATATAAGACCCTTGCCGAAACAATGTCTTCAGCCGATTATATTTTCAAGCAAAGTAAACTGCATCCAACAGGCGCCGATTATCCTAAAACAGATTTAGGGAAAAATTTAAAAACAATTGCTTCGTTGATTTTCTCTGACATCAATACAAAAGTGTATTATGTTTCTATTGGTAGTTTTGATACACACGTAGGCCAAGAGAATACACAGCAACGCCTTTTTACTGAAATGAGCGATGCTGTGCAAGCTTTTGTAAAAGATTTGAAAGCCAACAATCGTTTTGATGATGTAATGTTGTTTACTTTTTCTGAATTTGGCAGACGGGTATCACAAAATGCAAGTGGTGGCACTGACCATGGTACAGCAAACAATATGTTTTTGATAAGTGGCGGATTGAAGAAAAAAGGATTGATCAATGCAATGCCCGATCTCAATGATTTAGATCAGGGAGATTTGAAATACAAAGTTGACTTTAAAAATGTATATGCCACAATGCTTCATAAATGGCTCGGTGCAGATGATCAAGCTATATTGGGTAAGCAATTTGATTATTTAGATTTTATATAGTACTGTTTGCAGTAGTTTTTCTTTAAAAAATTGTGTTTCAACTTAGTTGATTCTTGTTAATGTATTAAAGGCTATACGATTGATTAATCTCTTAAATCACGTTTCAAATCGCCATAATATTTCATACCTTTGCACTCATTTTTTAGAATAATATGAGTGTTTCTTACCGTGAATATAAAGGACTTAATTTGCCGGCTTTTGAGCAAGAAATAGCAGCTCAGTGGGCTGAAAATCAAGATTTTGAAAAAAGTATTACGCTGCGTGAAAGTGCAACTCCTTTCGTGTTTTACGAAGGGCCGCCCAGTGCCAATGGTATGCCCGGTATTCACCACGTTATATCCCGAACATTGAAAGACCTTGTTTGCCGCTACAAAACAATGAAGGGTTTTCAGGTAAAAAGAAAAGGAGGATGGGATACACATGGACTACCGGTTGAATTGGGTGTGGAGAAAGAATTAGGCATTACAAAAGAAGACATCGGTAAAAAAATTTCTATAGAAGAATACAACCTCAAATGTCGTGAGGCAGTTTTGAGATATAAAGACAAGTGGGATGATATAACACGCAAAATGGGTTATTGGGTTGATCTGAACGATCCTTATATCACATTCAAAAATGAATACATTGAAACACTTTGGTGGTTGCTGAGTGAATTGTATAAAAAGGGATTACTTTATCAAAGTGTGAGTATTCAGCCTTATTCACCGGCAGCAGGTACGGGATTGAGTTCACACGAATTGAATCAACCGGGCACTTATAAAGATGTAAAAGACACGAGTGCTGTCGCCATGTTTAAAGCAGTACAAAATAAGCAAAGCAAATTCTTATTTGATGCTGCATCCAATGAAGAGGTTTTCTTTCTTGCATGGACTACCACACCTTGGACATTGCCCAGCAATCTTGGTTTGACTGTTGGCGGAAATATTGATTATGTTTTGGTAAAAACGATAAATCCGTATTTGCACAATGAAATAAATATTGTTTTGGCCAAACCATTACTGCATAAATATTTCAAAACAGAGAATGAAAATGCAGACTTTACATCTTATCAAAATGACGGGAAAAATATTCCGTATAGAATTTTAGCCGAATTCAAAGGCTCGGCAATAGAAGGATGCGAGTATGAACAACTACTGCCTTACGAAGCTAATTCATTGACCGTAATAGAAGAACTCACACCCGGAGCAAAACCATTTCGTGTTTTAGTGGATTCGTTTGTAACTACTGAAGATGGTACCGGCATTGTACATACTGCACCTGCATTTGGTGCAGATGACTATAAAGTAGGTAAAAAATATAATATCGGCATATTGACGATGGTGGATAGAGAAGGAAAATTTGTCAATGGATTGGGAGAGTTTAGCAATCGCTTTGTAAAAAATTATAAAGATGATGCTGCATATACTGATGTGAATGTGGACATTGCTGTTAAATTAAAAAAAGAGAACAGAGCATTTAAAGTAGAAAAATACGAGCATAGTTATCCGCATTGCTGGAGAACAGATAAGCCGATTCTTTACTACCCATTGGATGCATGGTTTATCAAAACTACAGCATTGCGAGATAGAATGGTAGAACTAAATAAAACCATCAATTGGAAACCTAAGAGCACAGGCGAAGGAAGATTTGGTAATTGGTTGGAAAATATGGTGGATTGGAACTTGAGCAGAAGCCGTTATTGGGGAACGCCATTACCTATTTGGAAAACAGAAGACGGAGAAGAAGAAATTTGTATCAGTAGTGTAGAAGAATTAACAAAGGAATTTCAAAAAGCAGAAGATGCAGGGTTTAATAAAAATACAACATTCAAAATCAAAAATTCAAAATTGGATGTTGACTTGCACAAGCCTTTTGTTGATGAAATTGTTTTAGTCAGCTCCTCCGGAAAGCCAATGAAGCGTGTTGCTGATTTGATTGACGTATGGTTTGATAGTGGTGCCATGCCTTATGCACAATGGCATTTCCCTTTTGAAAATAAAGAAACATTCAAACAGTCTTTCCCGGCAGATTTTATTGCAGAAGGAGTGGACCAAACTCGCGGATGGTTTTATACATTGCATGCTATTGCTTCAATGGTGTTTGATTCTGTTGCCTATAAAACAGTGGTAAGCAATGGCCTTGTGCTGGACAAGAATGGTAATAAGATGAGTAAGCGATTGGGCAATGTGGTAGATCCTTTTGTAACGATTGAAAAATATGGAGCAGATGCTACCCGCTGGTATTTAATTACCAATGCATCTCCTTGGGATAACTTGAAATTTGATGTAGAAGGCATTAAAGAAGTGCAAAGAAAATTCTTTGGTACATTATATAACACATATCAGTTTTTTGCATTGTATGCCAACGTAGATGGTTTTACCTTTAAAGAAGAATATATACCGCTGGAGAAAAGACCGGAGATTGACAGGTGGATATTATCATCACTTAATACAGTGGTGAAAAATGTAACCACATACATGGACGATTATGAGCCTACGCAGGCAGGTCGTTTGATTGAAGATTTTGTAGATGAGCATCTAAGCAATTGGTATGTGCGTCTTTGCCGCCGCAGATTCTGGAAGCCGGCTCAAAGCAATGAAGCAACTTCGGTAAATGAGAAAGGAGTAATTTTTGATTTAGATAAAATCAGTGCATATCAAACTCTTTTTGAATGTTTGGAAACACTCACTAGATTGATTGCACCGATCTCTCCATTCTTCAGTGATGCATTGTTTAGAAATTTGAATGCAGTTGCGAATCGTTTTAATGCAGTATCAGTGCACCATGTCGACTTTCCAAGGGCCAATGAATCTGCAATTGATGAATTGCTGGAAGAAAGAATGCAGCTGGCACAAAGCGCATCTTCACTCATATTGTCACTCCGCAAAAAAGCAAATATTAAAGTACGACAACCATTACAAAAAGCATTGATTCCGGTATTGAACGCTTCTATGAAGGAACAACTGAAAAAGGTGGAAGACTTAATAAAGGCGGAAGTGAATGTAAAAGGAATTGAATACCTGAGCAGCGATAATACATTTATCCGGAAAAAGATAAAGCCCAATTTTGTTGCGTTAGGTAAAAAACTCGGTTCAAAAATGAAAGCTGTAACCGCAGCATTATCTACATTCACACAGGAAGACATAGCAATGTTGGAAAAAGAAGGACAATATAATTTGCTGGTTGATGGAGAACCCGTAATATTACAGATTACTGAAGTTGAAATTGGAAGCGAAGATATTCCGGGCTGGACAGTAGCCAATAAAGCCAATCTGACAGTAGCTCTGGATATAACTGTAACTTCCGAATTGGAGGCCGAAGGTAATGCCCGTGAGTTTGTAAACCGTATTCAGAAAATAAGAAAAGACAGTGGTTTTGAACTTACTGACAGAATAACCGTAAAAGCCTCTGCAACCGGAGAATTAAAAGATTCATTGGCAAGCTATAAAGACTATATTTGCGCCGAAATTCTGGCTGATAAGTTGGAGTTTCTGCCCGAAATTCAGGATAATTCAGCTCCGAACATTACCGGAATTGAAATCAATGAAGTTTCATTAAATGTGATTGTTTCAAAAAAAGGGTAACATTATGGCAATTAAGAAAAAACCGGCCGCTAAAAAAGCCGCCAAACCTGCACCTAAACCCGCTGCCAAAAAAAGCGGTAAACCTGCTGCAAAAAAAACAGTAGCAAAAAAACCGGCACCTGCTGCTAAAAAGGTAACAAAGCCTGCACCCAAAGCTGTAGCTAAGAAACCTGCCAAAGTAGTACATAAACCTGCAGCTAAGCCTATAGTGAAGGCTAAAGTTATTGCAAAACCAGCACCAAAACCAACACCAAAACCAGCCGCTAAGCCTGTTCCAAAACCAGAACCGGCAAAAGTAGTAAACACTCAAAAGCCAGAAGCTGCAAAACCAGCTGCAAAAAAACATGGCGGTGTTGATCCGAAATCGTTAGTATCTATAAAACCTAAAGTACAACCTGTAGTGAAGAAAGAACCTGTTAAAGCAGAAAAAATTGTTATACCACCGATTAAAACAACATCATCTGTAAAATATGATCCTGATTTTACAAAATCATTATTGGATAAATCTGAACCACTTGTAGAAGCAGCGAAGCCCATAGTTCGATATTCTGACAGTGAGTTGGCTGAATTCAGAGAATTGATACAACGTAAGTTGGACTCCGCTAAAAAAGAATTAGCCTATTTACAAGGTCTTATTACTCGCAAAGATGAAGGTGGTGATATGGATGAAGGACGTTATATGACTATGGAAGATGGTAGTGTAAGCATGGAAAGAGAACAATTGAGCCAGATGGCGAGCCGTCAGCTTACTTTTATAGATCATTTGGAAAAAGCATTGATGCGTATTGAGAATAAAACTTATGGCATCTGCCGAGTTTCCGGAAAACTGATTGACAAAGCAAGATTACGTGCTGTGCCACATGCCACTTTAAGCATAGAGGCCAAACAATCGATGAACAAATAAGATAGACTTAAATATTTTTTGCGAAGGAGGCTATCATAATATGGTAGCCTCCTTCGCTATTTATCCATGTTGGTTTAGCTGTGAGTAATATATCAGATTAAAATTTGATAGCCGCATTGAGTGTAAGGAAAAATGTATTTGAAACATTTTCTGTAACCGTTTTATAAGTAGTACCACTTGGCCTTGTAATAGTAGCTTGAACTACGATTGGGTTTTTGGCAATACAATAGGTTGGGCTCAAACCAAAAGCAAATTGGTGATATTTATATATTAAAGGCAAGCTCAATTCATAATCTAAAATATTGACAGAGTTGGCACTTTGTATCGTAGTGTTCACCGTTACATTCTTCCGATTATTCTTTATAAGAATTTCACCGATGTAATTTTTATAAAAGTTTTTTGTGCCGGCATTGAGTATAGCTGTGGGTGTAGCTGTAAAATTGTTATTATCAAAATCAAACTCATGGTCTAATCCACATTGCAAAACAAAATCATTTTTACTGCCAAAATTTAATACGGGTTGCAAGGTTGCTTCAATGGGTCCAAAATCATAATCTGCCATAAATGATAAAGAAGCTTTGATTTCAGACTTTACATTGGTACTATTACTATTGTAGAAATTTTTTTCGGCAGCAGCTTCTCCGGTGAAGTTGCCAACAGAAAAATCATAACCGGCTCTCAGCGATCCTCCATCTACTCTTGCATCGGAGCTTCGTGTTAGATACGAGAGGCTGCCTTCTATGAAGGCACCTGACTTATGATAGTATCCTATTGTGGGAGATAGATATGGCGTAGGCAATGAATCTTTCCTTCCTAAATAAATAGCATTTGTGTTAAACTCAAGTTGAAAGAGACCATGAGTTTTGTTCGTACTATCCAATTCACCGGATTGAGAAAATGCAGATAGGTCTATTAACATAAATGCAAAAATTGCAAGCCATTTCATATAAAAAGGGTTATATATAAAAGCAAACGTAAAATACTTTAGTGCAGTTATCGCATAATAAAACCTGTTTAACAGATGAATAAGAAGTACTGCAAACAAGGAATTTCCAAATCTGCTTCATTAAAAATGTTGCAACTAAGAAAGTGAAGAGTTATTGGGAATGTAGAAGTGGTTTCAAACGTAGAATAATAAAGTTACTTTGGTTATTATACTTTCTCAAGTTGTTGTTTCAGGTATTGACCAATTATTTTTGGAAATGCAAATTCTGTTAAACGGTTTTTGGGTAGCCACAGAAGTTTTTTATTTTCTAAAGGTTTTCTATCTAATCTCAAATGAACAAATCTTGCATAAATTATTTGGTGCGTTAATCGCTGTTCTATTGTTTCTGAATTTGCGGTAAGTTCATAAGACTTTGGAATGAGTAGCAATTCTTTTTCTGCTTGTTTTAAAACTGTGTCAATGGATTTTTCCTTTTTTGTTTCAACGATAGGAAACAAATATAACCCCTGCCAAATGCCCTTTGCGTTTTGATGATGAATAGCAATTCTTTTTTTGTATGATAATATCAAAAATGAAAAATATCTTTTTTGAACCGCTATTTTTTTCTCTTTGATGGGGAGAAGAGATACAGTGTTATTGCGGTATGCTACGCAATTATTTTTAAAAATGCAGTTCTTGCAATTGGGTAATGCTGGTTTACAAACCGTAGCTCCAAAATCCATTATTGCCTGATTGTATAATCCCGGGTTTTTTTTATCTAAAAGTTTTTCGGCAAGTATTACAAATTCTGTTTTACCTGTTGTTGAATCAATAGGTGTTTTAATTCCGAATACCCGAGCCAGCACTCGATATACATTGCCATCTACTACTGCATAAGGCAGATTAAAAGCAAATGATGCGATAGCAGATGCTGTATAAGGTCCGATTCCTTTTAATGATTTTATAGATTCATAATCATTGGGAAATTTTCCTTTCAACTCCTGAGATATAAATTTTGCAGTTGCATGAAGATTACGACATCTGGTATAGTAACCCAGACCTTCCCATAGTTTAAAGACACTCTTTTCCGATGCCTGAGCCAATTGATGAACAGTAGGAAATTTTTTTATAAAACGTTCGTAGTACGCTAAACCCTGATCTACTCTTGTTTGTTGTAAAATAATTTCACTCAGCCATATTTTATAAGGATCTTTCTCTCCCTTCCAGGGCATAGAACGGTTATTTTGTTTTTTGTTCCATTCCAATAGCTTTTTGGTAAAAAATGAAGGGGTCATAAAAACACTTAAATGTTTCGATTGGTGGCTAAATATCCTGCATTTTGTCCCTTCATATTAAAAAAAATAAAAAAAAATCCTATTTGGTTGAATATCATTACAATTTGCCTTAAATTGGCATATATTTTCAACCAATTAAACCAACTTAAATCTGCAACCATGAGAAAGGCCGATTTGGTAAATCAGATTTCCGAGAAAACAGGTATTCCCAAAGTGGATGTACTTGTAACACTTGAAACACTTTTCAAGCAAGTAAAAGATACACTTACTGAAGGGGAGAATATTTATATTCGTGGATTTGGAAGCTTTGTTACTAAAAAAAGAGCAGCAAAAATTGGCCGTAACATAAAAAAGAATGTTGCTGTTCATATTCCGGAACATTACATCCCTGCATTTAAACCAGCAAAAGAATTTGTAGCAGAAGTAAAAAAACTGAAAGAACCTAAACCTGATTCAGGGCCTGGCGAGGATGTTGATAATTAAGCCAATTGTATTTTATCCAAACACAATATCTTTTGGGTAACAGTAGTGTGCTCTAATAATTTTTGCCCTAAAATCTATTTTTTATCAGTAAAAAATTATCTGATTAAAGTATTATAAACTATTTGTATAATATTCATTATCAGATATTTACGTATAGTATTGTTTCGAATATTCAATAATGGATAATTTTCTGATTATCAGGTTAATAAGCCAATAAGATTGGAAATTTCAGAAAAAAACCTCAACTTCGCAGCCCGTTTATTTTTGATTAGATGTTGGAAGGTGGAATAAATCAAAGAAGGGATTGATTTTTCTAATCAATAGATATTAATATCATAGAACGGATTGAAAAAGCAAAAAGTAGTTGTCCTGAAAAAGGATGAAACTTATTTATAAACAATTATTAAAAAAATTATCAGAGTATGCCTTGTGGTAAAAAAAGAAAGCGTCATAAAATTGCGACGCACAAGCGTAAAAAAAGACTGAGAAAGAACCGTCATAAAAAGAGAAATAAGTAATTGAGTTATTGATTAGTTGTCAAATACGAGTTGAGCAATATCGCTCCGATTCAAGATTGCCAACTAATCATAATTTATATTATTTAATATGATGATAATTCAGTCGCCGGTTCTTGTCTGTGTTGGTTTTCCCTCATTTCCTTTATCAGCAAAAACCTTCCCATTTACTGTTATTTCAGTCGGACAGAATTGACCGGTGTTTTTACAGCATGGAGGCATTGATGTATGTGAAGCTGTAATGAACAAAGAATTAATTATTAACACAGTTCCGCAAGGTGTAGAAATAGCCTTGCTGGAAGACAAAAAGCTCGTAGAACTGCATAACGAAAAAAGTGATGCACGTTTTGCTGTGGGTGATTTGTATTTGGGTAAAGTGAAGAAACTGATACCCGGACTTAATGCTGCATTTGTAGATGTGGGTTTTGAGAAAGATGCATTTCTACATTATACCGACTTAAGCCCTTATGCTAAATCATTGCTCAAGTTTACAAACTTGTGTATCAATGATAATACTGAGCAAGGACTTGATTTTTCAAAATTTACAATAGAGCCGGAAATTATCAAAACCGGAAAGATCAATGAGGTATTGAATGGCAAGCCAAATGTTTTAGTACAGATATTAAAAGAGCCAATCGCTGCAAAAGGCCCAAGGCTTAGTTGCGAAATTTCATTACCCGGCCGATTCGTAGTACTTACTCCTTTCAATGATATTGTAGCTGTTTCACGAAAAATTCATTCTTCGGAAGAAAGAAAGCGATTACAAAAAATTGTTGAAGCAATCAAGAGTAAAAATTTTGGTGTTATTGTTCGTACAGCTGCCGAAGGAAAGAATACGGCCGAATTGCATGAAGACCTTTCTGCTTTAATGGCAATGTGGCAAAGTATCATGCAAAACTTAAAAGGAGCAGTAGCGCCTACTCGCATTTTGAGTGAACAAACAAAGACGAACAGTATTCTCAGAGATTTATTGAATGAAGATTTTAATAAGATTGTTGTAAATGATAAAAATATTTACAGCGATACTCGTAACTATATCCAAAAGATTGCTCCCGAAAAATCGGATATTGTTTCATTCTATCAAAACGGTTCACCCATTTTTGATTCCTATGGTATTACAAAGCAAGTAAAATCGTCTTTTGGGAAAACGGTGAATTTAGATAGTGGAGCATATATCATTATAGAACACACCGAAGCATTGCACGTAATAGACGTTAACAGTGGTTACAAAAGTGTAAGCAATAATCAGGAACAAAATGCTTTAGAAACAAACTTAGAAGCGGCAGAAGAAATTGCAAGGCAACTGCGTTTGCGAGATATTGGCGGGATCATTGTCGTAGATTTTATAGACATGAAACTTCCTGAAAACAAACGGAAGTTAATGGAGCAGATGGAAGAATATATGAAGGCAGACAGAGCAAAGCATGCTGTACTTCCTATTTCAAAATTTGGATTGATGCAAATAACCCGGCAAAGAATGAAGCCGGAAATGAATATCAATACATTGGAGGTTTGCCCTACTTGTAATGGTACAGGAAAAATAACATCCACCCTTATATTAGAAGATGATATTGAGAAAAATTTAAACTATCTCATTACGCATCAGAATAAGAATTTGAAATTAGTAGTGCATCCAATTATATATGCATACCTAACTAAAGGCTGGCCTTGGAGTACACGAATGGCAAAATGGAAACGCAAGTTTGGTCAGAAAACAAGATTGGAACAAAACACTAATTATCATCTTACCGAATACCGATTTTTTGATCAGCATGATGAAGAGATAAAACTGTAAGTACATTTTTATATGGTGCAAAACATTTTAACATCATAAATAAAAAACCCCGACTTCAATCGGGGTTTTTTATTATTAGTAAACTTATTCAATTAATATCCATCGTTCTGAACAATCACACCTTTTGAAGCATCCACTTCTCTTTGTGGAATAGGTAAAACCAGTTTATTAGCATCATAAGGGAATCCATCTGAGCTAAGTTTCAATCGCTTCATATCGTGAATAGCGTGCCCTTCATGCGCTAGTTCTAATTTTCTTTCAGCAAGTATATCAACTAGTGTTACTGCACCTAATGTTGAAAGGCCGGCACGAACTCTTGTGCGGTTTACATCTTGAACCGGTGTAGCACCCACAGTAGTTCCTGCTCTGAAATTAGCTTCTGCACGATTCAGATACATTTCGGCAAGACGCATAATGGGAACATTTTTATACTGAAGTTTCCATTTACCACTACGCACTTCACCGGCACCGGTATAGAATAATGCTAAGCGAGCATCAGATGGTGTGTAAAGTGCTAAATGTGGTGCAAGCACTGCTACATCTCCATCACGGCCACCGTAAGCAGGAATAGACCAAAAGAGTTGCATAGAATTATCACCATCTTGAGCCGATACTTGCATTGCAAATAAATACTCAGAAGGGTTAGAACTATTGTTAAAAGCATCGGCATAAGTAGAAGTCAAACTTTTACCTGCTGCGGTAGCTTGCGAAATAGATCTATCGGCAGCATCTCTTGCAGATGGATAGTTTGCCATTTGTAGATATACACGAGAAAGCATCCCCGCTGCCACAAACTTGCTGGCATATACGCCATTGTTTGCAGGCAATAGATTCTCTGCTTCAGTCAAGTCGGCAATTACTTGTGTATATGTTTGTTCTACTGTACTTCTGGGAACATAAGAACTTTGATCAATTCCGCGTGTTGGTGCAAGTACAATTGGTAGTCCTTTGTTGGAAGTTACATTTCCTGCACTATATGGTTTTGCGAATAGTTTTACTAATTCAAAATACATAGCGCCTCTTAAAAATAGTGCTTCGCCTTTTACTCTATTTTGATCGGCTGTATTCACAACACTAATAGCACTGAGTACATTGTTGCAGATATTGATTGCTCTATATCCGTTTGTCCAAGTGTCTCTTACATAAGAATTTGTTTTTAGAATTGCTTTTTGCCAAATTTCACGCGGCTGATTATAGGTACCTTCCCATCTTATTTCGCCATTAGCGCCTAGTAATTCTGAAAAGAGTAATAAGTCAGCGCCGTATAAATCAAAACTACTGACTGCATCATAAGCGCCATTTAATACTTTCTTTACATTAGCATCAGAACTTAATGCTACTTCTTCAGCAACACTTTGCTGAGGTAATAAATCCAATTTCTTACCACACGAAGTGATAAGCATTGAAAATAATGAGGTTGCAATTATATAACGTTTCATAATTTTCTTTGTTTTAAGGGTTAAAATCCAAGATTAATACCAAAGGTTACAGATTTAATTTGTGGAGCTGAGTAAAAATCACCTCCTTGATTGCGGTTTGAAGAACGATAATCTGTATTTACTTCAGGATCCCAACCTGTGTATTTTGTAAATGTTGCCAGATTTACTCCTGTAACATACAATTTCGCTGAACGAATTTTTAATCTGTTCAGCGTTTTAGTAGGAATGTTATAAGCAAATGTTAGATTTTTCAAACGTACATAACTTCCATTTTCAATATATCTGCTTGATGCACCTGTACCATTGCCATAGCTGAGTCTTAATTGAGGAACATCGGTAACATCTCCTGGTTTTTGCCAACGACGTATTTGATCTTTTGTCTGATTATCAAACCAGTCAAAGCTGGCAGACATAAAACCACCTGCACCATTTAAAATTTGATTGCCAAAAACACCTTGGAAGAGTACATTCAATTCAAAACCTTTGTAAGAAAATGTATTGTTTAATCCGCCAATCCAATCTGGATTTGGATCACCTACTACGAAATTACCTGCATCATTGTAGTCATTGGTTTTGGTTTTACCGTCTTGTTCATAATATAGTGCATCACCATTAGCTGGATCTACACCTGCATATTTAGGTCCGTAAAACACACCTATCGCTTGTCCTACCATTAATGAATTCAAATAACGACCATCATTGCCGGGAATTAAAGTTTGTGTACCGTCAAGTTTTGTTATTTTGTTTTTGTTATTAGAAAGATTAAAACTAGTATTCCATTTAAAGAATTTACCATTGAAGTTTGTAGAATTGATTACAAACTCAACACCTTTATTTTGCATTGCACCAACGTTTACTGTCTGTGTCGTAAATCCGGATGTGCCCGGTACAGGTACATTATAAATAAGGTCTTTTGTATTTCTTACATAGTAATCAACCTCGCCCGATATACGATTATTGAATAATCCGAAATCAAATCCAAGATCTGTTTCCTGAGATTTTTCCCATTTCAATTTTGGATTGGCTAATTGAGTAGGAACTAAACCTGAAACATTATTATATTTTGCTGCACCGTAAAGTCCCAATTGAGGGAAGTTTCCGAAACCATCAGCGTTACCCGTAAGACCAAAACTTCCACGAAGTTTTAAGAAGCTCAACCATTTTACTGATTTTAGAAAATCTTCTTCTGTTAAAATCCAACCTGCAGATACAGCAGGGAAGAATCCATATTTGTTATCCTTACCAAATTTTGAAGAACCATCTACTCTTCCACTTACATTCAAAAGATACCTGTCTTTAAATTTATAGTTGGCTCTTGCAAAGTAAGATAGGAACGAAGCTTCTGTAAGTGTAGATGTGCCACCGGTAATACGTCCTGCACTTGCTAAGGTACGCAGTGCATCTACTGGAAAATCTTCACCATAAACATTGGCATAATCACTGGTATATTTTTGGAAAGACATACCTAATGTAGCATCTATACTATGCACTCCTGCAAAGCTTTTAACGTAATTGAAATAGTTGTTTGTATTGTACGTGAATGTTCTGTACCAATCAGATTCAGCATATCCATTGGTAGATTGGCCAATAATGGTTTTGGAACCGTAGAACATATTATCATTCTGCTGCAATAAGTCTATGCCATATTCTGTTCTGAAAGTCAAGTCTTTTGTGAATTTATAATTCAGATACATATTGCCCAGGTTTCTATAGGTAGTGGACAAGTATTTTGAATTTTCCAATTCTATCAAGCCGTTGTAATAAGTAGTAACGGGGCGGTCGTATAAGTTACCATTTTGATCTCTTACAGGGGTAACAGGTGATAAAGCCACTAATTGCATGGGCGTATAAAATTGATTGTCATTTCCTACTCTGTGCCCTTGTGTTTTAGACAAGCCTAAGTTAAACCCGATTTTTAATTTGGTAGTTGCCTCATGCTCTAAATTAATTCTACTTGAAAAGCGTTCAAAGTTGTTGCCAACTAAGATACCATCTTGATTAGAGTAGCCACCGCTGATATAGAATCTTGTTTTATCTGTACCGCCTGAAGCGTTGATATCAATAATTTTTGTGCGGGATGCTGAATTGTATGCAAGCTTTTCCCAATTGGTATTTGTTTCTACATTTCTCCAATTAGAATAACCGGAGTAACGGGTAAGTCTTCTTTCTGCAAACTCCAACCATGAACCCGGATATTCGGCGGGGTTTGATGGATCCACTCCTTCAATATGATCACTATTGATAGCTGCTTCTCTTAATAAGTCGATATATTCTTTTGCATCTAAAAATGCACGATGATGTGTTGGATTGTTTACGCCATATTGCGCATTCACATTCAGTAAAGTTTTACCGGCTCTGCCTTTTTTAGTAGTAATCAATACTACACCATTAGCAGCTCTTGAACCATAAATAGCAGCAGCAGAAGCATCTTTCAAAATGTCAAATGATTCTATTTCATTGAAGTTGATATCGGCTAATGAATTTCCTGAAATTCCATCAGTGTTTATTGGCACACCATCTACTACATACAATGGATCATTTGAAGCACTTAATGAACCGGCGCCTCTGATTCTTACTTTTATACCTTCACCTACTTTACCACTATTGGATTCTACAAAAACGCCTGATGCTCTTCCTTGAAGTGCTGAGTTAAAGTTAGCAACCGGTGTGTTGGCAATTTCCGAACCTTTTACACGAGCAATATTGCCGGTAAGGTCTTTCTTGATTTTTGTACCAAAGCCTACAACAACTACTTCGTTCAGGCTTTGAGCTTCGCCGGTCTTTAAAGAAATTTGATATGATGTGCCTGATATAGCTAAGTCTTGTGTTTGATATCCTACTGCAGATACCACCAAGGTTTTAGATTTATCAGAAACTGTTAATGAAAATGAACCATCATTAGCGGTAATAGTACCATGATTGGTTCCTTTTTCCATAATTGATGCACCGGCTATTGGAGCACCATTATTGTCTGTTACTTTACCCGTTAGCACTTTGTTTTGTGCCAGTAGCATTTGTACCGACAAAACAATAAAGGCCAACACAAGCATAAATTTTTTTCTCATACGTGTGGTTTTTATTTCTATCGAAGATAATTTAACATTTCTTTAAGCCCAAAAAAAATGCCAAATTATAAGTTTCAATTTCTGACTACCAACGTTTGTATTTATTTTTAAAAAATAAAAGGCCGAATCAAGAAAAAATCTGATTCGGCCTTTTGATCAAATAATTTATTTGACTAGCTTCTGTCTCTGCTATTCATGTAGATCATTATATATTGTACCAATTGTACTACGGCAGCCAATGCGGCTACCACATAAGTGGTAGCAGCCCACTTCAAAGCATCTTTTGCTTTTGGATATTCATCGCTATTTGTCACATTCGTTTTATCCAACCAAGCTAAGGCTCTTTTGCTTGCATCAAATTCTACAGGAAGAGTAACCAAGGTAAACAGTACCGTTACACTCATTACAATGATTCCGATTAATAAAACAGTAGGGTTTTTGGTAGTAGCTAAAAGAATTATGCCGGCAAGCAATACCCAATTTACCAGCATCGAGCTAAATTGTACGGCAGGAACCATTTTGCTACGAAAAACCAGTGGGCCATAATTGGTAGCGTGTTGGACAGCATGACCACATTCGTGGGCAGCTACTGCCGCTGCGGATATGCTTGTACCATTATAAACATCAGGGCTCAAGTTTACGGTTTTATTGGCTGGATTGTAGTGATCGCTCAAAAACCCATCAACAGAAGTAACATTTACGTCAAAAATGCCATTTTCTCGGAGCATTTTTTCAGCAATTTCCCGTCCGGACATGCCATTTGCCAATGGAATTTTGGCGTATTTGTTGAATTTGCTTTTTAATACAGCAGAAACCAAAAAACTGATTCCCAAAAAGAGCATTGATACTAAAAAAATTTCGTTTGACATAGTTTAAAATTTGCAGTTTTAGACAAAATAATTATCAAATTCCCGTCCAATTATTTTTAATTATTTTTTAAAGACTTTTTGTCATTTTTTGTACAATTTTTATTTCTTTTGAGATAATTGTTTAAACAAAATATCAATATAATTAACTGATTATCAGTAGTATATATTATATTGACCAATTGTCAAAAGTTGGGGTAGAATTAGATGTCTTTAGATTAAAGTTATTCACAAACTCAAAAATTAATTTTGAAATTTGAGCCTAAATAGTAATTTAGCAATAGAATTTAATGGGTTAGTAAGTAAGGGGGTCAATCAAAAGATTGGCCCTTTTTACTTCGATGTAGATTTTTAAATTTTCCAACACATTTTTTTAATTAATGTTCATTCATTAATATTTTTTTTAAATGAATGATAAGTTTATCATTCATTCAATCGTTGAAACTATCAATCGTTTATCTTTATTCAATGAGTAAAACGAAAACTGCATTTTTTTGTCAGAGCTGCGGATATGAAAGTGTAAAGTGGTTAGGTCAGTGTCCATCATGCAATCAATGGAACACATTTGTTGAAGAGATGATTCAAAAAGATAATTCAAAATCGAAAAGCGAGTGGAAAGATTATAACGACAGTGAGAAAAAGAATAAAACTGTTTCATTAAATCAAATACAAGCTACTGAAGAAAAAAGAATCATTACTCCTGATGCTGAGTTGAATCGTGTTCTCGGTGGTGGTATTGTTCCCGGTAGCCTTGTACTCATAGCAGGTGAACCGGGCATTGGTAAGTCAACGTTGTTTTTGCAAAATGGTTTGCATTTAAAAAATACTTCTGTATTGTACATCAGTGGAGAAGAAAGTAGTTTACAAATAAAAATGCGTGCAGACAGACTCGGATTAGAAAACCCGGATTTTTATTTGCTTACAGAAACATCTACACAGGAAATTTTTAAAGAAATAAAAAAATTAAAGCCTGCTATAGTAATCGTTGATTCTATTCAAACATTACAAACGTCTTTTATTGATTCATCGCCGGGAAGCGTATCGCAAATAAGAGAATGCACTGCCGAGTTTCAACGCTTTGCAAAAGAAACAGGAACACCGGTATTTTTGATTGGTCATATTACCAAAGACGGCACTATTGCAGGCCCTAAAATTTTGGAACATATTGTTGATACAGTGTTACAATTTGAAGGCGACCGCCATTATGCATATCGAATTCTGCGTACACTTAAAAACAGATTTGGCAGTAGCTCTGAATTAGGCATTTATGAAATGTCCGATGTCGGAATGCGTGGCGTACTTAATCCGAGTGAAATTTTGATTACACAAAAAGAAGAACAGTTAAGCGGTATTGCTATTGCGGCAACGATGGAAGGCATCCGGCCTTTATTGATAGAAGTGCAAGCTTTGGTAACGCAATCTGTATATGGTACACCACAACGGACAGTAAGTGGTTTTGATTTGAGAAGACTTCAGTTGCTCTTGGCTGTACTAGAAAAAAGAGGTGGTTTCCATTTTGGAATGAAGGATGTGTTTTTAAATATTGCCGGAGGATTAAAGGTAGAAGACCCTTCGATAGACCTTGCAGTACTTTGTGCTTTACTTTCTTCTTATGAAGATGCTCCGCTGCCTTCTAAATATTGTTTTGCAGGCGAAGTAGGATTAAGTGGTGAGATAAGAGCAGTGAACCGAATAGAACAAAGAATAGCCGAAGCAGAAAAGCTGGGCTTTGAAAAAATCATTGTTTCTAAGTATAATTTGAGCAGTAAAAAATCCGGCTCAAAAGAAACCAATAAACATCAGCATATAGAAGTAGTGCCCATGGCAAAAGTGGAAGACTTGTATCGATATCTTTTTTAAATGAGTAAACTAAAAGATATTAAAGATGCCGTATTGCAACTGATTTTCCCACACGTATGTGTTGGTTGTGGCAGCGATATTTTGAGTCAGGAAAATATTCTTTGTATGCGATGTATTGCTTCTTTACCCGAAACCAATTATGAACTACATGCAGCCAACCCGGTTGAAAAAATATTTTGGGGAAGATTGCCATTGGCAAATGCAACGGCTCAGTATTATTTTACCAAAGAATCTTTAGTACAACATTTAATGCACCAATTTAAGTATAAAGAAAATCGTGAATTGGGTTTGCAGTTAGGAATCATGATGGGCGAACAATTAAAACAGTCCAAACGATTTGATGACGTTACAGCTTTAGTACCATTGCCATTATTTCCTATGAAAGAAAAAAAGAGAGGATATAATCAAGCTACAGTACTTTGTCAGGGAATAGCATCTGTATTGAAATTGCCGGTGTTGGACAAAGCTGTAACTCGTCCACAACATACCGAAACCCAAACAAAGAAAGGGCGTATTGAGCGTTGGAAAAATGTAGAAGGTAAATTTTTGGTGAAGAATAGAGAACACTTGTTGGGGCATCATGTTTTATTGATAGATGATGTGATCACCACCGGTGCTACATTAGAATCTTGTGGTAATGAATTGTTGCAAATAGAAAACCTTAAACTGAGTGTAGCCACTCTTTGTGTGGCGAGTCATTAATGTCATTCACTTAGCCTAATTTTGAGGATAATGAAATCAACCGGTCTTATACTTTTACTTTCTGCCTTTATCTTTTTATCATGTCGAAAAGAATCTTTCATCACTTCTTCAGATGCGAGGATGAGCATTACGGCAGATACATTAAAATTTGATACTGTTTTTGTAACAGCAGGCTCCATTTATCAGCATTTTACCATAGGTAATGAGAATAATAAAAAATTAAATATATCTTCTATAAAATTAGTGGGGGGCAATGCTTCGCCATATAAAATAAATGTGGATGGCGTTTCAGGTACTCAGTTTGCCAACTTGGAATTAGAGCCGAATGATAGTTTGCACATTTTTGTTCAGGTAAATGTAAATCCCTCTGCAGCTAATCTTCCATTTATAATCCGAGATAGCATTGAAATCTCATACAATGGTAATACTCGCAAAGTTCAATTGGAAGCATGGGGACAGAATGCACATTTTTTCAGAAATAAAATCATTGCTGCCAATGAAACTTGGAATAATGATTTGCCTTATGTAATACTTGGCTCATTAACCGTAAATCAAAATCAAACATTGACAATCAATAAAGGTTGCAGCGTTTACGTACATGCCGATGCGCCGATTGTCGTAAGCGGAACGATGCAAGTGAATGGTTTGAAAGATACAATAGACAGAGTTTATTTTACCGGCGATAGGATGGATAGCCCTTACAAAGATTTTCCGGCAAGTTGGCCCGGCATTGTTTTTCAGTCAACTTCTAAAGACAATATTTTAAATTATGCTGTAATTAAAAATACTTATCAAGCTATTGCTATAAAAGATCCTGCGTCTAATGCTAATCCAAAACTTACGTTGAACGAATGTATTATCGATAATGCTTATGATGCAGGGATAATATCAATTAACTCAAGCATCAATGCCAGAAACTGTTTAATCAGTAATTGCGGTAGAAATCTTTTATTGGTGAAAGGCGGTAATTATCAATTTGTTCATTGTACTGTGGCAACTTATGCCAGCCAGTTTATACAACATAAAAACCCGGTATTATTAATGAGTAATTTTATTACAGAAAATAATACAATAGCAGCTTCAAACTTAAATGCACTTTTCCGAAACTGTATATTCTGGGGCGAAAATGGGTTGGTTGATGACGAAGTAGTTGCTTTAAAAGATGCCGGAGCTTTATTCAACGTGAACTTTGATTACAATCTTTGGAAAGTGCAGACTGCACCTACCGGAATTATCAGCAATCAAATCATCAATAATCAATCGCCGCAATTTGACAGCATCAATACTTATCGTAACTATTATAATTTTCGCTTAAAAGCTACTTCGCCTGCACTGAATAAAGGAACAAATGCCGGTGTAAGTATTGATTTGGATGGAAAGCCTCGACCTGTTGGATTGCCCGATTTAGGGTGTTTTGAAAGGCAATAATCTATTTTTCCTTTTCTAAGAAACAGTTTAGTATATGGCTTTTATAACTTTGAGTGTACAGAACAAAAATATTCAATAATGAAAACACTCATTTTATCTATTATTATGGCAACATCATTAACAGGCAGTTCCATCTATGATTTTAAAGTAACTGCATTAGATGGACATTCAGAAATAAACTTCGCCGACTTTAAGGGCAAGAAAATTTTAATCGTCAATACTGCTTCAAAATGCGGAAATACACCACAGTACAAAGACTTGGAAGCACTTTATGAAAAGTATAAGAGTAAATTAGTGATTGTAGGTTTTCCGGCAAATAATTTTGGAGCACAAGAGCCCGGTACTAATACAGAAATTCAGGAATTCTGTACCAGAAACTATGGTGTAAGTTTTCCTATGGCAGAAAAAATATCTGTAAAAGGTGATGACACACATTCACTTTATCAATGGCTTAAAGCACAGGCAAAAGAAAAAGAATTTTCGGATCCTGTGACTTGGAATTTTGGTAAGTTTTTAATTGATGAAAAAGGAAATCTTATAGCCACGTTTGCGCCTAAGACATCGCCGGTGAGTGAAGAAATTTTGAGTTATCTGAAATAAGCAAAATTTTACAACTGCTTTTTTTAAAAACATAGGAGTGTAATACCTTTGCAGTGTTTTTATACATTTATAAATGCGAAGAACGGTAAAGTATTACAGAATTATTTGGCTGAAGCACGACCTACCTGCCGGACTATCCGTTTTCTTAGTTGCCTTGCCTCTTTGTTTGGGTATTGCCTTAGCTTCCGGCGCACCACTATATTCAGGTCTTCTTTCGGGGATTATTGGAGGTGTCGTAGTAAGTTTAGTGAGTGGGTCAGCATTGGCGGTCTCCGGCCCGGCTGCTGGACTGACAACGGTTGTTTCAGCATCTATTTTATCGCTTGGTGATTATAGAGTTTTTCTACTAACAGTAATTGTTGCAGGGTTATTTCAGATAGTCATTGGTTTGCTTAAGTTTGGTGCCATTGCAAATTATTTTCCTTCTGCTGTTATCAAAGGGATGCTGGCAGCCATTGGTATTATCTTAATAGCAAAACAAATTCCATTGGCATTGGGCTACGATCGACCTGATTTTTGGAATAGTGGTTTTCTGACACTTTTTTCATCAAAAAATTTCTTTGGAAATATTAGTAATTTCAACCTTCATATCACACGGATTGCCATTTTAATTACGGTAGCTTCATTGGGCGTTTTGATTTTGATGCAACGCTCCTTTATGAAAAAATATAAAATAATTCCTGCTCCGCTTTTAGTTGTAATATTAGGAATAACGATTAATTTTATTTTTATAAATAATGCAGGTGGACAGTCGTTAAAGCAAACACAATTAGTCTCTATCCCATCCGATATTTTTTCAAATATTTCTTTACCGGATTTGTCAAAGCTTTTTTCATCTGTGGAAATCTGGAAAGATGGGTTAGTAATAGGTTTGTTGGCAACATTAGAATCATTGCTTTGTATTGAAGCAATTGATAAATTAGATCGGCGCAATAGAATTACACCTGTAAACAGAGAATTGGTTGCACAGGGAGTTGGTAATATAGCTTGCGGTTTTTTAGGGGCTATTCCGATTACTGCGGTTATCGTACGAGGCTCTGCCAATGTGGATGCAGGCGGCCGAACCAAACTATCTGCATTCACACACGGCCTTTTTTTATTATTGGCTGTTTTGTTTGTACCTTTTTTATTGAATAAGATACCGTATGCTTCACTTTCTGCAATACTTATTATTACCGGTTATAATTTAAGTAAACCGAAACTTTACCGGAATATGTGGAGTCTGGGATTAAAGCAGTTCCTCCCTTTTATTTTTACGATTATCATTATTCTGTTCACTGATTTACTCATTGGTGTCAGCATCGGTTTGCTGATATCTGTTTATTATATTATTCGGAATAATTTCAGAGCAGAGTTTAAAATTACTAAAACACATGTTCAGGGAATAGATACTTATTACATAAAACTGAACAGCGACGTTACTTTTTTGAATAAGGTAAACCTGCGAAAAGCACTTGACCGGATTCCTGAATACAGCTCACTGACAATAGATGGAAGTGAAAGCCATTTTATTGATTATGATATTCTGGAAATTATCAGTGAATATAAAAGTAAAGCACACGACCGGCATATTGAATTGAACTTACAAGGTGTTAAACAAGTAGATGTTATGGCCGTACATTAATTTTTTATAGATATACATGATCTTTCTTTTGTGTAATTAAGTTTATTTTCGCCATTCAATGAAGTTTTCAGATATCATAGGCCAGAAGCAAATGAAGGAACAATTAAAAGAAATGTTCCTTAACAATAGGCTGAGTCATGCATTGCTTTTTCTGGGAAAAGAAGGGAGTGGCGCTTTGCCATTGGCAGTTGCTTTTGCTCAATATTTAGTATGTGAAAAGGTGAACGGTAAAAAAGAAGTTGCACCGGCTGCTATATCACTTTTTGGTGATGCAGCACCGGCTGAAAGTGAATCAAGTTTTCAAGAAGATAGTTGTGGTATTTGCCCTGCATGTTTGAAAGCTGCACAATTAGCACATCCTGATATACATTTTTCTTATCCTACTGTTACCAAGAAGTCGGTAGATAAGCCTGTAGCGACAGATTTTATTTTGGAATGGCGTGAGTTTTTTAAGCTCAATCCTTACGGAAATTTATATGACTGGATTGAAGCCATCAAAGAAAAAGACAACAGTCAGGGAAATATTACTGCCAGAGAATGTGATGATATAATCCGTAAACTGAGTTTGAAAAGTTTTGAGAGCGGGTATAAAATTGTTATCCTTTGGATGCCCGAAGAATTGGAAAAAGAAGGTAATAGGCTATTAAAAATTATTGAAGAGCCACCACCTGATACATTGATTATATTGGTAGCCGAGAATGATGAATTGATCTTACCAACGATATTGAGTCGGTGCCAATTAATCAAAATTCCGGCACTCGAGAATAAAGAGGTAGAAGAAGCGCTGATTAATAGAAATAATACTGATGCAACAATAGCCCGACAGGTAGCAGGTGTATCCGATGGCAATTATCGTGATGCATTGCAATTGGCACAGCACGCAGAAGAAGATTGGCAGGTCTTGCTTCGTGACTGGTTGAATACAATTTTAAAAACAGGGCCAATGGCACAAACCAAATGGGTAGAAGAAATCAGCAAGATTGGACGTGAAAAGCAAAAACAATTTCTTCGTTATTTTAATCATTTATTGGAGCAAGCAATTTTACTACGAGCAATAGGAAATGCCCCCGGAGCTTTTGGCACAGAGCGAGATTTTGCGGAAAGACTTAATAAGCTCATCGGAATAGAGCAACAACAGGCTATTATTGAAGAAATTGATCGGGCAACCTACTATATAGAAAGAAATGCCAATGCCAAAATGCTCTTTCATGCCCTCACGATTAAGCTATATCATATTATTCAAAATAAGATTGTATTTTTGATGAATTGAGGTCGGGGCAAGAGATTGGGAGAAATGGATAAATCGTGTATTGCTCTTAATTTGAAAAATGGACGAATTGTGTTAACTCTTACAACTACATATACAATTGCTAATCAGCATCAGGTTTCTTTTCTGAATAGCCAATCGTGGTCGTGAACTTTTAGCACATTTTGTACTCAATGACTTGATAAAATGGCACAGATATTATTGTGTACTTTATTTCTTTTAATCAATCATTGAATTTCGTGTAGTCGTTTTCAATTTTCCTCAATACAATTTTTGAACTGTATTTTAAATATTAGAATATGAGTTGTACAGGATGCAGCACCGCTACAGGTGGTAAGCCGGCAGGATGTAAAAGCAATGGAGGATGCAGCACGGGTGGATGCAACCGTATGAATACTTATGACTGGTTGCGCAACATTCCCATTGCAGATATGGATGATGTGTGCAAAGTGGTGGAAGTAAGCTTCAATCAAGGATCTCGTAAAGATTTTTTTAGAAATACTTATTTACATTCTTTTGAAAAAGGTGATTTGATTGCAGTAGAAGGTGTAAGTGGATTTGATGTGGGCGAAGTATCGTTGACGGGTGAAATTGTTCGTTTGCAAATGAAGAAAAGAAGTGTGAAAGAAGATAACCCTGAAATGAAAAAGATTTTGCGTAAAGCAACAGAAAAAGATATCGAACTGCTGCATCAAAACAAAGCTCGTGAGCCGGAAGCAGTAATACGCAGTCGTGCCATAGCAAGACAATTGAAACTTGAAATGAAAATCAGTCAGGTGGAAATGCAAGCAGACGGCAGAAAAGCTACCTTCTTTTATATCGCCGATGGGCGAGTAGATTTTAGAGAACTGATAAAAATTTATGCTTCCGAATTTAAAGTGAAAGTAGAGATGCGCCAGATTGGAGCTCGTCAAGAAGCAGGCAAAGTAGGCGGTATTGGCAGTTGTGGTCGTGAACTTTGTTGCAGCACTTGGTTGACCGATTTCAAATCGGTGAATACTACTGTAGCACGTTACCAAAATCTTTCTATCAATCAAACAAAACTAAGCGGACAGTGCGGACGATTAAAATGTTGTTTGAATTATGAGTTGGATACTTACTTAGATGCATTACAACATTTTCCTGAAGGCTGCGATGTATTACAAATAGCGAAAGGCAATGCTTTTTTAATTAAGAAAGATATTTTCAAAAACTTGATGTGGTATAGTTTGCCGGATAGCAATAAACAATATCCATTAACGATTGATAGAGTTAAAAAAATTAAGACTTTAAATCAACAAGGAATACGACCCGAAGAGTTAGAGCCGGTAGAAGTAATCAGCAGTAAGCCAAAAGAAATGGAATCGGAGTCAGTAGAGCTGGTTGGTCAGATAAGTCTTCGAAGCCTCGATAAAGCCGAGCGTAAAAAGAAACAACAACAGCAACAACGTAATCAGCAAAATAGACCCAACCCAAAAGGGCAGCAAGGTGGACAACAACCACAACAAAATAGACAAGGCGGACAGCCCAATCAACCAAGGCCGCAACAGCAACAAGGAAATCCGCATAGAGGAAGACAACCGCAAGGAAATAGAAATCCAAATCGACCCAATAATCCCAATCGTAATCAACAAGGGCCAAATAAAAACCCGAATCAAGGGAAGTAAAAATAATTGGTGGTTGAATAATTAGTGATATGAGGAATGTGGCAATACAGCACAACATATTTGCTTATGCCTTCACATCATTCAATTCAGGATTTTTTTCAAAAACACTTTTGGCATAAGGACAAAGTGGGAGGATTTTAAAATTGTTTTTTCTGGCAAATTTAATAGCTTCCATTACGAGCATTTTGCCCAATCCCTTTCCGTTAAAAGATTGTTCTACTGCTGTATGATCTATAATAAACTTGGCATCTCCTGCCCATACATAAGTCATTTCTCCGGCATAAACTTCAGAGTCATAAATCACAAAACGTCCTTTTTTACCATCATCTTCCTGTTTTATATCTATCATGACTTTATTTTTTTATACTTAATGCACCTGAAGGGCACATTGATACTTGATAAATTATTTCTTCGCTTTTGGCATGTTCAGGTTTAATCCAAGGCCTTTCTTTAGGATGATACACCTTGGGTAACATTTTTACACAAATACCTGAGTGTTGACAAAGTTCGGGCTTCCAGACAATGGTTACTTCGCCATTAGTATATTCTTTAGCCGCCATAATATTTTTTTTAAAAATAATTTTATCAAAATTTAAAATACCAATTGACTGAAATATATTTTTAATCCATCCTAATAAACGGATTATGTTTTTTCTCAAAACCGATTTTTGTTTCGGGTCCGTGACCTGAGTAAACAATAGTTTCATCAGGCAAAGTGTAAAACTGAGTTTCTATACTTTCTATCAATGTGTCGTAATCTCCTCCGGGCAAGTCGGTGCGGCCAATGCTTTTCTGGAATAAAACATCGCCTCCAATAATAAAACCTGCAGCAGCATTGTAAAATGCAACACTTCCGGGAGAGTGTCCCGGCGCCCATCTTATTTCCAATTCGTCTTTTCCTAAACTAATAGTAGTACCTTCTTTTAAAAATATGAGTGGTCCTTCATAATTTTCAAAAGGCATTTGCCACATTTCGCCAGACTGGGGCGCAAATTCCAATACTTGCTTTTCAAACTCGTGTAAATGGAGTGGCAAGCCCCAAGTTTCGTGCACATATTTATTGCCAAAAACGTGGTCAAGATGACAATGGGTATTGAGCAATAATTCAGGTTTTAATCCTGATTTTTCAATTTCAGATTTTAATTTTTCTTTTTCCGCCGGAAAATAACAGCCCGGATCTATAATGCAGCACTGCCCTTGTTCGTTAGATACAACATAAGTATTTTCCTGTATCGGATTGAACGTAAAAGTCTTAACAGATAACATAAATGTATTTTCGTATTTTTAATGCTAATTCGTTGTTTAGGAAATTATTCGGATTTTTGATTTCAAAATTACTGACTTTCTGTTTGATTCTTTATTGCGTAATAAACAGTTAGTCGGATTGTGTAAAATATTATTACCGGAATTATCCGGAAAGAATGAAATTATAATATTAGATGATGAAAAAAATATTCAACCTGATTGTTTGCCTGTTTTTAATTAGTGCAATGAAAATGAATGCACAGGTAAACACAGTAGAGTTTGGGAAAAATCGTATTCAGTACCAAAAATTTAAATGGAAATATTATCAGACAGATAATTTTAATTCCTATTTCAGTCAAAATGGTTTGGGACTTGGGAAATATGTGTCACAGGTAGCAGAAGAAGAACTTCCATCTATTGAAGAATTTGTAGAGTATGGATTACAACGTCGTGCAAATATTGTAATCTACAACAACTTTGATGAAATGCAACAATCCAATATCGGATTGGGCATTGATTGGCAGAATACAGGCGGTGTTACAAAATTAGTAAACAATAAAATGATTGTTTACTTTGATGGCAATCATGAAAATCTTCGTCGTCAGATAAGACAAGGTATAGCACGCATTCTGGTAGAAAATATTCTTTTTGGTGATGACCTTGGTGAGTTTGCCGCAAATCAGGCATTACTTGATTTACCAAAATGGCTTACTGATGGATACATTGAATACGCTGCTGAAAATTGGAGCACTTCATTAGATGATGATTTGCGTGCTGCTATGTTGAGTGGTGATTATAGAAATTTTTATGACTTTGCTTTTAAAAAACCACAATTGGCAGGGCATGCATTCTGGAAATACATTGCCGATAAATATGGAAAAAGTAAAACAACATACTTTCTTTATCTGGCTCGTGTGTATCGCAATCTGAATAATGCATCGGATAAGATTGCAAAAATGAAATTTAAAAAACTGCTGGAAAACTTTATGACTGAAATGCCGCAGGTTTATTTCAGAGATATTCGAGGTAGAAAAAATGCACCGAAAGGTCGCTTGGCAGTGAGTGAAGATATTGGCAAAACCGATTACATCCGCTTCAATGCAAACCCGAACCCAAAGAGCTATACTTATGCTGTAGTAGAATTTAAGCAAGGCCGTTATCAAGTAGTGTTGATGGAAAATTTTACGAATCGTAAAGTATTGCTCAAGCAAGGTGTTCGTTCCAGAGATGAAATAGAACATCCGAATTATCCCTTATTGGCTTGGGATGGAAAAGGTACAAGATTGGCCGTTGTATATTATGAAAAAGGGAAAACAAAACTTTTTGTATATGACTTAGTCAACCGCAATAAGTTGTGGGGGCAAGAATTAGATATGTTTGATCAGGTTCAGGATATGAATTATATGTTGGACAATAATACTTTGGTGATGAGTGCTGTGCGAAGTGGGCAAACTGATATTTACGTATTTAAAATTGATACACATAAATATGAACAAATTACCAATGATGTGTATGATGATTTAGATCCTTCATTTGTGGCATTTCCTAATCGTACCGGAATTTTATATTCAAGCAATCGCCCTTCGGCAAAAGCTGCAAGTAGTGATGATTCATTACCAACGCAGCATTACAATATTTACTTAGTGGATAATTGGAATAAATCTGAATTCAAACAAATATCTAAGCTGACTGATCTCAAATTTGGCAATGCTCGTTTTCCTTCGCAATACAATCAATCGCATTTTACATTTGTAAGCGATGAAAACGGTGTGAACAATCGCTATGCAGGATTTTTTAAAACTGAAAGAGCAGGAATTGACACTTTAATATTTATTGGTGATGAAGTATTGCGCAATCCTGCTCAAAAAGAAGTGGATAGTGTTTTGAAAGAATGGAGTAAAACAGATATTGACTCTGTAGGATTTTTCTCAGTCACCTTAGATTCGGCGTATGTGTTCCCACTTACCAATTATCAAAGCAGTCTGTTGGAAACAAGAACGGCAGGAGATAATAAAGAAGTAAGTGAAGTTGTACGATTAGGTGATACTAAACTTTTATACCGTTTGAAAGTGAATGAAAATGTGTTGCACAGTAGAAATGTAACTGCAAGACCAACGGAATATGCGAAAAAAGTAATGGAAGAAGAAAAAA
The DNA here is from genome assembly GCA_018268055.1 of Bacteroidota bacterium. Classification (GTDB taxonomy): domain Bacteria; phylum Bacteroidota; class Bacteroidia; order Chitinophagales; family Chitinophagaceae; genus JJ008. The sequence goes on from JAFDXF010000011.1 coordinate 59,550, forward strand.
AATCTGCAAGGATTATGGCGGCTGATCAGCAAGTGCCTGATTCAGTAAAAAAGAAACAAAATGATTTTTTCAACAGCGGATTTGATGACGATAATAATAAACAACCTGACAAGTTGGGACAAGTAGTACAGGGTAAACCGGCAAATGGTAAAGAGCCTGTATTGAAAAATGCAAAAGTGTATGAATATCGCCCTCCGAAATTTTTTAATGATTATGTAGTTAGCGGCTTTAATAATAATGTGTTGATTACCCGTTATCAACCATACACCGGAGGAAGTGGCCCGATTCAGTTGAGCAATAATGACCCGCTGAATGGAATGATAAGAGTAGGTACTTCAGATTTATTTGAAGATTGGAAACTCTCCGGCGGAGTAAGAGTAAGCCCTAATTTAGACAACAATGAATATGTAGTCAGTGCACTTTATTTAAAAAAGAGAATTGATTATGGGGCTACTTATTATCGAAGTAATCAATTATATGGAAGTAGCGTTGGAAATGTAAAATTGTATTCTAATTTATATCAAGCAACAATTAAATATCCGTTTACTAAGATTCAAAGTCTTCGTTTGAATATTGGATACAGAAGTGATAAGTATGTGGTATTGGCCCATGATTCCACTTCATTGGTTAGACCCAATATAAATGACGGTTATATGCTCACGCATCTTGAGTATGTACATGATGATGTTATTTCGCCTGCTACAAATATTTGGGAAGGGCTTCGCTATAAAGTATATGTAGATGTAAATGCACGGGTAAGAGAGAAAGTAGGGACGATAAAGAACAACAATCATCCATTCAATATGAATGTTGGGTTTGATGCAAGACACTATTTACCTATTTATAGAAATATTATTTGGGCAGTACGTGGTGCAGGTGATTTTTCTTGGGGCAATCAAAAAATAATTTATTATCTCGGTGGCGTGGACAACTGGTTAATGTTTGGACAGAACCAGCGTTCTAATGGAACGTATAAATATTTTAATCCGGCAAATGTTCCTGACCCAAGTGCAGATTATGCCTATCAATCTCTGGCGGTAAACCTTCGCGGATTTATTCAGAATGTGGCCAATGGAAATAATGCGGTGGTAATAAATAGTGAGATAAGAGTGCCTGTGTTTACTTCATTCATCAATCGTCCGATAAATAATGCGTTCATTCGTAATTTTCAGGTGGTGCAGTTTGTTGATTTAGGAACTGCATGGAATGGCGCTTATAATAAAATTCAAAGACCAACAGTGTATTATGGCTCTACGCCGGTTCAAGTAAGTATTAAATCGGGAGGTATCGGACCATTTGCAGGCGGTTATGGTTTTGGTGCAAGAAGCACACTGCTCGGCTATTTTCTTCGCTTTGATGCAGGGTGGGAAATGAAAGGCGTATTCAGAGGGAAGCCAAAATATTATTTCGCTTTAGGGCTTGATTTTTAAAAATAAAAATAGGGTATAAATAACAATTCGTGTATTCTTGAAACAGACAAAACTAGTTCTGCTTATTTTCCTGCTGCATTTTTGTTTTTCAGTTGCAGGACAACAAAAATTAATTTGGGGTGTTGTAAAAGATGTTCAAAGTGATGAACCCGTGCCTTTTGCTTCGGTTATTTTCAAACACAGTTCTATCGGAAAATTAACCGATACATCCGGCTTTTTTTACCTGTACGTTACAGCTCTGCCTTCGGATACTTTAGAAATATCTGCAACCGGATATAAAACATATTTGTTCGTGATCGACAAAAACCTTGACTCCGTTCATGCAGCAGTGATAATGGAACGAAAATCATTCAACATTGGTGTAGAAGTAAATGCGAAGGTGAATAAAGGCTTATTCTTATGGCAAAAGATGGTACAACATAAGAAGAGTAATAGTCGGCAATATTTAGATAATTATGCTTATGAATCGTATAATAAAATTGAGTTAGATATTCGCAATGCAGATTTTGAAAAACTTAGAAAGTTTAAACCTCTGCGCTCGGCAGAAGAAATTATTAAAAACAATATAGATACAACAGGTGAGATAAAAATTCTACCTGCTTATTTTGCTGAAACCGTTTCTGAAAATTTTTACCAACGAAAGCCTAAAAAGAAAAGGGTAGAAGTGAAAGCTATCCGCACCGGTTTTTCAGATAATGAAAGTATGATTAAAATGTTTGGCGGTTTGGACGAATCTATCAATGTATATGATGATTACATTCCTGTATTGGATAAAAAATTTATTGGGCCCTTGAATGATAAAGGGGATAAATATTATCATTACAGAGTTGTGGATACTCAGTTTATTGCCGACAACACTTATTACCATCTAATTTTTTCACCACAACGTAAAATGGAAGGCGTTTTTGAAGGTGATTGTTGGGTTCAATCAGGAACTTTTGCTGTTCAAAAAATGAGTCTTCGACTTTCAGAAGGGACAAATACCGGGTTTCTAGATAATCTAAGTCTTATTCAAGAATTTAAAATGAGCGATGACCAAACATGGTTTATCTATAAAGACAAACTAATTGTTGAAGCTTCTCCAATGGGAAAAGATAAGCCCGGCTTCATAATAAAAAAATTGAGTCATTATAGAAATATTTTAGTGAATGACAAATCCGTTGCCAATGAAATTGCGAAGAGTAGAACTCCTGATCAAATAATCACCGCTCCCGATGCTGAAATGAAAGATTCTTTATATTGGTTATCTGCCCGCAATGAGCCTTTGAATAAAAAGGAAAGTGGTGCAATAAAAATGATTGACACATTAACTCAGAATAAATCTTTTATTAAGTTCACCAATCGCATCAGCTTTTTAAGTACCGGTTATATCAATAAAAGAAATTTTCAAATCGGGCCGTGGAGTAACTGGGCAAGTACCAACAGTTGGGAAGGGTTGCGATTGCAATTTGATGTTAATACTAAAAGGCGTTCTTATAAAAATTTTATTTACCATGCGTACATTGCTTATGGCTTTAAAGATGAAAAAGCAAAAGGAATGATTGATGCTTATTATATGCCGCGCAAAGACCCCAATGAATATGTATATGCATCTTATAGAAACGATTTGGATTGGGGACAGAATTATTATGGCGGCAGTTTGCAACAAAATCTGGTAACGTTTGCTGCTCGAAAGAAAGGAGTGCCTATAAAAAATATTGCTGTACAGGAAACAAGGCTGGCTTTTGTACGACCGATTTCACAATCTTTAACCGGAAAAATTTCTTTTTCACATAAATCCTCAGTGCCTTTGCGCAATCTACTTCCGGTAGATTCTTTTCTTACAACAGTTGGAAAACCATTAACGAGTTTTGAAGCATCCTTTACTCTTCGGTTTGCTTATTTGGAAAGTTTTAATGAAAGTAGTTTTTATCGTACAAGCCTTGGCAGCCCTTATCCTATTGGAGAAATTACAGTGAGCAGAGGATTTCCAAACGTGCTGAAGAGCAGTTATGGTTATACTAAAATAATGGCAACCATATCGGATAACACGAAGATACCACCATTGGGTAACCTCTCTTGGAGAGTGTATGCCGGAAAAACTTTTGGAACATTGCCTTATACGCTGCTGAATATTGCGCCGGGTAATGAATTATTTTATTACAATCCGCTTGCATATAATTTAATCAATCGTTGGGAATACATTCATGATAGGTATGCAGGGTTTAATATGGAACACAATTTCGGTAAGGGTATATTTAGTTTTATCCGTAAAACTAAAATGCAACAATTCTGGACAGCCAAAGCTTTATGTGGAAATATTTCTGAAGCAAATAAAAATTTAAACTTTAAATCAGGCTCTAATTTTCAATCATTGAATGGGAAAACATATTTGGAATTAGGCACAGGCGTTGATAATATACTCGGTATATTTCGTGTGGATTTTATCTGGCGATTATTGCCTGATACATTACCCAATCCTATTGATAAAAAATTTGGCGTATTTGGAAGTATGAAAATTAATTTCTGATTTAGAATAGCTTGCTACACTAAAAGCATCTTAACCTCATTCTCATTCTCACTCTCAACCTTAACCTCAACCTCAACCTCGCTCTCAACCTCACCCTTCCCCCTTTAACCTCTTAAATATCCAACTTAGCATACTTAGCATTCTTCTCAATAAATTCCCTTCGTGGTGCTACTTCATCACCCATCAGCATACTGAAAACACGATCGGCCTCTGCGGCACTTTCAATCGTTACTTGCTTCAATGTACGACGGCTTGGGTCCATTGTAGTATCCCATAATTGATTTGCATTCATCTCTCCCAAACCTTTATAGCGTTGTACGTTTACACTCTCATCTTTTCCACCACCTAATTTTTCAATCCACATTTTTCTTTGCTCTTCATTCCATGCATAAGATTGTTCTTTTCCCTTTTTAACCAAATAGAGTGGTGGTTGTGCTATGTAAACAAATCCTTGCTCTACCAATTCGGTCATATAGCGATAAACGAATGTGAGAATTAGTGTAGCAATATGCGAACCATCCACATCGGCATCGGTCATAATAATGAGCTTGTGATAGCGAAGTTTTGATAAGTCCAGCGCTTTAGGATCTTCAGGTGTTCCCATTTTCACACCTAAAGCAGTGAACATATTTCTTATTTCTTCATTATCATAAATCTTATGCTCCATTGCTTTTTCCACATTCAGAATTTTACCTCTGAGTGGCAGAATGGCTTGGAAACTTCTGTCACGTCCTTGTTTGGCGGTGCCACCTGCCGAGTCTCCCTCTACAAGGAACAACTCACATCTTTCGGGATCACGATCTGAACAATCGGCTAATTTTCCCGGAAGGCCACCACCGCTCAATACAGATTTGCGTTGCACACTTTCTCTGGCTTTGCGAGCTGCAATACGTGCTTGGGCAGATTGAATAACCTTGCTGACAATATTTTTTGCTTCACGAGGATTTTCTTCCAAATAGGCAACGAGTACTTTAGATACAGTTGAATCTACTATACCCATCACTTCATTGTTCCCAAGTTTTGTTTTTGTTTGTCCTTCAAATTGCGGCTCGGGAACTTTTACTGAAATAATTGCGCTCAGTCCTTCACGAAAATCTTCTCCTTCTATTTCTACTTTAGCTTTTTCAAACAGACCTTCTTTATCGCCATAGCTTTTAAATACACGAGTTAGTGCACGTCTGAAACCGGATACGTGTGTGCCACCTTCGATCGTGTTGATATTATTTACATAAGAATAAAGATGCTCGTTGTAAGTGTCATTATAAGTCATGGCTACTTCTACCATCACGTTTGTTTCATCATCTTTACCTTCTACGTGTAATACTTTTGGTATCAGTTGATTTCTACCTGCATTTTTATCCAGCATTTCTACAAACTCTACAATACCGCCTTCACTATAAAAACTATTGGTGTATGCATTACCTGCTTCATCTTTATCACGCAAATCGGTCAGCGTAATACGAATACCGCGATTGAGGTAGGACAATTCACGCAAGCGACTTTCTAAAATATCTTTATTGTATGTAGTAGTAATGAAAATTGAAGCATCAGGCCAGAAATGAACGCTTGTACCTCTTTTATCAGTAGTGCCAATTTCACGTACTGCATATTGTGGCACACCGATATGATATTCTTGTTCAAATACTTTTCCTTCCCGGTTTACAGTCACCAGCAATTTAGTACTCAATGCGTTTACACAACTTACACCCACACCGTGCAATCCGCCTGAAACTTTGTAAGAACCCTTATCAAACTTTCCTCCTGCATGCAATACTGTCATAACCACTTCTAAGGCAGAACGTTTTTCTTTAGAATGCATGGCTGTAGGAATACCGCGACCATCGTCTTCTACCGACACAGAATTGTCTTCATAAATGGTAACAAAAATATTTTTACAATAGCCGGCAAGAGCTTCATCAATAGAATTGTCCACTACTTCATATACCAAATGATGCAGGCCTTTGACACCTACATCGCCAATATACATAGCAGGGCGCTTGCGAACCGCTTCTAATCCTTCTAAAACCTGGATACTATCGGCGCCATAACTTGGGCTGCCATCTTGTTTTTGTTCAACTATTTCAGTACTCATATAATGCTTAAAAATTCACTCGTTTTGAGTGTAAAAATGTAACTCACAAATGTACGAAAATAAGACGGGGAAATGGTTATTTATGGGCTTATTATTTCGGCATATTTTCAATAATTTTATTTAGAATTTTAACGCTCAATACTACGCTATAAAATGACCAAAAAACTCATCCTTTCGGCATTACTTGTGCTCATTATGTTTTTCATAATGCGCTGGCTTGGATTAGGCTTGAAAAGCGAGTTTAGCCCTGCCGGAATTGTAAGCTTTGAGCTTGCCAAAGACTATGAAAAAGCAACACAAATAATGAATGCTGTGAGTGTCGCTGCTTTAACAAGGAATACAATTGTGGACTTCTTTTTTATCATCGCTTATACTACTTTTTTCTTTCTATGTTGCAAAGCATTGATGAGTTACTATCATTCTTTGAATTTGAGAAAGCTTGGTTACTTTTTCATGAAACTGAGCATAGTAGGCGGCGTATTTGATGTAATAGAAAATACATCAATGCTGATAACCTTAGATGGCAATGGTAATGACATAACTACTTCAGTGAGTTATTGGGCCGCCATTATTAAATTTTCTGTATTGGCGATTGTAGGTGTTTATATCTTAATTGCGACAATAGCAATAGCTGTTGCTGCTAAAGTAAAAAAATAAGTACAACAGGTTTGAAAATTGGCGATGGGCGGGATTTTTAGCACCAAAGCTGATCCGAAGAACAGAAGTTGAATTTTGCACTTCCGTTGATACGAAGCCGTTCAGCCAGCCTATTGCACAGTTCATGTTGTCGGTTCGCCCTTATTTTTCGGTCTGTGTCAGCCAATCTATTGCGTTTACTTTTTTTATTCCGTTATACGTTCCTATATCGTAGTCCATTGTGATTAAAAATTTTTCGTGGTGGTCTGCAATGCTGTCAAACGGTGCTAATTCACGTTCCAATGTTGTTGCGTTTTGTACAGTTTGTGAAACTTGTATGTACTGTGTAAAACCTTCATTGTTGCGAACAACAAAATCAACTTCCAAATTATTTGTTTTTCCAATCCAAACTTGGTTATTTCTGCGTTTTAGTTCAAGGTAAATGATGTTTTCAAGTAAATGCCCTGCATCGCTTACTAATTCTTTTCCAAGTAGCGCATATCGAAAGCCTAAATCTACCAAGTAGTATTTTTCTTGTGTCGCCAAATGCTGTCTGCCTTTAATGTCGTATCGATTTACTTTGTAAAATAAATAGGCTTCTACTAAGGTATTAATGTATTTTGAAACGGTTTTGTTGTCAATTTTCTTTTTGTTTGCCGTTAAAACTTTAGCAATGTTTCCTGCCGAAACGCTTGAACCAACTGAATCTATTAAGAAGTTTACAACTTCTTGATACGATTCTTCGGCATAAATAGTATATCGTTTAGAAATGTCGTTGTTGTAAATGTTTTTGAAAACCATTTGCAAATATTCATTTGCAAAATGATTACCGCCTGCTGACAGTCTTACCGCTTCTGGAAAACCACCTGTACGAACGTAGTCAGCAAAAGCACGGTCAGGATTTGTCGTTTTATTTGTAAACTCTAAATATTCAACGAAAGAAAAAGGTAATACATTTATTTCGTAAGCTCTGCCTGTGAGTAAAGTCGCTAATTCGCTTGACAACAAAAAAGCATTTGAACCTGTAACATACAAATCTATATTCGGGTGAACATACAAGCCTTCCAATAGTTTTTCAAATTCGGGAACGTTTTGCACTTCATCTATAAAAACATAATTGGTTACGTTTTTTTTGAGACGCTTAATTATGTAGTCGTAAATTTCTTTCCAGCTTTTTTCTGCCAAAAAGCGAAACTCGGGCATATCCATATTGATTGCCAAAATGGAAACTTTGGAGTTTTCTTTACGCAACAAGTCTTGAAACTGAGTCATCAAGGTTGATTTTCCACAACGCCTAACGCCTGTCGCCACCTTAATTAAATTCTTGTCTTTAAGAACTGTAAGTGTGTCTAAATACCGTTTTCGTGCTATTGCCTGCATAGGGTAAAGATAGATAAAATTCCTAAAACTTTACAAAAAACAAAACTTTTAGGAATTTTAAAATAGGTCGTCAACCTATTTTAGGACAAGACAGTTTGAATTTTACAACACTTACTGTACAAGATAGTTTAAAATATCAAATGCGTAAACAATTCTTTCTGCTCATTCAAATGTTGATAATTAATTTTTTTAGCATTCATTTTTTGTTCCATTACCAATAAATCTGAACTGTTCTTTAGTTCTACACCCACCACAGCCGGACCTTCTTCCCGATTGTTTTTTTTGGTAAATTGAAAATAGGTGATGTCATCATTTTCGCCTAAAACATCGTTTACAAATTCTTTTAATGCGCCTGGTCGTTGTGGAAAGTTGACGATGAAATAATGCTTCAATCCTTCGTGCATCAAGGATCGTTCTTTTATTTCTTCCATTCTTGTGATGTCGTTGTTGCTTCCACTCACGATGCACATCACATTTTTTCCTTTGATTTGATCTTTGTACACATCCAACGCTGCAATGCTTAACGCACCAGCAGGTTCTACCACAATGGCTTCTTCGTTGTACAATTGCAAAATCGTGATACAAACTTTCCCTTCCGGGACCAAAATGATGTCATCTAATGTATGTTGGCAGATTTCAAAAGTTTTGTCGCCTACTCGTTTTACCGCAGCTCCATCTACAAATTTATCGATATCAATGAGGGCGGTATTTTTACCGTTTTCCAAAGATGTTTTCATAGAAGCTGCGCCTTGTGGTTCTACACCGATAAGTTTAGTTTCAGGACTCAGTTGCTTAAAAACCGAAACCACTCCTGCTGCCAAACCGCCACCACCAATGGGAAAGAACAAAAAATCGATTTTATTTTTACTGTCTTCCACAATTTCCAAACCTATGGTTCCTTGTCCGGCAATCACCATTTCATCATCAAAGGGATGCACAAAAACCGCCTTGTTTTCTTTACTGAAAAGCATTGCTTCGTTATAGGCATCATCAAAAGTATCGCCTTTCAACACTACCTCCACATTTTCTTTTCCGAAGAGTTTTACCTGTTTTATTTTTTGGGCAGGCGTAGTTACCGGCATATAAATCACCGCTTTAATGTTGAGTTTTCTACACGCAAAAGCTACTCCTTGTGCGTGGTTTCCGGCACTTGCACATACAACGCCAAGTTTTGCATCATCTTCGGAAAGCGAACTTATTTTATAATATGCACCTCGCAATTTATACGAACGAACCGGTTGTAAATCTTCGCGTTTTAGATAAACTTGAGCAGCAAAACGCTCGCTCAAGTTTTCGTTTTTCACAAATGGGGTATGCACCACGACCCCTTTCAGGTTTTCGGCTGCTTCTCTTATACTTGTTAAATGTATCATAAGGCTTGAGGTCTTAATTTTCGAACTTGCATACCGGTTTGCCACAACTCACTTTGTTGTATTTCGTTAAGTTCTGCATTGAGTTTTTCTCGGTAATCGGGTTTGCTATTGGCTTCGATAACGATCGCAGCTTCTTTACCGGAAAGCACATCATCATACAATTCATTAAAAACGGGCGTGGTGGCATCTCTGAATTTTCCTTTCCAATCCAAAGCACCTCGCTGTGCGGTGGTGCTGCAATTGGCAAACATCCAATCCATTCCGTTTTCGGCTACCAAAGGCATTAAACTTTGGGTCAATTCTTCTACGGTTTCGTTAAATGCTTCACTTGGTGAATGGCCTCGTTGGCGAAGTACATTGTATTGCGCTTCAAAAACCCCTGCGATAGCACCCATTAAAACACCTCGTTCACCGGTTAGATCGCTATACACTTCTTTTTGAAAGGTGGTTTCAAACAAATAGCCAGAACCGATAGCGATGCCTAATGCCAATGCTTTTTCTTCGGCTTTTCCACTTGCATTTTGAAAAACGGCATAACTGGAATTTAAACCTTGTCCTTTTAAAAATAAAGTTCTTAACGAAGTTCCCGAACCTTTGGGTGCCACCAAAAATACATCTACCTCTTTCGGCGGAACGATGCCTGTTTTTTCGTGAAAAGTAACGCCAAAACCGTGTGAAAAATACAGAGACTTTCCTGTTGTCAAATGTTTTTTCATCGTTTCCCACGCTTGTATTTGTCCTGCATCTGACAATAAATTCATCAGTAAACTTCCTTTTTCACAAGCGGCTTCTACTTCAAAAAGGGTTTCGTTTTCTACCCAACCATCAGCAAGTGCTTTGTCCCAACTTTTTGTTCCTTTTCGTTGACCTACAATCACATTTATACCATTGTCTTTCAAGTTCAAGGCTTGTCCCGGACCTTGTACACCATAGCCGATTACCGCTACGGTTTCGTTTTTTAATACTTCTCTTGCTTTCTCTAATGAAAATTCTTCTCGTGTTACGACATTTTCTGTGACGCCGCCAAAATTTAATTGTGCCATTTTATATTGTATTTGTTGTTTTTAATTGTTTTCTAATTCTTTTAAATACGTACTTAATTCTTTCATCGGTTTGGTAACTGCTACTCTTCCGGATCGGGCAAATTCTAAAATGCCGAAGGGTTTTAATTTTTCAAATAAAACCTGTGTTTCTGCTTTGTGCCCTGTTTTTTCAATGATGATAAACTCGGGATCTACTGTGAGAATTTTTGCAAAATTTTCTCTAACCACTTGCTCCACATTATTGGTTTTTAGCTCGGTGGTTTTTATTTTATACAAAGCAATTTCCTGATGTACCACTTCATCATCTTGGTGGACAAAGGCTTTCAGCACATCAATTAATTTGTCGATTTGCCCAACGACTTTATCGATTTGTTCACGGGTTGTTTTCAGAACAATGGTGTATCGGTGTACATTTTTCATTTCCGTTTCAGAAGCGGTGATACTGTCGATGTTTAAATGCCGTCTTGTAAAAATGATGGTGATACGGTTGAGCATTCCGATTGTGTTTTCCGTAAATATGGATACGGTAAATGTTTGGTTTAATCTTTCCATTTTTCTGTTTTATCAAGTTATTGTAATCGTATTTCAGCTACCGAAGCACCTGTTGGTACCATTGGAAAAACATTATCCTCTTTGGCTACTTTCACTTCGAGTAGAAAAGCATTTTCTGTGTTTAAAAGTTGGTCTAATGCATTGCTTAAATCTTCTTGTTTTTCCACTTTTTGACCTTTGATATTATAAGAAGCCGCCAATGCCACAAAATCAGGACTTTGAATGTTGGTAAACGAATATCTTTTCTCAAAGAACATTTGTTGCCACTGCCGCACCATTCCTAAATAACCATTGTTTAAAATGATGATTTTCACACCGATATTGTTCTGCATCATCGTTCCCAATTCCTGCAAAGTCATTTGGAAACCACCATCGCCAATGATGGCAACAACCTGCTTTTCAGGATTTGCCAGTTTTGCTCCGATAGCTGCCGGAAGTGCAAAACCCATGGTTCCCAATCCTCCCGATGTAACATTGCTTTTGGTTTGATTGTATTGATAAAACTGTGCTGCCATCATTTGATGTTGCCCCACATCGGTTACTACCACTGCATTGCCATTGGTTTTTTGAGAAAGTAAATCGATCACCAAATCCATTCTTAATTCATCAGAAAAATTTTTATTTCTGTTTTTAGACAACACCTGCAATTCATTTTGTTTTGCTTGATGAAATTCATCCAACCAATCTTGATGATTTTGCTTTTCTACCAAATCGGTTAAAACCGCTAATGCTTCTTTAGCATCGGCTAAAACGGGCGCATCTGCTTTTATGATTTTATTGATTTCGGCAGCGTCAATGTCTATGTGAACCACTTTTGCTTGTTTCGCATACCGGGAAACATCGCCTGTTACACGGTCGTCAAAACGCATTCCGACTGCTAAAAGGACATCGCACTCATTGGTTTTTACATTGGGGGCATAATTGCCGTGCATCCCCACCATCCCTACAAACAATGGGTGCTTTGCAGGAAAAACGCCCAATCCCAAAAGCGTAGAAGCCACCGGAATGCCCGATTTTTCGGCAAAAGTTAACAACTCTTCTTCCGCATTGGAAAGCATAATTCCTTGTCCGACTATCATCAAAGGTTTTTTGGCTTCGTTGAGTAAATTTGCTGCTGCTTGAACTTGTTCAACATTTAATTTAGGTTGAGGTTGATAGCTTCTGATTGAGCTGCATTTTTTATACGAAAAATCCACAGCCTGAAATTGGGCATCTTTAGTAATATCCACCAAAACGGGACCCGGACGACCCGAACTTGCGATGTAAAATGCTTTGGCTAGAGTGGGTGCAATATCTTCCGCATTGGTTACTTGGCAATTCCATTTAGTTACAGGCATGGAAATTCCCATCACATCGGTTTCCTGAAAAGCATCCGTTCCTAAAAGATGAGAAGCCACTTGCCCGGTGATGCAAACCAGCGGCGTAGAATCTATCAAAGCATCAGCCAAACCGGTAATTAAATTGGTAGCTCCCGGACCAGAAGTTGCAAACACAACGCCTGTTTTTCCTGATGTTCTGGCATAGCCTTGAGCTGCGTGAATGGCACCTTGTTCGTGTCTGGTCAAGATGTGGTTTACTTCTTCAAGATGATCAAACAAGGCATCGTAAATTGGCATAATGGCACCACCCGGATAACCAAATATTGTTTTTACATCTTCCGCTTTCAGGCATTGTATCACTGCTTCTGAACCGGTTATTTTTAATTCCTTTGTTTTCATTTTTTAAATTATTTATCGGTTACACAACCCAAAGAAGCACTTGAAACACATTGTGCGTATTTGAACAAAACACCTTTGCTTGCTTTTATGGAAGGTTGTTTCCATGCTGCTTTTCGTTTTTCCAATTCTTGTTCGGATACTTTTAAGTTTATCGTATTGTTTTTAGCGTCAATGGCAATCACATCGCCATCATTAACCAAAGCAATTGTTCCGCCTACAAAAGCTTCCGGTGTGATGTGTCCTACCACAAAACAGTGCGTTCCGCCCGAAAATCTACCGTCGGTGATCAAGGCAACACTATTCCCCAATCCTGCACCCATGATTGCCGAAGTAGGTTTTAGCATTTCGGGCATTCCCGGTCCGCCTTTTGGTCCGCAATAACGGATGACTACCACATTACCCGGTTTTACTTCTCCGTTTCTCACGCCATCAATCACGGCAAATTCATCATCAAAAACTTTGGCAGTTCCTTCAAAATAATCGCCTTCTTTACCGCTTATTTTAGCCACACTTCCTTCGGTTGCTAAATTTCCGTAGAGCATTTGCAAATGTCCACTGGCTTTCACAGGGTTTTCCATCGGTAGAAATACTTGCTGACCTTCGGTTAAATCTCCCACAACTTCCAAATTTTCAGCAATTGTTTTTCCTGTTACGGTTAAACAATCTCCATGTAATAAATGATGTTTCAACAAATACTTCATCACAGCCGGAACGCCGCCTGCTTCGTGCAAATCTTCCATCAAATATTTTCCGCTCGGTTTCAAATCTGCCAATACCGGAACACAGTTGCTTACCTTTTGGAAATCTTCCAAAGTCAATTCTATATCCACCGAATGTGCCATGGCTATCAAGTGCATTACCGCATTGGTAGAGCCACCCAAAACTGTTACCATCGTCATTGCATTTTCAAACGCCTTTCTGGTCATAATGTCTTTGGGTTTTATGTCTTTTTCCAACAATAATTGGATGGCTTTTCCGGTATCAAAACATTCCATTTTTTTATTGCTGCTCAACGCAGGATTAGAGGAACTATAAGGCAAACTCATTCCCAATGCTTCAATAGCCGAAGCCATCGTGTTTGCCGTGTACATACCGCCACAAGCACCTGCACCGGGACAAGCATTTTTGATGACTCCTTTGTAATCTTCATCAGAAATGGTATTGCCGAATTTTTTACCCAAAGCTTCAAAAGCCGAAACGATATTGAGCGATTCGCCTTTCCATTTTCCGGAATGGATGGTTCCGCCATACACCATCAACCCGGGACGATTCAGCCGACCCAATGCGATGATGGAGCCAGGCATATTTTTATCACAACCCACCACAGCAGCAACGGCATCATAATATTGCGCATTGACCACCGTTTCTATGGAATCTGCAATGACATCTCTGGAAACCAATGAGAAACGCATTCCATCTGTTCCGTTTGATATGCCATCACTTACGCCAATGGTATTGAATATCAAACCGACTAAATTTTCTTGCTGCACACCAGCTTTTACTTCTTTAGCCAAATCGTTGAGGTGCATATTGCAAGGGTTTCCTTCGTAACCCATACTCACAATTCCCACTTGCGGTTTTTGCAAATCTTCTTCCGTTAAACCTATTGCGTAAAGCATAGCTTGTGCGGCAGGTTGGGTTTCATCTTGCGTGATGGTTCTGCTGTATTTATTGAGTGTTTTCATTAGTTTAAATTGAGTTGTTTTAAAGGTTCTCTTACCAAAAGCGAATAGGCGTTTTGAAGTTTTTTACCCAAAGACTCGTTCCAGTTTTTAGGAAATTGATAATCATCTACCGACGCTATTCCTACCACTTCGGCAGCTGTTCCGCAGTAAAAAGCGCTATCTGCTTGAAATAAATCCTCTTTAGAGAACTTTCCTTGTTGAACTTGCAAACCCAATTGTTCGGCTAATTCCAAAACCGTAGATCTGGTGATACCCGGAAGGATATTTCCCAATTGAGGCGTGAATAATTTTCCGTCTTTCTCAAAAAACAGATTCGCCCCGGGACCTTCGGCTAAAAATTCATCGCTATCCAAGAGCAGCGCTTCATCAAAACCATTGTCTTTTGCTTCGTTGGTTGCCAAGATAGAATTGACATAATGGCCACATACTTTTGCTTCGATATGGATGGATTTTGGATGCGGACGACAATAGGATGAAACCGTTAATCGTAATAATTTTTCACCCAAATATGCTCCCCAATCCCAAGCAGCAATCATTACCGAAACGCTGGTAGGTTTTGATAAACTCATATTTTGTCCGCAATACACCAATGGTCGGATATAGGCATTTTTTAAATTGTTTTTTTTCAGCAATTCGTAGGTGGCTTCAACTAATTCTTGAACTGTGTGATCGAAAGGAATTTTCACCAGTTCGCAAGATTTTTTCAAGCGTTCATAATGTTCTTCGGCTTTAAAAATCTTTGTTCCGTGTTCTGTTTCATAAGAGCGGATACCTTCAAATGCACCATAACCATAATGAAGGGTTTGACTGTACAAATCGGTTACAGCGTTGGTTGCTTTTACAAATCTTCCATCTAAAAAGACGATTGTTTCGTTGTTGAAATACATTTTATTGATTTTTAAATTGATTGATATAAAGGCATAAAAAAAGCCTTTCCCGGAATGAGAAAGGCGTACAGTTTGGCATACAGCAGCATCTCTCACGGTGGCGAGCTAATAATAATGCTGATAATAATAGTGTTGTTATGTAATTTCATTTTGTTTTATTTAAAATTCAAAAAAAAAGCCTCCTGATTTCTCGGGAGGCTTTCAAATATATCTTTTAGATTACATCAAAATTATTCCTCCACTGAATGTGAAATCACACCCGCAATAATAATAGAAGAAATAATAATTGAATTGTACATTTTTTTTATTTTAACGGTGCAAACTTAAGTATGTTTTTTTAATGTGCAAATTTTTCATGCTTTTTTTGGTAGGAATTAAAATTCGTAGTCAAAAAATATAGTTATGGGTGCCATTGTGCAAAATTAAATGTGCTGCAATTTGTGTATGCTTATGCGTTGGCTTGCAGCTCTTTTTAGTTTGCACAGCGCTGGCATTTTGTCTGTCGGTTGTTTCGTCTTTTAGGGTTGTAGATGTAAAGAGTTTGGGTGATTGTGCTTTAACCGTTAGCATGAGAAATTATTTTCTTTCGGAAAAATGGGGAATAGCTGCAAACGAACATGTATTGCCGAAGTGCAGGAAATAGAATTCCGTCCGCCCGGCTGACCGCTGCTGAGTAAAGATAAAAAAGATGATGATATGCACATAGCTAAATAGGTAATGTCAAGCTGGATATGCAGATGCACAATGAACAAAAAGTTGAAACACGGCTTCCGTCAGCCTGCATTTTGGCAATACCAATGTTGTATGTTCGCCCTTCGTTTGTGTTCTTCAAATTTTAAGTCTATGTCCACCGTGGCGGAGTGTGTCCCGGAAGCGTTGGAACAAGGCAGGCTCTTTTGTCCCGATGGCTATCGGGATTGGCTTTTGTGTGTTGGCTTTGTGTGCCTTGCAAATGTGCCTGACTTGGTGCGTTGGTCAATCAGAGTTGTTTCATTTTCTATTTATCTCTGCGCCTATTTTCCCGAAAGCTCTCTTAAAATTATTGTTCTGCTAAAAAAATACTGTAAAACTTAACCTTGCAAAAAAGGGTGTGCCTGGAGTAAAATGTATTTCTGAAACAGGTGCTGTCTCGGTCTTTAATTGGCTTTCCGTGTAAAATTGTGTTTCTTTCCATTTGGTGTTTAACAAGTTTTGAATAGACAAACCTGCTTCCCATTTTTTCTTTGTATAATTGATTGCTGCATCAACAATAAAATATCCTTTTGCTATAACAGAGTTGTCTTCATTGGCTGGTCTATTGTCCATAAAGCGGTAACGTAGGCTACCATTCCAACCTTGCTCTTTTCTATAAGTAAGGCCGCCTACACTTGTAAAGCGTGGAGCTAATGGCAAATAGCTATCTGCTTTGTCAACACCTAACGCTCTTGGATTTGCAAGGCTTACATCCACATCTGCAAAAAGATTTTTTGCTACTTCATATCTTGCCGAAAAGTCAAACCCAATTCTTCGTGTTTGTCCACCTGCCTCAACAACACCTTCATCGCCTACATATACAAACTCTTGATCAAGCCACAAATACCATAGTGCAGATTGTAATATCAATTTTTTACCGATTTTAAATACAGCACCTAAATCTGTTCCATAAGCTGGAGGCAAAACTTTCTTTCCATTTTCTTGTACCGCTACTCTTGTGTCGTTGCTATGAAACCCTCTGCCGTTATATAAATACAATTGAATTTTATCGTTTACACGATAATTAAAATTAAGTTTTGGGCTTATAATTGTTGAGTTAGCAGTAAGAATGTTTGAGGCTAATTTATCATTATAACGATTGCTAAAATAATCGGCTCTTAATGCTCCTGTAATATCAAGTTTTTTTGAAAATGAAAATCGTTGAGAATAATAAGTTCCTGCATTCAGTTCAGTCACATCTCCTAACATAAGGGCAGCGGTATTTATTATCCTGTCTTTGGTTCTTGTCAGTTCAATATTATCAACTGCATCATATCTTACCTGAACGCCTGTTTTTGTTTCTGTTTTTATTTTACCAATGTAAAATTCTTTTTGATATGAGCCGTTGTAACCAATAATGTTTCTACTTTCTTTTTGTCTTATTTGGTCGCCATTCACCGGGTCTTCTTTATAAAAAGTAAAGTTTGAATACAACTCAAATTTATATCTGCTATAATAAATTTGATTACGTAATATGCCACCATTGCTTAACTTAGTTTGCAACTCTACGTTTGCGTTGTGTCTTGATGTTTTGCCTCCTTCAGTGTTATCAATTGCACCATAAAAACCAACTAAACCACTTTCCACAGCCCTGTCTGGTATTTGCCCTGATGCGTTCCACTTACTTGTAAATCCTGTAAGTATTGCTGTTAAAGTGTTGTTGCTATTAAGGTTTCCATGATATTTGAGCATTCCATTGAAGCGGCTAAAGTTTTGTGGACTTTCAAAATAACCTTTTGTAAATGAACCCTCACCAGCAAAATATAAACTCTGATTTCTTCTGTCGCCTTTGGGTTTTAATAAATTTATACCTGTGATGCCACGGAAAGTGCCGAACTGCCCGCCTTCTAATTTAATAAAATTGTTTTCCAAATAATCTTTTGTTCTAAACTCTACAAATCCTGCTGTTGTAAAGTTCCCTTTGTCTGCATAATAAGGGCCTTTATTAAAATTAACTTTGTCTATCAATTCAGGTATCACAAAATGTAAATCTGCATAGCCTTGTCCATGTGCATGGCTTACCATATTTACAGGCATTCCGTCAACAGATATATTTATGTCCGTGCCATGGTCAAGGTCAAAGCCTCTTAAAAATATTTGCTCTGCTTTACCGCCTCCTGCATGTTGCCCAATAAATAAACCTGGCACCATACGCAATACTTCCTGTGAATTATTGATAGGTCGCAAATGAATATCCAAATCGCTGATGGTTTTAAATATCCCTTTTGTAGCAGATGCAATTACTTTTATCTCTTGTAAACTGGAAACTTTTGGAGTTAAATTAATAATTGCCGTGTTGTTTAAAAATGTAAGTGTAGAAATTTCTACTGTATCTGATTTATAGCCTATGCAGGATATAAATACTTTTTTTGCTGTAGCAGGCAGCGATTTCAAATCAATAAAACCATTGTCATCAGTTATAGCGTTGAAACTTGCATCAATACATTGCATTGAAACGTCCTGCAAAGGAACTTTTGAATTTGCATTGACGATATAAACTCCCTTATTGTTATTTTGAGCCTTTACAGAAAAAGCTACTGTCAATGTCAGTACAAGAGCAACTAAAATTATTTTTCTTTCAAATGTTAGCCGCATTATATATAGTTGTTTGGTTTGAATTATTGTTTTATAAATCTGCTTTTAAAAACTGTTTCGTTTTCTGTAATCACCACTGTGAAGCTTCCTTTGGGTAATGTCGCAATATCAATATTTAGCTGCTGACCGCTTAATCCACTTTTCATTACAACTACTTTCCCATCTGCTGCAATTATCTGCATATTTGCATTGTTTACAGAAGTTTTTAATACTACTTGTAAACTGTTACCGGCAGGGTTTGGAAAAAGAGAAATTGCGGTACTACTCAAGTTCTTAACTGAAACAACTTTGCTGTAAGAAAAGCTGCCGTCCTTATCTATCATTTTTATCCGGTAATAAATTACATTTTCAACAATCAAATCGTTGTCTATAGTTGTATATGAGTTAGACAACCCGTTTTTTGCTGATACCTGCTTAATGTCAGCATATATTCTGCCATCAATACTTCTTTGAACAATATAACGGT
Source organism: Bacteroidota bacterium (assembly GCA_018268055.1). Classification (GTDB taxonomy): domain Bacteria; phylum Bacteroidota; class Bacteroidia; order Chitinophagales; family Chitinophagaceae; genus JJ008. The sequence goes on from JAFDXF010000011.1 coordinate 78,648, forward strand.
CAACATTTGTTTCCTCAGCAGTGTTCCATGTTAGCACCCTTTTTCCATCGGCATTAACAGCATTAAAGTCAAGCAATTTTAATGGCAATGCGGTATTAGTCAAATCAGAACCATAATCATTTGTATGGTCTCTCCATACACTATGATAATGAATTTGCGCTGAAAAAACGACTCCGCTTTGACAAACAAACTCTATCCAAACTCTTGTTCCATCTATCCGTACATAATTGGTATTGGCATTTAAGAAAGAACTTGCACTGCCCGAAGTGCCGCTACCGGTCCAGGCAACGTAGATATTATTAATATCGCTGCTGTAGGTGGAAAGTAATGTGGCCGCAGAACTGGCATCCATATCATCCGTCCAGGTTTGAATAGCTGCAATCACTAAATTTTTTTGTGTTGTAGATAAGCCACTGCAAATAAGTCCTTGCTTGGTAGATGGCATTGTATTCGTATTACCATTTGTTTCTCCCGGAGACATCAAACAATCACTGAAAGTAGAAGATAATTTTGCCGTGGTTAATTGTGTAGAGGTTAATGATGCAAGCATATTGGCCATGGCAGCTTGCTTATTGGAAAGCGGTGTATAAGTAGTTCCGCTTACTGTAAAAGATTTAGGTTCTACACCAAGCATAACAGGCGTTGTACCAACTACACTTCCATTATTGAATGCAATATTATATGCCATGTGATGACCGCCAATCTGCAACATCCATGCGGATGTTGTTGATGGCAGGTTCAAATATGAAATAAAATAAAGACCGGCACCATAACCTGAACCACCACCATTGGCATTGAGGTAATCGTCTGCAAGCAAAATTTGGCTAAACAAATCATAACCTTGATTGCTTGCTGTGCCTAAAGCTGCCTGCACTACCTCTTTTGCAGCGGCAAGCTGTGTCGTAGTAAGCGTAGAAAATTGAATACCATTTCGGCAACCAGAACCACATGGCAGGTTACTCCATTTACGGGCAAGGGTAGTTGTATAAGTTTGTTGCAGTGTGTTTTGCTGAGTTGTAGTAAGCAATGCTTTAAAAGCTAATGCCTTTGTTACCACATCAGAAACTGAAGTTCCGCTAAAAGGTTTTGCTACAGAAGATGAAGCAGGTAAAGATTTAATCCTTGCTTCACTGGCTAACTGAATTTCTTGAGGCTCTTTTTTTGATACTGTGCTTGTTAAAACTGTTGCTCCGGTAACTAATCCGGCTGCTACTAATGAAAATAATTTCATAACTCATTTTTTAATTGTGAATGATTAAATGAATTCAAATATTTACCGGGGTTTGAAGTCTTTGTGTTTCAAATGATTTTAGTCAACCTTTCTCAGTGTTGCTGCCTTTTCATCCTTATCGCTAAACATATAAAACACATATCCCAACACCGAAATGATTACTACTGTGATAATAAACCACAAGCCATTTTCTGGTATTTTAGCTGTAATACCAGTAATAATATTCCCGGAACCAGAACTTCTTTCTGCTATCCATGCCATTGCTGCAATAGCTGCCAGTACTGCCAGCAATATTCTAAACCATTTGTAAAAAGGTGTTTTACTCAACAGTATAAGCCATGGTACTATAAGGGCTACAATGAAAAGCTGCATAAACTCAATGCCCATGTTAAAGCCCAGGATGCTCAATGCCAGTGTGCCTGCTCCTAATTTTAAATTGGATAAGATAGTAGCAAATGCCAATCCATGAATCAATCCAAAACCTGCAGCTACATACATTTCTTTGCCGGGGAAAATTGGATAAATAGCATGAATGGCGGAAACTAAAATGGAAAAGGCTATCAATATCTCAACAGGCTGGGTGGGCAATTTTAACCAGCCCAAAGCACCAATCAATAAAGTAATGGAATGGCCAATAGTAAAAGCGGTTGTAATCTTTACAAGCCGTGCAATACTGTATTTTGTTCCGCCAAATTTGCCCCACTGTTTTCCATTAATCAATAACATGGCGGGCAGTAGCAACACAATCAAAAATAATAAATGGTCAGTGCCTTCTTTAATATGTCTTGTTCCTAAAACAAACATGTTTTTAAAGCCTTTCCACCGGCTTCCCTTTTCTAAGTTTATCTCCATCGGCTCTATAATATTGTCCCTTACATTCCAGCCAATTACTCTTGCTTCTTCAGAATGATTATCATTATCTATATTGCCTGTTTCCCAATCGCTGCGGATATTTACAAGTGCTACATGATTCATCACCTGGTGCATTATTACATCATAGTCCAGCATAAACTTTCGGGTATCTTCATTTGGCTGCGGTTTTAAAATTACGGTTGCTATAACTTCCCAATAATCAATTCCACTTTCAATGTATTTTCCTTTATCCATTTTAAGCGAAACTATCTCTATTGCCCAGGGTTTTTCTTTTTTTACATAGGCATGAATGTGATTTTGAAGATATTCCCTTAACTGGCTACCAAACCTGTCAATTATAGTTTCCGGTGATTTTGAAATATTATTGCCAAATGCCAGTTCTAACTCCGGAACGGGCATTTGTATTTCCATAGCAACTCTGCCGGGACTTACATCTAAAAAAATAAGTGTATTGGGCGACTGGTGTGCAAATGAGTTTTCCGGTATCAGCGCCGAAAACAAAATAACCCCACTTAAAAAAAACAGCCGCCATCTTTTCATCAGGCGGCTGTTTACAAAAATGCTGTTGTATAACATGGTTTTTCTTTCTAAGTTATAATCCAATATAATCCCTTGCCTGGTCTCTCATTACTGTATGATAGTGGATTTGACCTGTGATTACCACACCACTCTGACAAACAAATTCTATCCAGCAGCTTGGCCCATCAATCCTTACATAGTCTGTATTAGCTGTTAAGAATGAACTTGCATTGCCTGCTGTTGCACTGGTATTACTTGCATAGCATACATAAGTATTGGCCAATTCACTTTGATAGGTAGCAAGATATGTTGCCGCAGTAGTTGCATCAAGGTCATTTACCCACTCGGCAATCGCTGCTAATACTTTTGCCTGTGCCGTAGAACTCAGGGTACTAACTTTTATACCTTGTTTTGTGGTTGGAAAGGTATTGGTAGTAGAGCCGGGCACCATTAAACAATCAGAAAAGGTAGTGCTAAGTTTAGCTGAAGTTAGCTCTGTGCTTGTAAATGAACCTAACATTTGCTGCATGGCATTATGTTCTGATTCAATGGGGCCACTATATGTAGTACCGCTATAAGTAAATGAACCCTTTGGTTCAACTGCTTCATGCAATGGCGTAATGCTTATTACCTGACTGTTGTTATAAGTTATATTTTGTGCATAATGATGGCCGCCAAATTGCAGCATCCATTTGCCGGTAGTGCTGGGTGTGCCCAAAAAAGCAATTACATAATTTCCCTCAGAGTATCCACTTGCTGTTTGTCCAAGATAACTATCTGCTTTTCTTATTTGATTGAATTCGTCATACCCATTACCGGTTGTTGTGCCCGATGCTGCCTGTATTACAGCAATAGCCGCAGTTTGCTGGGCTGTGGTAAGGCTGCTGAATAATAATCCATTGCGGCAGCTTAATCCACATGGCAGGTTTGACCATCTCTTTGCGTTGGTAAGGTTTAATGTTAGTACTACACTTGCCTGTTGAGTTGTTGTAAGTGTTGCTAAAAATTCATTTGCCAGGCAAACGATTTTTGCTACTCCGGTTTGCGATGCACAACTGGCAGATGCTGTGTTTACAGTTAAAGCCAATGTGCAAGACTGTCCACCAAAGGTAATAGCGAAAGATGCAGTACCGGATGATGTTGGTGTACCTGTAATATTATAAGTTATGTTACCTGCACCGCTTGCTAATGTGCCTGCTGCTAAAGTTGCAGTTAAACCAGTTACACCGGTAGATGAAATAGCGGCACCTGCTGAATAGGCAAGCCCGTTACCCCCAGTATAAGGTACAAGACCTGTGCCTGTATAAGCAACATTGATAGTGGCACTTGATGAAAATGTAGTACTGGCACAAGTTAAAGCGGTTACTGTAGCCGTGCCGCCTGTTGCAGCATTTACTGTAAGCGTTAAAGTACAGGTTTGTCCACCAAATGATAAAGCAAACGATGCTGTACCAGAAGTAGTGGGTGTGCCACTAATAGCATAACTTAAATTTCCTGCCCCACTTGCCAGCGTACCAGCACTTAATGTTGCAGTTAGTCCGGAAACCCCTGTTGAAGAAATTCCAGCACCTGCTGAATAAGCTACTCCATTGCCGCCGGTGTATGGTACAGTTGCAGTACCAGAATATGCTACATTGATAGTTGCAGCTGCTGAAAATGTAGCTGATGAACAGTTTAAAGCAGAAATACTTGCAGCAGTAGTACCGCTGCCGCTTTTGTCTTTTTTACAGGCAATAAAAACTGCCGAGGTTAATAATGCAGACACAAAGAGGAATAAGAGTTTTTGTTTCATACAATTTAATTTTAGTGTTACTAATGAGGATATAGAATTGTTACATATCGCAAAACATTGCCACAGTCATTCTATAATTCATAAATCAGCTATCGGTTACAAAAATCACAACAATGTTTAATGGGAAAAAGCTAATTGTGGTAAATAGGGTGATTTCTGTGGCGAATGCCTGAATAAGATGGTTCCTACCGATTTTATGACAGGCAATTATCTTTTGAATAAAGAAATAAAATCGTCCTCATAGCTTTTGCCAATCGGTATTTCTTCGCCAGCGATGGAAATTATTTTATTGCGTACAGCATCTATACGATTGAAGGGAATTATATATGACCGGTGAACCCTTATAAAATTATTCTCAGGCAGATTATCCTGTAATGCTTTCATTGTCATTCTTACCACAACTGGCTGTTGCTTACTCAAATGAATTTTCAGGTAATTATCAAGCCCTTCAATAAAAAGAATATCAGCAAGGGTAATCTTCACCACTCCATAATCGGCTTTCAGCATCAGGTATTTTTCCTTCTCACTTCCCGGTGCATTGTTAATTAAATTATGGGTTTCATTGGCTTTTCTTACTGCCTTTTCAAACCGTGAAAGTGTATAAGGCTTCAATAAATAATCAATTGCACCTGCGTCATAACTTTCCACAGCATACTCACTGTAGGATGTTGTAAAAATGAGCATGGGCTTATGCTGAAGTGATTTGTAAAATTCCATGCCCGACATAGCAGGCATATTAATATCCAGAAATAATAAATCAACAGGGTTTTTCTCCAGGTACTGAAGGGCTACTCCTGCTTTGGTAAACCCCTTTTCGTATTGCAGAAAATCAAAATTACCGCAATAGGTTTCAATGAGGTCAAGAGCAAGGGGTTCGTCATCAACGGCTACTGTTTTCATCATACTAATGCTATTGACAGGTGTACAGAATAGGTTTCCTTATTCTCATTTATAGTGAGAGAATGTTTGCCAGCATAAAGGTGTTTTAGCCGCTCTGCAGTATTTGAAATGCCAATTCCAGTAGAATCAATTTTATCGGCAAGCGGAACTTTTTTGTTATAAGCAAATAAGCTAAGTCCGCCATCAGTCATTTGAATTTTTACATTCACCACACACTCATCCACATCGGGATTTACACCATATTTAAAAGCATTTTCAATATAGGTAATCAGGATTAGCGGGGCTATTTCCAAAACGCCGGGTTCGCCGGAGAAATTAAAACGTATTTCTGCCGTATTGCCAACCCGAGCCTTTTGCAATTCTATGTAATTACGAATATATTCCACTTCTTCTTTGAGTGGTATTTTATACCGGCTTGCATCCTTGATGATATATCGCATCAAGCCGGAGAGGTTCAAAAGGGCTTCCGCTGCCCTGTCGTCCTTTTTTACAGATAAAGAATAAATAATATTGAGTGTATTGAACAGAAAATGAGGGTTTATTTGCGATTTCAAAGAGGATAATTCCGCTTTCAGTTTTTCTTCTCTTATTTCTGCCATTTGCACTCTTGTACGCAGCAGGAAAGAAAAGAACAATGCAATAAAAAAGAGATAAAAATGATGCTTTAGCTCATTGAACATAAAAGAGTAAATGCCTGGCTCCTTAGCGGAAAGAGGATTTAGCGGCGCAGGCTTAAACGGCGGAGGTGGCCCTTGCGGGCCTGCGGTAAACCTTCCGGTTAGTAGGGAAGGCAGCATGAAAACGACTGCAAGGGCAAGCAATACCAATACAACATATATTAAGTACTGTTTATTAAAATAATATTTTGAAACTAATACATAGTAGTTGATATAAAAAAAAACGAGCAGCAGAAAGTTGCCTATGATATCCCTGATAAAAGGATTTGTAATGGTAAGAAAAGGCTCACCCTGCGGCCTTGTTGATAAAAGAATTGGGATAATAAGGAATAAAGCGCAAAATAAAATATGCCTGAAAATATTTTTTCTTAATTCAGTAATTACCATTTGTTCAAATTATTTTATAAAGTTCGGCTTTCATTTGAAGTTATGTGAACTTATGGGGTAAACTTTTATTTTGTAGGGGTATAATAGCTAATTGATACTTTTATATGTGCAGATGATTATTCAAATGTTCCAATTATTATTCTACTGCTGATAGATAACGCAGTTCTTGAAGATAAAGTTTGCGGGTAAGATTGCTGTAATGGCCAAGGGCCATCATGTCAGCGGTTCGTTGCAGGGCATTCACTGCAAAGGGTGTTAGCGTTTTTTTTCCATAA
>JAFDXF010000012.1 GCA_018268055.1 Bacteroidota bacterium
AAACTGCGCTGACCAACAACTACAAAAATACTTTGTACCTTACAAACAGCACAAACGTCGGCCAACGATAAAGTATACCGACAAGCCCGCCAATATCTTTTAACTACGGGCTTTTTTTAGGTGGGCTTGTCGGATGGTTTTATAAGAGTTAGCGGCAAACAGTATGAAAATTAGTTCTTCGATTATAGCTCTAAACACCAATTTTTTATATTTAGTCAAAAATCTTATATAGCAAAGAGTTCGAGGTGCAAACTGAAAACTATGATTGATTAATGAATACTAAAATGGGAATACTCATTCTTATTGTCCTCGTCATTTTTGTTATTGCTATTGGAGTATATCATCTATCCAGAATTCGAAATAGGGAAAACAAAAGATTATTAGAAACTGTTACTAAATCCGATAGAGGAACATATTCTGAAAGAAATTTGGTCCTGAAACTTTTGAAATATGGAATACCAGCACAAACAATTTTCCATGACTTATATGTACGCAAAATAAATGGAAATTTTTCTCAAGTTGATTTAGTTGTTGTTACCACAGCAGGCATAATCGTATTTGAAGTAAAAGATTATAGTGGTTGGATTTTTGGGAAAGGTTATCAATCGCAATGGACACAAGTATTAGCATATGGAAAACAAAAATATCGTTTCTATAATCCTATAATGCAAAATAACAAACATATTGTTGATTTAAAAAAGAAACGGAAACAGTTTGAAAGTATCCCATTTTTTTCAGTTATAGTATTTGATGGTAATTGCAAACTTAGAGACGTAAGTTTTGTTCCAGACGGTGTCTTCGTTGTTAGAGAAGAAAGAGTTTTAGAAGTTGTGAGATTAATACAAGCAAATAAACCTGCCCCATATACTGACAAATACGAGGTGATTCGAGTATTAAGAGAAGCTGTTGAAAACGGAGCAAATGAAGAAATAGAACTCCGACATATAGAAAATGTTACAGATTTATTAGACAAATAGAGAATATTTGATTAACTGAGAAAATGCCAGCCCCTAACAAACATATTTCTGCGAGCTGCTGGACAGTTACTTTAAATTTGTAGTTTCGTTATGAAGCCGCCCGCAGAAATATGCCAACCGTTGAACCAACATTGCTTTCAGCAATGAGTTAAAGCGAGTTTCGTTAGATTTGGGGTTACAAAATTTTTAGTTATGGAAAAAAAACGCTAACACTCTATGCAGTGAATGCGCTGCAACGAACCGCTGATATGATGGCCCTTGGCCATTACATCAATCTTACCCGCAAACTTTATCTTCAGGAACTGCGTTATCTATTTCAGTATTACACCGATACACGCCCTTCGCTTTTGACGTACGAGATGACGGTGCAGTATCATTTTTTTTACAACTCCGGCGGCTCATGTCTGTTTTTGAAAAATTTAATCGCTATATGCAGCCATTGTATTATCTTAGATTAAAAGTTCTTTAAAAAGTATAAAACCCGCTCACCCAAAACTGCGCTGACCAACAACTATAAAAATACTTTGTACCATACAAACAGCACAAACGTCGGCCAACGTTAAAGTATACCGACAAGCCCGCCAATATCTTTTAACTACGGGCTTTTTTTAGGTGGGCTTGTCGGATACTTTTATAAGAGTTATGCGTCACTTTAACGAACACCCTACAAACATTGAACTATGGTTGACAGAGAACGAAGAAAGAAACTTGCATTTCATTTGCGACATTTAGCAGTCGGACTTATCAGCAATGACGAGTTTGAAAATTACATTACAGATGATGTGACTTTCGGTTGGCTTCCTGAACAATATTACCGTTCAAAAGAAGCAAAGTTTGACGACCCTATTATTAGACCAATGCTTGAACTAAGTTGGTGTTTGTATAGTGACTTGAAAGAACATAAATTAACAGGTAATGACAGACTTACAGACGAAGCACTAAAAGACATAGCCAGATACATTTTATTTCTACATTCTGACTTTAACTACGAATGGCCATATCTTGACCCGACAAACCCACTTATCCGATTTTCATTTAAGGACTTGTTGTTAAGTGTACTGACCTTGGGGCAACATTACCGACACAAAATGACGGAACGACAACAACAGTTTGACGAATTTAAAAACACAGGCGATTATGAATTATGGCCTTTTATAGACAAAGACCAATACGAACAACAATTAAAAAATCAACCCTTTTTCGCAGGACAAAAAGCTGAATTGATTTAGCGTTCGTTTTTTGTCGGCGGACAAAAAAGCGAACGCACAACAAGCGGTTTTGCAATAGTGCGGCTTGAAGTCAAATGCTGAACTTTAGAATTTCTATTTAACTTTGGTACAAAACTCAACTGACGGTTCGCTATTGCCGCACCATCGCAAAGCCACCGGCCGTTGAACCAACATTGCTTTCAGCAATGAGTTAAAGCGAGTTTCGTTAGATTTGGGGTTACAAAATTTTTAGTTATGGGAAAAAAACGCTAACACCCTTTGCAGTGAATGCGCTGCAACGAACCGCTGATATGATGGCCCTTGGCCATTACATCAATCTTACCCGCAAACTTTATCTTCAAGAACTGCGTTATCTATTTCAGTATTACACCGATACACGCCCTTCACTTTTAACGTACGAGATGACGGTGCAGTATCATTTTTTTTACATCCTCGGCGGCTCATGTCTGTTTTTGAAAAATTTAATTGCTATACACAGCTATTGTACTAACTTAGATTGAATGTTTTTTAAAAAGTATTCAACCCGCTCACCAAAAACTGTGCTGACCAACAACTACAAAAATACTTTGTACCATACAAACAGCATAAACGTCGGCCAACGATAAAGTAAACCGACAAGCCCGCCAATATCTTTTAACTACGGGCTTTTTTTAGGTGGGCTTGTCGGATACTTTTATAAGAGTTGTTTTAGCAACCCTGACAGACAGACCTTGTAAAAAATACCACTTTCGTGTTATAGTAGGTTTAACAAAGTACAAATACCTTGCAACGCTCAATGAAATTGATTTTATTTATTATATTGAAGGATAAATACCCTCCGTTATGAGATTATTAACCAGAACATATTGATAAATTAATTTACTAAATCAAAAACACAATTTATGAGAATCTCAAGATTATTAACCGCAGTTACAATTGTAATAGCGATTGGCCTTATTACTTTCTATGGGTGTAAAAAAACATCTACCACTGAATCAAAACAGCAAAGCGAACTCGCCGAATTCTATAAACAGAAATTAAAAAATGAACCTGCTTCTGCTACATTTATTGTTAATCTTCCCGGCAAAGGTTATTATGGCGATATAAATGGTAACAGGATTACGGTCAGCCCCGGACAGATAGACAGAACCACATCAACATGCCCCAACCCCGGCGAATCGGAATTTTCTCAGGTGTTGGTTTCTATAACCAGGGAGTTTACCTGCAATGTAGGTTATCGTTTTGTGGTACAATATAAAATTACATCAGAGTTTGCGCCTCAACTGACAAATGGCGGGTCTCTTTTTAGCCGGGGCAGAATAAAACTGGTAAATAGTTCCGGTGGTCAAGTGTATATTACACCAACCAGCACGGTAAACCCTGTACTTACAATACAGGACAATGGTGTGGTAGGCACAAACTCAAACGGCGACCCAATGAATGAATATCTTATTACCTATCGTTCTGAAATTATCAGCGAGGCAACTTACAATTTGTCGTCAGCAGTTCAATCTAACCTAACCTGCTATACCGATTGCCCGAATTATGCTACGCTTAATATTGGCTTCTCTTCACAGCAGCAGGTAATTGGCTCACAACAAAATACCCTGCCCTGTACAAGAATTGATAAAGTGTATTGGAACCCCCGCAATGGAACTACTCCGCCAAGTTTGGCTGGGTGTAATGCTGTCCCCTCACAGTGTTTTCCTTTTGGATATGTATTTCCCAATAAGCAGGAAATTGAATTCAAAAACGGAAGCAATCAATGGAAAAAATTCTACCTGCATATAAATGGATTAGGACAGCCGGGAACAGACCAGTATGGAGTTGGAATTAATTATTGGGATGTATGGTATATTGATGTTTCATTAAGTCAAAGCATTAATGGTTTAGTGCCTGGAAATGTGCAAGTAAGGTTCAGAAATAATCATATGGGTAGCAATTCAAATGGCGGCCCATGTGTAACTCAGCCAAATGGGCTTTATGTAACAGAAACATGGTACATTAATTAACCGAATAAAAGGAACGGAAAGAGTATTCTTCCCGTTCCGTTATTTTCATATGAAACAGCTTACTATTTTTATTTCCCTTGCAATTTGTTTTTCTGCAAATGCACAAAACATTTGCATGGATTCTTCATCGCATATCCAATATAAAACATTACCGAATGACTCTTTGCGGGTATTGAAGACCATCTTCACAAAAGACAGTAGTAAAATTTCTATTGGTTTTTTTCTGAAAGATGCCTCTGCCTTTTCAAATTTATTTTTTACATCTAAGACAAACAAATCAGGAGAGACAGTGTGGTTCAAAAAAATTACTTCCCCTAATTTTTCCGGGAAGAGCGAACTACAAAGTTTAGGGGAAGCTGCCAATGGCAATATTATTATTGCCGGTACTAACCCGGTAACAGCAACCGAGCCTTTTTTTTATATTATTTTGTCCCCGCAAGGGCAATTGCTTTATCAAAACAATATTGATATTACCAACGCCGGGTTAAATTTAAACAATGCATACCCAATATGGGTTTCCAATATTACACAATATGGAACAGACAGTTTGCTTTTTTGCATTACCCATCCCCTATACCGTGCGCCTGAAGAACCCGATGCTATTACATTACTGGTAACAAGCAATGACGGGGTACCCGGCTCCTCCTGGTCATTTATCCGCCCGCCGATTACTTATTATGAACCGTATTTTGATAGGTGTAAAATTGAAGGCGATTATATTTATTTATATGGCAGCTCAAATTTTATTAATACCTGTATGATAAGTTTTATTCCCCAATCTGCCTATACTTATCTAAAAATAAACTGGAAAACTAAACAGGTGGTTGACAAAAAAGCCTATTGCAGCCCGCCTGAAGGATTTACCCAGTTTGGTATTCCCATTACAGAAGGCGAGGGTAATGATAATACGGTAGTTGCGATATTAAATAATGATAGGATTAGTATTTACCGCAAAATATGGGGATTGGATTTTAACGGCGGCGATACCCTTACTCGCATTTTTAAAATAAGTGAATTTGACAAAGATTTTAATCATATCAAAAGCGAATACGTTTGTACCCGTAAAAGATTCAGGTGGTGGGAAGAATGGAATTACCATCTTTATATTGATTCGTTGGACAACAGGTATGTTTCCGTATATGATTTTCCAAACCAGCAGGTTTATTATGCTTTTGGGAAAGACCTGCTTACAATACAAAAAAAAATACCACATGCTGCAACAAGAATTGACAGGTTTAGCCAGAAATCAAATCGTGTTATGGGCGAGCCGGGCTACCTTACATCATATGATATAATAACCGGGGATAACCAGCATACTTATATTGACAACTTCCGCATTCTGGCTAAAGACACTGCGGCTTTATGCTTTGGCAGCAACATTGATTTGTTGCTTACTAAACCGGCCACTGTTTCACCCATTAACTGGCAGGGCAACTTTACTGTTCAACAGGCTATTTTAGCTTTATCCCCAGCCAGGTTCACCATTGAAGATTACAACCTGCAAAGAACTATTGTTTGCAATATTGTACACCGCTGCGATACGTTAAAAATACATGCACTGGACACGGTATGCAATATTGCCCAACCGGTTATTGTTACCGTGTATAAAAACCCTTTATGCGACGGGAAAATAAATTTTACGTTTGATACTGCGATGGTACAAACCTATCAGCAAATAAATGACACTACATTAAGCCTTACATTTAATAAAAGCTATCGGGGGAAAATAATAGCACGGTCTGCAAGCTGTGATAAACTAATAGATTCTGTGGGCCTGGTAGTTGCCGCCCCATTTCAGCAAATCAATTTAGGTAATGATACCATTTATTGCCCCGGAAAAACATACTTATTTGATGCCTATAACCCCGGTTTTAAATCCTACCGCTGGCAGGATGGAAGCAACGGCACCAATTATACTGCAACCAAGGACGGAGTATATTATGTTACCGCCACTGATTTCTGCAACAGGGTTTATACAGATACTATTAAACTCTCAAAACGCAATTTTAAAATAGACCTAGGCAAAGACAGTACAATATGCCTGCATGAAGCAATGACGCTTAGCGTTCCTGCCGGGTATATGAATTATAGCTGGCAGCCGCAATACAATCTTACCTATTTAAATCAGAATAGCGTTACCGTAATACCCGAAATAAATACATCGTACAGTGTGGAAGCCGAAGTATTTCAGGGTTGCAAACTGTCAGACACTATAAAAATTAAAGTAGCAGCATGCCCGGAATATATTTATTTTTCCAACGCTTTTACACCAAATAATGACGGGCTTAACGACCTGTTTAAACCTTTTACCGGTGGGGCTTTTGAAAAATATGAGATGCAAATTTATAACCGATGGGGCCAGTTGGTATTTGCAACAAAAAACAGAAATGAAGGATGGAATGGAAAATATAAAAGCATAGCCCAGGACAATGGTTCTTTTGTATGGCAATGCAGGTATAAGTTTTATGGGAAACCGGAACAATTTATTAAGGGGGTCTTGACTCTGCTAAAATAATTACAAAGACAGACCGACGAAGGGTATGCTTACAACATGGGTATTGCTGCAAGTGGGGCTTGACGTTGTAATCTTCGGCATCAGCAATGTGGCATCTTTTGTTCCGGCTGGATGTTAGTAATTTAGCTTTTAGTTGTTATCTTCATCAGCAGTTTTTCAATCAGCATTTGTTCCGGGCTGGACGTTCAATGAGTTCCCCACCTGCAGCAATACCTGTTCGTTGAACCAACATTGCTTTCAGCAATGAGTTAAAGCGAGTTTCGTTAGATTTGGGGTTACAAAATTTTTAGTTATGGAAAAAAAACGCTAACACCCTTTGCAGTGAATGCCCTGCAACGAACCG
>JAFDXF010000013.1 GCA_018268055.1 Bacteroidota bacterium
ATACTTTGTACCATACAAACAGCACAAACGTCGGCCAACGATAAAGTATACCGACAAGCCCGCCAATATCTTTTAACTACGGGCTTTTTTTAGGTGGGCTTGTCGGATACTTTTATAAGAGTTGTAGGTAACCCTATAGCGAGCGGTATGTCAATTCAACCAGCAATAACAGGGGATGGACTAAGCCCACCGACAAATCTTTTTCTTGACTATTTGCTGCATCATCTCAATGAAATTAATTGTCCTAACTTTAGCAGTAAATAATTTAAACCCATGTTTTATGAAACTTATACAACAATTAATATCCGGAATACTAACAGTAACAGTGTTTACCTTTAGTGAGTGTAAGAAAAATGATATTATTCCGCAGTTACCTGCCGAAACCCAATCAGGTGCCAATACATTCGGATGTAAAATTAACGGGGTCATTTATACACCACGTGGAAGTGGCAATTGCTATAAGTTCCTGATACAATATTACAAAAGTGACAGCCTGTTAGCAATAAATACTAATAACGGTTGCATCAGCGGATTGAGTATATTCCTAAAAGGTGTATATGAGACCAAGGATTATACAATATTTGCTCCTGTATTTAATTCATTTTACTACAGCACCAATGAGACCATCTGCAATAAGTTTGACCGAACCAATTCGCTTCAAACGGGTACAATAACAATAACAAGGTTTGACCTGCCTAACAAAATTGTTTCAGGCCGTTTTAATGGCGTATTAAAGCAAAGCGGTTGCCCGGATGTAAATATCACCGAAGGACGCTTTGATTTTATAATGGACGTTTACAATTAACCTAAAACTAATTTTATGAAAAGAATTTTTCTATCGTTATTTCTATCTGTAGTAATCAGCTTCTCAACCTATTCCCAAAACACCGAGGATTCATTTGCCCTCCGTATCAATTATATTTTTCAGTATGTTGATAAGAACCAAATACCAACCGGCATTTTATCAGATTATGGAATTGACTTTCTGAATCTGGACAATTACACAGGGCAACAGTTCCATGATAGCAATTATGTTGGCAATAAGGAATGGTTTGCTTTATATAATTCAATTTACAGCAGTCAGGTGCGTTTGATTTCCGCATTACCAAGCCCCGAAGTAGTAGCTAATCTATTCAATCAACACAATCTTGCGAATCAGCCAACCGGGCTGGCAATCATGAATTATAGCTACAATGCCTACAGGGACGATGCGGTAAGTGCAGGGCTTGTAACAATCAGCAACGACCAGATTTTTGATGTGCCGGGACGTACAGAATCTCCATATCTTACCAAAACTCTTTTCGCTGTCACCCCTGCAACAAATACAACCGTGGCAAGCAACGACTTGTTTGTTTTTAAATCTGATTTGGTTTTTACAAACTCTACTTACAGCATAAGTTCTTTAGAAGCTGATAAAGGAAATGGATATTTCTCAGTAAGTATGAATACCCCTTTCAGTTTTGGGTTTACCACATCTGGCATTTACAATGTAAAATTCCGTATAACCCTTTCAAATAACACTCAGCTTATCAGCCAGACCAAAATATTTGTAAAACCAGTTGATAACGGCGGCGGTTCACAGCGATACGCATTTAATCCCAATCCAACCCTATCAACAACTATTAATGGCTCCAAACCCTATTTAGGCACAACAGGCTTTTGCAATGTGCAAGTACATTTAAGTACCACCAATACAACAGGACAGATAAGAAGACCTTTAATTGTGGTTGAAGGATTTGACCCATGGAGGATTGTATTTCCGAATGAACCAGGACAAAACTACAATAGCGAGTCGTTTATAAGGGAAGTGGATAGGGTCAACCTTATTACTGGGGGAGCTTATGATTTCAATGAAGTACTTGATGTAACGGGTCAGTATGATTTAATTTTCGTTGATTTTGATAATGGCACAGACCATATTCAACGTAATGCATTTGTAGTTGATGCAGTTATCAGATGGGTGAACAGCATTAAGACCACATGGAATGGTGTAAGACAACAAAATGTAATCATGGGCTTAAGCATGGGCGGTCTTTGTACCCGGTATGCACTAAGGGATATGGAGAATAATAATATAAATCATGAATGCAGATTGTTTATCAGTCATGATGTGCCACATCAGGGAGCAAATGTCCCTGTAGGCATTCAAATGGCCGCACAACATTTGGGTAGCACAAGAGTTAGTGCAGGGCTTCCCGGCTTATATGTAATCAATATCGTCCCTAATCTTCTTAACCCTTTTGCTCAAATCAGGGACCTGCAAACACTTTCTGAATCACCGGCGGCAAGACAAATGCTGATTCAGAGAGTTATCTATGACCGCTACAATAACGTCAATGGAATGTTTACTATTTCAAAAACGGAACATCAGAATTTTCAGAATGAAATTGACCAGCTTGGCTGGCCACTGAATAGCAGAAACGTAAGTGTTAGTAATGCAATCTGTAATACGAATCTTTTATTTCCTGATAATAGCCAATTATTTAGTTTCACAGGGCAACGCACCTCAACATATTTCGGTCAGCTTTGGCAGTCTCTTGCCGCAACTCTTGCAGGAATATTTTCAAATGTGGGAACATTCTGGGAGTTTCCATTATCAATCGTATCAACAAAAACAAGTCTTAATGTAGATATATGGTCAAAAG
Source organism: Bacteroidota bacterium (assembly GCA_018268055.1). GTDB lineage: Bacteria > Bacteroidota > Bacteroidia > Chitinophagales > Chitinophagaceae > JJ008. The sequence continues at coordinate 2,646 of JAFDXF010000013.1, forward strand.
CTGTTCCACCAAATTTTCAAAATTCGCAAATTTATAACGGTGATATTTTTATCAAACGAAAAATATTATGGCTAATTAACATAAACACTTATCTGACAAAATCAAGGGGATATTCGGGTAGCACGGCTTACCCGCTTGATAATTCACCTGCCGGAGTTTACGATTTAAACCAATTTGGTTTTGACCAAGCAGCAATTCAAGCCCAGCTTCCAAACTTTTTTTCAGGCTTTGTCAATGTTTCAATAAATCAAAGCGGTTTTGGCTTTGTACCAAAAATGAGTTCGCTAAATATTACAAACCCATTTGGAAATTTAAGAACCAATACATGTAATAGCAGTTTGGTTTGTGAAGGGCGTACAACTTTTGCAAACTATTATTCATCGCCTACAAGCAATGAACTGCACATAAGCTATAACAGGCCAAACGCCGAATTTATTTTCGCAGAAATGCAGGGTAACCCGCCTCCATTAAATCTTCCACCTTCCCCCGCAGCGTACAAAATTTACGAGACAAATGACTGTAACTATGTTTCTGTGTTAGCTGTTGGCTCAAATCCTGTTTGCTATGACTGGGAAGTGACAGGTGACTTGCTCATAAATGGTTCAGTAACTTCTTTGACTTGCACCTCCGCCTCTGTGAATATTAACAGTACATCAGGGCTTGGCGGTACAATCAGGGTAAGGGTTATGTCTGGCACTTGTTATTCCGCTTTTACAAATATTTGCTTTACCCCCTGTTTGCCTTGGGATAACCCAAACTTTCAATGGATATGGTCTGCGCCAATGACGGGAGAGCCGTTACAGGCACAAGTTGACGAATATCCTGGCGCTACTTCTTATCAGTGGTTCGTAAATGGACAATTAATTGAAACAACTAATACAGGTTTCTTATCAACATATAATTGGCCTTGCACATCCGAAGGGGAAGGCTTAACCGTTTTAGCAGTAACTGAGTGTGGAAGAACTATTGCAGTGGGTGGTGGAAATTATTCACCTATTTGTTATGGAAGGTCTGCATACAATGTAAAACTATTCCCTAACCCGGCGTCTTCAAATGTTTCAATTACCCTTGACAATAATATTAATTCCAAAACTGGAGGAAAGAGTATTCAACCAATCATATTCAAAGAAATTAGACAAGTAAAAATATTTGATAAACTGGGCAACCTCAAAAAAGCTGTCAATTTTGGAAAAGGCAACAAAACCGTTAATCTAAATGTTTCCAATTTGTTGCCAAACGTTTATTATCTTGAAATTTCTGACGGTATCAACAAGGCAAAAATTCCAATAATTATAAAACGTTGACTTAACCGGCAGACGAGAAGGGCTACCTACAACAAATGTATTTATGCAATATGGGCTGACGAATAAAATCTCAGCCCATATTTTCAATCATCTGTAGTCCGGGCTGAACGATTATAAATCAGCATATGTGCATATCCGCATCTTCATATCTTTGCTCGGCTGACGTTCCCAGCAGACGTAACACGGAATGCCCATACTGCATAAATACCTACCGTTGAACCAACATTGCTTTCAGCAATGAGTTAAAGCGAGTTTCGTTAGATTTGGGGTTACAAAATTTTTAGTTATGGAAAAAAAACGCTAACACCCTTTGCAGTGAATGCCCTGCAACG
>JAFDXF010000014.1 GCA_018268055.1 Bacteroidota bacterium
CCACTTGCTAAGCCACTTACAAGGCTTGTTGTTACTCCAGGGCAGTTATCTGTTGCTGTTACAGCATAGTTCACTACCGCAGTACATGAACCTGCAGGTGTAGTAGCGGTAATATTTCCCGGACAGGTAATCACCGGCGCTTGTACATCTTTTACCGTTACAGTGAATGAACATGTAGATGAGTTGCCTGCTCCATCTGTTGCCTTGTAGGTATTGGTTGTTGTGCCTACAGGGAAGGTAGCACCGCTTGGTAAGCCCGCTATCTGTGTTACTGCTATGGTACCAGGTACTGTGCCGCCTATATCTATTATATAATGTGCAGTGAAGCCTAATGAACCTAATGTTACCGGTGCGGGTACTCCACAAGTAGCTGATGAAATATAACTTGGTGCGGATTCGCCCAAAGTATTAGCTCCTGGCCACATATTGCCGGTGGGCACTTCTACTTCTACTGCTACAATTGCATTTGCTGCTACTGTAGGTGGTGTGGCAAAGTTTGCTGTATAGAAGACTCCAGATGCAGTGGTAATGGGTACCGTTGTTGTACCTACCAAAGTACGTGTACCTCCAGGGAAAGCACCTGCACTCGTGTACAACCTTACTGTTACTGTTTGTGCAGTAGCATTTTGTTCAACACCAAACCTTACTGATTTTATTGTAAGTGGTGAACTGAGTGATAAGTTGTAAGCTCTCCAGAAATGGTTGTCACCGCTAGGGCAGGCTATTGCCACTCCAGGAGTAATCGTATTGTTATTGGTAGATTGCGTATATGTTACAGGTGTGCCCGCAGCACAATTGTCTGTAGCTATAGGCAAACTATATGTTACTACCGCTCCACATATATTCGGATCATTGTTCTTCGTAATGCTTGCAGGACAAGTAATCACCGGTGGCTCTACATCCAATACTGTAACGGTGAATGTGCAACTTGGGCCGGCACCTGTTGTTGCGGTTACCGTGGTGGTACCAACAGGGAAGAACGAACCTGAAGCAGGCGTTAAAGTAACCGTACCGCAAGCACCTGTTGTAGTTGGTGTTGGTAAAGTCACATTAGCGCCACACATTCCTGCAGCTGCATTTACTGTTATATTTGCAGGACACACGATAGTACATGAAGGAGGAGGTCCACCAGGGCAACATGCATACTGACTAATAGAAAAATCATCTACTCTCCATCCGGTAGCACCGACACTATTATCAGAAGCAAAACGGAAACGTAGGTTACATGGTTGCCCTGCAGCAGAGGTAGGCAAAGTCGCAGAAGTTAATACATAACCACCACTGTTGCCAGTCCAAGCTTGACGGCCTCCCAATGGATTGCCAAAAGATGAACTGATTGTTCCATTATAGCCGCCGGCAGTAAATGCTCCACCGGCTAAAGAAGTGATATCTACAAAAGCGCCGCCATTTATAGAAATTTCTAAGACTGCTCCGTCAAAACCATTCTCTGTATTATAATTATTCCTGAAAGAAACACTTGCCCCATTTCCCGGCGTGAAAGAAGAAGTAACCAATTGCTTATCGGAAGGTGAATTCGGATTGTCTGTGAAAGCAGCATTAGGTGCTGAGTATGGCGTTGTTGTATTCGTTTGCCACATAACACCGCCTCCAGAACCTGTTGCACTCCAACCCGATGGAAGTGCAGGTGCAGTAACTGCATCAAAATTTTGCGAAACAAGAACAGTATTCGTGCCTAAAGTATAGGTATAAACTGCTGTTCCCAAATTGTTTGCTCCATCTTGTAAGGCAAGCGTAACTACCAAAGTGCTACCGCATGTAAGACCGGTGTTATTAAAAGTAAATGCTTTTGTTGCACTTCCACCGCTTGCAGCTAATGCACCATAAGTTTGGCTTGTAGTAACTGGCACCACACCACCGGTTGCTTGAAGTGTAGCTACAAGATTTGTTGTAGCGGCAGTTCCATTATTTTGCAAAGTGAAATTAACGGTTACTTGTTCACTAGGGTCAATTACGCCATTGTTGGGTACACATGTTTCTGCGGTAATGGCAGAGCCGGCAGCAACGATAGAAGCAGCGGCTGATTGTGTAACATTGCCAATCACTAAAGCAAAATCCTGATCTAATGCTCCGCCTGTGTTAGGTACACCATCTCCGGCGATGTTGGTTGCTTTTACGGTTACTACTACCGATCCGGAAGTGCCCGCAGGAAGGAAAACACTTTCTACATTATTTTTTGCATCAGCAGTTCCACCTGTTACAGAATTAGCTCCGGTAAATACATTTCCTTTATATAAAGTACCATTTACCGTTACTTCCAAATCCAAATTATTTACATACGCATTTCCGGAAGTAGGGCCGGGGGCATCTGTGTAAGCAAGTACTATACGAACAGGAAGACCGGTGTTTGCGACAACACCTGTTACAGTACGACTTTGGCCTGAAGCTGTAAACATATCTGCTGGTACCTGATCTTGTATTATTTTTGAACCCGTCATTACATTAAAATAATTACTCATATCCACACGACCCATTCCCTGATTATTAGAAAACAAATTTCCTCCGGCTCCTGTTCCATTCATATAAGATCCGCTGAGTAAGACCATCGCTTTAGTCATAGCAGGGCTTGGCGGTGTAAGGGATCTATTAATGAAGTCTTGTCTGATTAAAGCTGCAATTCCTGCTACAGCTGGAGTAGAGTGACTTGTGCCGCTACTCGCCGTGTACCATTGTTGACCTGCTGATGGGAAGAAAATACTGCCGACTCCTCCACATACACTTGCTCCGGTAAAACATGCATTTGCAGTACCGGCGCCCGCAATAGGATTTGAGGCAGCAGAAGGATATACACCACCTGTGATATGTGTGCCGGGTGCTACAATATCCGGTTTTGTACGTCCATCAGTACATGGACCTCTACTGGAAAAAGATATCATATCATTAGCGCTGTTTGCACCTGCATCATTAATACCGCATCCGTCATTGCCGCCAAAAGCTCTTACACCTTCAGTTGCACCAACCGTTAGAACATTTTTACCTGTACCAGGTGAACCAATTGTTCCGGCTCCAGAGCCTGCATTACCAGCAGAAAATACAATCACCATTTCCTGATTTCCGGCAGTAGGCACCGAAGAACCCGCAGGCTGTGCATCTCTCACTAAAAAATCGTAAGCCTGTGCATCTGCAGTATATGCACCACCTACATTTGCCCCCCAACTATTACTGCTGATGCGTCCGCCATCTCTATAAGATTCGGCTTCTAAGTTTGCAAAATTTGGATTGGTATAAGTACCTGCTGCTTTGAAAATAGTAGAATTTCCTACTTTAACGAAAGGAGCTACACCTAAGCCATATCTAAATCCATTTGCATCAGTATGTGTTGGATTACTCAACAATGCATCAGGAACATAGCCACCAACTATATGTGTGTTCAAATTTCCATGCCCACCACATCCTTTTGTATCTACATCAGTTGCGGTTCCTTGTTTGTGACTAAAAGCCACTCTTGTAGCTTGTGTAGGATCTCCGTTTTTAAATAAAGCAAAATGATATGTAGGGTTTAATACATTAGCAACGGAACCATTATCCAAACCATCATCTGAAAGGTTTACAACAAACCCTGATGCATCAAACTGAGCTTGGGTAAACCCTTTACTTGCGAGCCATGTTAAATAATTTCCAGGTGATGGCGCATTACCGGATAATTGACCGGTCATAATCATGTTCTGACTTTCATCCCGCATTTTTGGATCTAAATAACCTTGTATGGAGATTACATCAGGTCGTTCGCTTATCAATCTCAAACCTTCTGCACTAAGGCTTACCACTAAATTTATGTAATGTGAAATGCGCTGTTCATAAACTGTTGTTCCTAAAGTTTTTAAATTTTTCAATAAGGCGAAAGTTGGTGCATTCGTTTCTGCATCGTCAAATAATTGAATTGAAAATTTACTAAAAGAAACAGATGACCTGTTTACATTACCACTTTCATCAGTGGAATAAATACCTTGTGCAATTTTATATTCTGGAAGATAAGCGCCATCCCATATTATCGGGCTATTTGCTTTAGCCGCTTCTGCCCTGATATTGGAAATAGTATTATAATCGCCATAAACCATATATGCATAATTGGGAATATAATCCACAATCTTTACTCCTGCATCTGTAAGCAATTTATACCACTCCGGCTGTATAGCACCACCGAATTTTACTAAATGCATTTGTTTTCCATTAAATGCACTCATCGCATTATTTACATTCTTTAATGCGGGGTCAGATGCATCCAAATGAAGAGAATTCAAATAAATAACAGCAGGGTTGTCATCATTTTGAAGGATTGCAGTCTTCTGCAACTTCATAGATTTTTGCTGTATTTGCTGCTGCGTCAATCCTTTGTTAGGTAAAACGGATGGCGCTTGCTTTGATGTAGTAAGTTGAGCATTTACTTTGAGATTCGCTGAAAAAAAGAATAAAAGTAAAAGTAAAAAAAAGTTGCGCACTTTGAACTGAAGTGAGAAGTAATAATTTCTCATAATAAGTCGGTTTAAGGTTTAAGAAATTAACTGATCGAAATGCCCTATAAAATTATATTTATGATTTTATTACAAATACAATTTCAAATAAAGCATATAATGAATTACCAAATCTACAATTTTTGCTCTAAAAAAAAATTTTTCTGCAAAAAAGCCTCCCGTTTTTGAAACGGGAGGCTTTAGAATTTGAAACATTTTGATAATTTCTAAATCATTAATTTATCTGCACTCTGATTTCTTTAGCGCCAATTAAACGACCGGTTGAAGACCGAACTTCCACTACATAAATTCCGTTGGCTACTCTGCCACCCAAATCTACACTCATATCGCTATATGGCA
>JAFDXF010000015.1 GCA_018268055.1 Bacteroidota bacterium
CGTTGCAGGGCATTCACTGCAAAGGGTGTTAGCGTTTTTTTTCCATAACTAAAAATTTTGTAACCCCAAATCTAACGAAACTCGCTTTAACTCATTGCTGAAAGCAATGTTGGTTCAACGGTAGGGGTTTATGCAGGTTGGGTATTATATTCCGTCTGCTCATAACCGCTGCTGATTGAAAATATAAAGATTAAGTTATGTACAAAAGCTGATAGTAATTCGTCAGTTGAAAAAAAAAAGCTGAATAGAATTACAAAAGTTCATTGTTATTACTTCTGCCCAATTTGCATAAAACCCAATGTTGTAGGTTCGCCTTTCTATCTCGCCAATTGAAGTTTTCTATTTTCTATTTTTACATTAAAATTAATTTCCGCTTTCAAAGCTTTAAAGACTTTCAATATTGTGTCAACTGTTGCACTATTGGCACTACTTTCTAATTTAGAAATTTGAGCTTTTTGTACGCCAACTAATTCTCCCAATTGCTCTTGTGTCAGGTTTCTTTGTTGTCTGGCTTTCTTAATCATAAAGCTCAAAATTTCCATATTCAGTTCATATTCATATTCGTCTCTTTTTTTTGAACCTACTTTTCCAATGAACTCGTCTTTCATTTCAGAAAGTGAATATGTCTTTATTTTATTTTTTGTTGCCATTTTGAATTTTTTTCTGTGAAAAATATATTCTCCTAATTTCTTTTGCTTTTTCAATCTCTTTTGAAGGCATTTTGTCTGTCTTCTTAATAATTCCATGTGTTGCTAAAACTAAAGTTTCTTCAGGTTGTGTCTTGTCCCAAAAAGCTAAAAGCCGATATTGGAGATTGCCATATTTTGTTCTAAACTCCCAAATTTCGTCTGTCAGTTTTTTGAAAAGTCTTGGGTCGTTAGTTTGTTCAGCAAGGTCAATATTCCATAGAATTTTGTCAGCAGCTTTACTGCCTATTGAGTGCAAAAAGTCTCTCACCTCTTCATAAAATTCTGTCCGAAAATACCTTTGCCCTAACATTCAACAAAGATAAAGAAAGGTTTCCAAATATGGAAATGTTATTTTTGGTTAGGGTGTTTCTACAAGGTGACGTACAACGTTTTAGCAACTTGGCGAAGTGGCGGAAATCGAAGTACAAATGTTCAGCTTTGCATTACCGCTCAATCGAAGAACTGCCGTTGAATTTAGCACTAAACCCGCCATTTTGCACAGTTCATGTTAGCGGTGGTTTTTTCTTTTGTCTAACCAATCTGTCATTGCTTTTAATTCGTCAATATTGTCAAGATATTTCATATTATCTTGTTCAAGTGGATAAAGAGTAAGTGCAATTTCAGAACCTTCATTTTTAAACTTTGTATTTAAGTTTGTAATAACGTCAGAAATTGGATTTATTGGTAATGGTAAAAGTGTTCCAAACATTCTTTCTGTGTTGCCTGTGTCAAGATTAAACAACGCTATTAAACATTCAAGTCCTTTGTCGCAAAGGAAATACACGCCTTGCATAGTTTTAGGGTATGGTGGCGAAAACCAAAAGTTGTCGGGGTAAATCCGTTCTTCAGGTTTTTTTAGTTGTTCCCTTACAATGTCAAAGCAATTATCTAAAACTAAAGAATAACCAAACTTTTCAAAGGTCATAATGTAACCCGTTTTCAAAAGTGCATATTCCAAATTTTCGGGAATAACCCTACTTTTTAAAAAATTCATATCAACGATATTGCCACCTTTTAACTGTTGCATAGTTTTTTCAAGTTTTTCAGAGTGGTTATTTTTATTGCTGTGAAACATTGTCATTGTTCCATCTTCTGCAACAGTTATTTTTCCTTGAAATGTTTCTCCATTTATATTGACTTTGACAATAGTTTCAGTTCCGTGAATAAATTTAGCACTATCAATTTCACGAAGTCTTTCGGTTAAGTGAAAATCTATTTTATGCCCTGCGGTATTGTTGCAACTTTTGCAGGTTAAGGTGTTAGCTGTTCCACCTAATGACTTTGGTGGGGCATCTTCAAGTGTCAGTGGGTCGTCTGCATTTATGTCTTGGTGTGGTCGTAAACAAATTGGGCATAAATAGAAATCCTTACAGCCTTTAATAAAACCATTGTCAATGAGCAAGTTTAAGTTGGTTTTATACTTGTCAAAGATTATCTGTCTTTTATCTTCGCCCTTGCTCATTACTATTTTCTACACCAATTTAATGTTAAGTGAATTTATTTTGTTGAGCCATAATCGGGCAATTTCTGCCTTTAAGTCTTCAACTGTTGAAGAATTTTGAAAATAGTCGTTTGCCACTTCTTCAATATTTTCTGCATTAAGCAAATAAAAGTCTGATGTTTTAAAACTTTCTAAGTCGTCATTAAATGAAAGTTCTTCAATGCAATAATCTGCACAGTCTTCTCCATATTTTTCTTTCAATAAATTATAAAATTCATTTGAATGAATTGGTTGAACTATACAATACTCTCCCAATCCTACATCTTCATATTTTTTGCGAATAATTTTGTTTTTTATTCTGCTATAAACATAAAGTTCAGAGTAGTTGTCATCGAGTTCTTCATTTTCTGAAAAGTGGCTGAACACTTTTAATAAGAAATCTCTTGAAAAATCTGTGTTCCTTACATTCAGCGAATTTTTATCAAATTTCTTTATTGGTCTTGCAAGTCTGTCGCTATCAAACATTATAATATCAAACAGTTCAAATGTTTTTGAGTCACAGTATTTTTGTTTAAGGTAGGATATTTCTTGCTCGTTTAGATGTGGAAATTTTAAACCAATGTTTAGTAAATTTTGTGCTAATTCTTTACAAGAATCGGGAAGCATAAACAAATAAAATTCCTTTTCGTTCAAAAACCCTTTTAGGTCTTCAAACCGATGTAATCTTCCATAGTAGTAGCACAGTTCAGGAAAATTTGTTTCGTTTGTTGCGGCAGAACCGTGAATAAAACGATATTTGGCTATGGTTAAGAGAGATTTAATGTCCCCATTTTCTGCACATTTTCTTCTAAGTTCAAAGCGTTCCGTAACTTCCATTTTTTCCAATTCAGCTTCGTCTATTTTTATTTTATTAAAGACTTTATCTTTAATCCATTTCAAAGCTAAGGTTTGTTGGGTTTCTTGATAAATGTTAGAGTAATCTTCTCTTAATTCATAAACTCTATCCTGATATTTTTTGCTGAAAAGTTCGTGAAACTTTTCTTGAATGTGACTGCTGTTGGCTAAATCGTCAATTGTCAAATCATCATCGTAAGCGAACTCTTTTAAAATTTTCTCTGAAAAATAATCAATGAAAGAATTAAATGGTTCTTTGCCATTTGATTGCATTTTGTATTCATTAAGGAAATCGGTCAATTTTAGTCTGTCTATCAAAATATATCTTTCCTCATCAATAAAATCGGTTGGTTCGCCATTTGTAATTCTATTTGCAAGATGTCTATTAGCAACACTTTGGTCCCCAAGATGTGATGAAAAATAACCCTGAACGTGGCTTAAAACATCGCCTTTTAATTTGTCAAAATAAACAAGTTCGTCATTTGTTCTGCTAAGTCCGAAATATGTTGCTGCTAATACTTCATCGTCTAAGTCGTCAATAGAAAATTCCGGCTCAATTTCTTCTTCGTCAATAGTTGGATAAATTTTATTTAGACGTGAAAAGTCTAAATCATTTTCATCAAAATCGTCATCTTCTGTATCAATTTGTAATACAACTTGCGGAAATTTTTCGTTAATATGTTGGATTAAAGCGTCAATGTCATTTTCTCCAAGCATTTGTCGCATATTGTTCATTGAAATAATACTATTTTTAATTGCGGTATCAATGCTTCGTTTAGCTTTATGTGCAATTCTATACGATTGTTCAATTTGTCCGATAAAGTAATTTCCAAGTGCTAAATGATATAGAGTTTTGGGTTTCCCTATATGTTCGTCCTCTGTCATTTCATTGGCTTTTTTGAAATGTTCAAGAGCTTTTTTAACAGAAACAGCGTCTTGCTTGTCTAACAGTTGTTGTCCTTGTTGTATGTGGAATGAAAAGTCCATATTTTGTCCGTTGTTGTTTTGTTGCAGTGTCGCTGTAAAATCACAGCTAACGAGCAGGGCTTGCTGCAGTTTGGGCATTTGAAATTCGTCAGCCCGTAACCGAAGTTGATGATTGCAATATTGCTGATGTTTTATTCATGAGCCAAATTTATAACGTCCTGCTGGAACTGAAGTTGAATAGCGAACAAAAGGTTGATGTTTACAACGTCAAGCCCAAATTGCAGCAAACCCAATGTTGGCTGACGTTTTATTCCACGTCTCCACTAACTAGAATTTTATTGGTTAAATAGTTTAATGCTTTGCTGTGAAATTCTTTTCCTTGTTGAATTACTTGTGTTTCACTTTTATTGTAAAAATGATTGTTACGAATTAAGTTGTCTAATTCCCTTTTTGCGTCGGCAAACATTGGGATTTTTTGATACAAAATTGGATTGGTAAATAAATCGTAAACTTCCATTTCGTAAATAGCGTTTGCAGTTTTATTTCCAACCATTTGTCCTTCTGCTGAAAAAAAGTTTACGCCTGAATTAAAGCCTAATGCTGTCCTTAAAGTATAGTTGAATTGTTCTCTGGCAAAATGCAAAATTAGTAACCTGAACATATTTTTGTTTGGTGCTGGGTCTGTGATGATAGCTTTACTAATAACTACATATCCAATTGCAGCAATTCGTTCAATTTCGTCATCGTCATTTATTACTTTTAGTTGTAACATTGTTGATATGACACTCGCAAAATCATCAGGTTTTTCAATTTTATTTAAGTCTAATGGATTTTGTTTTATAGCCTGATAAAGTTCAATCATTTTCTGTTTCGCTTGTGGCACTTGTTCGTTCTCAATATGGGTCAAAGCCGTTTTAATTAATGAGTTCATATAGTCTTTAAATAATTTTTTTTGAATTTTTTGAGGGTCTGGAAAATGGCAGCCAACGGCAGTCTGTCTAAAAACTCCGTTTCCTCAAAAATAATATTTGTAAAGCAGAATTACAAGACAATTAATGTGTTTTAGAGGAAGCCAAAAACAAGAGTGAAAATTGATGCGTAAAAAATGAATTTATTTTTGA
>JAFDXF010000016.1 GCA_018268055.1 Bacteroidota bacterium
AAATATACTAATGGTGTTGGCTCCGGAACCTTGTATACTGATAATGGGGCATTGAAAATATTTGAGGGTAATGGCATCACCTATCCATTCAACAGCCTGTTTGCTGACCGTGTATGGAATGGAACAATAAACTATTGTACAAACACTACAGGAATAAATAATCTGAAGAATAACAACATTACTATTTATCCAAACCCGGCAAGCGATTATTTAAAGTTTACTTTCGAGAACAATAATCTAAAAACATTAATCATTAAATCTTTGGATGGCAAAAAAATGTTTGACGCCATTAATATCAATACTTCAGATTATATTTTTAAAAGAAACGGACTTGCTAAAGGCATTTATTTTTATCAGATATATTCAAATGACATTGAGGTTGCAAAAGGCAAATTCATACTCAACTAAGATTGCCATTTAATAAGCCGGCAGAAAAAACAGTTCATTATTAACGCTGGTAATTGTTTCTTTAATATACTTTTATGAAAGTGCGCTCTAATATGGAAGGTGCAAGTAGTTCAACACTGCTAGTTTGATTTATTATTCTTTTTAGAATATCAACACGGTAGAGCTAAGCACTGAGTGCTGTAGAACCGGATTTAGATAATTGTTGAATGATTTTTTCCTGTTGTATTGTTATTTCGTTAAAAGCAGTAAAAGCATTTTCTTGCTAGGTGATTATTTTAACAAATGGTGCCAAATCTTTGTTGAGTTGAGCAATTGTTTGTTTAATAATTTGGCATCGTTGAAAGGTTTGTTTTGAAAGTTTACATTCTCCAAAAATTATATCCGTTGACAGCTTCCGAACTTTCAAACCATCCAACATGATTTATACTTTAAGATGAAAACTTTACCTACAGGTTTTATGACAGCCATACTTTTCATACAACATAAACAAACGGTAATTCATTAATAAAAAAGTCCTGACTTTGATGGCCAGGACTTTTATCAAAATGATTCTTTATTTTGTTATTCGGCAGATACTTTCAATATTTTCTTTCCTTCAAACACATAAATGCTTTTTCCGTCTAAGGAAACGATTGATTTTGAATTTTTACGTGAGTCGAAAAATTTTGCTTTACCGGAATTGGCATCTATAGAAAAATAATCTCCTTTCTCTGTATCAAAGAAAATATTTTCTCCGAAAATTCCAGAAAACTCTCCTTTTTTAGTTTTTACGGCCCACACCTTTGCACCCGTGGCAATGTTATGAGAAGAAACTCCCTTCTCCCCTAATACAATCACATTGTCTTTACTTACATTGTCACCTAACTCTGCAGGATTAACAATTTTTTCTGCCAACCCAATATCATCATCGCCTAATGCAATTTCATAGGCCTCTTTGCCTGTTTTATAATCTAAAGAGTACAATGCCTTACCGCTTGAAACAACAATATTTTTACCGCTTGGGAAAATATTTGTAATTCCTTTTCTAAAGCGTTCAGAGTCCCATGATTTTGTACCATCATTAGTACTAAAAGCCTGCACTTCGTAAGGTTTAACATTTTGATATTTTATCGTTCTGAAATATTGTGTCCATTGTACATAGCCATTACCATAAGTTTGCTTTGATATTGCTTGCACTTCAACTGCACCTCCAATTTGTAAAATAATTTTATCATCAATTTTATATAAACCCGGAATAACTCTGGCATCTTTTATTTCGGGTGATGTCCAAATGAGTTTGCCTGAGTTGACTTCATACTTTTTTAAATATTGACTTTTTCTGCTTTTTACATCTAAAATGTAAACATACTCACCGTCATATAATGGCTGTGCAATGGCTTCATATACTCCAAATCTTACAACTTGTCCATAAACTTTAGGCCTTACTAATTCTCTTGCAAAAGTCACATCGTAAGCTGCTGCCCAAATTGGACTTCCTGTTTTATATTCATAAACCTGCAAGCCATTCAATTGTAAAAACAACTTATCGCCTCTTAAAAATATTTTGGCAACCGATTCGCGGGTAACGATTTTTCTCTCTACGATTCCAACAAAAGTTTGCTCCCATAAAACATCACCGTTTTTGGCATTGATTTTTAAAATCTGATTTCTGAATCCTTTAAACATTGCCTGCCATGCGTTTCTGGGCATGCTAATGATAACAATTGCATTTTCCTGCTCATCATAAAAGTACTTACCAACCGGTGTGCTAAATTTAACAGTTGACCATAGTTCTTCTCCGGTTCTGGCCTTTACCATCGTTAAATTTGTTTTGGTTACAATGGCATATGCATTCAATTCTGCAATGTAAATAACCTCATCCGGGTCGTCAATACCTTGATATTTATTGGTGCTCCACAGTTTTACACCTGTTTCCATATCAACAACTACCATTTGGTCTTTACCTGCTTTTTTGTCAAATAAAAACACTGCGTTTGATTCGTACATTGGAATCTGCAAATCTACTTTCCCAATTTGCTCATCAATTTCTTTAAACTTTTTACTCCATTTTACTTTACCGTCAACAGTAGAGACCATGGTAAACATTTTTTCATTACTACCATGTACAATTGCCTTTTCTTCGCTTAAGCCGGTTTCAGTAAAAGGATGTGTGGCTTCTATTTCCCACGTGGTTTTCATTTCATCGTATTTTTGAGCATAGCTCATCACACTTGCTAAACCTATTGTAAGGCCAGTTAAAATTAGATTTTTCATTTTTTATTGTTTGTTTGAATTATTTAATTGGTTATATGTTATTTTCAATATTAAAGGTATATCTGAATTTTAACCGCTGATTCGGTGAAACAACAATGTCTTTAAATTTATATTTCAACAACAAATCCTTTAGAGCATTTTGTTTTGGGATATCGGTTTTGTCATCCGATTCTGCAAAAATGGTAACTATCTGCCCTTTTTTCTGCACGGTTAAATCAAATAAGTATATTCCGGTTATGTTTAGTTTTATTATGTTTTTCGCTAAATCACTCCCCGGATTTTCTAAATCCGTATTCAACTGATTAATTGCTAATGATTGCAAGGAGTCGTTATCTTGCCCTTCAATATAGTCTGTATATTCTTTTAAAGTTTCATAATTCCATTCTATAAGCTTTGTACCATTTGATAGGTAGGCAACGGGCTTTGTTTTGTTAAAAGAAAAATATATCGGAAAAATATTTGA
>JAFDXF010000017.1 GCA_018268055.1 Bacteroidota bacterium
CAAAGAGACACGAAGAAATAATTTTACCACAGAGTGGCACTGAGGTAAACACAGAGTATAAAGGAATAAGTGATAAGTTGCAATGAGTAATAGTATTTCCTTCTCAATTCATCATTCTCAATTCATCATTCTTAATTCATAATTCAATTTCTTGCCACAAAGACACTAAGGCGCAAAGAGACACGAAGAAAAAAGCATTCGTCGTATGAATATTCGGATATTAAAATTTAACACATACTCCTACCTTCCCATATATACCATCAGTATCTGCACATCACTTGGGTTGATGCCGGAGATGCGGCTTGCTTGACCCAATGTACCCGGCCTTACTTTATTTAATTTTTCTCGAGCTTCATTACTCAGTGAAACAATTTTTTTATAGTCAAATGATTCAGGAATGATTAGTTCTTCTAATTGACTCATGCGTGCAACCAATTCTTTTTCTTTTTCAATATACACATCATACTTTATCTGAATAGACGCTTGCTCCAATGTTTCTCTATCAAAAGAGCCTAATGCTGTTTTTAATTTGGGTAATACTTCCATCAATTCATTCAGCTCAACAGAAGGGCGCAATAAAATTTTTTCTACTCTTTGCTTTTCAGAAATGGGTGAAGAATTGATTTGATTGAACCATTCGTTTATTTCATTTGGCTCTACCGACATTTCTTTTAATACCTTCTTAATACTTTCTACGCCCGATTTTTTTTCTATCACTCGTTGCATCCTTTCTTCCGATGCTAAGCCCAAGCGATAACTTATTTCGGTCAACCGTAAATCAGCATTGTCTTGCCGTAGTAATGTTCTAAACTCTGCACGAGAGGTAAACATTCTATAAGGCTCTTGTGTTCCTTTCGTTATCAAGTCATCAATCAGTACACCAATATATGCTTCACTCCTTTTTAAAATCAATGGTGCTTCGTTTTTTGTTTTTTGATGTGCATTGATACCCGCCATTAAACCCTGACAAGCAGCTTCTTCATAGCCCGTAGTTCCGTTGATTTGTCCGGCAAAAAATAAATTATCAATCAATCGGGTTTCTAATGAATAGTGTAATTGAGTGGGAGGAAAAAAATCGTATTCTATAGCATAGCCGGGGCGAAACATTTTTACATTTTCAAATCCCTTTATACTACGAAGTGCTTCGTATTGTACTTCTTCGGGGAGAGATGTAGAAAATCCGTTGATGTATATTTCTACGGTATTCCACCCTTCAGGCTCTACAAATAGCTGATGACGTTCACGTTCTGAAAATCGGTTGATCTTGTCTTCAATACTGGGACAATAGCGAGGCCCTACGCCATCAATTCTTCCGGCAAACATCGGACTGCGATCAAAGCCGGTTTTGAGTACATCATGCACTTGCTGATTTGTATATGTTATCCAGCAACTTCTCTGTGTTTTGGGCTTAGGTGTGTTGGTGAATGAAAAACCCAAAACTTCATCATCTCCCGGTTGCTCCTCCATTTTGGAGTAATCTAAGCTCCTTCCGTCTATGCGTGGAGGTGTTCCCGTTTTCAATCTATCGCTTTCAAAGCCAAGAGAAACAAGCTGTTCGGTTATTCCGGTAGCAGCTTTTTCGGCCATTCTTCCGCCGCCAAAGTTTTTTTCGCCTATATGAACAATTCCGTTCAGAAAAGTTCCATTGGTAAGCACCACAGACTTCGCTCTTATTTCATGTCCCATTCCGGTTATTACACCATAGCATTTGCCATCTTTTACAATCAAACCCTTCACCATATCTTGATAAAAGTCAAGATTTGGTGTGTTTTCCAGCATTTCTCGCCATTTAAGGTGAAAAAGCATCCGGTCGTTTTGCGCTCTTGGACTCCACATTGCAGGGCCTTTGCTTCTGTTCAACATTCTGAATTGAATAGTACTCAAATCCGTAACTATTCCGGAATACCCACCCAAAGCGTCAATCTCACGCACTATCTGCCCTTTGGCAATACCACCCATAGCCGGATTACAACTCATTTGGGCAATGGTCTGCATATTCATTGTAACCAGCATGGTTTTAGAACCCAAATTGGCAGCAGCAGCAGCAGCCTCACATCCGGCGTGGCCGGCACCAACAACTATTACATCATACTCCTGAAACATAGCGTGCAAAGGTAAGAACAGACAGTGTTTTGATTTTTATAAATTAATGGGGATTTTGCAATGGTTTCACGTGGAACGGAAGAGGAGATTAAATGGAGTTTATAGGTTTAGACGTTTAGGGGTTTAGACGTTTAAGAGCTTAGAGGGGTTAAAGGTTTAAGGGGTTAAAAGGGTTTAAGAGTTTAAAAGTTTAGAATAGTCTTTGGTTTATAGCATCCACTTCTGCTTTAATAAGCACAAAACGAATTCCTTCAATGTTCCACGTGGAAACATTATCCCAAATACCGAGAAAGGTATTCTTCCTCCTTTTCTCTCATCTTTATTTTGTCTTTAGCGGTTTTGTCTGCAAATCCACATAAATGAAGTGCCCCATGGAAGATTACTCTCAAAAGCTCCTCTTTAAAAGATGTCTTTTGAATTTTGGCATTTTCCTTCACCCTGTCTATACTGATATAAACTTCGGCTTCGGTTTCCATGGTGTGAGATAGTTCAAATGTAATAATGTCGGTATAATAGTCGTGATTTAAAAACTGGCGGTTAATTTCCAATAGTCGTTTATCTGATACAAAAACATAGTTAATCGTTTTTAGCTTCTTCTTTTCTCGCTTAAAAACCATTTCTATAAATTGCTTGAGCTCACTTCGATGGTTTAATAAAAAGTCTCGCTTTTCAAAAAAGAAATAAACCTTGTTCATTGTGTTCATAAATTCAAATTTCGGAAAGAATAGCAATAAATAAGAGTAGTTTTGTATCAATATTTATTTAGAATGGCTACAAGACTTTCGGATCTAAAACCCGGACAAAAAGGAATTATCAAAGAGTTTACCAGCAATGAAATTTTTCTAAAATTGATGGAAATGGGATGCGTTCCGGGCGAAACAGTAATGTTAGAACAAGTCGCTCCTCTTGGAGACCCTATTGCTATTTATGTTTCAGGCTATCACCTAAGCCTCAGAATAAACGAAGCAGAACATATTTTAATTGATACAACCAATTGATTATCAATATTTTATGAATATTGGACTATATTTCGGCTCTTTTAATCCCATTCATATTGGTCATTTAATTATTGCCAATCATATACTTAATGAAACAGATATTAACCGTTTGTGGTTTGTCGTGTCACCTCACAATCCTTTCAAAAACGAAAGTTCGTTGCTTAACGAATATCAAAGATTAAACTTGGTGCAACTTGCAATTGAAGATGATGTTCGCTTGAAAGCATCTGATATAGAGTTTGGTTTACCAAAGCCATCTTACACTTCTACCACTCTTGCTTTTCTATCAGAAAAATATCCGGATTACAACTTTCGCATCATTATGGGAAGTGATAGTTTTCAAAATTTAAACAAATGGAAAAATCCCGAATACATTATCAATAATTATGAAATCTACATT
The DNA here is from genome assembly GCA_018268055.1 of Bacteroidota bacterium. Lineage (GTDB taxonomy): Bacteria > Bacteroidota > Bacteroidia > Chitinophagales > Chitinophagaceae > JJ008. The sequence continues at coordinate 3,502 of JAFDXF010000017.1, forward strand.
TACAAAAGACCGGGTTTTGAAGTAGTAAATAATTTCAACGCAAAAATAAAAGTTATGGATGCGCCGCTCTTGGAGTTATCTGCTACACAAATAAGACAAAATATAAAAGCAGGTAAATCTGTACGCTATATGTTGCCCGACAATGTATTGGTAGAAATTGAAAAATCCGGGTACTATCGTAAATAATTATTTAGAAAAAATATCCCAATAACAAACAGGCAATTACTACAAAAGGTGGAGCTAATTTTGTAAAACTTAAAATTAAAAAAGTTCCGGCCATTGCTATTATATTAAGAGAAGCACCAATTGGATTGATGCCGGAAAAAGTTATGTCGCGCAGCATATAAACAGCTGATGCTAAAATAATACCCACCACTACAGCATTGATACCTTCTACCGATCGATATACAACAGCATATTTTTTTAGATGATCCCAAATTGGAAAAAAGAATAATACCAGCAAAGCACTCGGTAAAAAAATGGCAACTGTTCCAATAATACAACCCAGCACTTGCATCATTGTTTTCGTTGCATCGCTTTCACCCATATCCTTTAAAGCCATTCCACCGGTAAACGATGCAATGGCAAAAACAGGCCCGGGCATTGCACGCACTATTCCCATTCCGGTAAACAGGTCTTCTTCTTTTATTTTTATAACGTTTGGATTTTTTTCTTTTACTTTCTTTTGCTCCGGTCTTACGCCCCACTGCTCATACATCATAGGTATTAACACTTGACCTCCACCGAATACAAGACTTCCCATTCTATAGGTGTTTTCAAAAAGCGCAATTGGTTTTCTATTCTCCCAATCATGAATTCTTGCTTGTTCGCTCAAAAATCCTGCTGCAATAAAAATTATTCCGAATAACCAAAAATTCCACCAACGTATTTTTTTCGGTTTCTGTTCTGTTTGTGGAATACGTTTGTGACTGAAGTTTGTTGCAATACCGGCAGCTAAAATCAATAGCGGTATTACAGCAGGTTTGCCAAAGAAGAAATAGGTGAGTACCGCACCACATATCATAATTATCCATGTTATGGTATTCTTTATAGCCAGTGGAAATGCGGCATAAGACGCATAAGCAATGAAGCCAACAGCCATAGGAGGTATAAACTCAAAAATATCAGTTCCTAATTCAGCTTTACTTACGTGTGGTAAAACAAAAGAAAGTGCACCCATTAAAATACTTGCGGGTAATATCCAAACAATTAATGTCAACGTAGCTAAAAGAACACCGCCTCTTTTGTATCCGATCAATGTAACAGTTTGTGTAGAAGATGCCCCGGGTAGTAATTGGCAAAAAGCATTGTACTCCATCAACTCTTGTTCAGTAACATAAGGTGTTCTGTGTACAAAGTTTTTCATCATCATACCAAGATGTGCCTGTGGACCGCCAAAAGCAGATACACTATAAACAAATACTGTTTTTAAAAAATGTAAGTGGCGCAGTAACATGGAGCTATAAAAATAATTCAAAATGACTAAAAAAATTTACCGTTTAAATCAATACCCATTCTCATCACCCACTTCGCCTATTCCGCAGCTGATGCTTACATTGTATTTTAGCCAAGCCACATTGCTTACTCCATCAAATGTCTCTATCGGAGCGGGGCCGGCTTGCCGCAATGGATATTGCGAGTCATAACATTTTATATAATAGCCATACACTCCTGTTCTACTTGGCATATCGCCTTCAGAAAGAGTGAACTCATAAGGAGAGAGAGCTCTATCAGGTGTACCTCCACCATCTGCAGCTCCATAGCTCACAGATCTATCATAATTATAAAAAGAGCATTTATTACCATCGGCATTCCAGACAAAAGTGTTGGTAGTGCGGGCTCTGTTTGGCGAGCTGCTTACATTGCTGATGTGTATATCGTGTGAGGGTGTAGGTGGTTCGGCTCCTCCTGTGCTTATCACAAAGGTTTGCTTTGTGTATTCGGCGCCGACATTGGTGCAGGATATGGTGTAGGTGCGAGGGGTGGAAGTGCTGTTTACGGTGAAGGTGCCCGAGTATTTGTAAGTATCTATTTCGCTTTTATTGAGTGTGGCAGGATATTCCCCTCTTGGCACAGTGGGGCTGGCTGTGTAGCTCATGTCGGTGCTGCTGGCGCAAGTGATGGATACACTTTGCCCAGCATTTAAGGAAGTGCTGCCCGATACGAGCACTCCACCCTTATACACCTTCATATCTACAGGGGCATAGCGGAGAGTGATCTTGTAAGAAGCATCTCCAGATACATTGCCATCTTCATTTTTGGCTTTAGCATCAACAAGATATGTGTGAAACCCATTTCCGCCTATCATATCGGCCCAAGTGGTGTTGGCGATGATGGAGGCCGTGCCGGAAGCGTTGGTGGTGATGGGGTAGATGTCGGTGTTATTGAGGGGGACGGGAGTTATGTCCGGTGGGAAAAGAGCCCAGAAAGATAATTTCTTTCCTGGGTTGTCATTTCCTTGTACCTCAAAGCTATCTGCAAAATCATTGGCTGAGACCACATACCCTTCACACACTTGCAATACCACAAATGTGGCCGAGCAGCCTGCTGTGCCAAAGTTTTTATTCCAAATAGCAAAAGACTTATTTGAAAAGATAAAAAAGAAAGAGAAAATCAAAATGAAAGTGAAAAGATATTTTTTGAGCATAGTGTTATAAAAATTTTTATTAAATTATAAATATATTATAGCTTATAGAAAATACATACTGAAAAAGTTATACACAAAAAAAAGGCTATCAAATTTGATAGCCTTTAAATAAAAACAACAACAATGAAAACTTTAATTTGAAAGTGGAGTGCTCTCTTGCTTTATCACGGCATCACTTATGTCTATCACTTGGCCAGAAGAATTCTGTATCACGAGGTCATATTTTGTCTTGAGTACAAGGCCAAATATGCCGGGAGTGATATAGCCAGAGTTGAAAGCTACAGTAGTAGATGCATTTCTCAAATTACACCAAATTATAAATCCTTCCATAGCACTATTACTTATAGTAGCGCTATTATCAAAATTAAGATTTACAAAATCACTATTCCAACTTGCTGTAATTTGTGCCACATAATTAAAACTTGTAGCCCTCCAATTACCTTCCCAAATCAATGCGTTGCCGTAGGGGTTGTAAAGCTTTAGCGAGGCTACTTTGGCGGGAGCCGGGCCGGAGACTTTTACATTGGTGACGTGGTAATTGGGGATAGAACCTGTACCATTTGGGCCTAAGTAAAGGGGCACATCATTACTATACCCCCACCATTCTGTCACGAGCTGAGTGGGTGCTGTGCTGCCGTCCATAGTACCAAAAGATACAGGAGCTTGCCAGCCGGAAGCTGCCACGCCACCGCCTTCTCCATCATCTAAAGATGTAAAAGAGAGATTGATGGCCGAGCCATGTGCCACAGAAGGCTTGCTGGCAAACACAGCTTTTAAAGAAGTGCTGCCTGCAGGCAAAGAGAAATTGGAGAATGTCACTTTGCCGCTATTGGCGGGCAGGACTGTCCAGCCTGTGCCATCGGGGGCGTTGGCGGCTTGATAGCGAAGCATTTTGATATAAAAGTTTCCAAAATCAAGTGAAAAGGTAGCAGTCTTGGCTACACCACTTGTGTTGCTGAGGGTGATAGTGAAGCTATTTGAAATAGTATTTCCTATCATACCCGAAATGGGAGAAGCCCCTGTGATAGTAGGAGTGCTAAACCAAGTACTGGTGCGAGCTGTTGTCTTGAAAGAGACTTGAGCATTGCCCGTGTTGCCGGCGGCATCTTTGGCGCTGAGGTAGGCAGTGTAATCTGTATTGGCGGTGAGGCCTGATACAGTGGCACTGCTTTGGCCGAGCACATTTTGTTGTGTGCCGGAAACACTCAAGACAAGGCTTGTGACGCCCACATTGTCGGTGGCAGAAAAGGTAAAGCTGGCCGAAGTGCTAGTGAGCGAGCTCACTTGTATCGCAACAACGGGGGCTTGAGTATCTTTTGTGCCATCGGGGGGCGGGGGTGGTGTTTTACCACAATCACAACCCGCAATGAGGAGATTTAAAAACAAAAATGTAATGAAAAGGTTGGTGCTGGTTTTCATTTTTAAATGGTTTATCGCTATAAATATAATTAGGATTTTAATGATTACAAAACGTGATTGTATTGGGCGTTGCTCAATATTAATTTTACAACATTGAACGATACAAAATGTTTAATATAACCGTACATATAAACGTATTGGGTGTTGCCCAATGTTCAATATAAACGTACATATAAACGCATCGGGCGTTGCCCAATGCTAAATATAAACGCATATATAAACGCATTGGGTGATGTCCAATGCTAAATATAACCGCACAAGGCGTTGCCATTGTGCTCAATGTAAACAAGGCCTTCAGCCTTGGTAGCTAATCCGATAATTTGTTGACATTTCAATTTTGCACGCATTGCCTGAAAGGCATATATTCATTGAGCCTAATGCAAGCGTAGCGGCGCATTAGGCGGCGCATTAGGAGATGATGATCGTGACGCATTGGGCGATGATGATGAATGTTTTCGTTTGCGCCCTGAAAGGGCAAAATATATTATCAATCATTCCATAAATAGGCTTCGTCATAATCAATATTATATTCCTTTAAAAAAGCAATGTATTCCTCTTCAAATGAAACCTTTTGATGATGTTCTTTTTGATTTTCAATATATTTTTTAACACGATCTACTACCGACTGACTAACGGAATAACCGGCATAACCACCCTGCCATTTAAAATTTTGATATTGTATTCCTTTTGTTTTAATCCACCTGCTGCTGTTTCGTTTTATTTCTTCAACAAATTTTGCTAATGAAATATTCTTGGACATTACCGCCAAAATATGAATATGATTTTGGGTGCCATTTATTCGAATTGCTTGCGATTGATTTTCATTAATAATTCCGCCTATATAAGCATACAATTCCGGTTGCACAACTTCATCAATCAAATCATGACTATATTTTGTATGAAAAATTATATGAACAAATAATTTTGATAATGATTGTGACATAAAAAATAATAATTTAATTTTCCTAAAATACGTTTTTTTTATTTTAATCGACACTATTTTATTTCACGAGGCATTGCCATTGTCATCATTTGAACCGCATTGGGCGTTGCCATGTGTATAATATATCGCATTGGGCGTTGCCCTCACAATGTTCAATATATCCGAACATATAAACTTATATATTAACGCATTGGGTGTTGCCCAATGCTGAATATAACCGCACAAGGCGTTGCCATTGTGCTCAATGTAAACAAGGCCTTCAGCCTTGGCAGCCACTCCGATAATTTGTTGACATTTCAAATTTGCACGTATTGCCTGAAAGGCATATATTCATTGAGCCTAATGCAAGCGCAGCGGCGCATTTTGCGACGATTGCGAATGATGATAATGAATTGAATATTGTTTTACGTTGTTCATTTGAATCGCATTGGACGATGTCCCATGTTCAATATATCCGAACATATAAACGCATTGGGCGTTGCCCAATGTTCAATATAACCGAACATATAAACGTATTGGGTGTTGCCCAATGTTCAATATAAACGTACATATTAACGCATTGGGCGTTGCCCAATGCTCAATATAAACAAGGCCTTCAGCCTTGATCGTTATTTTCAATTAGCGGAGTCATTGCCTGAAAGGCAAATATTCATTGAGCCTAATGCAAGCGCAGCGGCGCATTAGGCGGCGCATTAGGAGATGATGATGGCGGCGCATTTTGCGAAGATTGCGAATGATGATAATGAATTGAATGTTGTTGTGTTGTTCGTTTGTATCGCATTGGGCGATGCCAAATGTTCAATATATTCGAACATAAAAAATTATTATTTTAATAATTGGTAGGTGATAAAGCTCATTATGTAAGCCAGCCCGGTCATATACAGAAACATTATAATCGGCCATTTCCAACTCTTGGTTTCTCTACGCACAATAGCAAGAGTGCTCATACACTGCATAGCAAACACATAAAATAGCATCAAAGACATTCCGGCGGCTAATGTAAATACAGATGTTCCATTCGGCCATTTTGCGGCTTTCATTTTTTGGCTGAGTAATGAACTATTGTCTTCATCTACGCTATAAATTGTGGCCATTGTTCCTACAAACACTTCCCTTGCCGCAAAAGAAGTAATCAAGGCGATGCCAATTTTCCAATCGTACCCAAGTGGTGCAATTGCGGGCTCAATAGCTCTACCTAATATTCCGGCATAAGAGCTTTCAAGTTTTTCTGTTTTATAGCTTTTTGCCAATGCTGTTGAGTCGGCTTCGGGCAGCGCTAATTGTGTTTCATAGTTTGTAGTAATTTTTTTCATTGTATTGCCCGGGCCAAATGAACAGGCAAACCAAAGAATCAAACTAATGATCATAATAATTTTTCCTGCATCAAAAACAAAAATCTTTGCTTTATGAATCATTGTTGTGATCATATTCTTCCAGCGAGGCGCACGATAGGTTGGTAGTTCCAAAATAAAGAAACTCTTCTCCTTTATTTTGATAAACCATTTAGCTACATAAGAAACAATTAAAGCCATCACCAACCCAAGTAAATAAAGACCCATCATCACCAATCCTTGTAAGCTTAAAAACCCCAGTAAATATGTTTTGGGAATTACCAAGCCGATTAAAATAGTATAGACCGGTAAACGAGCTGAGCAGCTCATTAATGGTGTAATAAGTATAGTGAGTAGTCGCTCTTTTTTGTTTTCAATATTTCTGGTACTCATGATTGCCGGTACTGCACAGGCAAAACCGCTGATCATCGGCATCACACTTTTTCCATTAAGTCCCACACTTCGCATCAGTCGATCGCTTAGAAAACTGATGCGGGCCATATAGCCGCTATCTTCTAAAAGAGTAATGAGGCCAAACAAAATCATGATTTGTGGAACAAAAACAAGAATACCGTTCAGTCCGGCCAAAAGTCCATTGAGTAGTAAATCTGTCCATCTGCTTTCGGGTAATACGGAAGATAAAAACTGGTTTATTTTCAGAAATCCTAAATCCGTCCAGTCCATCGGGTATTGTGCCAACCAAAAAATACTTTGGAATAATAAGAACAACACAGCTACCATGATGACATATCCCCAAGTACGGTGTAGTAAAATGTTATCTAATTTTTCGGTAAACAATTTCTTTTGCAGCGGACCTGATTCTGATACCGTTGTCTGCATTATTTGTTTAATGCGATTGAACCTATTGAGTATTTCTTCAGCTTGAGATTTTGTTGGATTAAAAGCATATTGCTTTTCTATGGCTTCAATTTTCTCTTGTGTAGCAGCATCCAACGCAAAATTTTTATGATTGATTAAATAATGAATAGCAGCATAGTCGCTTAGTTTTGGAAATTTCTTTTGTATTGCTTGTATTGCTTCGGATGCAGCAGCTTTATTATCTATGAAATCATTCAGCGGTGCTTTATATTGTTGCTGTGCTGTAAGCAGAATGGCTTTTTTTAATTCGACTATTCCTTTGTTCTTTCTAGGATTCACTGAAACTACGGGCACACCCATTTCTCGTTCAAGAGCAGGAAGGTCAATTTTAATTCCTTTCTGGCGTGCTAGATCCATCATACTTAAAGCGAGTACAACCGGAACTTTTAAATCAATCAACTGCGAACAGTAAAGAAGGTTTCTTTTTAGATTACTGGCATCTGCTACTACTACTACCACATCTGTTTTATTGGATGTATCTTGTTCCATGATCACCCTATAACTCACCCACTCATCTTCTCTGCGTGGATATAAACTATATGAGCCGGGCAGATCAATTACATTGGCACTAATGTTTCCGGCAAGTAAAACTGTTCCTGTTTTCTTGTCCACTGTTACCCCCGGAAAGTTTCCAACTTTTTGATTCAACCCTGTAAGGCAGTTAAAGAGAGAACTCTTTCCGCTATTAGGATTTCCTACAAGGGCGATATGATAAACATTATCTTTCACTTAGCCGGCAAAGGTATGCAGCGTAATTTTATCCACCATTACGAATTGCGGTTTTAGCTATATGAGAAGCGGAAAAACTATGACAATTAAATGAAATAGGAAATGAGAAAAGAATTTTAGAGAAGATAACTTTGCGCTTATCCTCAAAACTACTTTTATGCGCTTTTCATTTAGTAAACACCTTTTATTTTTATTATTCATTTCCGCTTGCTCTTCTCCAAAAAAGACTGCTCATTCAACTGATGATAAAACGATAGGCAACTTACAACAGCATATTGCCTATTTAGCAGATGATAAATTAGAAGGCAGACGCACAGGTACAAAAGGAGAAAAATTAGCAATGGAGTATATTATTGGACAGTTTGAAAACATTGGTCTCCAGCCAAAAGGTGTTCAAAAATATACGCAGCCTTTTGAAGTAAATGATGGTAAAATGATGGATGATAAAACAATGCTGCAACTAAATGGTGTTCTGCTGCAAAAAGGAACTGATTACTTTATGTTTCCGTTTAGTAAAGACACCACTTGGTCGGGTGATATAAAATACGGTGATGCACATAACGATAGTATCTGGTTGGTGGATATTAAAACAGTATTTGCAGAAAATAATAATAATCCGCATTTTGATTTATCAGATTATATCTATAAAAATAGTAAGAAAGCTTTTGAAAGAGGTGCTGATGCAGTCATCCTTTACAACAGTTCGGCTACCGACGATAAATTAGTGTTTAATCCTAAAGATAAAGCTGAGCTATTAAATGGTGCAGTAGTCTATTTGAAAAATGCTGTTGCGGGCAAATATTTTTCAAACGATACAACACTGGTGCATATAGACCTTGCTGTTCATTTCACAGAGAAAAAAAGAACGGGCTATAATGTGGTAGGCTACATAGATAATCATGCTACCAATACGATCATATTAGGTGCTCACTTCGACCATTTGGGCTATGGCGAAGATGGAAACTCCAGAAGCACCGGCCATGAACCAATGATACATAATGGTGCTGATGATAATGCAAGCGGTACTGCAGCACTTATAGAACTTGCCCGAAAGTTGAAACATTCTAAACTCACCAATAATAATTATTTATTCATTGCATTTTCCGGAGAAGAATTGGGTTTGTATGGTTCTAAATATTTTACTGATCATCCAACGGTTGATTTGAGTAAAGTAAATTATATGATCAATATGGACATGGTAGGCCGCCTGAATGACAGTACAAAAGTGATCACTATCGGTGGCTATGGCACATCGCCGACATGGGGAGAGGTATATCCCGAAGCAAAAGATCGGTGGGCGGGTTCGCCGTTGGTTTTTAAATTTGATAGCAGTGGTACGGGGCCAAGCGATCACACTTCATTTTATAGAAAAGATATTCCGGTATTGTTTTATTTCACCGGCTTACACTCAGATTATCACAAGCCTACTGATGATGCAGATAAAATAAACTATCAAGGAGAAGATATTATCTTAAATCATATTATGAAAGTCATTGCTGATTTAAACAATCATTCCAAATTAACTTTTACCAAAACCAAAGAAACACAAACTACTACTGCTGCAAGGTTTAGTGTAACGATGGGTATCATGCCCGATTATACCTTTGCAGGCACAGGTGTAAAATCCGATGGCGTAACGGAGGGCAAGCCGGCACAGAAAGCAGGAATACAAGCCGGTGATATTATTTTACAAATTGGTGAATATAAAATTACCTCTATGGAAAGCTATATGCAAACTTTGGGGCATTTTAAAAAAGGTGACAGTGTGAAAGTAATATTTAACAGAGCCGGAAAACTATTTGATACAACGGTCGTGTTTTAGTTGTAATTTTCCATAGAAAAAATAAACATGACCGAACGTAAACATAAGTTGGTTCTTGATATAGACGCAATGACCGATCGGTTTTATTCCGATGTTTGTTTGCTGGGTATAATGGCTTCAATTAAAGATTATAGATTTTGTTGGCAGGTAAATCATCTTACATTAAGAAATTTTAAAGTGAATACCGACTTAGAACTAACACTGAGAAGAAAAGGGCGTGATTATTTTTTTCCGGTATATGAATATCACGAGTCTATAAAAAACTTAAAACACTATTTATACAATAATCAAAATGATGGCGAGTATTTATTGCCCGAATTTAAACATATTGATTTTCTGTGGCTTTTAAAAGGCGATGGCTTGACTGACGAAACGAAAGAAGAAACCATTCAATTGATCAAAGGGTTGGATAGTGTACAGCTCGTTATAGAATTGGAAAATGAAAAAATAAAAAACAAAGAATATTTATTATTTTAAGGATTTCTATGTGGCAGGAATTAAACAATACACTCTATCGGAAATTAGTCTTTAAAGATTTTAGTGAGGCGTTTGCCTTTATGACTCGTGTAGCAATAGAATCAGAGAAAATGGGACATCACCCATTGTGGACGAATGTGTATAACACTGTTGAGATATGGCTCAACACACACGATGCAGGAAATGTAGTCACCGAAAAAGATAAAGAACTGGCTAATAAAATAGATGCGTTGCTTTCTTAAATGTACCCTTTATGTCTGTTGCTTCTACACTATTAATGATACGCCCTGCGTCTTTTTCTTACAATGACCAAACAGCAGCAAATAATTATTTTCAAGAAAAAATAAACATTGCTAGTGAAACATTGCAACAATATGTATTGGTAGAGTTTGATGCAATGGTGAGGGAATTAAAACAAGCGGGAATTGAAGTGATTGTAATCAATGATACTCCGGAACCACAAAAACCTTCAGCTATTTTTCCCAACAACTGGCTAAGCACTACTCCCGAAGGAAAAATAATCATCTATCCCATGTTTGCGCAAAACAGAAGATTAGAGCGGCGTGCTGATATTATTCAACAATTAGAAAATGATTTTATTGTACAAGAAAAACAAAATTGGAGTGGTGAAGAAAATGAAGGCCGTTATTTAGAAGGTACCGGCAGTTTGATTATTGATCATACCAATAAAATTATCTATGCGGCAATATCTGAACGTACCAATCTTACTGTCTTAGAAAAAGTGGCAACTAAAAATAATTTTCAGGCCATTGCCTTTTTGGCAACTGATGAACAGGGGCGTCCTGTATATCACACTAATGTATTAATGACGTTGGGAGAAAAGTTTTGTGTTTTATGCGAAGAAGCCATTGAGGAAGAATGGGAGTTGATAGCCATTCGGCAACTATTAATATCAACCGGCCATACGATAATTCCAATATCCAGAAAACAAATGAGTGCCTTTGCCGGTAATATGCTGGAAGTAAAAAATAAAGCAGGCGAGCCTATTTTGATATTGAGCCTAACAGCTTATGAGTCTTTAACAGAAGAACAAAAAAATCAATTGGGTTCTTTTGCAAAACTATTACCTATATCTGTACCTACTGTGGAGCAAGCAGAAGGCGGTAGTGTGCGCTGTATGATTGCTGAAATTTTTTTACATAAAAAATAAAACTCATGAATACTCATCTTCAAGAAATTCGTGATAAGCAAAAAGCATCTTGGAATCATTTTTCTCCGGGTTGGAAAAAATGGAACAAAGAATTGCTTGAACATATGCAGCCCGCAACCGATGCGATTATTAATTCATTGCAACCTAATGGAAAACAAAAAATTTTAGATATTGCATCCGGTGCGGGAGAACCTGCATTCAGCATCTCCCAAAAGCTGAATGGAGGAGAAGTAATATTAACCGACCTGGCAGATGAGATGCTGAATATAGCAAGGGAAAATGCTCAACTATTAGCAATTAAAAACGTTTCTTTCCAAGCATGCGATGTAAGCGCTCTCCCGTTTGTAGAAAATAGTTTTGATCTTGTAAGTTGCAGAATGGGTTTTATGTTCTTTCCCGATCTTTCTCTTGCGGCAAAAGAAATATATCGTGTATTAAAACCGGGCGGCAAACTTGCAACAACAGTGTGGGGTACTCCCGATAAAAACTTATGGATTACGCTCATCGGCGATGTAATAAAAAGAAATATGCAACTTCCGGAAGTACCACTCACAACAGATAAACCAAATATATTTCGCTGTGCGGCACAGGGAATGATGAATAACATTTTAACACAAGCCGGTTTTAAAAATACACAAGAAAAGGAATTGGCCTGTACACTTAATTGTGATAATGCAGATAGCTATTGGCAAATGATGACCGAGATCGCAGCACCGGTGGTAGGTGTATTGAATAAAGCTGATGAAAAAATGAAAGAGAAAATAAAACAAGAAGTTATCTCTTTACTCAATGCAAAATATCCGGAAGGAAATATTGCATTGCCCGGAAGTGCAATACTACTGTATGGCGAAAAATAAAAACGGCCTCAAAAGATTGAGGCCGATTCATTGTTATTGTTGTTTATTCTTAATAATTATTCGTACCGGAAGTTCTCTTATCTATAATCTTTGCATTATTCTTTAATGATTGTAAAGGTAGAAATACATTTTGTGCTGCTTCTTGTTTTCTGATATCCGCTACATTCATTGCTGAACTTGTAGCAGAAACATTATCTACTTGTATGCCATACACACCAAACTCTCCAACGATTAATTGAGGAAATACTTTTCCTTTATTCGCCGGATTGTACATCACACCAAATGCTTTAGGATCGTAAGGTAAATCTGCTTTAGGATCGCCACTCATCATTCTTACACTATCAATTGTCTGTACCGGTTTTCCTAACAATGTAGCAACAGATTCAAGATTAGAAACGGTGCCTGCTTTTTGTTGCAATTGATTAGCAATTTTTTTGTGACGCAACATTGTTTCTATGCCCGGTCTTACTTTATCTACCGACATAGTACCTTCTTTGTTGGCCTCTGTTACAACAGCCACTACCCAATTATTATCAATTTCTACAGGCTTCAACACTTCTCCAACTTTAGCACTGTAAATATCTTTTACAAATGTTCTTGCAAAACCTTGTAAGCCGCTGATGTTTCCATCGGTACGCTTAATGTTTGCTCCGATTCCTTTGTTGATTCCTTTTGCTTTCAGGCTTTTTTGATATTGGTCATCAAAAGATTTCAAATCTTTTACCGATCCGGCAAATTCATTCGCTGCTTGCTGTGCAGAGTCAACTGTTGATTGACTTGCTGCAATTTTTTGATCCAAATAAGCTATTTTATAGAAAGGCTGATTATCTTTTTGTCCGGTAATTTGGATTAAGTGATAACCGAATTGAGTTTTCACTACATCCATTGCACCTACAGCATGTTCAAAACAAAAATTGTTAAACTCCGGTACCATCATACCCTGCGCAAACCATCCAAGATCGCCACCCTTGGCAGCAGAGCCGCCATCAGGACCTTGATTATCGTCTGAATATTTTTTTGCTAACTCATCAAAGCTCGCTCCTTTTTTCACAGCATTCATAATGCTGTCTATTCTTGCCTTAGCTACACTATCCGGCGTTGTGGCTGTTTGTGTTTGAGGATTCATTGTAGCTATTAAGATATGCTTTGCTTTAGCTGAGTCGGGCATTGTTTTAGAGTCTATCATTTTTGCTAAAACAAAACTACCTGCATCAATGTATGGACCATAAACGGCATTCTTAGTCAGTTTTACCAATTCATCTTTTGCGGTAGGTGAAATTTGTTTTACAGATACAAATGCATCATTAAAGCTACTACCGTTTCTTTCTAAAAATAGTTTTACATCCTTTGTAGTATCAAATTCAGGCTTCAGTGTTTCTAACTGAGTTTTTGCAACAGCAGAATCTGCAGCCGTTGGCTGTGCACTGAATAAAATAAAATTAATGGTGCGTGTTTCATCTTGCTTGTAAGAATCTTTATGACTGCTGATATAATCTGCAATCTCTTTATCAGAAACTTTAATCGTGGTATCGCGGAATAAAGAATCTGAATTGTATAAAGATTTTACAATATTTACTTTGGCAATTTGGCTATTGTCTGCAATTTCTTTTTCTACAAACCAACGAGCAACGTTAGCACTATTGGTAAACAGGCTTTGATATTTTTCACGAATACGCATTTCTACCAATTGATCCATATATTTCTGGAGTTGCGCTCTTTGATCTGGAGTTGTTTGTGTACTCTTTAAATATTGTTCAATATTTTTCTTAGCCCTTGCAGCATCATAATGGCCGGTTTCATCCATTCCGGCATTTTTAAAATCTTGAGGTGCTCCATCACCAAAATAAATATCTCCTTTCTCTTTCTTGCCAATGATAATTCCTAATTTATCTGCTTCACTATTCATGATAGAGCGTTCTATCATTTGATCCCACACATTATTGACTAAGTTTTGTCTGAAAGAAGGGTCAACTGTATAACCTTGACGCTCATAACCACTGATGTTCATTTGCAGTTCTTGATCAAAGTCTTCTACAGCGATTGATCTACCGTTTACACTACCTACGGTTTTAGAACGATCTACGCCACCGGAACCTTTGCCGGCAAATCTATCCATCAACAAAAATCCTACTAATGAAAGTGCGATAAGGGCAATAGAAACTTTTGCATACTTATCTCTGATATCCTGAATAATAGACATAATAAAAACCCTATTTTAAAAGGTTGGCAAAAATAGGGTTTTTGTGGATATTCTGTGAGTAATTTGACCTTAAAGAAGCAAATAACTATACACAATTTTTAAGTAATAGAAACTCTTCATATTTTCTTGTTTCTTATTCATTTTCAACGAGTTATTTCTTTTTAGGATGCAATAATTTCATTTCTTTGATTAAACGATCTGCTCCAGCATATTTATCTACAATGAATAATACATACCGAATGTCCACCATTATATTGCGACAAATAGACGGATCGTAGTTGATATCACTCATTGTTCCTTCCCAAGCTCGGTCAAAATTTAGTCCTACCAGATTGCCCCAAGCGTCTAAAGCAGGGCTGCCACTGTTTCCGCCCGTAGTATGATTTTGAGCTATGAAACAAACTGGCATCTTTCCTTTAATTCCATATTGCCCATAATCTTTATTGCGATAAAGTGTTCTCAATTTTTCAGGAACATCAAATTCATAGTCGCCCGGAATATATTTTTCCATCACACCATCTAAATAAGTGTAGTATAAATATTCTACTCCGTCTCTCGGTTTGAAGCCATCTGCCTTACCATAGGTAACACGTAAAGTACTGTTGGCATCCGGATAAAATGTTTTTTCTTTAAATACATCCATCTGCGCCTGCATATAAGTACGCTGCAATAAATTTATATTTTCTTGAATAGGTGTAATGTTTTTCGTAACCGTATTGGCATAATGATTATTAATTTCGGAAATCAATTGCATCGTAGGATGATTGCTGATGATGTTGACTAATTCATCCGGCTTGTTTTGCAATAAGTCTAAAACCGTTTTACTATTTTGAATCAATGTTTCATTGTCATAAACCTTATTGGCTAATGCATTGATATCATTATTTACTTCTTGCATTCTATCTTTCAAATATGGTGCGATAAAAGATGCCGGCTGATCTTTGTAAAAATGATCCATCAGCGAAATAAATAATTGCTTATCTAATGCCGGACTGAAATCTTTATACAACCCTACTAATACATCATACACTTTGGAGGCAGTTTCTTTAAGTCCGGCAGCGCCGTTTTTCTCTTTCGCTGTTTTTAATCTATTGAGTTGGTTAAAGATGGCAATGCTTTCAATTCTACTCATTGTTTCATTAAAAAAATCTCTGGCTCTTCCAAAATTTTCAATGGCTTTATAATTTTCATCTAATGCGGATAATACTGTACTGTATCGTTCGGTCCATACATGATTAGTATTGACTCTTTTCAAAAACTCTTTTTCAATATTCAACTTTTTTTCTACTGCATTGCTTTTATTCAAGCCCAACACTTCGCCTTTCCATTTTTTGTAAGAGTTTTCTACACTTGCATATTTAGAGGCATACATAATTTTTATTTGCTCATTTTCTCTCATAAATTTATTCATAATAGCGAGTGCCTTATCTCTGATTTCAATTTTTGCCGGATCATTTACATTTTTTATTTGTGCTACTGCTGCTGCGGGCAAGTATTCGGTAGTTCTGCCGGGAAAACCAAAAACCATTGTAAAATCATTGGGTGCCACACCATCCAATGAAATGGAAAGAGATTTTTTTGGAATATAAGGTACATTATCAGGTGAATAATCGGCCGGTTTATTATCTTTTCCTGCGTAGATGCGAAACATAGAAAAATCGCCTGTATGTCTGGGCCATGTCCAGTTGTCGGTATCGGTTCCAAAATTTCCGATGGCTGATGGCGGCGCTCCTACCAAACGAACATCTTTGTACGTTTCCGTTACAAATAAATAATATTGATTGCCTTCAAAAAATGCTCGTACAAATGCATCTTGATACGATTCTTTCTTTGCATCTTTTCTTAATGCTGTCATATTTTTATCAATCATAGATTGCCTTTCACTCTCACTCATAGACGATAGCACACCTGCCAATGCTTGCTTGCTCACATCTTCTATACGTACAATAAAAGTGACAAACAATCCTTTGTTCTGTAATTCTTCGTTATTGTTTTTTGCCCAGAAACCATCTCTTATATAATTATGCTCTAAAGAAGAATGAGATTGAATAGCACTGAAACCGCAATGATGATTGGTGAGTACTAAACCCTTGTCTGAAATCACTTCACCTGTACAAAAGCCACCGAAGCTAACAATAGCATCTTTCAGACTTCCTTTATTAATATTATATATATCCTTCGCACTAATCTTCATTCCGAGACTTTTCATTTGCTTTTCATTCATCTTTTCTAAAAGCAATGGAAGCCACATACCTTCATCTGCCTTCGCAATAAGTGTGTAGAATGGTAGTGTAATAACGAGCAATAAATATTTCAACTGTTTCATATCTGTTGTTTTTTAGTGTGCTAAAAATACGAGAATAATAAATGTATCTAACATGCTAACTGATTTTCGGAAGCTGCTACCAATATATTTATTATAATACTTTCAGTATTGGTGTCATTTTAAATTCATACAAACCTATTTTCCGAGTAACTAATATTTTCAATACGCTTTGTTTTTAATCAATTTTATACACCAAATTTGGGCAATGATTAAAAATTTATACACTTCAACCTGTTAGTTCAAGCAAATTAATGTTGATAACCCATTGTGAAACGTGGATATGAAACTGAAGCGGTTATTTGTAAATAAACATTTTGGGAAGATGAACTGACAGCAGGTAGCCAACTATTGATTTATTCTATCAATATCCACATCATCTATACTAAAAAGTTTTTCATAAAATATAATTAAAGAAATCCACATCATTGTGGAAATCACTCTGTAATCCTTTATAGTATTCAAAAAAAAATGTGTATAACCCTACATTGGTTGTGGATTATTGGAAAGAGTTAACTTTGCAAATTGATTTATCCACGAATTCACAGCTGTAATAATAATAGACTCTTTTTTAAAAATATATAATAATATTATTATTGTATTAAAGAAGGCTGGCAAAAATTTTCTTTTGAAAAATTGAAATTTGTGGCTGAACATTGCTGACTGAAAAACTTGAAATGATGAACACTGCAGCTTTAGAAACCGCAAAGAAAAATGTTTTTACCAAAGGATTTTTGGATATCGACTTAGATCCAACACTGGATTTGTTTGCCGCAATAGAGCGGCTGAAAAAAGAAAAAAATGCAGTGGTACTGGCGCACTATTACCAAGAGCCGGACATTCAGGATGTGGCCGATTACATTGGCGATAGCTTGGGCTTGGCACAGCAAGCCGAAAAAACAACTACCGATATCATTGTTTTTGCCGGTGTGCATTTCATGGCTGAGACGGCAAAAATTCTCAATCCCACTAAAAAAGTTTTGATACCCGATTTCAATGCCGGCTGTTCGCTGAGCGATAGTTGCCCGCCTGCGCTCTTCAAAAAATTTAAAGAAGATCATCCCGATCATGCAGTGGTGAGCTACATCAACTGCAGTGCCGGTATCAAAGCGCTGAGTGATGTGATCGTAACGAGTAGTAATGCAAGAGCTGTGGTGGATAGCTTTCCGAAAGACAAGAAAATAATTTTTGCACCGGATAGAAACTTAGGCGCTTACTTAGAAAAAGTAACCGGAAGAGAAATGCTGCTGTGGAATGGCAGTTGCATTGTACATGAAATATTCAGTTTGGAAAAAATAACGAAACTAAAAGTAAGACATCCACACGCAAAACTGATAGCACACCCCGAGTGTGAAGAACCAATACTCCGCATAGCCGACTACATAGGCTCTACCACAGGCTTATTAAAATACACACAAACAGACGATACACAAGAATACATAGTAGCTACCGAAACCGGCATCCTGCATCAGATGATGAAGGCAAGCCCGCACAAAACATTTATACCTGCACCACCCAACAATAGTTGCGCCTGCAATGATTGCCCATTTATGAAGTTGAACACATTAGAAAAACTTTACCTCTGCATGGAATATGAAACACCCGAAATAACCATGGATGAAACACTACGCCTGCAAGCCAAAAAATCTATAGATAGAATGATGGAGATAAGCAGGCAGGCGGGGTTGTAGGAGGGGAAGGGGAAAAAGATTAAATTTATTAAACCGCAGATATTAAACACAAACTTTTAATATAATCATTATAAATAGGCTTTTATTACTTTTAAAAATAAGTAATATTATTTCATAATAAATAACGATATAGGCAATATTTTAATCCATCAAACAATCTATATACTACCCTTCTCATTAATTTAATCAAAATGTAATATTATTTTTACATTTAGAACGACATATTTTTAATTAATTATTCTTCACAAAACTTTCGTACTTTTCAAAAACTAAAAAAAATATGTAATTGGATATAATGAGCGAACTATCGACAATAAAATACACATTTTCAGGACACGATTCCTTCCAGTGCCGACAGCTTTGGCTCAAAAAAGGGTTTGACTTTGTCCAAGACGGACAATCTTTTAACAGCGAAGATGCAGTAGTAAAACTTGGTGTAGGTAAGAATATGGTTTCTGCAATTCGTTATTGGCTGAAAGCATTTAACATCATTGACAGCAAAGACAACCCTACCAAATTTGGAACAAAACTTTTTAATACAGAAAACGGCTATGACCCATATTTAGAAGATGAAGCAAGTTTGTGGTTGTTGCACTATCAACTTGTTAAGACAGGATTAGCTACAACGTACAACATCATCTTTAACGAATTTAGAAAGGAAAAACTTTTTTTTAATGTGGAAGTGTTTTCAAACTATATGAAACGAGTTCAAGACACTAATCCTGAATTGAGTTTTAACGAAAACACAATAGCAAAAGACTTTACAGTTTTTGTAAACACATACAAAAACGAAAATGATACTAAAGATATAGAAGATAGCTATTCTGGTATTTTTTCAGAAATAAGTTTGCTCAAAACTATTCATACAGAAATTAAAGATGAGAATGGTAAAACAAAAAAAAGGATAGAATACCAAATTGAAAACAACGACAGAGATAATTTGCAAGAAGCGGTTTTGCTTTTTTCTATTTTAGACAATCCGAATTACGGAAATTCAATTAGCTTAAATTCGTTGGAGTACGATTACAACAGTCCTTGTTCAATCTTTGCTTTGAATCGCTCGGGATTGATTAACAAAATTTCTGAAATCGTAAGTAACAACAAAAACATCACTTTTACTGACCATGCAGGAATTAAAGAACTTCAATTTAAAGGTAATAAACCAAACGCATACTCAATTTTAGATTTATACTATGGCAAATAATTTCACAACATCGGTCAATATCCTAAGGGATACTGAAAGGGATTTTAATTATATCCCAACACCAAATGCCAAACAGGTAGTAGGTCAAATTGCAAACGACTTCAAGAAAGGAATTCGTTCGTTTAACATTATTGGAACTTACGGAACAGGTAAATCTTCGTTCCTTTTGGCTCTTGAACAAAGTGTGAAAGGCAAGAAGCGCTACTTTGAAACAAATTTTCTTGCAAATCCCAAAGTTGATTTTGTAAAAATTGTCGGCTCTTACACTTCAATCGTAGAGCAGTTCGCAGACACTTTTGAAGTAACAACAAACAAAAACAAACACGAAAATATTTTATCCGAAATTTTCAATCGCTATCATTCACTCAGCAAAACAAACGGTATTTTGTTTTTGTTGTTAGATGAGTTCGGTAAATTTTTGGAATACGCAAGCAAACATAATCCCGAAAACGAATTATATTTCATTCAGCAGTTAGCTGAATTTTGCAACAACCCGAAATACAACATTGTTTTGATTTCTACGGTTCATCAAAGTTTTGAATCGTATGCTTACGCATTAACGAGTACGCAAAAACAGGAATGGACAAAAGTTAAAGGACGTTTTCGTGAAATTACATTCAACGAACCTGTTGAACAACTTTTGTATTTAGCTTCGGAATATGTTGCAGAAAATTTTGAGAACAAAGCACCGAAAGCACAAGTTGATAAATGCTTGAAATTGTCTGCGGCTTCAAAAGCGTTCAATTTCAACAAAGATTTTTTGAGCGAAATTTCTACGAAACTTTTCCCGCTTGACATTCTTTCCGCAAACATTCTTACACTCTCGTTGCAACGCTACGGACAAAATGAACGTTCTTTGTTTTCGTTTCTTGAATCAACCGACCACACAGGACTAACGAAATTCAACAAACGAGAAAATCCGTTTTACAATTTGAGTTGCGTTTACGATTATCTCAACTTCAATTTTTATTCGTTTTTAACATCAAAATATAATCCCGATTTTTCGGCTTGGGTATCTATTCGTTCTGCAATAGAAAATGTGGAAAGAGCAATTATTGATGTTCCAATTAATGATTGCGTTAAAACAGTAAAAGCAATAGGGTTGCTGAATATTTTTTCAGCAAGCGGGGCTGTTTTAGACTTCAACTTTCTTAGTCAATACTTGAATATTTCTTGTGGGATTCAAGATAGTAAAGCTGTTATTGATAATTTAGAGAAGAAGTCTATTATTCGTTTCCGTTCCCACAGCAAACGCTACATTCTTTTTGAAGGCACAGACTTAGACATTCAAACTGCCTTAATTGAAGCAGGAAATAAAATTTCGGAAGTAAATGATGTTACGGCTTTACTGAATAAGTATTTCCAATTCCCACCTGTTTTTGCAAAATTGTATTCTTACGAAACAGGAACACAACGTTTTTTTGAGTTTAAAATTTCTGAATATCCAATTCACAAAGACATTCCAACAGGAGAAATTGACGGCTTCATCAATCTTATATTCAATAGCAAAATTAAAATTGCTGAAATTCAAGAAACATCAAGCAATCAAAAAGAAGCAATCGTTTATTGCTATTTCAAAAACTCAACCGAGATAAAAAATTTGTTGTTTGAAATTGAGAAAATCCAACAAGTAATTAAAGAAAACAAAGACGATAAAGTTGCAAAACGCGAATTAGAAAACATTGCTGATTCTCAAAAACGCTTACTAAATCACTATATCACAGACAGCATCTATTCAGGAAGCAAAGACGTGAAATGGTACTTCAAAGGCGAAGAAAGAAAAATTGAAGACAAGAAAGATTTTCAAAAATTGCTTTCACAAGTTTGCTTTGATGTTTATAAAGCAACGCCAACTTTCAAAAATGAGTTAGTAAACAAACACAAGATTTCATCTTCCATTCACACCGCAAAACGTAATTACTTTAAAGCACTTGCGAATAATTGGGATAAAGAAAACTTAGGTTTTGAAGAGGCGAAGTTTCCGCCAGAAAAAACAATTTTCTTATCGCTTTTAAAAGAAAACGGCATTTCGCCAATTCGTGAAAGTTCGTTTTCAGTTCCGACCATTGACAAAAAATCAAGTTTCAATGAACTTTGGAAAGCATCAGAAAAATTTCTTGAAAGTGCAAAATTGGAACAACGAAGCATTGATGAGTTTGTTTTTGTTTTGAGCAAACGACCATTGAAACTAAAAAAAGGCTTTGTTGATTTTTGGATTCCGACTTTCTTGTTTTTGAGAAGAGATGATTTTGCAATGTTCAATAATGAGGGCTATTTGCCAAGTTTGACAGACGACAACCTTGAATTGATTGCGAAAAATCCAGAAGATTATTCAATTAAAACTTTTGACATTGAAGGTGTGAAGTTGGACATCTTCAACAGTTATCGTACTTTCTTAAATATTTCAACTGAATCAAAATTTGACAATAATTCATTCATTGAAACGATAAAACCATTTATTGTTTTTTATAAAGGATTGCCTGAATATTCTAAGCAAACAAAACGTCTTTCAACTTCGGCTTTGAAAATTCGTACTGCTATTGCAATGAGCAAAGACCCCGAAGACACGTTCTTTGAAGCGTTTCCAAGTGCATTGGGAACTTCGCTAAGTGCTTTGCAAAAAGACAAATCAAAATTGCAAAGCTACACAACAAATTTGCAAAATGCAGTTCGTGAATTAAGAACCGCATATAACGAACTTGAAAATCGTTTTGAAGAATTTATCTGTAATGAATTTGTTGGAAAATCGGTTGAGTTTGAAGATTACAAAGAGCATTTACAAGAACGTTTTTCTAAACTGAAAAAACATTTGCTTTTAGCAAATCAAAGAACGTTTGTACAACGAATTGATTCGGGCTTAGACGATAAAAAGGCTTGGTTAAATTCTATTGCACAAGCCGTAGTTGGCAAAACGCTTGAAAATTTCAGCGATGAAGATGAAATCTTGTTGTATGAAAAATTCAAAGCATTGATTTTGGAATTGGATAGTTTGACTAACATTTCAAAAGCCGATATTGACGAGAAAAATGAAGAAGTTATCGGAGTGAAAATTGACACGTTTTTCAGTACAATCAATCCGAAAGTTGTTCGTATTCCGAAAAGCAAATCGGCAGAGGTTGAACAATTAAAATCAACTTTGAAGAAAAAACTGAGCGGAGATAAAACTTCCGATATAGCAGCAGTGTTGAACCTTTTAAAAGAATTGTTGCAATGAGTAAAATAAGACACGTTTTAGGAATTTCGGGAGGCAAAGACAGTGCTGCCTTAGCTATTTATATCAAAAGTAAATATCCGTCATTGGATTTGGAGTTTTATTCAAGCGATACAGGAAAAGAACTTGATGAAACCTATCAACTTATCCAAAATCTTGAAGTATATCTTGGAATCAAAATTAATATTTTAAAAGGAGCAGAAAATAGTTCAGAAGTTCCGTTTGACCATTTTTTAAAAATGTATGGAGGATATTTGCCTTCGTCAAATGTTCGTTGGTGTACAAAGAAATTGAAACTTGAACCATTTGAAAAATATGTAGGAACAGACGATGTTGTTTCTTACGTTGGTATTCGTGGTGATGAAGACCGTGAAGGATATATTTCTACAAAGAAAAATATTCAATCAATTTTTCCTTTCAGAAAAAATATTTGGAGCGAAGATGTAATTGCGAAAGCTTTATCAAATCAAAATATTGAGCAAATAATTTCCTATTCTAAAAACATTGATTTCGGAAAATATCAAGACAAAGCAACTCAAATCATTTCAAAGAAAATTGATACTTCGTTTACGCAAAAGCAAAAGCTAAACGCTTTACTTGACACAGACATAAAAGGCTTTAATCAGCTAGTTTTTGATTTTTTAAAAACAACTGAATATCCATTGTCAAAAGAAGATAGTTTTCCGTTACTTGACAACGAAGACGTTTTAGTTCGTGATGATATTTTCAGAATTTTAGAAGAAAGTGGTGTTGGTGTGCCTGCATACTATAACAAAATTGATTTTGACATCAACGGTAAAACAGGTCAATATTCAAGGAGTCGTTCAGGCTGTTTCTTTTGTTTTTACCAACAAAAAATAGAATGGGTTTGGTTGTACGAACAGCACCCTGATTTGTACAAAAAAGCAATGGAATATGAAAAAGACGGTTACACTTGGGCACAAGGAGAAAGTTTAGAGGAATTGATTCAGCCCAAAAGAATGGCTCAAATAAAAGAAGAGTATGTAAAAAGAATGGAACGCAAAGCAGCCAAAAACAAATCGCCTTATTTGATTGATATTTTAGATGAGGAAGAGGGAATTGGGTGTGCGAGTTGTTTTGTTTAAAAAATAATAAGAACATGAAATTTAGAATTGAAATATGGACAATCTCTCAAATTAAAGAGAGTTACGACAAGGGTCAACTTAACTTAAACCCGCCTTATCAAAGAAGATTTATATGGAGTTTATCTGACCAACAAACGCTTATTGATTCAATTTTGAGAGGCTATGCTATTCCCAATATTTTTCTTTTTGAAAAGAAGAAGAACGAGTTTGAAATGGTTGACGGACAGCAAAGAACAAGAACAATAATAGGTTTTATTGATAAGCAGTTTAAAACAAAAGAGGGTGAATTTTATGATGAACAGAAGCATGGCTCTTTTTTTGAAAAATATCAAATTCCTATTACAATTATTGAAAAGTTAGATGAAGATGAATCTATTGAGGAGTTTTACGCATT
Source organism: Bacteroidota bacterium (assembly GCA_018268055.1). Lineage (GTDB taxonomy): Bacteria > Bacteroidota > Bacteroidia > Chitinophagales > Chitinophagaceae > JJ008. The sequence continues at coordinate 27,906 of JAFDXF010000017.1, forward strand.
AGTGAACAAATCAGGCATTCATCTAAATAGACCCGAACTTAAAAAAGCAGAATATTTTGACACTAATTTCCTAAAATTAGTTACTGATTTGTCGGATAATAAAGATTTTCAAAGTTTAGAGTTGTTTACCGATGCTACAACGAAACGAATGAATGATATTGATTTTGTTTCAGAGTTGGTAACATATCTGATTGAAGGGGTTTCAGATAAAAAACTAAAAGTAGATAAAGCATTTGAAAAAGACATCACAGCAACAGATTCTAAAAAATATAAAACAGAATTTCTAAAAGTAATAAGTGTATTCAAGGAATTTAACACACGTTTTTCTTTGAAAAAAACACGCTATAAACAACGTAATGATTTTTATACGTTGTTTGGATTTATTCGTAATAATTTAGCCTTGTCAACTAAGACACTTCTGTACTTTTACGACTTGCTTTTAAAATTCAATGATGATATAAACCCTTCAAACGAAAAATGCGAACCTTTCCAACTTTATGCTTTTCATTGCATAAGTCAGTCTAATTCAAAAAATGCAAGAGAGGAACGTGCAAAAATAATAGATTCATTGTTCTTGAATTCTAAATCTAAGGCTAACAAAAACCAAAAGGCTGTATTAAAATTTTATGGTTTAGAAGAAACTGATTTAATTCAAAAAGAAAACTTTACAACATTTGATGTAAAAAAGATAAATAATATTTAGAGTATGCAATTCAAGTCAAGAAATATAATTTTATCTTCAAAGCAACCGAAGGAACTTTATAATACCATACGGTATGATAATGTTGATTATGTTTTGTCCCCACTTAGTGATAAATACGATAGAAGTAAAGGGGGAAATTCAAATGTATTTAAGATAACCGACCCACAAACAGAAGAAGTACGTGTAGTAAAATTTAGTAAGTATGATGAAAATTCGCCTACTACGCCTGTAAATAATATAAAGAGGATTACACGTTTTGATAGAGAAATTGAAGCGTTGAAAATTGCCTCTGATAATAATTTTCAAAACATCATTCAATATTATTTTGATGACTACAAAGAAATTGGCAAAAAGAAATTTCATTACTATGTAATGGAAAAAGCAGATTTTGACTTAACTAATTATCTTGACACAAATGATATTTCGGAACAACAGAGATTATTTCTTTGTGTACAAATCCTTAATGGAATTAAAGAACTTCATAGTAAGGACATCTATCATAGAGATATTAAACCCGACAACATTCTTTTTGTAAATAAAACGTGGAAAATTGGCGACTTAGGACTTATTAGCTATCGCAATTCAGATTTTGAAATAAAAGAAATCGGAGAAAGAATTGGACCTATTGGTTGGCTATCACCAGAAGCTGCAAATAAATACTTAAACGAAGGAGAGGGTAAGCAAAATAAGTACGGCTTTGATTGTAGTATTGATTCGTTTTCTGATATTTTTCAATTAGGAAAATTGTTTTGGTACATATTCCAAGGAAATATTCCTATTGGTCAAATAAAGAAAAAAGACTTTAAATTAAACGACAAGGAAATTTTTGAAATCATTTATACGATGTTAAGTCATTCTAAAAAAAGACCAACAATAGATGAAATTGAAAAAGGGTTTCAAAGCCGATATTCTTATTACGGCATATAATTTTCAAAATGGCAAATGCAAATAACATCATATATCTTGATAACAACGCCACCACTCCAATAGACCCAAAAGTGTTGGATACGATGCTTCCATTCTTAAAAGAAAACTTTGCCAATCCAAGCAGTACACACTTTTTCGGCACACAAATAAATGAAGCGGTAAAATCCGCAAGAATACGAGTCAAAGATTTAATTGGGGCAGACGAAAAAGAAATCATTTTCACAAGTGGTTCAACAGAAACAATTAACATCGCTTTGAAAGGTGTTGCTGAAAATTATTCCGAAAAAGGCAAACACATTATTTCTGTTTCAACCGAACATAAAGCTGTTCTTGATACTTGCAAATTCCTTGAAAACAGAGGTTATGAAGTAACTTACTTGTCCGTTCAACAAAACGGATTGATTGATTTGAACGAATTGAAAAAATCGTTGCGTTCAGATACAATTTTGGTTTGCGTAATGTTTGTAAACAATGAAACAGGCGTAATTCAACCAATTAAAGAAATTGCTTCGCTTACTCACGAAGTTGGTGCTTTGTTTATGAGTGATACAACGCAAGCAGTAGGAAAAATTGAAATTGACGTAAATGATTTTGGCATTGACATTTTGTGTTTAAGCGGACATAAAATGTACGCACCAAAAGGAATTGGTGCTTTGTATGTGCGAAAAGGAATTAAACTTCCTGCATACACACACGGAGGCGGACACGAAAACGGATTAAGAAGCGGAACGCTGAATGTTCCGGGAATTGTGGCACTTGGAAAGGCTTGCGAAATTGCCGAACAAGAAATGAAACAAGATGCTGAAAGAATTTCATCGTTACGAAACGAATTAGAAAACGAATTGCTCAAAATTCCCGACACATTTGTAAACGGAAGTAAAGAAAGTAGAATTCACAACGTTAGCAATATTTGCTTCAAAGGTTTTGATGCGAATGTTTTAATTGGAAGAATGAAAAACGTAGCCGTTTCAAATGGTTCGGCTTGTACGGCTGCAATCGTTGAGTCTTCACACGTATTGACTGCAATGGGATTGACTGATGATGATGCTTTTGCTTCAATTCGTTTTTCGTTAGGAAAGTTTAATACGAAAGAGGAAATAAAATCGGTTATTGAAATTATTTCCGAATTAATCAAAACAAGTTTTAGATATGCTTAAAGACTGTGAATGGTCAATAGATAGAGATTATAAAACAGGTTCGGAAAACGAACCTATGCAGTTCTATTTGGAAGGCTTGGCAAACAGTTCCGAATTTCATTTGTTGTTGGGCTATTTTAGTTCAGCAGCTATCAATTTGCTTTCTGTTGGCTTTGCAACTTTCATAAGCAAAGGCGGAAAAATGCGAATGGTCATCAATCATTTGCTTTCTGAAAAAGACAAAGAAGTTGTTGAAAAAGGGTTGAACGAAAACACAAGCAAGGTTTTTGATTTAACCGATATTGTTACGCTTGGCAGAATACTTGACGAATACGACACGCATTTCTTTGAATGTTTGGCTTATTTGATTGCTCAAAAACGCATTGAAATCAAAGTTATCAAACCAAAAAATAGTGGAGGAATTGCACATTACAAATCGGGCGTATTTAGTGACGGAGAAAATAACATTGGTTACAAAGCATCTTGCAATTTCACGTTAAACGGTTTGTCTGAAAACTTGGAAGAATTAGAAGCGTTTTTGAGTTGGGAAAACGGGCGTTCAAACAAACTCATTAAAAAGCAAATTAGAATCATCGATGATTATTTTGCAGAAAAAGATGATAGTGTAGAATATTTATCCGCAAACGATATAGAAATTGCAATCAGAGATAAATTTGGCAATAAAGACTTGAATGAACTTATTGTTAAGGAAGACGAGTTATTAAAAAAGAAAATGAGTCTGGTTAATAATGGTCGTTTAAAACAAACAATACTCAAACTTCATAAGGAAATTGATAAAGTCATTCACAATCCACGATTTCCGAACAATGGAAAACCAAGACCGTATCAAGTTGAAGCATATCAAAATTGGGTTGCGAACGGCTACAAAGGAGTTTTTGCAATGGCAACAGGAACAGGCAAAACAAAGACTTCGTTGAATTGCTTGTTAGAAGAGTACAAAAAAGAAAACACTTACAAAGCAATTATTGTAGTTCCAACAACGGCTTTGTTAGAGCAATGGAAAAAAGAATGTGCCGAGTTTAATTTTAAAAATGTTATCACAGTAAGTTCAAAAGAAAAGTGGGAAGAAAATCTTGCATTTTTCAATACCGCAAGTAAGTTGATTGATACTTCGTATATCGTAATAGTAACGTATGCTTCCCTTTCAAGAGATAAGTTTCAAAGTTTTTTCAAGCAACTGCCAAAGGAAACTTTATTGATTGCTGATGAAACACACAACTTAGGCTCACAAGGGCTTTTGAGACTTTTACCTACAATTCATTTAGAAAAACGAATTGGATTATCGGCAACACCGCATAGAAAATTTGATGAAGCGGGAAATTCTGCAATTGAAGAATTTTTCAATGACAAATCGCCTTACATCGTTTCGTATTCAATGCAACAAGCATTAGATAACGGTTTTCTTTGCCAATACACTTATTTTCCACACATCGTAAAATTGACCGATGAAGAAATGAAACGCTACAAAGAAATTTCGCTTCAACTTTTACGAATGGGCTTGTTTGACGAACACGGTAAGTTTAAAAGTACACCAGAGATTGAGAAAAAATTGTTGGAACGAAAACGAATCATTCATAAAGCAAGTAACAAAATTGATGCGTTTCAAAAAATATTGAAAGATGAATTTAAGCAACGAAAAAATCTGAAATACACATTGGTTTACGTTCCCGAAGGAGTTGAATCAAATTTTGATGATACTGATTTTAGCGTTGAAACAGAAGACGAAAATAAATTGATTAACGAATACACAAAAGTTGTCAGCAATACAGACGATTCTGTAATGGTTAAACAGTTTACATCAAATTCAACTAATCGTGAAAGCATTCTTTTAGACTATACAAAAGGAAAAACACACGTTTTAACTTCAATGAAATGTTTGGACGAAGGCGTTGATGTGCCACGTTCAGAATTGGCGATATTTTGTGCAAGTACAGGAAATCCAAGACAGTTCATTCAAAGGCGTGGACGGGTTTTGCGTTTAGCAGAAGGAAAAATTCACGCAACAATTCACGATTTAGTTGTTGTTCCCGAAGTTTCACATAGTGAAAACACTTTTGAAATGGAAAAAAACTTAGTGAAAAAAGAATTAGAACGTGTTGTGGACTTTGCAAATTTAGCGATGAATAAAACCGAAACTTACAACACGCTGAAAGAGGTGTTAGACCAATACGATTTAAACTTGAACGACATTTAAAAATACTTTCTATGGCAAGAAAAGATGATATTTTAAAAAGTTTTCTGAATCACGAATTACTTACATCAAAGTATGGGTTACAAGATTCGGATATTCCTACAACGGTTCGTGAAGCACTTAATTCACAGAAACCCATTGTTAAAGCGATTGCTTTGATAGTTGAAGGACTTGATGGAACGACACCTATAACCGATGCTGTTTTAAGACAGCAAGTAACTCAATATTTAAACGAGGCAATATGATTATCAAGAAAATTTCAATTGAAAATTACCTTTGTTATAGCGGTGTAAAAGAGTTTGAATTATCAGACGGCTTGAACATTATTTTGGGCGAAAATGGAGAGGGAAAAACAAAGTTTTTTGAAGCCGTTGATTGGTTGTTCAATGGAAGAAACAGCGAATTAGATTCGTTAGTTTCTGCAAAAACGTTGAACGAAACAGAAATTGGAGAAGATTTTAGAGTAAAAGTTTCCATTACGGTTGAGCAGTATGAGGAAAAGAAAATCATTTCAAAATCGTTTACCGCAAAAAAGACAGCAGACAATGAATGTTCAACTGCCAATTATATGTTGGAAGGCATTGAGGAAAATAAAATAGGGGAAAGAAATCAAGTTGACGGAGCTAATTTATTAGATAGAATTTTCCCTTTTCAAATCCGCAAGTATTCAATGTTTAAAGGGGAATCCGAATTGAACATTTTTGAAAGCCAAGATGCCTTGACCAACTTGGTAAACTTGTTTTCCGATGCAAAACATTACGACAAGTATTCTGAAAAAGGTGCTTTTCTAAGAGAGAAAGCAGAAAAGGCAGTTGAAGATTCAACAAAATCGGACAAGAAGAACGAAGCATTGTATAAAAGTTTGGAAAGCGAAATTCTTCGTCTTGAAAATGAAAAACACAAATATCAAGTTCACTTAAATTCAACAGTTGATGAAATCAAAAACATAGAAGGCAATCTTCAACAAGCTGAAAGCCACGTTAAAAACGCTGACACACTTGAAACAATAAACAATCGTATAAAAAACATTGAAGAAAAAATTTCAGAATACAACAAACGCATTGACGAAAATTACACAACCTCATTGTTTGATGAAAAATGGATTTCAGTAAACTTTGAGCCAATTCATAAAGAATTTGCAGACAAAGTAAAGCAGTTAAGTCTTGACAGAAGAAAGCAACAATCTGAATTTGACAAGGAGCAAGGAATTAAAGAGGGAGAAAGAAAAGCCAAAGCAGAACTATTAAATAATGCCGTTCCGCTTCCTGATAATATTCCATCAAAAGTTATTATGGAGGAAATGCTCCACGATGAAATTTGTAAAGTTTGCAATCGAGAAGCTCCAAAAGGTTCAGAGGCGTACAACTTTATGTTTGAACGCCTGCAAACGTATTTACAAAGTCAAGCCAAAAAGGAAGAAGAAACCGATGATGAACCCTTGTTCAAGAAAGATTATACGAACAGACTTTTAAATCTTAGTGTAAGCCACGAAGACAATTTGAAAAATCTTAGAGAAATCAGAACGACAATCAAAGATTTGTTTGAATTTAATGCTGATAGAAAAAAAGATATTGAGTTGCTGAATGAGCAATTAGAGAAAGAAAAAACAGAGAGAGAAAAGGTTTTAGGCGATTCAAGTATTGCAGAAGAAAAACTTGTCAATGTTCTGAAAAACTACAATTCTTGGCAAAGAGATTTGAAACAGAAAGGCAAAGAACAGATTGATTACGAAGCGAAACTAAAGGACATTGAAGCACAACTAAAAACCAAAAAAGATGAAAAGGACAAAATTGATTTAAGCTCTGCCCAATCATTTTTGATAAAAACAAGAACAATTTTGCGAGATATTGAAACGATTTTCAAAGACACGAAAGAGAAAAAGTTTGATGAGTTTATTGAAAAACTTGAAACGAAATCAAACAATTTTTTCAAAGACATCAACATTGATGCTTTCACGGGAACAATTCTTTTTACTAAGAAAAGTAGAAGCAATAAAACGATTGTTGAAATAGAGTTGCAAGAAGACGGAAGAACTTTTTACAAGCCAAATCAATCGTTACTTACATCAATGCACATTTCAATTTTGTTTGCTATTTCTGAATTAGCGACAGAAATTCAAGAAGAAAAATTTCCAATGATTTTTGATGCGCCAACATCATCATTCGGGGAAAACAAAACAGAACAATTTTTGAATTTGATATACGAAACAGGCAATCAAAAAATTCTTTTAATTAAAGATTTCCTTTATACAGATAAAAACACAAAAGTACTTTCAATCAAAGACGAATTTAAAAACGTAAAAAGGAACAAAGCGTTTTGGTTAAAATTGGAAAGACCGTTTGACCAGAACAATTTAAAAACAATCAATACTCAAGTAATTACTTTGTAATATGGATAGCTTATTTGACAAATGGAGAACCAAAATTCCAAAGTATAGTGAAGTTCACAAAGAGCTTTTTAATTCGCTTTCGCAGAAATTTGGTGCGGAAGGCGAAAAGAAAATCAATCTGGGAAAGCACTTTAGTACAAATTACGAATTGTATATGTATGCGTTCTTTTTGGGCTTATATAATAATGAATTTTCGCCAATCCCAAACGGAGAAAGGAAAACGGATTTCAGCCACCACATTCAACATTGGGGAAGTAAATCTAATGCTTTGAGAAAAGACTTTACTAACCTTCAAGAAAATATGTTTATTGCCTTAATAGCAAAAACCAATATAGATATTCTTGCGTTAGAAAAAGGAGAAATTGAAGAAGAAGATGCAATAAAAGCGCTTATTTTCACAATGGAGTCATACACAAATGGAGGTTTAATTTTAATTAAGGAAAAGATTGACGAAAATCAGAACTACTTTCTTCAACCGACATCTTTTTTAAATATGATATTAGACAGTAAGCTTAACTAAAAACAAATTATGCCTTAATTACGAAGTATATTTTTTTGTAGCAATGAATTGAAGTAATTAGATATTTTAATCGTTACAACATAACCCCCCATGCCCTTCCTCCTCACCATATCGGCAATACTAATCATCTTTCTTCTTTACAATTATTTTAAAAAGAGGCCGCCGCTTGTGCAGCCGCAAGAAAATGTGGAGCAAACGCTTTTGAATAAGGATGTTTTATTTTATCAAAAATTGAATGAGGCAGATAAAAAAGATTTTTTGGAAAGAGTACAGCGGTTTTTGAGTAAGGTAAAAATTACAGGCATCAAAACAGAGGTGGAAGATTTAGACAGAGTGTTGATTGCTGCAGGGGCTATCATTCCCATCTTTCATCTAAAGGGTTGGGAATATAAAAACATTCACGAAGTATTGCTTTATCCCAATTTGTTTTCTAATGAGTTTGATTTAGAGAGTGGAGGCAGAAATATTATGGGAGAAGTAGGATCGGGTGCGCTGCAAAATATTATGATTCTTTCCAAACCGGATTTGAGAGCAGGGTTTTTACAAAATGATACAATGGGCAATACGGCCATTCACGAGTTTGTACACTTAATAGACAAAGCCGATGGAACCACCGATGGCGTGCCCGATTATTTATTGCAGCATCAATATGCAATGCCTTGGCTACAATATATTCACAGCGAGATGAAAAAAATTCAAGCGCAACAATCAGACATCAATCCTTATGCATTGACCAATGAAGCAGAGTTTTTTGCCGTAGTATCAGAATATTTTTTTAAACAACCCGCATTGATGAAAGAAAAACATCCGGAGTTATTCGCTATGCTTGAAAAAATATTTAATATAAATTAGTGTTCGCCACAAAGGCACAAAAGCAGAAAGATACACGAAGAAATGCAATATGCGTTAACAAACGAAGCGGAGCTATTCGCTATACTTGAAAAATATTTAATATAAATAATGGCACCGGCGAAAAAGCATAATTTCACTTCTCTTGAATATTGAGCCCAAAACAGTATGATTGCGCTTTATTCAATCTTACTTCACTATCTCTGCCAGCACTTGCTCATCAATCTTTACCGGATATTTTTTCAGTAGTGCTTCGTTCCATTTGTTTTCTAAAATAGCTTGATAGTCGTTCAACAACATTTCTTTAGCATCGCTATAGCTGCGCTGCATCGCATTGGGATAATAATTGATGATGTATGCAAACGAAGCAGTATTATCAAAACCATTTATCACCGGAGCCATTACCAATCCTTTTTGTGCTACAATATTCGTATTGGGTTTGGGCAGTCTTTCCCACTCGTATCGAGATGAATCTATCACTATTTTATCGGAGTAAGCCTCGGAAATTTTGCGCCAGTCTGAAGGATTAATTTTTATTTTTGAATACAAATCTTTTGCAGTTATTTCATCCGGGCAATAAAACACGACCGCATCTGCACTTTGATGCCACAAGTATTTTGATTTATTTTTTTCGTATAAATTTTTTAACTCAGTTGAATCGTTTTGTGCTTTATTCCAAACTTCATTTTGCATGATTTCAAAAAACAAATTTCCATCTTTGAATTCCTGCATCTGATAGCGAAAGTCTTCATTAAAATCTTCTAAGTGTTGGCGATAATACTCTTTCATTTCATGTTTCACCCACTCATCTCTTACTTGTTCCCATGGTTTAGCACCGGTGCCATCTTGTTTATATCGGAAAGTATTGGCATAGCTTACCCAGGCATTTGCATTATACACAGAATCGCCGATAGAGAATAATGGTGTAGTGGCTTTAATAGCCCATCCGCTGTTCATCGGTTTTTGATCCAACACACTATCACTCATATTCCAAAGTGCGGCATCGTCATAAGGATATTTTTTATAAGCAGATTTTGCTTGCAGTTGTTTAAAGATAAAATCGTTGGAGGCTTTCCATCTGCTATCTGCCATCACATGTTGTTTTAAAACATCATAATTTACCTTATGATTAATATCCGTAATGATGGGTTTTATAGAAACTCTTTTTACAATATGCCAGCCATAATTGGTCAGAAAAGGTTTGCTTACAGCACCATCTTTTGTCAATGCCCAAACTTGCTTTTCAAATATCGGATCGTATTGACCTACACTGATGTCGGGCATTTCGCCACCGGCAGCAGCGCTGATATAATCATTGCTGAATGTGGTGGCCATGCGGCTAAAACTTTCTCCGGCAATAATTCTTTTGTAAACAGAGTCTGCGGTTTGTTTTATTTTCTTTTTAGCTACATCATCTGCACCCGGAGGAAAAGCAAACAATATTTGCTGCGCTTTCATTTTTCCCAAAGCATTTCTTTCATCTATATTTTTGAAAATATGATATCCTTCTTTGGAGCGAATAGTTGCAGAGTATTTTCCAACAGGTGTATTGTAAATAGTTGTTTCAAATTCATACGGAAGTGTAAATACGGTGATGTATCCGATATCGCCTTTATTGTTTTTCACAGAAGGATCATCTGAATATTGCTCGGCTACTTTTGCAAAATCAGTTCCTTTTTGAAGAGCCTGCAATACTTCATCTCTTTTGTGCAGTGCAGCAATGGTATCAACAATGTTGTTTGCATTTTTAAACGAAATAAAAATATGTGCTACATGTATATCTTTCTGTTTTCTTGAAAATGCTTCTTTAACCAAGCGGTCGGAAAACTCAGGTTCGGTCATATAATTTTCAGAGATCTGAATTCTTAAATTTTCTACCTCTTGTTTTATCTGCGGCAGTGTATCATAGTGGCGATCGTATGCTTCTTGAATTTTAAGTCTTGATTTGATGTATAAATCAAGATAATCTTTTATAGACTTTGCCCTATCGGCTGCAGGTGTAGAATTACTTTTATTATACGCTTTTAAAAAATCGGCAGCGGATGCCTTGTGCGTGCCATAGGTAAACAGTGTTTGTGTTTTTGAAGAAAGGCTCATAGCCAATAGCGCCACCAAAAGAAAAGAGTATTTCATAGATAATTTTTGGTTTTTAAATTATTTCAATTGGGTCAGTTCCATCAAAGTTATTGCCCTTTTGTTTTTAAATCTAAAATTTCATCTAATTGATCGTAGCTTAATTTTTTAGCAACAATCTTTTTATCTAAGTCTAAAAGATATAATGTTGGGAAAGAAAGCACATCATATAGTTGTGAATAGCCGGGTATATTATTATCGGTGCGTGCTTTTTCTGCTGCTTTGGAGTAATAAACATTGATCCAATCTTCGAGATGATGATCTTTTATAAAATTGAACCAATCGTTTTTTGTACCATCTGTTTCTTTGGCCACTGCAAATATTTTTACGCCTTCTGCTTTCCATTTAGCTTGATAGATGGAGTCGATCTTAGGAAGTGTTTCCTTACAATGTCCACAGGTAGGATCCCAAAAAACAACAACAGTGTGTGCTGCAACTGTTTTATAAAGAGAAGTAGTATCGCCTTTTGTATTGGGTAGTTCTATATCTGCAGCAGGTGTGCCGGTTATATTGGCCATCAGGCTGTAAGCCCTATCGGTGATAATTTTTCTTCCTTTATCATTCAGCCAGGTATATTGTTTATTGGCAAAATATTTTTCAAAGAGATGAACAAACACAGCATCTTCCCACATAAATCGCTGGCTGAGGTATTTATTTACAAAGTGCAGCAACATAAAGCGGTTCATTTCTTCATTGACGCTTGCATAGCCTAGCATATAGTCCATTTCTTTAATCACCGAATCAGGATTGAGCGGTACTAATTGATTAAAATATTTTTCAATTTTATCTTCAAAAAAAGGAGTGTAGGCCAATCGGCTGTCCCAGAAGTTTACGCCTTTCCAATAGTTGGCTTTATAAAAATTGTACGAATCAATTGAATCTTTTTTGTTTTGCGGATTTTTAAGTCTGCCTGTAAGTACCGGTTCTTGCATTGCATTTAATAGTGTGTATAAGAGGCTTCCGTCTTTCTTTTTGATAATAGCTTCTCTGTATGCGTTGATTGCTTTATCGTTTGCTGTTATTTTATTTTCAATAACAGTAGAGTCTTTTTTATTGGCAGCAGTTTTTAATTTTTTCTGCAATGCGGCAATTTCTCTTCCCAGTTTATTAGTGTATTGTTGATAGGCTGTAAAAGCAACATTGTCTTGCGAGTTGATAAATTTTGCTCCATCTTTAATAGTGGCTGTATCGGCCATAACAGAAAAGTGTTGTTGTTTATCCACCAATATTTCAAAGAACCCATTTCTGCCCGGATAGCCAATGAGATAGATGCCGCCATTTAATTTTTTTGGACCTTTAAAAACACCTTCGCTTTTATTGTTCAATAAAACAGAATCTATAATCGGATAAGTTTTTCCAAAATAATGTCCCAGATAGATGTATTGATTTTTGAAGGGCTTGAATGTAACCTTGATTTCATAGCCGGATTGAGCAAAAACAGAAGCGCCTGACAGCAATAAGAAAAATAAAAAAATTCTTTTCATAATCGAATATACTTTTTCGTCTGATAGTAAGTCTGTAAAGATAAGCGTAGTAGTTAAAAATTAAAACTTTGTGTTAAAAGGTTAACGTACATTTTACAAGACAGAATGTTTTCGAAAAAAGATCGCCCAATAGAGATATGCCTTTCAGGAAATGTGTGTGATTTGAAATAGCATCAAATTATCCGAGTGGTCGTCAAGGCTGAAAGCCTTGTTTATATTGAGCACAACGGCAACGCCTTGTGCGTTTATATTGAGCATTGGGCACCGCCCGATGCGGATAAATTGAACACAATGGCATCAATACAGTCGGGTAATATGTTACATAATACAACACGATTTTTGAATTTTAAAATATATTGCCCTTTCAGGGCGCAAACATAAATTTTCAATATCATCGCCTAATGCATCGCCTAATGCGCCGCTGCGCTTGCATTAGGCTCAATGGATATATGCCTTTCGGGCAATGCGTGTGATTTGAAATGTTATCAAATTTTCGGAGTAACCGCTAAGGCTGAAGGCCTTGTTTACATTTAGCATTGGGCAACGCCCAATGCGTTAATATATGCGGTTATATTGAACATTGGGCAACACCCAATGCGTTTATATGTGCGGATTTATTGAATATTTGGCATCGTTCAATGCGATCCAAATATTATGCGGAAACATTAAATACAACAACATCATCATCGCCTAATGCGCCGCTGCGCTTGCATTAGGCTCAATGGATATTTGCCTTTCAGGCAATGCGTGTGATTTGAAATGACATTTATGTTATCGGAATTGTGATGATTACATTGTTTATTTCAATCGTTAAATGTATCGTTCATTCATTCGCCCAATGTGCCGCCTAATGCATCGCCTAATGCGCCGCTGCGCTTGCATTAGGCTCAATGGATATATGCCTTTCAGGCAATGCGTGTGATTTGAAATGACATTTATGTTATCGGAATTGTGATGATTACATTGTTTATTTCAATCGTTAAATGTATCGTTCATTCATTCGCCCAATGCGCCGCCTAATGCATCGCCTAATGCGCCGCTGCGCTTGCATTAGGCTCAATGGATATATGCCTTTCAGGCAATGCGTGGAAGTTTCTAATATCACCAAATTATCGGAGTGGTTGTCAAGGCTGAAAGCCTTGTTTATATTGAGCATAAGGCAACGCCTTGTGCGGATTTCAAAAGCCGATAAGCTGACAGCCCAAATCATTAAAAAAAAATTAGCTTCCGTTTTTCAGATTGGCGAAACCAATACTTTTGCTCCATGGCAAGGAAAAAGAAAAGAAATACGGTTTTGGAAAAACTATTAATTGAAGATTATGCGGCAGAAGGTAAAAGCCTGGGGCGTTGGGAAGGCAAAGTGGTTTTTGTAGAACGTACTGTGCCCGGCGATGTGGTGGATGTTTTTTTGTATAAAAATAAAAAAGATTGGGCAGAAGGTTATCCTTTGATATATCACGAATACTCAAGTAGAAGAGTGCAACCATTTTGCCAACACTTCGGCGATTGCGGTGGGTGCCAGTGGCAACACGTATCTTATGAAGAGCAATTAAAATTCAAAACACAGCAAGTAAAAGATGCTTTGCAACGCATTGGAAAAATTCCACTGCCGGAGTTTCTACCGATTGTAGGTGCAGAGGAAGACAAATATTATCGCAATAAAATTGAATACACGTTTGGTACTTATCGCTACGTTCCGGAGTCTGAATTTACTGTACAGGAAAAGGGTGCTAAACGAATAGCAGAACCTTTGGGCGCCGCAGGCTTTCATGCAAAAGGTTTATTTGATAAAGTAGTAGATATACAGAAATGTTATTTGCAAGCAGAACCTACAAATGAAATACGAGAAGCAATACGGGATTATGCAACAAAAAATAATTTGACCTATTACGATGTACGTCAGCATACCGGCTACTTACGCAACGTGCAGTTACGCATCTGTACCACCGGTGAAGTGATGGTGAATGTGATTGTGGGCGAAGATGATGAACAAAAGACAATAGGCTTGATGCATTATTTGAAAGAGAAGATACCGGCTATTACTACTCTGCTATACACAGTAAATACAAAATTGAACGACAGTATGTTTGGATTAGAGCCAATTGTATTTTTTGGCAATGGATATGTGATTGAAAAATTGGAAAACTATCAATTTAAAATCGGCCCGAAATCATTTTTTCAAACAAATACAAAACAAGGAGAGCGGCTGTATCAAATTACCAGAGATTTTGCAGCACTTACCGGAAATGAAGTAGTGTATGATTTGTATTGCGGCACAGGAAGCATTGGCATTTTTGTGAGTGATAAAGCCAAAAAAATAATTGGTGTAGAAGTAATTGAAGAAGCGATAGCCGATGCAAAAGAAAATGCAGCACTCAACAATCTGAAAGATGCTTCCTTTTTTGCAGGCGATGTGATTGATATTTGCAATGATGAATTTTTTATACAACATGGTAAGCCTGATGTCATCATCACCGATCCGCCACGTATGGGCATGCATGCAAAGTTGGTTCAAAAAATTTTAGACATAGCAGCGCCGGTAGTTGTGTATGTAAGCTGCAATCCTGCTACACAAGCCCGCGACCTAAACCTGCTGGGCGAAAAATATGAAGTAACAAAAGTGCAGCCGGTAGATATGTTTCCACAAACCTATCATACAGAAAATGTAGTGCAACTGAAGCTGAAACAACCCGTATAAGAATGAACAAGAGCCCTATTTTATTACAGCATTAATTTTTTTCTTTGCCTACATAAAAAATAATTGGTTCACTGATGCCATCGCCATTCACATTACCATCAATGATTGGTTGATTCATATTATCCAAACATTGAAGTGTCCATACAAAAGCTCTCGTTTTGTTTTTTGCTTCTAAGTCGGCCCAACCGAGTTGTGGTTGCCAGATATATTGTGTAGTACCAATTACATCTTTATTCAATAGCGGCATATTGCTTTTTAATGCTTGCATTGGTTTTTGATTTTCTAAAACCTCAAATACTAAAAGGCGATATGTAACCGGATAATTGGGTATTGGCGAAACGGGAGTCCACCGAAATGTGATGGCCGACTGTGCCAATTCCGGTTTGAGTACTTGTTCATTTAATGGTGAAATAGGAATAGGTAATTGATATGCAGCAAGATTAAAAATGCGGCAGCGCTCTTCGCTGATCGGTTGATATGTTCCGGGTAATACAATGCGCACACACAGTTGATACGTTCCTGCAGGTAGCTTACCTGTTTTGTCCAAGGATGTTTTATACTTTCCGGAGAAAATCATATTATCCATTGGTATTACATCGCTTGCACTGAATACCCTGCTTGCACCTCCAAGAGAAAGCAGTTGTGCTTTTGCTAAATTATTATTACCGATTACAGTACCATCGGTCAATTTTATTTCTGCTTTAATTAAAAACCTATCGACTGCGCCCGATTGATTCACTACTACATAACTCAAAATTTCTTTTTTCAATCCCCAATCAAAGAGTGAGCCCGGAGGATTGGCGCTGAGTACTAAATTAGTTGACAACTGAGCATCAGTATTAAAGGCACTCAGTAAGATGATTATAGCTAAAAATATTTTTTTCATTGATTGCTAATTTTTTATTGACCAAAACGATATTGAAAACCGGTGCGTACATTACTCTCTAAATATTTTGCATTGTTCGGTGTTATTTCATTTCCATACTTAAATTGATTGGTACTGATAAATGTAGTCCAGTTTAATTTTTTTGACAGCTTTAAATCACAATTGGCAGAAGCGATTATATTATTATTGTTTTTAAAACTGTTTGTTTTTGAATAGTTATACTGTGCCTGCATTCTCAGATTACCTTTCTTCTTGGCAAATGTTGTTCCTACGCCTGCACTAAACGTAATCAACTTTAGTTGGAAGCTCGGAAGCTTATTTTGAAAATACATTAAACTAAAATCCGGAGAAATATTTTTTTGTAAAAAGGTAGGCACATAAGTAAGCAAAAAGGAATTTGTATTATTGTTTGTAATCAGTCCGGTGAGCACATCTCTTTCTTTGTACTTGCTGTAATTATAATTGAAGCTCATTAGATTTATCACTTTATCATTTTTCCAAGTATAAGTAGGATTGATGCTTAAATCATTACTCACATTTTTTATTCCATAAGGGTTGATGCCACCGGGTGCTTGAAACCCGAAATTGTTGAAACTTACATTTAGACTAAAATGTTCATTGAACTGAGTGAACCAATTCAAGTTTCCGATAAACTGCTGTGCTTTCAATGTATTGTTGCTTACGTTATTGATTCTTTTTCCGACGCTGGCGACTACATTCATTTTATAATTTCCGGTAGAATCTTTCCATGCATTGAAGCGAGTATTCAATGTATAATCAAACCGATCGGGGAGTAAATATGGATATCCGGGCGTTTGAAAACCGGCTCCGATATATTTTAGTTTTATGCCTATGTCATAGTTCTTTGTTTTTTTACCGGAATTAAATTCTGCTGCATAATCTTTAATGGTAGAAGCATGACCTTCTATAAATGGTTTAAAAGAAGGTTTGCTGGTGTCTTTTGCCAATGACAAATCTTTGGTATAAATAGATTGTGCTCCTTCTATGCCTGCATACCAGCCTTTCTTAAAAAATGCTTTTCCTTTAAAGCTTAACGTAAAACCTTCTTGAGGCTTAATTAATGTAGGAGGTGTAGTAACAGAGGAAGTATCATCTTTTGCTTTTACAAAATTGAACCCCAAATCATATTTTCCTTCCTTTGCCTTACCGATAGAAGCCATCCAGTTTTTTCGTTTGTATGCGCCATTTGTTTGTGGCGGCCCGGTGAAAAAATTAATGCCTTGCTGCGAAAGCCCTGTAAAAAATTTAATATAATAAGTACCCGGCCTTAAATCGAATCCTGCTCCAAACACACCAATATCGCCGGTGCTTAACTCAGAGTAATTAAGATACTGAGTGCCCAATTGAAGTTCTGCCCATTTATATTTTGGATTGATGCCAAATGAATTCATCGGGTTGGTAACGAACTGAGTAAAATTTTGTTTGGTAATACCTGCGTAAGGCCCGGCAAAATTTGTTGGCTTAGTAGAAAAATTAAAATTAATCGGAATAGAAAAATTTTTTCCAAACTGCATGGTGGGCGTAAAGTTGAAACGAAACTGATTCCATGGTTTACGTGGAGTAAAACCCGTCCACCCGACGGGTTTTCTATCAAGTCCGTAATATTCATAGCTTACACCCATTACGCCACTGATACTAAAATTTTTTGTAGCAGTATCCGACTGAGCATTTGCTTTGATCAGTGATAACGCAATAATTGCCAGCAATAAAAATATTTTTCTCATAACAGTTAGTTTTTAATCGGCTGTAAAAGATGATCTTACTATTTGCCTTTGTCATTCATTTCCTTCAAAAAAATCTTACTACTATTCTCTTTATATTAGTTTTTTTGTTTTGAGTTTTCAATTCTATCAAGTATGTTCTCAATATTAAAATCACCAGCACTACCGTTTCCTTTTCGTTTTACTTCTTCTTTTTTTAACGTATAATTGGATCGTCGCCGGTTTTATATGACGATACTTCATTCGTACCTAACGAAAAAGTAATACCAAAGGAAAGATGTAAATAGCCGGGGTTAATTGTTTTCGTGCTATTCACATAGCTTCCTGTTTTCAACTGTTGAAATTCATACCACCCTTGTGGATTTGGATTACCATTGGGTTGAAAAGTAGTAGTGGTGAAATTAATCTTTGGCAATATTGTATAATCTGCACTCGCCTGTATGGCAAATTTTTGAGAAAGTAAAACTCCAAATTTCAAATCGGGGCGAATAGCAAACTGCCCTGAAGATTGGTTTGCTGTTCGATTCAGTGTTATTGCCATACTATTCCCATTGAAACTTGCACTATCTCCACTTGACATGCCGGTATAATTCATTTGATTGTACCCAATCAATATACTTGGTTGTAGATAAAACTTAGGTCCGAGGTTTTTAAAAATGGTTGGTCCTGCCATAATATTAAAAGATGACATTGATGCTTTTTGTTGCAGGTTATTGTTTAGCGTTACAATATTTCCATTGTTCATATACTTAATAGTTGAAACAGGCGAAGGTGTATTGTTGCTTCCGTTGCCACTATAAGAACCTTGAATACTAAATCCAAATCGCTGATTGATTGGGATAGCTGCGCCAACATTAATCTGATAGCCATCTTTTAAACCGAGCCATTGTTTGGCATCTGCATTTGGAAGTGTTGCACCGCCATCAGCATATATCCAAACCGGTGGCCGCAATCGGCTATTGATATCTTCATATTTTTTATTATTACCCGGCCTATATCTTCCATTCGCTTGCGACTCATCACCATTTCGTTTGAGCAATGTAACATGCCCTGTTTTTTCTATGATTTTACTATTCTCTGATTCGCCATTCTTTTTGAGCAAGGTAACGTGGCCCACATAGTAATCTCTTTCATTAAGTCCTGCATCATCAGGGTTTCTTTTTAGCAATGTTACGTGTCCTACATAGTATTTGTCTTTTCTATTTCCACTATTATCATCACCATTGCGTTTTAATAAGGTAACGTGACCTACATAATATTTTTTTGCATCAACTTCTTCTTCTGTTCCGTTTCGTTTCAATAGCGTTACATGCCCTACATAGTATCTTGAATCAAGGTTTTCTTCAGTACCATTACGTTTTAGTAATGTAACATGCCCTGTTTTTTCTATGATCTTACTATTATCAGATTCGCCATTTTTTTTCAACAGCGTTACATGGCCTACATAGTATTTTCTTGAACCACCTGCTTGTTCGCCCTCATCGGGTTGAAGAGCCAACGCTTCATCGCCCATATCCCAAGGACTATAGGGATCTGTGGGAGGTGTACGAAGTTTTTTGCTTTGCGTTGCAATATCACCCCCCGGGTTTCTTCCCATTTTTATAATAGCGCCTTTAATAGGGTTGCCGGGTTTGTAGTTTTCTTGTGCTGATGTGCTTTTATTTACAATCATAAACAGCACTAATAACATTATCAGATTCGTTTTCATATTGTTTGTTTTAAAATTTTTCTAATTAAAACTGTGTTTGGACTATGAATATTAATTTTTATTTACAAACGATTGGTTAATACAAGAACTCAAAACACTGAATTACCTCACATTCTTTACAGTTTTTATCCCTGAAAGTAAATTTGACACATATAGAACCTTTCAGCTTGCAACAGTCAATTACAGAAATAGAAGGCAATAAGAAATTCATTTTTATTGTTGTTCCATTACTGATTAAGAAACTGCTACCATTATTCCATATTATTTCTCTTGGATTTTGATTTACAGCTGCACCGGTTGGTATAAAAGGATACACCGCAGTATTAAACAAAGAAATCTTGGGCGGTACTCCGGTGATAGACGAAGCCGATTGAATACTTGCCCAAGTGTAAGGCAGATTTTGACATTTGATACATTCTCTATTGTAATTGTCGGTGATGTTATAACTTATCACTTCGGCTCTTACTTCAGTTATGGGTACACCGGCCAATCCACCAATCACAAAATTTTGCGAAGCGAGTGTGGCATTATACTGTTGTGTATAAGTCGGCTTATCTTTTTTCACTTCTATATTGTATGGGCAACAAGGTTTTTCGGGCGGCGGACAATCAGTCTTGAAATTAATTTTACAACTATCACAAATTTTATCGCCGCACCATCCATATAAAGTGATGGAATATGTTCCTGTCTGATTCGCGATGAAACTCAATGGTACATTTCCTGTTATTGGTGCACCTGTAGGAGCTTGCATACTATATGTTACCTTGCCGGGGCAGGTATTTTTATCACCACATAAAAATGATGCATTAACCATTATAGATTGATTACATTTTACATTATATGTTTTATTGCAATCAAATGGTTTAATTGATTCGCCGATTGTAATAGTTTTTTCTCCCCACTTGCTTCCTTTGCAATCACAGGGCGGCTCACACACAACCGTAAGGTCAATAATGCAGCTATCGCAAACCTTACCATTACACCAACCATAAAGAGTAAGTGTATAAACGCCACTCATAGTAGGAGTAAATGAAGAAGGTACATTTCCGGTGATAGCCGGACCCATCGGAGGCTGTAAACTAAACGTAACTTTTGGCGGGCATTTATCAGACTTACAAAAATATTGAGCATTGATTGTATAAGGTTGATTGCACTGTAGTTTATAATTGTTTTTACATTGCAATTTTATTGCGCCGCCTCCCGTGTTGGCTATATTATTTTTACCAACTTTTTCAGGCTTTGTTTCACCCGGTGTAAGCGTCATTTCGCCCCATTTACTTTCTTTACAATCGCAGGAATCGCAATTAGGAACAACGATTGAATAAGTTTTACTGGTGTCTGAACAGCCTGTAGCTATATCGGTCATTACAATATGATAAGTACCGGTTTGTGCTGGTGAGTAAGTTGGATTATTTCCATTTGTGCCAATCGGGCTTCCATTGAAATACCATTGTATATTATAGGTTGATGCATACATGCCAAGCAATGGTAATGGTGCATAAAGTGTAGCATTACCATTCTCATCCCTACAACTACATTTAATCGTATCACACACTTGTGGAAATAGTTTTACAGGCGGTCGATTCTTGATCGTAATACTGCTACTGCTGCTACAACCTGTTGTTGGATTTGTATAAGTAGCAGTATAAGTTCCGGCAAGTGTAACAGTAATACTTGGCGTAGTAGCGCCATTGCTCCAGGTTATATTATTTGCATAATTGGTAACTGCCAAAGTAATAGGTGTGCCTTCGCACAAAGAAACAGGAGGCGCAATAATTGGTGCAGCGGGTATTGGGTTTACCGTAACAGCAATTGTACAAGTATCAGAGCACCCATATTCATTGGTAAGTATAAGTGTGTAAGTTGTGGTTGCCGTAACAGGCTGATAAGGCATTTGGCTTGTACTTATTGGCGATGCAAAATTTCCATTCATATACCAAGTAGAAGTATAGCCGGTTATATGATTGACACTATTTAAAAATATTGAAGATGGCCCACAAAGATTTGTTGAAGGAGAAACTGATATGATTGCTTTTGGTTTAGTAACAGCCTTCACTTCTACTTTATTACTGGTACACATACAACCATTAGGCCCTGTAATAATTACTCTATAAAAACCTGTAACTGTTGTAGTATAAACCATTCCGGTATTTGTTCCCGGCGCTGGGGCAAACACTCCGGGAGATGTTTCTATTTCCCAACTATAAGTAGCACCGGAAATATTTGGCGCTGTTAATGTGCCAACACCATCGGGACAAATAAATCCTGGCTGTATGGTACAGGGGCCAATACCGGCTAAAACATTTATAGTAGTACTATCCTTACAAGTAGTTCCTAATGCATCTACTACTGTAAGAGAAACCGGCGTACTTGGATTAGGTGTATTATAAATATGCGTTGTAGATGGTGTATAGGCAGAGAATCCATCTCCAAAACTCCAATGATATGAGTTAATAATAAATGATGGAGAACCCAAAATGTTATAATTGGTTTGTACTCCTGTACATACCGGCGATGGTGCTACATTAATTTTTAGTTTAGTATAATTTATATTCTTCGCAAATGTATCTGTGCAACTAAATGCACCATCCGTATAAGTGATAGTCAATTTAATAGTATAAGCTCCGGAATTGGTATAGCAATGTTGTGGAGGATTTTGTGCTGTTGAAGTATTTCCATCTCCGAAATCCCAGAAGTATGTTACGGTAGCTGTATTGCTGGGAATAATGATAGAGGTGTTGGTTAGATTCAAACAACCTTTACAGTCTAATGTATAATCAAATAGTGCTTCAATCGGAACGGTAATGTTTGTTGCCACACAGTTTCCGGTACAGTTTGTAGGATTGGGTGATGGAGCGCCAACACAGAATTTTACACAATAAACTTGAGCAGTAGCAGGGAATACATGTGTAATAGGAACTCCCGAAGCACCCGCTGCAGTATATCCATCTCCAAAATCCCATGTTATAGGAGCATTACCCGGATTAGGTGTAGTTCCTATAAAAGTATAACTAGTACAACTGTTTCTTACCACACTTGTTATTTGTGGATTATTAATATCGGGGCAGCAAATTTTGGGTACATTAAAACTTAAATATTTTGAACAAGTACCATAAGTAACGACACAATAATAATTGCCCGGCGCAGTTGCAGTATAATTTGCAGTAGTGGCAGTAGGGATTAAAGTTCCGGAAGGATAATTACCGCTGTACCATTTATAAATAAATGTTCCGGCTCCGGGTGATACTATTGCAACACCTAAGTTTTCATTGGTAGCATTACCATTACAAAAACCGATACCACATGTAACGGGTTTTATTGCAAACGGATCTTTTACTGTATAAGTGTTTGTATATGTGCAACCTCCTAATGAAACAACATCTGAATAAGTACCGGCTGCTGTTACTGTTATAGAAGAAGTAGTTGCTCCATTGCTCCATAAGTGAGTAGCTCCGGGTGGCATACCGGTTGCAGTAAGTGTTTCACCTCCGGTGCAAATATCATTTCCTGATTTTACAATAGAGAAAGTAAATTTTGGATAAATCATTATTCCACTCAATGAAGTATTTCCACAACCTGTAGATGCATTAAGTGTAACCGGTCCCCAGGGGCCGCTTCCCGTAGCACCATGCCATAATACGGTTGGTGAATTCGTTCCTTGACCACTAATAGTGCCGATGCTAATATTGGGTGCAGCCAAAGACCATGTTATTGGTTCTCCTGCCGGTAAATTACCTCCGGATAAAGTATAACTTCCTGTTCCATCCACACACACATTCATGGTGCCGGTAATGGTGCCAACTGTTGCTTGTACTACATTGAATGGAGCTGCTGTTTTCGGGCAGTATGGATTAATATTTGATTGTAGCACTACACTTATTTGCCCGGGTAGTGTTGTCCAATTGATCGTAGCGTTATCACCATTCACTGTTGAAAGATTTCCGGGTTGAAAAGTTCCGGTGCCACCTGTTATCGTCCATATATAATGATATCCCGAAGGAGCAGGTGTACTCATGTTATAATTGTAATCTGTTCCTGTGCACACAGTGGCAGGCCCTGTAATAGTTCCGGGAGTAGGAGTATTTACAACAGTTACTTTTACTGTTTGTGGATTTGCTACACCACTATTACAATTTTTATTGGCAGTTTCAACAGCTTGTACTATATATGCTCCCGGATTATTAAATATCGGATTAAAGTTTGCACCCGAACCCGAAGGTGGTGTTACTCCTGCATTCGGAGGTAGAACTATCCAATTGAAAACACTTCCGGCAGCTCCATAAGCTGATAAACTTGCTCCTGTTCCTGCACAAATAGTTTGATCAAAAGATATTTTCCATTTTCCGGATGGAGTGATGGTTAAAGAGCCGTTGCTGCTACAACATATATGTTTATTATTAAGGCTTACGGATAATTGATACGTGTCACCAATTGTTGCTGTTGACCAATTTATCCAAACCGTATTATTATCCGGAAACGTATTTAATAGATTATTACAATTGGTTGCAGTTGTAGTATTCGTCAATGTCCAAGTATATATTGTGCCCGGTAACGAAGGCAACGAATAAGAAGTAGTAGAAGAGCTACAAGGACTTACATTACCTACAATCACCGGATTGCTTGGTATAATCGGAACGGGAACAGAAGCAATACAACCTCCGGCGCATTGTGCTTGTATCTGCCCTTGCGGATTTCCATTTCCCCATTGAATGGTTATTGTATTTGCTGTGGATGAAATCATTGTGCCACCGATAACGGGCAACCATGTTACACCACTACAACCTACTGCGGTATATTTTACTACTTGTCCCGGACACACAGTGCTGATACAATCAATTTGTAATTTTCCATCAACTATCGTAACTATTTTTTTGATCGTATCTGCACAGCAAGTTCTGATTACAGGCGGCTCACCATTTGCAGGAGATCCGGTATTTGCCGAAAAACTATATGCAATCAATGTAACTGTATATACTCCTGCGGTACTATAATTATGTGTTGGATTAATAGCTGTACTGTAATTGTTAGCGCCGGAAGTAGAGTCGCCAAAGTCCCAATTGTAAAGAACTCCACCCGAGTATGTGGTCGTATTCGTAAAAGAAATAGTGCTGCCTGCACAAACATTATTGGGAGAGAATATAAAGTTTGCAATTGGCTTATCAGATACTTTTACGGCTAAACAATAAGTAAAAATATTTCCGGCAGGATCGGTGGCTGTTAATGTAAGCGTATAATCTCCTACTTGTGGCCAGGTTATATTGATTACCGGAGCTGTATTATTTGGATTGATTGTTATTGCTGTTGGTCCGGTTACACTCCAATTATAAGTCCAGCCGGGTAAATTAATAGAAGCACTATAGGTGTAATTATTTTTTACACAAACACCAATAGGTAAGCATCCCCTTTCTTGTCCTACCGCACCATTACTACTTTTGGGGTTTAAGCAGTCGGGCGCATTATATACTATTTCTATTTGATTACAAGATTGAGCATTGCTCTTTTTCACTGTTGTTAAAGCAACAGCAAAGAAAAATAGGCGTACTATATATTTATTGATTTTCATTGCAGTTGTTTTTATTGGTTAAAGGGTTGTTTGGTTGGCACATCAGGGTTTGTGTTCGTTGGCGCACAACCATCTTTTTTCTTTTCATAACAAATTACTTTGCTGCATACGGTACAATCTGTAAACTCAATTTTATATCGGATGCACCATCGAAACAGGGTGCTGCAACAAGGAGTATTAGGCGTGGTAATACTGATGTTAAGATTTGTTGGTACGCCGGTCCACACTTGAGTATTTGTACCATTGGCAAAGTGTCCATAGAGTTTATCTTCTTTATTGCAAGGAAGACAATCTGCTGATTGAGGTGTCATTTCAAAATAGACCAACTCTGCTGTTATTGTCTTAATTGTTTTGGGTGGCGTTGTTGAAATGCTGATGGGTTGATTAAAACTAAGTGAATTGTTTGTCCAATTTATTTTTTCAGGCAATGGCGCTTTCACAACAAAGTTCTTTTCATCACAAGCATCGCAGCGACATGTTGCTACATTGATGCAAGTATCTTTTGATGCTTTCCAAAAAGTATTCACTACATCTGTAATTTCTGCACCGATGCAAATATTTGAAAGATTCGGCGCTGCATTGATTATACCATTAATGGTTAATGAGTTTCCTGAATTGATACTACTTCCTATTGCTGGAGCATAAGCTCCGAATGAAGCACCGGCAGGAGTACTTGATGTAATGGCGAGGTTACTCAATTT
Organism: Bacteroidota bacterium; assembly: GCA_018268055.1. Lineage (GTDB taxonomy): Bacteria > Bacteroidota > Bacteroidia > Chitinophagales > Chitinophagaceae > JJ008. The sequence continues at coordinate 53,557 of JAFDXF010000017.1, forward strand.
TGCTGTTCCCGCATTTACATTCTTTACAGTATAAGAAAATGTGTATGTGCCGGGCTTATCGGTACACAATACTTTTATACTATCTATTTGAATAATGTATTGAGATATAAAGAACATTGTCGGTTGGCTGTTTCCTTCATTCGGACCAACGGGTTTTCCTTCTCTGTTTAATGCCTGTACATTCCAAACAAAATCGCATAAATAAGGTGGCTTACAAGGTGCGGTAAGAAAGTTTGTAATGGTTGTTTCTGTATTGTCGGTTATAGATTTTTCGGCAAAAGGTTTATTATTTTTTATAGCAGCGGTTGCTGTTTGGCCTTGCATCAGTTGCCACACTTTCAATTTATAAATAACAGGCTCTTGTGGTTTTGGTTTAACAGATGTCCAACTGAATTTGATTTCTTTCTTCGCATCTGCCAAATCAATTTTTTTATTGTCATCCGGAAAAACATTTTTAGGAGGTGTAGCATCATTTGAAACAACACTTGGGTTTGCAGGTTCTTTTACAGGTTTGGTATCATCCTTTGTACTAAAAGTAAATGCTTCACTGGTTCCATTGTTGTTGCCCAATGGCTTTCCGTTTTTATTCAACGCTTGTATTTCCCAAACAAATGAACATAGATAGGGTGCAGTGCATGGATTTGCCAATAATGAAGGTGCTACTGTTTGTGTTTGATCTTTTACATCGGTAGTAAAAATCGGAGTGTTCGTTTTGCTTGCAGTCGTTGCATTTTGTCCTTGTAGCAATTGCCAAACCTTCAAGCGATAGGTAACCGTTTCTTTAGGTTTTGGTACCAATGGAGTCCAACGGAAAATTACCGGACGTTGCAATTCGGATACTGAATATTTTTTTTCATTTTCGGGCGTTATCAAAGTGGGTGGCGCATAATCTACTATAGGCGTTTCTATACGAAAGTCTCTACACACTTCTTTACTAATAGGCACTCTGTCCACATTAAAAAATTGTGCACAAATAGTGTAGTAGCCTTCTTTTAGTTCCCGACAATTGGTTAAAAACCCTGTTAGGTCTATTGTATTAAAAGTTCTTACATCAAAAGGGTCGACCATTTTTGCGGTAGCAATATTATTTCCACAGATTACATTACCGCCACTTTTTAATTGAACAACCATTCTCGGCTCTCTTAAAGAAGCAGAGCCCGGTACTTTTTGGGCAACCATAATTAATGCTGCCGGAGTATTGATCCATTCATCAATGCTGGCAGGCAATGTATTTTTTACATTAAAACTTATTATGTTAATTTGATTTATTTGCCCTGCCTGACTATAGCTCAAAAAAGAAAGGAACAAAAGAAACAGCAGAAGTTTAATTTTCTTCATTACAGTGGTTTTTATAATTGGCTTTAAAATTTGCCAGTATAAAAATGTGCATTAAGATTGATTAATAAAGGCAGGATTGTATAGGTGTGTGCAAAGATTGTATATGCGTAAGGAAGAGCAGTGTAATGACCTACTCCCCCGATTTTCTTTTAATCCATTTTTCAAACCGAGATAGAAAATCTTCTTTTCGGCGAGTGGCAACGGGTAGTTCAATTCCATTTTCTAAAACCACCTCACCGCCGCTGCCTTTTTTATATTCTTTGATATAGTTTAAGTTGATGATGAATTTGTCATGAATACGCATAAAACAGTTTTCGGGTAGTAGTTTTTCATATTCGCCCAACTGTCGAGATACGATTATTTTCTTTCCATCTTGAAGATAAAAATGTGTATAGTTGCCGCTACTTTCACAATATAATATATCAGCAATTTTTACAAACAACATACCGCTTCCCGTAGCCAAGGGTATCTTATCCGATTGTGATTGCTGATTCATCTGACCCATTAATGAAGATAAATTCTTATTGATATTTTTTTCTTCTATTCGCTTAATAGCAATATTCACAGCTGCAACAAGTTTATCGGCATTGATGGGTTTGGTAATATAGCCTGCTGCATGATATTCAAAAGCCTCAATAGCATACTGACTGTAAGCTGTTACAAAAATTACTTCAGCGTTGATAGGTGCTATATTTTTAAGTGTTTCAAAACCATTCATGCCGGGCATTTCAATATCCAGAAAAAGTATTTGCGGTTGATGCTCTTTGATTAGCTGTATTCCTTTTTTTGAGTCTGTTTCAGCAGCAATCAGATTTAATTGCGGACAATGCATTTGCAACATACCCGAAAGTAGTTTTACATTACGTGCTTCGTCGTCTAATATGATGCAAGAGATATTACTCATGATTGCAGTGTGGTTGGTATTTTCAAAATAATAGTTGTTCCGGTAGCGTTTCCGTTCTTATCCTGTTTATCTATTATAGACTGTTCAATGTGATATAATGCTGCTCTGCGTTCGCTTAACTGCATTCCCTTGCTTTGATATTCAATATGCTGCTTGCTTTTAAGTGCTGATGCCTGCGCACGACCGATGCCATTATCATCTATTTCACAGATAACAAAATCATCTTTTTGTTTCATTGAAATAATAATGTGCCCCATTTTATTTTCTAAATAACGGATACCATGCCGAATAGCGTTTTCTACATAGGGCTGTAACAGCATTGCGGGCACAAAGGTTTTTGATTGATTGATTTGTTCATCAACGATAATTTGATAATCAAATTTATCGGCAAAACGCAACTGTTCCAAGTTCAGATAAGTATCCAAATATCTTATTTCATCATTTATAGAAATAACAGAGGCTTCCGCATTATCCATAGTGCTACGCAACAGTTCTGAAAACTTGTCTAAGTATTTATCTGCTTGCATATAATCTTTATCGTAAACAAATCCTTTAATGGAGTTCAAGCAATTAAAAACAAAATGCGGGTTGATCTGTGCTTTTAATGCTTGCATTTCTAATTCAGCAATTTTATTTTCAGTTTTTAATTTATCAATCGCTTTTTGCTGACGTATCTTATTTCTTCTTGCAAAGAAAAAAATGATAGCGGCCAACATCGTCAATAGCGCAATAGCATAAAAAAGTGGTCTTTTCCAAAATGGTGTTTTGATGATAAAGCTGATTTCTGCTGTTTGCGACGAAGGTTGCCCATCTCGTTTTATACTTCGTATTTGAATTGAATAAACGCCGGATGGTTGATTTTGTAAGGAAAGGAAATTATTGTCAATACGTTGCCATCCTTTGTGATTAATATTATATTCAAATTGAGGATTAAAGCCTGTAAGGTCAATGGCCGAAAAGGCAATACCAATGTCTTTGATATAATAAGGCAGAGTGTATGAAGATAAAATGGCTGTGTCTTTATTATTGAATGATACTCTGGTTATAAAAGTAGGAATATCCACAACGGGCAAAGACATATTCTCCGGAAGATAACTGATGCCTCCCGAAGTAGCAACGTAAGTAGTATCGTTTTTAATCATTATATCATTTACTTGTTCTCCAATCAAGCCATCTGTTTTACTAAAAAAAGTATTTAGATACGTCAAGTGATTGTTGTCAAAGCGATAACGAATTTTGTTTAAGCCCTTATCGGTGCCAATCCATATTTCACCCGGCTTGCTGCTGTACATTACTTTGCAAACAGTTCCCGGTACATCTGTTCCAAGAGGAATCGCTCCTGCAATCTTATCAGCGCTCAGTACAAATACAGAATCCGAACTGCGAGCGATCCACATTAAATTATCGTGTGTATTAATAATAGAAACAATACGATAGGTGAATCGTTTATCATTTTTTCCAAAATAGAATAATGAATCTTCGTCTTTGCGATAAAGACCGTCCGTTGAGCCAATATATATTTGTTGACTATTGTTTGCGCCTATTGCCGTAATGCGTTTTCTGACACTATCCGTTCTTTTGCCGGAGCGAACATTATAAATGTATAGATAATTATGATTGCCTAATAGTAATGTATCATCATTCAGTTTGTACGCTACTTTGGTAGATTTGTTTTCGCTGCCCGAAAAAGATTTTTTAATAGCATAGGTTTGTTTGTTCAAAATAAATGATTCTGTCTGTGTTGCTATATATATTTCTTGAGGTAGTTCTATAATATTTCTAATCCAAGTATCGCCACTGATCTCCGGCTTGCTTAATGTTATTTTTTTTAATGAATAAAGTCCATCATAAACATAAAGCGCTCCTTTATTATTTCCGGCAAGTATTTTTCCATTGGATATTTTTAATACTGTATTAAAACTTTTGACAAACTCTTTATTTTCTGTAAAAGAGGAGATTCTCTTTTTCTGAATTTTAATCAAGCCATCATCTTTCGTAGAAAGCCAGTAATCACCGTTATAGTCTTTCATAATATTACGAACAATTTCATCGCTCATAATATTTTCTTTAAGCTTCAAGGTTTCGATATCTACCCAGTAAGTGTTTCCGCTTGTAGATACAATATATAAATTATTGCCCGATTGACACATTACTCTTATTTCAAAAGGATAGTTTTGACTTTTTGAAGCGATTATTTCACCGCTTTCATTAAATTGATAGGTAATTATTTTTTGACTTTGAGCGAGATACAGTGTTCTATTAAAATATTCGGACCAATTATATTTTGTATCAAAAGCAATAGATTTTTCAACTTGTCCATTGCGAAAATAACGAAGAGAGTCAAAGCATACGATTAAATAGGTGTCATTGGGAAAATCAATAATCTGATCCGGTTTGGTAAGTGCATATTTGCTAAATACAAATGGATATACCTGCATCCTCTTGTTTTTATAGATATATACCGTGCGGTCATAATCAATAAATGCCACTCCCCCGTTTGACAATACACTACTTGCCAAATCGCTTGTTAAGTTTATTTTATTTAATTCCGGATCGGTGTCATTATTTTCAAATGCGTCTATGGATTCATTATAATATGCCGGCTTTTTTCGAAAAGGGATAGCCCAAATTCTTCCATTACTGTCTATGAACAATTTGGTAATTTCATTATCGGGCAAACCATTTAGTGTGGTATAGTTTTTAAAAGTACGCCCGTCGTAGCGTGTTATTCCATTTTCTCCGGCAATCCATAAAAACCCTTTCTTATCTAAGATGGTTTGATAAATGGAGTTAGAAGATAAACCGTCTTGCGTACCAAAGTGTACGATTTGTGTGTTTTGAGCTTTTGAAAAAAAAACACAACAGACAAGCGAAAGAAATAAAACATTTCCTCGCCCCAAAGATGCACTGATATTTTTTTGAAGCCACATAATATGAATGCTTAAAACTAAGAAGTTCCTTTTAATTGATAACTAAGTAATGGTAAAAAAGGATTAGATATTTGATTTACAAAAGGAAAAAGTATCTTAGCAACTCAAAAAACATTCCGTTCTGTACGGAACAAAAATCTATTAAATGAAAAAATTTATCCTTTCAGGTATTTTATACCTGCTCGTAACAACTTTTGTTGCTGCGCAAACAAAAGCTCCGGCTCCATCAACAACAAAATATCCGGACATAGATATTCCGTTTAAAAAGTTTGTATTGGACAACGGTCTTACACTTATCGTGCATGAAGACCATAAAGCGCCTATCATAGCTTTTAATGTATGGTATCATGTCGGTTCTAAAAATGAAAAACCCGGCAAGACAGGATTTGCACATTTGTTTGAACACCTAATGTTCAACGGTAGTGAACACAACAATGATGATTATTTCAAACTGACTGATCGCTTAGGCGCAACCGACCTTAACGGAACAACCAATAACGACCGAACCAATTATTTTGAAAACTTTCCGACATCGGCATTGGATAAAATATTATGGGCAGAAAGTGATCGCATGGGCTTCATGGTAAATGTGATAGATTCTGCAAGATTGAATGAACAACGCGGCGTAGTGCAAAATGAAAAACGTCAAGGAGAAAATCAACCTTATTCAATTGCAGAAGAGTTGACAATGAAAAACACTTATCCTGCCGGTCATCCATATTCATGGACAGTAATCGGCTCTATGGAAGATTTGAATGCGGCTTCTCTTGATGATGTGAAAGAATGGTTTAAAACTTATTATGGGCCTAATAATGCTGTTGTTTGTATTGCCGGTGATATCAAAGCAGAAGACGCTTTGCAAAAAGTAAAACAATATTTTGGCGACATACCCGCCTCTCCGCCGATTGCAAAACAAAAAGAATGGATTGCAAAAATGACCGGTACACATGAAGTAACGGCGCAAGACAGAGTACCACAAGCTCGATTACAAAAGACCTGGAATACACCGGGTTGGGGATCAAAAGAAATTACTCAGTTGAATCTACTCGGAAGTATTCTTGCAGATGGTAAAACATCAAGGCTTTATAAAAGATTGGTGTATGATGAACAAATAGCAACAAGTGTTTCAGCCGGCGGATCGGATAATGAAATCGGCGGCCAGTTTTACATTACTGCAGATGCAAAGCCGGGTATTGAGCTTTCAAAAATCAACGCAATCATCAATCAGGAATTGAAAAAAATATTTACTACCGGACCCACTGTTGCCGAATTAGAAAGAGCAAAGACTGCATATTTTTCCGGTTTTGTAAAAGGGATGGAACGTATCGGAGGCTTCGGCGGTAAGTCAGACATCCTCGCACAAAATGAATGTTATGGCGGTGATGCAGGTTATTACAAAAAAGTGAATGAGATAGTGAAAGCGACTACAGTAGCCGATATTAAAAAACAAGCAAACGACTGGCTGACTGATGGTGAATTTATTTTGAATATTCTTCCTTATGGCGATTACACAACCGACAAAACAAACATTGATAGAAAAATAGAACCTCCACTCGGAGCAGCACCGGAAATAAAATTTCCTGAAGTAAAAACTTTTGAGCTGAGTAATGGATTAAAAGTTTGGTTCGTTGAGCGCAACTCTGTTCCTGTTGTCAAAATGAGTTTAATCATGGATGCAGGTTATGCTTCTGATAAAATGAGTATTCCCGGAGTTGCATCACTTGCCGGTAAAATGCTGAACGAAGGAACAAAAACAAAAACAGCATTACAAATCAGTGATGAGTTGGCTAATTTGGGAACAAGCCTTTCGAGTGGTTCAAATTTGGATAATACTTATCTGAATATGAGTTCATTGAAAACAAACTTTGCTCCATCACTAAATTTATTTGCAGATGTATTATTAAATCCATCATTCCCGCAAAAAGATTTTGACCGACTTAAAAAAGAACAATTACTTTCTATCAAGCAAGAAGAAATACAACCTGTTATGATGGGACTTCGTGTATTGCCCAAGTTACTCTATGGTAATAATCACGCATACAGCATGCCTTTTACCGGCTCGGGAACTACCGAAGGCGTAGAGAAAATAACGAGAGAAGACTTAGCGAAGTTTCATGATACATGGTTCAAACCCAATAATGCAAACCTTGTTGTGGTGGGTGATATCAGTGAAAAAGATTTAAAACAATCATTAGAAAAAGCATTGGCTTCGTGGAAAATAGGAACAATACCAACAAAAAACATCAGCAATGTACCACTGGCAGAAAAACCATCTGTTTATATTATTGATAAGCCCGGCGCCTCTCAGTCCATTATTTTCGCAGCTGAAGTATCTCCATCCGAAACGAGTCCGTATTATGAAGCAATAAAAATGATGAACAGTGTTTTAGGTGGTGAGTTTACTTCCAGAATCAATATGAATCTTCGAGAAGATAAGCATTGGTCTTACGGTTCTTATTCATATATTGGTTGGGCAAAAGGGCCTTCTTTCTTCTCGGGATATGCACCGGTGCAAACAGATAAAACAAAAGAATCTGTTGTGGAATTAAAGAAAGAGTTGGAAAATTTTGTTTCGAGTAAACCGGTCACTGCCGAAGAATTTGCCAAAGTGCAGAACAATACAGTAATGTCGCTCCCCGGTGTTTGGGAAACGAATAGTGCTGTTGCCAACTCTCTGAGTGATGTAGTTATTTACAATAGAGGTTTGGGTTATTTGAAAAATTTTGCAACGATGTTAAAAAATCTTTCGCTGAATGATATTAAAGTAGCAGCAGATGAAGTAATAAAACCCAAAAATCTTACATGGGTTATCGTTGGCGATCGTGCAAAAATTGAAAAAGGAATTAAAGAATTGAACTTAGGTACATTGCAATATTTAGACGCACAAGGGAATATTATAAAATAAAAAAAGTAAAACGATATTAAAGCCGGATTCAGTTCCGGCTTTATTGTTTCAAAGATATATTACGCAATTTTAGACTCTTTATTAATCGTTTTGCTTCTTCTTAATGCATCATTCAATATTGCAGCAATGACTTCTGAAAATGAAACAGTAGAAGCTTTCAAAATAGCTCCGATAGAAGTATAATTCTCATCTTCGCTAAGACCACATTGTGCATTTGCTTCCAGAATATAAAGATGTCCGGTAGCAGCATCCTGCCTTATATCAATTCTGGTATAGCCCTTTCCGCCACAAGCTTTGTATGCAGCAAGACTGATTTTTTTTAATGCAGGAATTAATGCTGCATCCACTCCGGCATACTCATAAAAATTTTCTTCATCGGGCATGGGCGTTTCATCTTCATATATTTCCCATAGCCGATCAAATGAGAGAAATTGCTCTGTCTCGGGCAGGGAATGATGAAATACTCTTTTCACCGGTTCATATACGATACAGTTATCCAAATCATCCGAAGAGCCGGTGATAAATGTTGTGTATTCGGGGCCGGTAATAAATTGCTCTACAAACAAACCATCTGCCAACAAATTCCAACCGTGATAACCGGAATAAATTTCTGCAACTCTTTTTTTCAAATCTTCTTCACTGCTCACTACATTTTTTACAGAAACGCCCATACTGCCACCCGAAACTGCGGGTTTAATAATCAATGGAAAACCAACTCGATCGGCTATTCCTTCCATTGTTTCTTTTTGATTGGTAATAACACTCCATTTTGCAGTAGCCACACCTTCTAAATCAAACACTTTCTTCATAGGTATTTTAGAAGTGGTGATGTTGTAAAAATGTGCATCGGCTCCGGTATAGATTAAATTATATTTTTCCAATTCATCAATAACGGAAACGCCCGGCGTGCCATTCACTTCATCGCCGTCGCAGAGATTGAGTATCAACGGCTGTTTGCCATTATTATTTTCAGCGATAGATTGAATGACGGATTTAAAATTTTGTAATGTAATCGGCTGCCATTTCCATTGCACACCAAGATCTTCAAAAACTTTTGTGTACTCTTTGATGCTTTGAGTAAAATCATAATAGTATTGAATGTTAGCATCTTCGGTTTCAAGATGTGGCGCTAAAACCCAAACGAAATATTCCGATAAGTGAGATACATTTTTTATGTTATTCATTATTTCAAGCAGATTTGGACATTGAATATTTATTCGCTAATTGCTGTTGAATAAAATCGGTAAGCCTGTACTTGGAAAGTGCTTCTTTAGAAAGATAGAATGCACCTTGTATTTTTCCTTGACAGCAGGATGCACCGCAATAGCAATCAAACGGCTGATCCATTTTCCATTCTGTAGAGGGATAGAAAAAACTGAGTTCATCATCTTTTTGCAAATCTTTCAAAGCAATGAGTTCAAAAGTTGTTGTATTAAAAAATACATTAGGATCGCAACTATGATTGATGTATTGTAAAAATTCGGGTTGTAGGGTGATGTGTTTGTTTTCTCCAACCTGTACAGTAAGATAAGTAGGTGTAGCAGAAATAGTGCCTGCCGAAAAGAGTGCAATCACATCGCCTGATTTAAAAGGACGTAATGCAAATAAGCCATTTTGATTGTTGGAAATTTTTTGACGCACTTCAGAAAAATCGTTCGTGCTTACGATTCGATAATCGTTTAATGTTGTTAGATGCATAAATAGGTTTTGTATGTATAAAGTGAAGTTATAGCGTTTATTTTATTCAGCAATCAATAGGTTGTTAATCGTTGGTTATGATGTAAATTTGCCCCTTCATTTATTTGTTGATGCGGATTGTATTTATTTTAATTCTGTTTACCCTTTCAACTGTTGGTATTGGGCAATGTGTGGGTGGTATCAATAGCTTTCCTTACAGTGAAGGCTTTGAATCATCAGATGGCGGATGGGTGTCCGGAGGTGTAGGAAATGATTGGGCTTGGGGAACACCACATAAACCTGTAATCTCTTCTGCAGGTGGTGGAAGCAAATGCTGGGTAATCGGTGGACTGACCGGTAGTTCCTATACAGATGGCGAAGCAAGTTGGTTACAAAGCCCTTGTTTTGATTTTACCAATCTTCAATATCCATATATCGAGTTTAAAGTTTTTTGGGAAATGGAAAACCGATTTGATGGAGCAAGTTTTCAATACTCATTAGATAACGGAGCAACATGGAACACCATTGGTGCAACAACAGATGCTGTGAACTGCCTCAATGCTAACTGGTATAACTATGCGCCAATAACATATCTTGCCCCTGTTAGCAATACAAAAAACGGGTGGTCCGGAAATTCTAAGACTACAGTCGGAAGTTGCCAAGGTGGCGGAGGAAGTAATGGATGGGTAACCGCGAAACACACAATGCCTTACCTCGCAGGAAAAAATAATGTAATCTTTCGTTTTGTATTTGGTGCCGGAACGATTTGCAACAACTTTGATGGATTTGCTATTGATGACATTTTAGTGAAAGAAGCAGCGGCCAATGCAGCATCATTTACTTTTCAATGTGTAGATAGTAAAACAATAAACTTTACCAACACCTCCATACTCTGTCCGAAAACGTATAGCTGGAATTTTGGCGATCCCGCATCAGGTGCCAATAATACAGCTACAACCGCAAATGCTGCTCATACATTTTCAGCCCCCGGAAAATTTACAGTTACACTTACTGTAAGCGGCCCGGACAATGCACCTTCAACGATAACAAAAGATGTTTATATTATTGATGCAACAATAGCAATGCTCAATCCGGTAAATTGCAGTACCAACACCGGAGGTTCATTAACAGTAAACGTAACCGGTGCGAATGGAGTACCGTTAAGTTATGTATGGAATACCAACCCGCCTCAGATGTCGGCAACCATCAATAATCTTTCGGAAGGAAATTATAGTGTGCAGATAACAGGTACTGATGTTTGCCCGCTTACGGCAACCGGAAAAGCGGAAAAAGAATTATCCTGCATCGGCATATATTTCCCTACCGGATTCACGCCCGATAATGATGGAAAGAATGATGGCTTCGGCCCGTTAGGAAGTCTTTTATCATTAACGAATTATAAACTAAGTGTCTATAATCGATGGGGGCAAAGAGTTTTTTATTCTACCAATCCTTTTGAAAAATGGAATGGTAAAGTAGGCGGTCTAAATGCAGATGGCAATGTCTTTGTTTGGACGGCTCAATTCAGCGTAGCCAATCAACCATTAGAAACAAGAAAAGGTTCGGTAGTGTTAATCAGATAGTGTTTTATTAGCAGCCAATACCATTCTTATTTCTCCGAAACTTATATCACTCGGCAATTTTTGTTTGATTACATTTAAAGAACCCACATCAGTTGCTTTTATCGCATCGTTTATTAATGCAATTCTCTCCGGAGATATAAGCGTTGTAATTTCTATTTCACCGGTACTAATATATTTTGATAAATGCCCTTCAATGGTTGTAGTTGCAAAATTTCTTTCTTTAGCAATTTCGCCAATGGTTTTTCCTTCTTTAAAAAGCTGAAATGTTTTTTCGAAAGTGTTTTCTTTTACTATTTTACTTTTTGCTTTGCTTTTCTTTTCCTTTTTTGCTTTCTTTTCGTGTATTAAGGAAGATAAATTTTCTTCTTCGCAATACTTCAATATAATATCTAAAAACTGCTGACCATATTGTTTTATTTTAACCTCACCAAAACCTGTAATGCTTTTCAGTTCTGCTAAAGTATGCGGCAGATAGCCGGACATCTCTTCCAATGTTTTAGAGCCCAAAACTAAATATACCGGTACATTCTTTTCGGCACATATTTCATCTCTCAGATTTTTTAATTGCAAATACAATTCGGCGTGCGGACTATTGATTGTTTTAGTAACAGTACCCGAGTAGGCATTTACTGTAAATGAGGGCAATACAAAATTTTTCTTTTGTTGTTGCCATGCAATAGGATTAACGCTACCGCCGAAGTTTTGTAAAATATGGCGAGTAACACATAGCTCAGTAAAAATTTCTTTCAGTGTTTCATTATATTCTTTAGCATGTAACTTACTATCGGTAATGGCCGGCGATTGTTGCAATAGGTGTAATAAATTTTTAGTTTCTATTAAAAAATGATTGGCAGCCTTACCGATTCTTTCAATTAATGCTGTATTCTTTTCCGGAGCTTCCGGTAATTCAAACTGTGCCTTCAGCCATACATGAAATTTTGTTGCAATTTCTTGATGTGTATTTAATTGTTTACTCAATTGCTCCAGCCATATATTGCTCTCAGGATTAAAGGAAGAAATATTTTCTATCAGGTAAGTACCGAGTTCGGTGCAGTAGTTTATTGCCTTATTAAAATTAAAAGTTTGTATCAACACTTGTAGTTGATAGTTTTTTCGAGCCTGATAAAATTCTTCTTGCAGGGATTGAGAAGTAGAAATGTTTTTTGAATACTCAATGATTCTTTTGTCAATGGATAGACTTGCTGTTCGAATTCTGCTTTTTAGAATTAACCCTTCTAATCCGATACAACGGCTGAGTGCTACATATACTTGCCCGCTGGCAAATGCTTCGCCTGCATCAATAATCGCTTTTTCGAATGTAAGCCCCTGACTTTTGTGAATGGTGATGGCCCAAGCCAAGCGCAGCGGATATTGTTTAAATGTGCCTAAGGTTTCCGATTGCAGGCTTTGAGATGTTTTATCAATTGAATAACGAATATTTTCCCACTCCTCTTTTTTTACTTCTATTTCCGTTGCATCATCATTGCACACTACTATTATATTTTCATCATCCAATTCTTTTACAATACCTATTTTCCCGTTGAAGTAGCGTTTCCCTCTATCGGCAGTATCATTTTTTATAAACATCACCTGTGCCCCGATTTTTAAATACAGAATTTCATCGGCAGGATAAGCTTTATCTTGAAAGCTGCCCGAAATTTCAGCTTCGTATTGCATCGACTTTCCTTTCAAATTATTCAGTGCGGCTATGTTTATATTTCTTGCTTGCTCATTGTGCGTGGTTAATATAATGTAGCCATCATCTTTGCTTCTTCTAAATGAAGGGTTAAAACGGCTTTCTAAAACCTTCATCCCATCTTCATCCAGCTCATTATTGCGCACTTGATTCAGTATGCGAATAAATGTTTCATCGCTTTGGCGATATATTTTTTCAAACTCGATATAAAGCGGCGAATGTTCTTTTAATACTTGACTGCTAAAAAAATATGGACTATCATAAAAATCGGAAAGCATTTGCCATTCTTGGTCTTTTACAACGGGAGGCAACTGAAACATATCTCCGATAAAAAGCAGTTGCACACCACCAAACTGTTCCGTTGGTCTTTTTCTGAAATAACGAAGTATGGTATCGATGGCATCCAATAGATCGCAGCGCACCATACTTATTTCATCAATAATAAGCAGTTCTAATTGCATCAACTGTTTTCTCTTATCACTATTATAGCGTAGATGACTGATGAGGCTGTGGCGATTCAGTGTTTTATCTCCGGAAGAGGAAAAGCCTGTACCTTTTGCAGAAGGGATAAATGGAGAAAAAGGTAAAAGAAAAAAAGAATGAATGGTAGCACCACCTGCATTGATAGCTGCTACACCGGTAGGCGCCAGCACTACCATTTGCTTTGCACAGTTTTCACGAATGTGTTTGAGAAAAGTTGTTTTCCCTGTACCGGCTTTACCGGTCAAAAAAATATTGCGATTGCTTTGCTGTACTAAATCAACAGCCAATTCAAAAATTTCATTGCTTGTATCAAGTTTTTTTTCAGACACAAAAGGTGTTTTGGTGCTTTGTAAAATAAGGAATAAAATGCCACAAAGTTCGGGCTATGTAAAAGCCTACAAAGAAATAAAACAACCACAGACCTTTAGCAAAAACAACTTTATGTGTTGACGCTTTTATCTGTGGTTGTTAAAATGGTTACGGCACTTTTATGCTTCTGCCGTATTGCTACCAAGCATCAGTAATTCATTTACTTGAATTTCGGTGACGTATTTTTTATTGCCTTCTTTATCCGTGTATTGACGGTTTACCAATTTTCCTTCTACGGCTACTTCCTTACCAGTGGTCAAATGCTTTTCAGCTATTTCGGCAAGTTTGCCCCATAGTACTACATTGTGCCACTGCGTTTCTTTTACTTTCTCGCCTTTTGCATTGCGATATATTTCACTCGTTGCGATTCGGAAGTTGGCTACTTTTTTACCACTTTCAAATGTTTTTACTTCAGGTGTATTACCCAGATTACCAATCAATTGAACTTTGTTTTTTAATGCGTACATAATTTTAAGTTTTGTGTCCCGCACAGGGCGGAACGGTTTTTAAATTTTTTATTTCAATCTCTCGGCGACGTCTCCTGATTGTTCAGGACCGATTGACAATGCAAAGATGTACCTCCGAAAAAGCCTTAGTCGGTCATTAACGCGTTAGCTTCGGGATTACACAGATATAACCGTTTTTAAACGCTTATACTTGAAACTATTTTCCTTATCTTAGAAGCATTAAACCCTCGTCTTTAATATGTTATCAAAAACAACTGCTCGGGCATGTCTTTCTTGCGGCAAAACATTAAAAGGTCGCTCCGATAAAAAATTTTGTGACGATTATTGTCGCAACAACTATAATAACCAACTAAAATCTGATGATACAAACTCTGTGCGGCTTATCAATAATCAACTGAATAAGAATAGAAAAGTACTTCAGGGGGCACTGCCGGAGGATAAAGAAACATCCAAAATAACCAGAGAACAGCTTTTGCTGAAAGGATTTTCGTTTAAATATTTTACACATTTATATAATACCAAAACGGGTAACACCTATTATTACTGCTACGATTACGGCTATCGGCAGTTGGAAAAAGATTTATATCTCATCGTAAGACAAAAAGAGGATTAAGCAATTTACATTTGCGGTATGTCAAACCCTGTTATATGTATCGGCGCTGCTTTTGTAGATGAACTTTTTCATGCAAAAGAGCCGATGCTTCTTGCTACTACTATTGATGCTTCTGTAACCAAAACTGCCGGCGGTGTGAGTCGTAATATTGCACAGCAGTTGGCAATACTCGGCGTGCCTGTGCAGCTCATCAGCGTTTTTGGAAATGATAGTGATGGCGATTGGTTGAAAAAAATCTGTACCGATGCCGGAGTAAAATTAGACGCCTCCATCACCAAAGACGGTCTATCGGGAAAATATACCGGTATCTTAAATGTGGACGGCTCTTTGTTTACTGCTTTTCTTACCAATGCAGCCAATCATTTAATCACGCCATATCATTTAGGAAAACACATTGAATTATTAAAGACTGCTTCTTTTATTTTGGCCGATGCCAATATAAATGTGGACACAGCAGAATGGCTACTCGCTTTCAGCAATGAAACCGGAATCCCCTTTATTCTGGAACCGGTGAGTGTGCCGCCTGCAAGAAAATATAAAGATGTAAACCTAAGCGGTCTGCATTTAGTAACGCCTAATGAAGATGAGCTACCGGTGATGTGCTCGGAGAAATCTTTTTTTACCCAACAACAAGTGGATGAATTATTACAAAGAGGCGTAAAACAAATTTGGCTGCATAATGGAAAACACGGCTCAGCATTATACAGCGCCGGAAAATCTGTTTCCCTACACGCTCCGGATATAGAAGTGCTGGACTGCACCGGCGCAGGCGATGGCTCACTATCCGGATTTATCCTTGGAAAATATTTGGGCATAGATGATTATGAATGTATGAAATTGGCACACACGCTATCGGCAGAAATTCTGCAAGTGAATGGTGCTATAGCCACACATCTTACACAAGAAAAATTATTAGGTTTAGTTTCCAGATATTATCCCGATTAGTTATGAACGAATATTTAGAAATATTGCCCGAGGTACAGCAGGCGCTCAATGAAAACAAACCTGTTGTAGCACTTGAATCCACCATCATTGCTCATGGAATGCCTTATCCCAAAAATGTGGAAACAGCACTTGCGGTGGAAGATGTAATTAGAGCAAACGGAGCAATACCGGCTACCATTGCCATTATGAACGGGAAGTGTATGGTAGGATTGAGTAAAGAACAAATTGATTTTTTTGGCAAAGAAAAAAATGTGTGGAAAGTAAGTCTGCGGGATATGCCATACATCATCAGCCAAAAACTTTTGGGTGCAACCACTGTAGCGGCTACAATGCGCATTGCTGATTGGGTAGGGATTAAAATTTTTGTTACCGGCGGAACAGGTGGCGTACATCGCGGAGCAGAAACAAGTATGGATATCTCTGCCGACCTTACCGAAATGGAAAATAATTCTGTAGCTGTGGTTGCTGCCGGTGTAAAATCTATTCTGGATATTGGCTTGACATTAGAATATTTAGAAACAAAAGGAATTCCGGTTGTTACGTTTGGTCAAGACGAGTTCCCCAGTTTTTATTCTTCTAAAAGCGGGTTTCAATCTCCATTGCGATTAGATACGCCTGAAGATATAGCGCAACTATTGAAGGCAAAATGGCAATTGGGTTTGAACGGTTCTGTTTTGATTGCTAATCCTGTTCCCAAAGAATATGAAATAAGTGCGGATGAAATGGAAACACATATTAATGAAGCACTGTCTGCTGCAAAACAAAATCAGATTGCAGGAAAGAATACAACACCATTCATCTTGAAATACATTGCCGACCATACTCATGGCGAAAGCTTAGAGGCAAATATTGCTTTAATCAAACACAATGCTAAGATTGGAACACAGATCGCCGTAGCGTTGAATAGAATAAATGATTAAGCAATACTTGATATAGCAAGAACAACTATAGCGCCTAATAAAATAAAAAAGGGCACCAATAATTTTACTGTAGCTTTTTTCTTTACTTCATCCGGAAGTGCCATAAACGCCTCTGTATGTTTTTGAAAATTTGTTTTATTACCGATAGTAACAGAAAATATGAGGTAAACAACAGCTACTAAAGCAACAACAATATACTTTACAATACTTTTACTGGACCTATAACCAAATGTCTTTTTGATTTGGTTTGATAAGTCGTCATTAAATCCCGGAATAAACTTAACGCACAGTAATAAAGCAATAATTAAAACAAGGAACACAAATACAGCAAGAAAGATATTTCCGTTGATGCGGCCTTTGTTGCCGTCTTTTCCTCTTTGCTGAATTTCATAATACTGGCTTCCGTAAAGTGCTTGTAAAAAAGTCAATGTTGATTATTTGCCCAAATATAAAACAACACAATTTAATAGGAAGAAATATTTTTTTGAACAGGAAAGTATAACCTATTTACTTTCCTTTACTGTTTTATGTACGGTAGATACAACATTATCCACCTCTATTGCACCTTCTTCTTGACTCACTAATTGTCCATTCGGACTGAATACGCTGATGATGTTTGAGTGCGAAAAATCTACGGGTGAGATTTTCTTATACTTCATTGCAAGCACGTTGGCAAATTCTTGAGTGGCTTCTTCATTGGATGTAAGAAATACCCATTGCGGCGCATCCATATTATTTGTTTTGGCAAACTCTTTCAAACGTGCAGAAGAATCTGTTTTAGGATCAATAGTGACTAACACAAGAGAAACTTTATCAATATCTTTTCTGCTGATTTTGGATTCTATCGTTTTCATTTTTGCGACCAAAATCGGACAAGCTAATTTACAGCTTGTATAAATCATTACCACTACCAATGTTTTTCCTTGCAGATTGTGTAACTGCAATGAATCACCATTTTGATTTTTCCAATTGGAAGTAAGGTTGAAAATAGAATTGGAGGGCAATGTTGTTTCCTGTTTCTTATTTTCTTTGCAAGAAGCAAAAAGTATTAAAGAAAAAAGAAGACTTATAACAATTTTCATTTTAATCATTTTTGAGTTTCAGCATCTTTTGCACATCTAAAGCCCAGATTTGCAACAGTGTAATTAGCTTTCAGAGAAGTGCGCAATGCAAACCGCATAAATGCAGCATAGTTTAATACATCAGTAGAACTGATGGCACTACCTGCACAAAAAAGATTTTTATCCTCATATTGGCCGGCGCGGGAATCATTGGTAGTAAGTATAGAATTAAAATCATCCGTCCATTCCCAAATCAAATCAAACATATTATAGATACCCCAATAATTAGGTTTGCTTTGTTTTACGGCCCTATACTGCCTGTCTTTTTGAAGATATAAATCCAAAATATTATTGGAATATTCCGGTTTTAATCTTGCGTTAGCAGAAACATCATCCGCCATCGCTATAAACTCCCATTCATCTAAAGTTGGTAATCGCTTGCCAACACTGTGCGCAAAAGCTTTGGCGGCAAACCATGATACATAACAAACAGGTGCATCGGGATTTGCATTTTCGGGCAAAGTCAAATCATTAGGCCAATCTCTTAGATAAGTAGAGTCTGAATATAATTTTTTGATATTGGATTTTCTCCATTGAGGGTTGGCTTTTACAAACGCTAAAAACTCTTTGTTTGTAACCGCTCTTTCGTCCATTAAAAAAGGAGCAACAGTAACCCGTACCGAGTCTGAACCATAAAATGGTTTATACTCCCCCCCGGGAATATAAACCATTTTTACATTTGCAGAAATGAAACCGATTGAATCCGAAACAACTTTTATAGAAGCCGTATTTGATGCTACATCGCTTTTTTGCTTATTGCAAGAGAAAAGAAATGTTAGCGTTAATATACCCCCAAACAGCTTGTATAGAATCAATCTTTTCAAAGTTAGACAATTTTATTATTCTTTTACTAAAGTTTTTGCATTAAAAACTTTTGGATTAGCATCACCGGTTACTTTTAGTTTTCCGATAGCACCTTTATTAAATGCTCTGGAAAGGGAGTGATCTACTATTACAAATTCGCCGGGCACATCACATTTGAATTCTACAATGGCAGAGCCGCCGGCAGGTATCATCGTAGTTTGAATGTTGTGTGATATTGTACTTCCGCCTTCAAGATATACATTGTCAAAAATTTCTCCAATCACGTGAAAAGAAGAAGTAAGGTTTGGTCCGCCATTACCTACAAACAAGCGTACTGTTTCACCCACTTTGGCTTCAAGCATATTTGCGCCTAATAAAGAACCTTTTTTACCATTGAAAAGAACATAATCAGGGTGTTCTGCAACAGCTTTATCATTATCAAATTCTAAAACACCTTTTTTAGCGGCAGATGCTTTTGTATAAAAATCTCCTTGCATAATATAATACTCTCTATCTACTTTTGGAAGACCACCTGCAGGCTCTACTAAGATTAGGCCATACATTCCGTTTCCAATATGCATAGGTACAGGAGGTGCAGCACAGTGGTAAACAAATAATCCCGGATTGAGAGCTTTGAAGGTGAAGGATGTTTCTTTTCCGGGTGCAGAAGTACTGGCAGCAGCGCCACCACCGGGTCCGGTAACGGCGTGTAAATCTATATTATGTGGCAATACACTGTTAGCAGCATTTTTTAAATTGATGGTAACTTCATCGCCTACACGTACACGAATAAAACTACCCGGAACAGTATGATTGAATGTCCAGAAAGTATAAGAAATACTATCTGCTATGATACCTTCGGTTTCGGTAGTTTCTAAGTTCACAATCCATTTTTTAGGACCTCTGTTACCTACCGGTGCAGGAACCTTAGGCGCTCCGGTTACTTCGGCTACTTGAGGTGTTCCTTGTGCTTCTTCAGTAGCTGCAGCAGAGCTATTGTTTTGATTTGATCCGGATTTACAACTCGGCAATGCAAATATTGCTGCCGCCATTGTAAAAAAAAGAAAATTCTTGAAGTTCATTTTTTTAAAATTTAGATTTTATTAATGTGGGTGTTACGTTGATTCCAAGCCATACCCATTGCTGATAATTATTGGCAGTAGGAGTGCTTTTTAAATAATTAAGCGTCGTGTTGTTAAGATAGAACGAATATCCGCCGGAAAAATTTACTATCTTATTTAATTTTTTTGAAAGCATTAAATCAAACTCTTGCCCCAAGTTTTTCTTATAGGTCGTAGTGAAGTTAGTAATCTTGTTCGGAGCAATGAATTGATGCAAAGTCATTGTAGCGGTTAATCCTTTATCGTTTTTATAATTTGCTTTTATATAGGTGTCGGACAATCCGGTGTTTTTATGCCCATTGCCCACATAAAAGTAGTCCATGTTTCCATAAAACTTATGACCGGTATGAAAATAGGGTGTGAATACATTGTTATTGCTTTGCGGCACACCCACATCATTACCACTCAATAAATCGCTTCCTATTCCGATGCTCCATTTAGGTGTAGCATTATAGCCGGCATATACAGCCAATAGATAAGCATTTGTTTTTGCACCCAAAACATTTTTCCCGCCTTGATAATAAACAGAGATGTTTGCCGCCATCTTTTTATTGTTCAAAAAATAATTTGCGCCAAAGGTTTGTGAAAAATTGGTTACCGTATCTGTTGTGGTAGTAAGCGCATTCTGAAAACCGACATTGGTAGCGAGCAATGTTATTTTTGATTGAGGATCTACCGGCAAAGAAACCCAAACAGCTTGCATCCACTTGTAGGGCATGGCATCACTACTGTTGTACAAGCTGCCGGCAGGATTGCTTATGTTGTTGGCATAAACAGTTTTATAGTTTTGGTTGTAAGCCAAAAATGTTTTCCATTCATATTTGTTTTTGTTGAAATGAAAGGAAAGTGCATCATGTGCTCTGCCACCCTGTGCCCAATCCAATTCGCCAAAAAACCGTTCATCATCCAGAGAAATTACTTGTCTTCCGATTTTTACATTCCAATCTTTGGATAGCTTAATTTTGGTCCACGCTTCGAATAAAGCCAATTTATTTCCACCACTTTCAGGACTTTGCACCATATTGGCCTGCCCCCAGATACCTACTGTTTGAGGAGAAAGTCTTACTGTTACCACATCTTTGTAAGTGTAATCGATATTAAATCGAATACGCTCACTAATCAATGCGGCTGGTTTTTCATTATTTCTTAATGGGCGGAAAGCGCCATCTCTTAGTTCAAAACGGGGTCGTAGTTGTGCGGTGACGATTAAATTATTTTCAATAGAATCTGTCTTTTGTGCATTAGATTTATTTGCAAAAAATAAGCAAACTGTAAAAAGTAATGCGCTTTGGAAACTGTTTAAACACAGCTTAGAGGGATACATAAAGCACTATTTAATATGAATGAGAGTGCAAAGGAAAAACTGAGCGTATTATTGATTTATGACTTTTGTCATAGCGGAATATGAGTCTTGAGAGTAGAAAATCTTGTCTGAATGTTTTTGAAACAATATGTATGTTATGCTGTAACAATTCACAAAAAAAATCGACTGAAGCATCAGCATAAAGAAAAAATAACGAGAAAAGAAATTGATGTAAGTCAATTAATTGTTTTTAAGCCATCATTCTTATATAGAAGATGTATAAATGGCAAAAAAAAGTATAGACGGATAAAGCAAGTTGTTATAGATAATTTACTTTTGCTCCTTAATATCCGATGAGCGAAAACCTTTATTATGAAAATATTGTTGATAGATGATCATGAGATAATGCGTGAGGGTTTAAAACGCATTCTAAAAGCAGAATTTTTTTCTGCAGAAATAACAGACGCTTCCGATGCTAAAAATTTACTATCTGAAATAACGAATACTGATTTTGATATTATCATTTCCGATTTATCAATGCCCGGACGAAGTGGTATAGATGTTGTAAAGCAGGTAAAACTAACGAAGCCAAAAATACCGGTGCTTATTTTGAGTATGCATCCGGAGGAGCAGTATGCCATCAGAGCATTAAGAGCCGGCGCTTCAGGATATTTGAATAAGTCAAGCAGTTCTTCAGAACTCATTAATGCTGTTCATAAAATTTTGTCAGGGCGCAAATATATCAGTCCGGAAATCGCTGAGAAACTATTAGAAGAAGGATTGTACCCCAATAATGAAGCATTGCCTCATCAACTATTATCAGATAGAGAACTCCATATCTTTAAACTGATTGCCGAAGGAAAAACAATCACAGATATTGGTGAGCAACTTTCTCTTGGTGTAACTACAGTAAGTACTCATCGCTCTCGTATTCTTACTAAAATGAATATGAAAAGCAATGCCGATCTCACACGATATGCCATACAGAACGAATTGATCTAAATCGTCCTCTATATTTTCTTGTAGTACAATTACTACAACGTTTTTCAAAGATTATTCTATTGACCGGAAAGAATACAAGGTATTACTTTGTGTGGTTAATAATTAAATATCCTATACCCGGATTAGAAAAAGCCAGACACTTTCAGTAATGCTTTTACGATAGCGGGAAAAGCGATAATAAAATAACAATAAAACAATCCAATACCCTATGGAAAGCTCTTTTGCAAACCGTGTATCCTATTTGATAAAATGCACGAATGTGAAATTGCTTCCATAGTTTGTAAATACGCTAACAACCCATTTATCATTTATACTCATAAATCATGGAAAATAAAATCAGCCTGTTAATCATTGATGATAATAATATTTTAAGAGAAGGACTTGTTCAAATTTTTTCAAATCAATCTGAATTGGTTGTAGTAGGCGAGTGCGATAATGAGCAAACCGCAATAGAAATTGTAAAAACAAAATCTCCTGATATTATTATTTTGAATATTAATATACAGACAATCAATGTACTTGAGCTAACTAAAAAAATTAAAATTATTTCACCCAACACTAAAGTGCTCGGAACATCACAACATCGCAAAGTCGGCTTTACTCGTAGATTGATTAAGGCGGGAGCGAGTGGCTATGTTAGTCAGGATGCCGGAAGTAAAGAAGTGATTAATGCTGTATTTGAAGTAGCTAAAGGAAATTTATATGCTTGTCCGGATATTAAATATCTTTTTTCGGGAAGCAGTCAGAAAAATATCGATAAACCTAAAACACCTGAGTTGCTAACCAAAAGAGAGTCGCAATTAGTTAGATTAATTAAGAAAGGAAAGAGTTCAGAAGAAATAGCTATTTTATTACAAATAAGCCCTCAGACAGTGGTAACACATAGATGTAATGTGTTGAAAAAACTTGGCATCAACGGCTTGTAAAGAAGTAGATTTTTAGGGAATAAGTTTAAATAAATAATGAAATTATATCAATGAGCTTAAAGCTAAACTTTAGAATATTTAAACTGTTCTTTTTACTACTTATAGTAATACAAGTTTTGAATAGCTGTGAGAATAATGCTTCAAAAAACGGAAGTTATGAACCAACCTTTGCCGAAGATTCAGACAAAGAAAAAATCATCACCTTTGGCATTGCTAATTTTTCGACATACATAGATGCAGAACCCATTGTTCAAGAGCTAAACAAGCACCTAACCGGAACACGAATAAAAATTCTTGCCTGCAAAAGTATGTCTGAATATGATAGTTTAGTTAGAAAAAAAGCATTTGATTTCTTAGTGATAAATGGGCCTTTAATATTTGTAGCAGAGGAAAATGGATACAATATTTTCGCTAAAATAAAAGAGCAGAAAGAATATAAGTCGGTCATTTTTGTTCGAAAGGATTCGGCGATTAAAAAGATAACCGATCTGAAAGGTAAAACAATAGCTGTTTCGGAGCCATTCTCGTTGGGCGGAAATATAATGCCATTATTTTTTCTACACAATAATGGCATCAACCTAAAAACGGATTTAAAGCAAATGGTTTTTCCTTCCCTTAGATCTACTATAATGAATGTTTCCGCCGGAAAATGCGCTGCAGGTGTAGCCAGCAATGATGTATTTGAAGAAATATGCAAGGAAGATTGTACTGTTTTGGATAAACTCGCAGTGATGTGGGAAACACCATCATTTATTAATAGTGCAATTTTAGCCAGAAAAGAAATTGACCAGCAAACAATAAATACAATGCTTCATTTACTTTTGTCTATAAATAATAAAAATATAGACGGGAATAATATATTAGTACCTAATAGCGACAGAGTTTTTGAACCGGCAGATTCAAGTACCTACAAACCCTTGAAAGCTTTTTTAGAAGAGTATGATAGATTAATGAAAAGTGCTTATAAAGAATAGAAAACTGAATGTCTAAGCTGTCAGATATAATACGTCCGCTGAGAATTAGGAGCCAATTTATCTTAGGGGTTTCGGCAATTATTATAACCCTTGTATTTGCATTTGTATTTTTTACTGTGCGTATGCAGCGTTCTTTCCTTCAAAAAGAAGATAAAGAAAATGCTATCTCAACTGTAAAAAGTGTTGTTGCCAATGTATCCACTTTTTTTTTAATAAACGAACTTGATGCACTTCAAAAATTAACAACCTCATTAAAAGGTCTTCAACATCTTGACTATGCGATGATTTTATCGCCCGATAAAACAGTATTAGCACATACCAATAAAAAATTTGTAAACTCAAAACCAACTGATAGTATCAGTGGAACGCTGTTAAACATACCCAAAGAACAAATACTATTAAACAACGATAAAATATTAGACATTGCTAGCCCGATTATTGATAATTATGGCGAAGTAGCCGGATGGGTAAGATTGGCATTTGATCAGAGTTATATTCAGAGTCGATTAAACTTGATTACCCGAAATGGTATATTATTCGGATTGATCGCTATTATGCTTAGCACACTTTTCGTGCTATTCATTAGCAGTAGATTAGTAAAAGGACTGAATCAATTAATCGGAGTTTCAGAACAAATAAACAGTGGGTGTACAGAAGTAAGGGCAAATGTTTCGGGAGGTTATGAGATAAAGACTTTGGGAAAAGCATTTAATAAAATGCTGGATCAACTTATTACAGACAAATCACTTTCTGATACAATCATACGCGGTTTGCCCGGTGTATTCTATATCACAGATGCTGAAGGAAATTTGCTACGTTGGAATGAAAATTTGGAAAAACTTTCCGGCTTTAGTTCAGAAGAAGTTGCAAGAATGAATTCAAAAAATTTTTTGGACACTGCTCAATATGATAAAATGCTGAATGCGAGACATCAAGCATTAACAACAGGAAAAGCAGAATCGGAAATTTCTATCATCAATAAAAAAGGCGAAACACGAAACTTTTTGATATCTACACTGAGTGTTCAAATTGATAATAAGACATGCCTACTCGGAATGGCGGTGGATATAACGGTAAGGAAAAAAGCAGAAATCGAACTGGAACAGCGAGAAGAAACATTGTCTTTATTTGTGGAGCAGAGCCCCGTTTCGCTTGCCATGTTTGATACAGAAATGCGATACATTGTTGCAAGCCCAAAATGGATAGAAGAAAATAATTTGCAAAGTGTAGATATAATTGGAAAATGTCACTATGATCTTGATCCTAATATTACCGATGAGTGGAAAGAAGCACATCGAGCAGCACTTCTAAAAGGAATATCAGCTCAAAATGATTTTGATAAGTATGTAAATGAAGAAGGTAAGACAAATTATATAAAGTGGGAAATAAAGCCTTGGTACAAAGCCAATCAATCAATAGGTGGAATTATACTTTTTACACAAACAATCACTGAATTAGTAGAAGCAGAACAGAAATTTAAAAGCCTTGTAGAAAAAAGCCCTACGGGTATTTATATACAAAAAAACAGCAGGTTTACCTACGTCAATCCGACACTTGCCAATATGTTGGAATATACACAAGACGAGCTACTTGGAATGAATGTTAAAAACGTTGTATGCGACTCAGATTTTCATCTGGTAGAAGAAAATATTAAGTATAGAGAAGAAAATCACTTATCGCATGGTAATTATCAAATAAGAATAAAGACTAAAACAGGAAAAATTCTTTGGATTCATATTTATGTATCTCATGTAAGCGAATCCGGTAATTTGGCAACCCTTGGCACAGTACTTAATATAACCGAGGCGAAAGCAGCAAGTGAAAAAATTAAAAAAAGCGAATCAGAATTGGCGGCCTTTTTTGATAATGTGGACGGCGCAGCTTGCTTATTAGATACCGAAAAAAGATATGTGATATTTAATAAAAATTTTATTTTAAAATATCAGAAAACGATAAATAAAGAACCCGTTGTTGGGACATATTATTTTCAAGATTATCCGGAAGATATAAAAAATGAACGATATGCAATACTTGATCGGGTGTTAAAAGGAACATCGGAAGAGCTGGATTTTGAATATGAGATTGAAGGGAAAAAGTATTTTTTCAGAACGTTGTTTAATTCTATTGTTAGCGAAGGAAAGGTAACCGGTGTAGCGGTTTATACTATTGATTTGACAGGAATTAAAGTCAAAGAGCTGCAACTTCAAAATGCAAATAATGAAATTGGTGAACGGGTAAAAGAACTTCAATGCCTTTATCAGATAACAAAACTAATCAGTGATGAGCAAAAAACTATGTATGAGATTTTGCAAGAAAGTGTGGATCTGATACCACTTGCCTTCCGAAGACCTGAGTTTGTAAGAGCACGTATCATTTGTAGAGGAAAAAGTTATACTTCAAAAAACTTTGAGGAATCGGCTAATAAAATGGAAACATTAATAAAGTCGAATGACAATGCGATTGGCGCTATTGAAATTTATTGTACTGCACCCGAATCTAAAGGCGTAAAGAATCTCTTTTTGGATGAAGAACGACTTATGATACATTCAATTGCAGACATAATAGCAGGGGCATCAGAAAAGAGAGCAGCTGAATTGGCGATGAAAGAGCAAGCACAAATCTTTGAAGCAGTAGTAAAGCATGCAAGTGAGGTAATGATACTGCTTTCACCGGAATTTAAAGTGTTATTATTTAATAAAACAGCCAATGAAACGATTAAAAAAACAAGAGGTGTTGATTTAAGTGTAGGAATGGATTACAGACAATTCACCTATCAGGAAGGGGTACATATTTTTTTAAAAATGTTTGAGGAAGCACTCAAAGGAAAAATTTCAAAAGAGGAATTCCTCGTTTTTACTATAGATGGAAAACCTCGTTGGATTCAAAGGCAGTTATCACCGGCTTATACTTCCGATGGAC
Organism: Bacteroidota bacterium; assembly: GCA_018268055.1. GTDB lineage: Bacteria > Bacteroidota > Bacteroidia > Chitinophagales > Chitinophagaceae > JJ008. The sequence goes on from JAFDXF010000017.1 coordinate 80,557, forward strand.
AATTATTGGGTGTAACACTTTTGGCAGAACATATTGATTACCGAAAAAAACAAGAAGAAGAAATATTGCATTTAAGCAGGCTTTATCAATTTACCAGTCAGATTAATGAGTCGATGCTGAAGCAAGTAACAGATGATGGTATATTTAGAGAAGCTTGTCGTTTGGCTGTGGATCAAGGTAGATTTAGAATGGCTTGGATTGCTATACCGGATGAGCATAACGGGCTCGTTAAGCCTTATGCATGGGCCGGCCATGAAAACGGGTATTTGAAAGTTTCCCAAATTATAGTATTGACTGATGAAGAAACCAGTAAAGGGCCTGTTGGCAGGGCATTCAATCATAAAAAAATTCAATACTCCAATAATATTGATAGAGACATAACCATGCTCCCTTGGAGAGAAGAAGCGATAAAAAGAAATTATCATTCTGTAATCTCTATGCCGATTATAGTACATGCTAAATTGGTTGCGGTCTATACTTTATATATGTCTGAGGTTGATTTTTTTAATGAAGAAGAAATAAAACTCTTAAAAAGAGTTACAGATAATATTGCTTATGCTTTAGATAAAAACCGTATCAGGGAATTAAGAAGAAAAGCAAACTTAGAACTAAAAGAAAGTGAAAATAAATTTAGAACACTGGTAGAGCAAAGTCTTGTGGGAGTTTATATTTTACAAAGAACAAAGTTTGTATATGTAAACCCGGGCTTTGAATCTATCATGGGCTATTCCAAAGATGAATTGGTGAATAATATAAGTTTCGAAAGCCTTGTTTATGAGGAAGATGTTGATAAAGCAAGAAAAAATTATTTATCGAGAATTAGTGGCGATAAACCCTCCGATAGATACACGTTTAGAGCAGTAAGGGCCGATGGCTCTATAATTTATGTAGAAGCTTTTGTATCACGAATAATCTACAATAATAGTATTGCTGTAATTGGAATAGCAGTGGATATAACAGACAGAATAGAGGAAGAAAAACGAATTGGTAGGGCAGTAAATGAAGCACAAGAAAATGAACGTATGCAGATAGGAATGGAACTACATGACAATGTGAAACAGATATTGGCCGCATCTTTAATGAACCTTGATTTTATAAAAGCAAACCTTAAAGAAGAAGAAATTGTTACCGAAACCTTAGATAATTTAAAGAGCTATACAAGAGAGGCTATTGATGAATTAAGACGCCTTTCACACCAGTTGGCCCCGTCTATTAATACAAAAGACACACTTGAAGAAAAAATTCAAAAACTGTTTCATACAATGAACAAAAATGAACAATTAAAAATTTTTGTTCATGTAGATCATTTTGACACTCCATTACATTCCGATATTCAAGTTGCCATTTATCGTATTCTTCAAGAACAAGTGAATAATATCTTGAAATATGCTCAAGCTTCTACGATATTGATAAATGTCAAGAGGAAAGAAAATATTGTTCGTTTGATAATAAAAGATGATGGCGAAGGGTTTGACACTTCTATTCAGAAAGATGGAATTGGTTTGGAAAATATTAAAAGAAGAGTTTATGTATTAGGCGGTAATGTGAAAATTATTTCATCTCCCGGCAATGGATGCGAGATAAGCGTTGAAATTCCTTTCTCTTAATATTCGTCATATTAGTTTTACAACAAAATCACTTAAAAGCATTGTGGCCATACCGGTGATTAGTCCTAAATATATTTCTATTGGTTTATGAGTGGATACAATAAGCCGTGCTGTCAATACAAGTCCGGTGCATAGAAGGGTAATTGAAAGCCAAAATCCAAAACTCAATTGCCCATTGTACGCCAGTAGCAGCATACACATTAGCGCCACGCCCATTGCTAATGCATGCAAACTGATTTTCATTTTAATATTGATCATCAACGCTACCCAAGAGCCTAAAAATGTAGCTAAAGCAAACGTAACTGCTTGTTGTGGTATATAAAAGTTGCCCGATATTTTATTACTATTCCACCAGATATAGGTTATCCAAAAATAATATACACCACAGGCAATCAAAGGTATGATGCGGTCTTTCTGATTATCTAAATAAATGGTTTGAATAAAACCCAAAGCTTTTAAAAGCCCTACTGTTACCAACGGAAAAAAAGTAAACATCAACACAGACATAGCCGTAACACGAAACTTATCCTGAACATCCATACCGGCAAATAAATAAGGATGTTGATACACCATAAACAATACCATATAAACAGGAACAAAGGCCGGATGGAATACATACGAAACAACCTGTGCAAAAAAACGAACGATCTTATTTTGTGGCGCCGATACTTGCTGTTCTAATTTTACTTCTTGCGTCATAATATTTCAAAATAGTATGCAAAGTAAAGGAATTGCAGAGGAGTAAATATTTTTTGTAATTTTAGTAATTAAATTTTTCACAATGAGGACGTGGCTTGTTTTTTTCTTCTTTTTTTTTGCTTCGCTGCAAAGTTTCTCGCAGAAATCGGGAAAAGCAAAACTGCAGGCCATGTATGATGCTATAAAAGCAGCAGACATTAAATATCCCGTTATCGTTATGGCTCAGTGTATGCAAGAGACCGGAAGCCTTAGTTGTAAAAAATGCTGTTACCGTCATCACAACTTATTTGGCTTTTATGTGAAAGGAAATAAATGCAAAAAATTTGAATCTGATTCGGCCTGTATTGCTTATTATAAAAAATGGCAGGACAAAAGACTACCGGTTTGGAGCAAGAAAAATCCTAAAGGCACATACTATGATTTTTTACACAAAATGGGATATGCTACCGGGGCCAAATACACTAAAGAGGTGAAGCCACATGTTATTTGGATTGAGAAAAATCTAAAACTGTAAATGAAATTATTTCTTTGCCGGTTTCTTTTCTCCTTTGAAAGCTAAATTTTTAATATCATCAATATGAAACTGAGTATGTGCTGCAAAAATATTGTTGACAAATAATAGTTCATTGATTCTTTCTGCTTTCAGCATGTCAATAAAGTTTCCTTTGTACGAACGTTGATCTACTACAATCACCTTTTCATAATTATTGGTAAGAAACGGCGCAAGAGCATTTCCATAAGATTCTTTTACAATCGCAATTCTTCTTCCGTTTTTATGTTGCGTTTCCATTTTGCAGATGGGTAAATCGCCTTGCAGAAAAACAGAGTAACTATTATCGCCACTTGCCTGCTCTGCATACATGTGAGAAGGCGACCAAGAACCAATAACGCTGCTCCCGATGAAAAAATTAACAGTATCGGGAAATAAATAATACCGAACAGAATCAGGATTGCTGCGCAATACAGCCGACTTTGTTAATCGGTAAAAGAAGCCGAGAAAATTTGGTTTTACTTTAGAAGGAATTGAATCTAATGTGATGGGCGTGAGGCCTGCTGCTGTACAAAAAGTTTTGTAAGCATAATAAGCGCCCAAGCTTGTCCAGTGATGATCGGTATTGAAATAAATATATTCTGTGCGATGTTTTCTAATTTCATCTACCGGATTCACTTTTATAATTTCAGGATCTTCTGCAGCATAAATGGCATTGATAGATTCTTTCGCCGGCTTCACCAGTTTTTGATATTTTGCTCTTACCTCAAATTCAAAGCCGTTTGGAACGACCATGTTATAAATTTTTAATCCGGGAATATGTAAACGATTATACATATTTATTACATTGGCATAAGCCTTCCCCATACTTTCGCCACCACTGAATAATTCAAACCCGCGATTTTTATAAATAAAAACGGCTCCTTTTCTTACGCCTACATCACTATCGTCGGGTAAAATTCTGTTTTCTACAACAACAGCAACAGAATCCTTTTTGTGTGTCGTAGAATCTTTACCGGCGGAGGGTTTGTCTTTTCCTGAATTATTGCAAGAAGCAAGCAGGATAATTCCGGATAGAAGAAATAATTGAATTTTCATAATAGTTTATTTCATCAGCCCTTTAATTTTTTCAATATGAAATGGTGTATGTGCTGCAAAAATGTTATTGATAAAAAGTAATTCATTGATGCCTTCTGCTTTCAGCATTTTAATAAAATCGCCGGTATAATAGCGCTGATCCACTACGATTACTTTTTCATAATTATTAATTAAGTAAGGCGCAAATGAATTTCCATAAGACTCTTTTACAATCGCAATTCTTCTTCCATTTTTATGCTGTGTTTCCATTTTTACAATGGGTAAATCGCCTTGCAAAAAAACTAAATAACTGCTTGACCCTTTAGCTCCTTCATTGTACATGTGTGATTTTGTCCAGCTGCCAATCGTTTCGCCACCTATAAAAAAGTTAACAGAGTCTTTGAATAAATAATAACGAACAGAATCAGGATTCTTTTCTAAAGACGGATCTCTGGTAAGTCTATAAAGTGAACCTAAAAATGAAGGCTTTACTTTAGAAACTACGGTATCAATATTAACCGGCGTAAGGCCTGCCTGAACACAAAATGCTTTGTAGGCATAATAGGCGCCAAGACTTGTCCAGTGGTGGTCGGTATTAAAATAAATATATTCTGTTCTGTGTTGGCGGAGTGAATCTATTGCCCACACTTTTTTAATGTTTGCATCCTCGCTGTTATAAATGTTTTCTATAGCAGGCCTATTGGGCTTCTGCATTTTTGCATACTTCTCTGTAAGCTCAAACTCTAAAGCAACGGGAATGATTAAATTGTAAACCTGAATGCCGGGACTCAATGCTTGGTTATATGAATTGATAACATCGGCATAAGTTTTTCCAATACCCGGGCCACCTCCAAACATTTCAAAAGCTCTATTCTTAAATACAAAAACACCTTTCTTTTTTTCTCCTATTGCGCCATCGTCCGGTAAGGGGCCGTCATTAATTTTCTTCTCGAGTGTATCCGGTTTCTCGTTTGCTTCAGGATTGTTTACATCCGAATAAATGATTATTTCACTTGTTTTAAATCCAATAGAGTTTCTAAATTTTTCGGATACACCAATCCATTTATCACGCAATGGAAAATTATCGGCGTAGTATTCATTTATTTTTCTGAAAAATTTTCCGCTCCAAAGCAGACTGTCAGAGTATTCGGGGAATGTAGCCAATTTGCGATTTTCCATTACGGAAATCTCTTCCTTTTTCATGGCAAGAGAAGTCACTGCACCAATCACCAATATGGCGCAGAATATGATAATGTTTACAATGTGATGTTTTTTATTGACCGTATCGCTCATGTTCACTTACAATTTTTAAAATCTGAAATAGATAAATGGATTATAACTTTTTCCTACCAATTGCGCAACGCTGATAAATAATAATAATACATTAAACCCAATAACTGCTGTATCATAAAACCGTACACGAGTTGAATGTTTGTCAACCCATTTTTTTACCACATGATAAACGGGCATGCAAAGTACTAATGCCATGATCAGCCAAAACAAATGCGTACTTAATAAGTTTAAAACCTCTGCATTGCCATTTGCACTACCGGTAAAAGAAAATAATTTAACTACGTAAGCACCCAGATGTTGTAAATCGGTAAAATAAAATATAACCCACCCCGGTATAATAATAGCCAACGCATAAAAATGTGCAATTACTTTTGGCGATTTATCCAATAGCTTTTGCAGAAATGCTTTTTCCAAGGCAATAAAAATAAAGAAGTAAAGCCCCCAGAATATAAAATTCCAACTTGGCCCGTGCCACATGCCGGTGAGGAACCATACAACAAATAAATTCCAATAAACTCTTTTCTTATTTCCGCCCAATGGAATATAAACGTAATCTCGAAAAATACTTCCCAATGAAATATGCCATCTTCGCCAAAACTCGCTGATGGATTTTGATATGTACGGATATTCAAAATTTTCTCTGAAATGAAAGCCAAACATTCTTCCCAAACCTATGGCCATATCCGAATAGCCGGAGAAGTCGAAATAAATTTGCAGCGCAAACATGACTAAACCAACCCATGCTTCAAGCGTTGATAAATGATGAATGTCTGTTAGTGTAATAATATGATTATTATCGCCCATATATTTTGCTACCATTTCGGCGGCAATATTTGCAATCACTACTTTTTTGAATAAACCAATACAAAAACGGGAAACACCCAAACTAAAATCACGAATACTTTCTTTGCGTCCATAAATTTCTTTCTCTACGTGTGCATAGCGGATAATTGGTCCGGCAACCAATGATGAGAATAGTGAAACATACATCAAGAAGTTGGGAAAGTTGCGTTGCGCTTTAATGTCTCCTCTATAAACATCTACAACATACGATATGGTATGAAAGGTATAAAATGAAATCCCGATAGGCAAACCGTAACCCGGTGCTTTGAAGCTGGTGCCCAGAACCGCATTCACTTGATCAACAATAAACACATCATACTTAAATGTGGCTAATAAGCATAAATTAAATACTACGGTAAATGTGACACCTACTTTTGCCCACTTGGTGCCTCGATGCTTGTCTATAAATATAGAATTTGCCCAATCTATGAGAGAAGAAAGTACTAATAATGAAATCCAAATAGGTTCTCCCCAACCATAAAAAGCCAATGAAAATACAATGAGTACCCAGTTGCGCCACGAAGCATTACCGGTACTGTAATAAACTAAAAGGCATAAGGGCAAAAAAAGAAACAGAAATAAAAGATCGGCGAATACCATAAAAGGATGGGTTGTGGATTTGGTTTAGCATCGCAAAATACTAAATTGATTCAAGTAAATAAGAGGTGCTGACTAAAATTATTCCATAAAAATTTTGGAATTATTCTAAAATAGGGCAGCATCACTAATTTTAAGCTCACGGGAAATGCTATCTTCACACACAAAACATTTTATGCAGCTAATCGCCAAACTCATACAGATATTACCCATTCAAACAGGAACCGGAAAAAGCGGACAACAATGGAAGAAACAGGATATAATTGTTGAAACTGAAGGTCAGTACCCAAAGAAAGTTTGTGTTTCTGTATGGGGAGATAAAATAAGTGATAGCTTATTAAAAGTGGGAACAAGTCTGAATATATCATTTGATGTAGAAAGTCGTGAGTATAACGGACGCTGGTACACCGATGTGAAAGCATGGCGTGTAGAAGCAGCCGGCGAAAATGCCGGAGCAGCACAAGCAGGCCCGATAGATGAACCCCACTTCGAAGAAGGTGATATGGGAAGTAAGGAAGACTTACCTTTCTAAAGACCTTTACGCAATCTCGCTACCGGAATATTCAGCATTTCTCTGTACTTAGCCACAGTGCGACGGGCAATGTTATAACCTTTCTCTTGCAATAATTCGGTAAGGCGCTCATCGCTTAACGGCTGTTTTTTCTCTTCGTCTGCTATCAGATCGCTAAGTATCTTTTTTACTTCGCGGGTAGAAACTTCTTCACCGCTATCCGTACTGAGCGATTCGCTAAAGAAAAATTTGAGACGATAAGTGCCATACTCTGTTTGTACAAACTTGCTATTTGCCACTCGACTCACCGTGGAAATGTCGAGCCCGGTTTTCTCAGCAATATCTTTCAATATCATTGGCTTCATTTCGGTTTCGTCACCGGTTAAGAAGAAATTATATTGATGATGCATAATGGCATCCATAGTACTGAGTAAAGTATGTTGTCGCTGTTTGATGGCATCAATAAACCATTTGGCTGCATCAATCTTTTGTTTGATAAACAATACAGCTTCTTTTTGTCGCTTATCTTTTTTGGAACCTCTGTCATATTCTTTCAGCATATCACGGTAGCCTTCGCTGACACGCAGCTCGGGTGCATTGCGACTGTTTAAGGTTAACTCTAATTTCCCTGCATTATTGGCAATAAAAAAATCAGGTACTACATAGTTTTCTGCTTTATTCACTTCGCCTACATTGCCGCCGGGTTTTGGATTAAGCCGGATAATTTGTTGCATTACGTCTTTCAATTGGTCATCGGTAATGTTTAATCCACGTTGAATTTTTTCGTAATGTTTTTTGGTAAATTCTTCAAAGTATTTGGTAATCGCTTTGATGGCAATATCTACTTTTTTCCCTTCTGCTTTTTGTTTGTTGAGCTGTATGAGTAAGCATTCTTGCAAATCCCTTGCGCCTACTCCTGCCGGCTCAAATTGTTGTATCTGCTTGATGATGTCTTCTACTTCATCTTCTGTGGCGATAATGTTTTGACGAAAAGCTAAATCATCAACAATGGCCGATGTTTCTCTTCGCAGATAGCCATCTTCGTCAATACTTCCTACTATTTGCTCGGCAATAGTTTGTTCTTTTTCTTCTAAGCGCAAAAGCCCAAGTTGATGCAGTAATGATTCGTAAAAACTTGTTTCAGTTTTAAACGGTAGTTGTCGACCTTCATCTTCTTCCGGATAATTATCATCTCGAAGTTTGTAATCCGCTACTTCATCATCACCCTCCTGCACATATTCGCTGATGTCGATATTATCATATTCGTCTTCACTACCATCTGCTTCCTCATTATTATTATCATCTGTAGTTTCGTTAAACTCATCTTTTAATTCAGTGCCATCATCTTCGTGTTTTTCATCATCTAATTCTAAGGCAGGGTTTTCTTCCAGCTCTTCTTTGATGCGGGTTTCCAAATTGGCAGTAGGCACCTGCAGCAGTTTCATCAGTTGAATCTGCTGAGGAGATAGTTTTTGTAACAACTTCTGTTGTAAACTTTGACTCAGTGCCATATACGGTTCTTATTTTATCAAAACGAAACATAAAAAGTTTCGCCTTTGCACAAAAATAATGCCGTAAAAATAACTTGAAAATCAATAGCAATGTTGCAACGAAGTATTAAAATAAATGTTGTGATAAAAAATACTCTTTTCATCAAAAAAGTTATCTTTATTAAAATGGTAATTTGTATGCTAAAACGAACTTTCTTTTTATTAGCACTCATTACATCTTTGTCTGCATTTTCGCAATGGAAAGGCAGGCCAATCAATAAACGCATTATTGTAAAATCAAACTTGCTGAACTGGGTGGCCGGCCAACCTTCTATCAGCGTTGAAAAATTTTTTCCAAAAGGGTTTAGTGCCGAGTTTTCTTATGTGCAAGGAACAATCAATAATTTTTTATTTACCGACCGGTATCAATACAACGGATTTCTGGCAAGGGCAAAGAAATATATTTTTGAAATAGAACCCGGTAGCGGCAGTCCTTTTCTAGGTGTTTATTTCGGCAACCTTAGCAGAGAAATAAAAACAGAAGGATATACCGATAATACAGGATGGTTTAGTTTTCCTACAAGAAATTTTAAAGCTAATTCAATTCGTACCGGCGCATCAACCGGCTATACTTATATATTCAACAACAAAATTATTTTGGATGCACAGTTGGGCTTAGGCTATGGCGCATATCCCAAAAATCAACGACCAGAAAACTGCAAAGGATATTTAGATGCTCAGGTTTGGTTATCGGTGGGTTATTGTTTTTGACAATATAAAAGCAATCATATAGTATGCTTAGAACTAAAGTAGAGTTAGTTATTTTACGATAATGCTGAAGTTCTAACTTAATGATATTTTTTTCTTTCATCCTCTACACCAAGAACAAGAACTTTAATAATATCTGTCCTACCCTTGCAATTCTGCTTTGCAAATATTATTTTTGAGAGGAAAGAATTTTTAGAGTAATTATCGCTATGTATAGGTTAAGTACTTGGTTTATTATCTTTATTAACAGAAAAGAATACACATATTCATTATTATCAAATGAAAATTTCAAAAACAAGATACCACAAGTTACTTGACAACATTGGCTCAACATTGCAAAGAGCCAGAGAGAACGCTACTAAAGCAGTGAATAATGAATTAGTAAAAGCAAATTGGGAAATCGGACAATATATAGTAGAATATGAACAACGAGGCAAGGAGCGAGCAGAATACGGAACTCAATTGTTAGTAAATCTTTCGAGAGACTTAAAAACAAAATATGGCAAAGGGTTTAGCCGTTCAAATTTGCAGTTAATGCGGCAGTTTTATATCGTATATCCAAAATTCCAGAAAGTGTTTGGAAAATCGCCAATTCGCCAGACACTGTCTGGCAAATCTCAAAAAAGCCAGACGGTGTCTGTTGTTTTGAGTTGGAGTCATTACGCTGAGTTATTAACAATTTCAGACGACTTAGCGAGAAGTTTTTATGAGAAACAAACCATCAAAGACAATTGGAGCTTCAGAGAAATGAAACGACAAATTGATTCGGCTTTGTTTCAACGTTTAGCCCTAAGCACGGACAAAAAGGGCGTATTGGCATTAGCAGAAAAAGGACATGAAATTGCAACACCAAATGACTTAATCAAAAATCCTTATGTGTGGGAATTTCTTGATTTGCCGAAAGATAAATTGATTAAAGAACGTGGACTTGAAAAAAAATTGGTTGAAAACATACAACAGTTTTTATTGGAACTTGGCAAGGGGTTTTCGTTTGTTGGCAAACAATATAAAATCACGGTGGACAACGAACACCATTATATTGACCTTGTTTTTTATCACCGTATTTTAAAATGTTTTGTTCTCATTGACTTGAAAACACGTAAAGTGAAACACCAAGATATTGGTCAGATGAATTTTTACTTAAACTACTTCAAAGGAGAAGAAAACACCGAAGGTGACAATGAACCAATCGGAATTATCATCGCAGCTGACAAACACGAGTTTACAGTAAAATATGCAATGGGCGGGCTTACAAACAGAATTTTCATATCAAAATATCAATTGTATTTACCCGACCCAAAAGTATTAGAAGAAAAAGTAAAAGAAATTTTAGAAAACAATTAGACAGAGTATTTGGTAATAAATTTACTTTCATCAACGAAAGCAACCTAAAATATTATTCATCCTACCCTTGCAATTCTGCTTTGCAAATATTATTTTTGAGAGTAAGGCTTCGGCTGAAAACCGGTAAAATAAACGAGGGTAAATTTTACCTCCATTATTTGAATGAGAGTAAATTTTTAGAATTTTTGCCCTTGTATCAAAAACGAGCATAACCCTGATAGCTAATGGGAACACTCCAATTTCAGCGCTTTTTTGAATTGCATTGCTTATCTTTCCTATTCAAACGGCTTACTATCGTTTGTTATAAAACAATTGAATCATTATGCTTAGAAGTAAGATTGCCGGAATAGGAATGTACGTTCCCGAAAGAGTGTTTACCAATCAGGATATGATGCAGTTTATGGATACTACAGATGAGTGGATTCAGGAACGCACCGGAATAAAAGAAAGAAGGTTTGCACATCGCACCAATGAAACCACTACCACGTTGGGTGTGGAAGCAGCAAAAATTGCAATAGAACGTGCAGGCATTACTCCTGCCGATATTGATTTTATTGTATTCGCTACACTGAGCCCCGATTATTATTTTCCGGGCTGTGGTGTTTTGTTGCAACGTGCAATGAAAATGAAAGACGTGGGTGCATTGGATGTGCGCAATCAATGCAGCGGTTTTGTATATGCAATGAGTGTAGCCGATCAGTTTATCAAATCCGGTATGTATCAAAACATCTTAGTAGTCGGTGCAGAAAAACATTCTTTCGGTTTAGATTTCAGTACAAGGGGAAGAAGTGTATCCGTAATTTTTGGTGATGGTGCAGGAGCTGTTGTTTTACAACCAACGCAAAAAGAAAATCAAGGAATACTTTCTACACACTTACATAGCGAAGGAACAAATGCAGAAATTCTTGCTATGTATAATCCCGGAACACATGCCAATCATTGGGTGAAAGAACACAAATTGGCAAATTTTAATGATGGCGAAATGGGCGATATGTTTATGAGCCATGCCATGATTGACGATGCACAGAACTTTCCGTTTATGGACGGCCCTTCTGTTTTTAAAACGGCAGTAGAGAAGTTTCCGCAAGTAATCTTGGAAGCCCTTACTGCAAATAATCTGACCACTACCGATTTGAATATGTTGATTCCGCATCAAGCCAATCTGCGTATTGCACAATTTGTTCAAAAGAAATTAAAACTTAACGACAACCAGGTGTTTAATAATATTCAGAAATATGGAAATACTACAGCTGCATCAATCCCCATTGCACTTTGCGAAGCATGGCAAGAAGGAAAAATAAAAGAGGGCGATCTGGTATGCCTTGCCGCATTCGGCAGCGGTTTCACTTGGGCAAGCGCATTATTGCGTTGGTAAGTTTAATTTTGCCGGCACAAGATGAAGCAACGCCACATTATTTATATTATCAATCCTATTTCAGGAACAAGGACGAAAACCAACCTGCAGCAACTCATTGTAGAGAAAACAACTGCCGCTCATATTCCTTTTCAAATTTTCCCTTCGGTAGCGAATGGCGATTATTCATTTTTGTTTTCAATCATTCAAGAAGAGAAAATAACAGACGTAGTAATTGCCGGAGGCGACGGAACAGTGAATCAGGTAATCAATAGCTTAAAAAATTTTAAAATTTCGTTTGGCATCATTCCTTGCGGCTCGGGAAATGGATTGGCAAACTCAGCTAGCATTTCTAAAAACCCCCAAAAGGCAATACAAATTATATTGAATGGCAAAGCAAAAGAGATTGACGCATTTACGATGAATCATCATTTTTCTTGTATGCTTTGTGGTCTTGGTTTGGATGCTAAAGTGGCACATGAATTTGCCGAGCAGCCCAAAAGAGGTTTAGCAACTTATACTAAACTTACGCTTCATAATTTTTTCAAAATGAAGCAACATCGATTCACGATTCATACAGCACAATGTTCTTTTGAAGCGAGCGCTTATTTTATAAGCATCGCCAATAGTAATCAATTTGGCAATCATGTAAAAATTGCTCCTAAGGCAAGTTTATCAGATGGCTTGTTGGATGTGGTGATTGTTACCAATAAAAATAAATTTAGCTTTTTGATTAATGCTGTAAAGCAATTAGCCGGTTGGAATAGATTGAAACCTATTACAGCATTCAAAGAAAATCGTGGTGTGCTTTATTTTCAAACAGATAAAATAACAATCTCCAATACATCGCTTGCGCCACTACACATTGATGGCGACCCTGCTGAAACTTCGGATGAGTTTAGGATTGCAATTATTCAAAATTGTTTTAAATTATTAATGCCTGAATAATACAGAGTGTTTGTATTAATTATTATTGAGCATTTTAGTAACTACATCAAAACTGGTACGATTATCAGGAGTGTTTAAAGAAGAAATAATATCTAACTCTTCTCTTTTGGTCAAATGAAAATTTAAGGCAGCTTTGCTTTGATCTTTTGAAGAGCCATATTCAAAAATGGTTTTATAAACCGGTATTTCATTGTGCTGTGTATAATAAGTAAGCATATCACTTTGTGAATATTCCATCATCTTGAACCAGTTATGCTGCAAGATTAAGAATGGTTTAGTCAGATGGTCTGTTATGTTTTTAGATTCATAAGGCACTTCCCATCCTCCGGCTTTTCTATCTCTGATTTGTATCAGCAATACACCGCTTGTGTTTTCTTTAATCCATTTATCAAAGGAAGATAAAAAACGCAATGATGTTTCTTGGCCATAATTATCTCTAAGCCCCGCATCCATCACGTCGATTACAGGTTTGGAAGGTAGCCACACGTTGGGTAATACAATCGGGAATGTAGCGTTCATTCTCAGCGCAGTGAGCAATCGGATATTAAGTGGATCTTGTTTTGCAAAGAATGAAATAAAATCAACGCCATCCGGATCCGCCAAAGGAATATGTGTCGTGTCAACTTGCTCTTGCATCATAAAGCGTACCGGCTGACTGCAGATAATCATTTTGCGGCTGTCTCTCGTAATTACTGAGTTGAAAAACATCAATGGGATATTAGCTGCTTTCTCATCTGTTACATAATCTTTTAGTTGTTTGTTCAATATCCCATTGGTATTTTGATTGAGTTTCTGCTCAAATGCATAGCCTCTGTCTTTTATATATGAATAGTTGCCAACCTTAAACTTTTGCGCCGGACCAATCAGATCTCTGGCAAAAAAAGAAGTAAACATTGGGTTTAGTAAATCTTCGCCAATATCATCTACGTATTGCCGATTTTGCAAATGAATATTTTTTCCTTGTTCTTTTTCTCTATATAATTCTCTGAAATAAGTAGCACCAATCATTCCACCGGATGCGCCATTAATCAGAAATACTTTCTTCATCAATTGCCCATTGGTCAAACTATCTAACTGTTGCAAAACGCTCAGCGTAAATGTAGCACTTCTATGCCCGCCTCCACTCGTGTTTAATATTACCAAAAGCGGTTTCTCGGTATGTTGTTTGCGTTTCCAATTGTTCAGAATTTCAATCATATTCTGTTTATCCGCTTCCACATTTTCTATGGTGCACAGCTTTAGTAATCCTTCTCTGGTGTATTCCGGTCGCTCCTTGTTGTTCCAATAGTTAAGGCCATAAGCTTTATTGCGCGGATCTATCCAGCCTTGCGTATAAAAAAAGTTAATCAATAAAACCAAACCTATCAAGTAAGGGATCCCCCAGCTTTGTAAAAAATAAGAAACCGCACCGGCCACACCAATTAAAATAGCAAAAAAAATAGTAATGGCTGCTGCTGCAGGTAATTGAAAAAACGGATGGTCTAATAACATGCCAATAACCAACAGAAAAACAAATGCAATAAAAACAGAAAGTATTGCAGCAATATGATGCCGTCTGAAGATAGAGTCAATAAACTCATCGGTATAGTGTGATACGTTTCTTACCTTTTTTATCTTGAATGGTGTTTCTAAATACCATTCAACATTCATCAATGGAATATTCAGATAAACTTCTTTTAGATTGTTTAAGTGAGTAATATAAGATTGTGGATTACTCATTTGTGGAATCATTTTCCGAAGAATACTCCGGTCGGCACTAAAAAAATAAAGAAAGGAAACAGCCAGTACAAATATTAGCCCACACAAAAATCCGCCTAATAAAAAGAGAATATCAATACTTCGAATTAATTGTTTGCTATGGTCAAATTCATAAGCATTAATAAAATAAAATATGATAAAAGCTAATGGTATAATTGCATTATTAATACAATATTTTAAAAATGGATTTGAAGTAGCGGCTAAAAAACGTATTTGCTTGCTGAAGAGAATAAAAGTTGCAATGTTCCAGCTCATTATAAACATACCAAACGAGGCGCCCAAAATGGCAGAACTGATAGAGTTTACATTTCCTAAATATTCAGGAGCAAGATAAAGCGCATCTGCACCGAAGGTTTTCATAAATGTGCCATTCACAGTGCTGAAAAGAATAAACCAAAACAACAGTAACGCTTGATACTTTCTGAAATGCAGAAAGACCAACTGTATGGGGAATGAATGATAAAATCCTTTGAGCCAGGTTTTCATCTGTAATAGATTCCAATAAAATTAGGTATAAATATTCAGCCAATCAAGTAGTTGCTGCTTTATTGTTTTTTGCTCCGCAAAATAAAAAGCATAAATACTAAGCTAAGTAATAACAACATGGCTACTAATTGATGTGCTTCAGCAATCCAAATGAATTGTTTCGGATAAATAGCGTTTAATACTGCCCAAACGCCTAAAGCTACTTGCACTACTACTAAGTACAATGGAATTTCTTTTGTTTTTTGTAGCAATACACTATTGTTTGTATTCTTAACCTTCCACCACCATACAAGAATTAAAACCGTAATAATATAAGCAAGGCCTCGGTGTATAAAATGAACAACCAAGGGATTATCAAACAGAAAACGAATACCTGAAAATTCTCGCCCTGCAAATGAATGAATGTTTTGTGGCAACCATTCTCCATTGATAGAAGGCCAAGTGGGTGCAGTAGGTCCAGCTTTTAATCCCGCCATAAATGCACCATAAATAAGTTGAAGTGTTAATATAACAATCAATGCTAAAGTGAAATGGTGTAAAGAACGATTAATCGTTATCTGCTTTGATGGAACCATTAGTTTCAAGGCAAACCAAAGTGTATAGCAAATGAGCACTAATGCTAAAATAAAATGAATCGCCAACTTATAATGGCTTACAAAAACCAATTCGGAATCTTCTAATCCGCTTTGCACCATTATCCAGCCTACCAAACCTTGTAATGCACCTAATAGAAATAATATAACCATCGGTCGTATCATTTCTTTTTTAAATCTTTTCTGAACAATAAAAATTACAAATGGAATTAAAAATGCAACAGCAATCAATCGTGCCCATAAGCGATGAAACCACTCCCAGAAAAAAATAGATTTAAAATCAGCTAATGTGAAGTAAGTATTCAGATATTTATACTGAGCAATCTGTTTGTATTTTTCAAATGCACTATTCCAATCATGATCGTTCATAGGGGGCAAAACACCCATGATTGGTTTCCATTCGGTAATGGAAAGCCCCGAACCTGTAAGTCTTGTAATACCGCCCAATAAAACCTGTATCATCAACATGGCGATGCCGGCTAATAGCCAGATAGCAACGGGACGAGCCGAACGATTTACAATTGCATTTGTCATTTCGCTTGCAAATGTAAGACCGCATAATTGCTAAAACTTATTTGTTGCAGATAAATTTATATTTGCTTTATGCTAAAGCCTTTTATGCAGGATAAACTCATAGAAGCCGGCTGCGATGAAGCCGGTCGTGGTTGTTTGGCCGGTCCTGTATTTGCAGCGGCAGTTGTTTTACCACAAGATTTTTTTCATCCTTTACTCAACGATTCAAAGCAAGTGAGTGAAGTAAAGAGAAATGAATTAAGAAAAATTATTGAAAAAGAAGCAATCGCATTCGCTGTAAGTCGTATTGATAACAATGAAATAGACAAAATAAATATTCTAAAAGCATCTTTCAAAGCAATGCACCTCGCTATTGATCAACTAAAAACAAAACCTGAATTATTGCTGATAGACGGTAATAGATTTATTCACTATAATAAAATACCGCACCACTGTATTATTAAAGGTGATGCTACTTACGCCTCCATTGCAGCGGCAAGTATTTTGGCCAAAACTTATCGTGATGAATATATGCTGAAGTTGCATAAAAAATTTCCCTGCTATTGTTGGAATGAAAACAAAGGATACGGCACGCTTGTACATCGAAAAGCAATTGAACTAAACGGAGTTTCAAAATACCATCGGCGTAGCTTTCGTTTATTGCCTGTTCAGATTGAACTTTTTTAATAGAATTCGTTATGGTAATAGAAAAGTGAATGAATCTTCTTTCAAATATCGTCTAAAAAATTTTTAGCAACAACCACCAACTAAAAAGCCCTTTATCAAAAAGGACTTCTTAGTATTTTATATTGTTGTAATTAGTAACTAATTAATCGTCCACGTTTCATTTCCTCTCAGCAACTTATCAAGGTCTGCTGGTTTTTTGGCTTTAGCCTCTTCTATTTGCATCGTCATTGCATCATCGTAGCACATTCTATCTGTTTCATAGAATACGCCAAATGGTCTGGGTAAATGATTTTCCGAAGTAGGATTATCAAATATTCGAGTTAATATCTGAGCCTTGTAAATATCGCGTTCATCGTGGATCCAGCAATCATCGGCGCTATGCCCGTTATTAAGGTCAACAACCACCGGCTTCAATCCATCGAGCTTGATTCCTTTTTCTTTATTGGCACCAAACAATAATGGCTGTCCTTGTTCAAGGAAAACAGTTTCTTGTGGCTTAGATCCTTTTTCGGTAAATATTTCAAAGGCACCATCGTTAAAAATGTTGCAGTTTTGATATATCTCAAGAAAAGAAGCTCCTTTATGTTGGCTTGCTCTGAGCAGCATTGCCTGTAAGTGTTTGGGGTCTCTATCCATAGTACGAGCAACAAAAGAGCCATCGGCGCCCAATGCCAATGCAGCAGGATTGAATGGATGATCTAAGCTTCCCATGGGAGAACTCTTGGTTACTTTATGCTCTTCGGATGTAGGTGAGTATTGTCCTTTGGTCAATCCATAAATCTGATTGTTGAACAATAAAATATTCACATCAAAATTGCGACGCAATAAATGAATCGTATGATTGCCACCGATACTTAAACTATCGCCATCACCGGTTACAATCCACACACTCAATTCAGGGCGAGCAGCTTTCAGTCCCGATGCTATTGCAGTAGCACGACCATGGATAGAGTGCATACCATAAGTATTCATATAGTAAGGAAAACGGCTGCTGCAACCGATTCCGGAAATGATTACAAAATTTTCTTTCGGAATACCTAATGTTGGCATTACTTTTTGTACTTGAGCCAATATAGAATAGTCGCCGCATCCGGGACACCAACGCACTTCCTGATCGCTAGAAAAGTCTTTTGCAGTAAGAGGTGCGGGCACTGTTGTTGTATCACTCATAATTTTAGAATTGCCACAAATTTATTCTTTTAGCATTAAACTTTTACTGACTTTTATACGATTTTTAAAATGCTAACTTTATTATTACAAATAGCTGAAAAATGAAACTCCACTTAGAATCTGATAATATAAATGACTACTTGGGAGAAATACCACCCATTATACGATTTGATACTCCGGCAGTGAAAGAGAAAATCGCTTTTATAGAACAATCCTCAACCGATCCTGAACAAAGGGCTAAACTTGCATTTATAATTGCCCGCGACGAAATACACCATTCATTTGATACGCAAAATTCGATTGTTACCATCAATGCAGAAGATGTATTGGAGAACAAAGAAGGCATTTGCTTTGCCAAAGCACATTTGTTGGCTACCTTACTTCGGGGAATAGGTATTCCAACAGGTTTTTGTTATCAAAGAGTATTACGCAAAACAGACGATCCAAATTCAGGATTGGCATTGCATGGGTTGAATGCACTTTATTTAGAAAAATACGGATGGATTCGAGTGGACCCGAGAGGAAATAAACCCGGAGTAGATGCACAGTTTTCATCAATGGAAGAAAAATTAGCTTATCCTATTCGCCCTGATTTTGGAGAGATGGATTACCCCAATGTGTTTACAAAACCCTTAAAGATGGTGATTGAAGCGATGAAAGACTCTGCTACTTCTCAAGAGTTGTATTTTAAAAGGCCGGATCATATATAGCAATAGAAATTATATTTTCATAATCGTTAATCACTCGAAAATTTCCTTTCAGAGCAAGTAGTCGCTCCTCTTTATTGCCTAACTTAGTCACTCAATCTTTTTATAAAAAGTTATGGCAAACAATTCTTTTGATTTTGGAATGATTGGCCTCGGCACAATGGGCCGAAATCTTTTACTGAATATTGCAGATAATGGATTTTCGGCAATCGGTTTTGATCGCGATGCTACAAAAGGCCAATTATTAGAGTCTTCGGCAACGAAAGGAACAACGGTGAAAAGTGCTTCATCGCTTGCAGAGATGATTCAACTGTTGAAAGCTCCCAGAAAAGTAATGATGCTCGTTCCTGCAGGACCCATTGTCGATTCGGTGATCAATGATTTAATTCCTCTTTTGCAACCTGGAGATATTATTATTGATGGTGGTAACTCACATTACATTGATACATTAAAGCGAATTGATTTTTTGAAAGATAAAAAAATTCACTTCATGGGCATGGGCGTAAGTGGTGGCGAAAAAGGTGCTCGCTTTGGGCCTAGTATTATGCCCGGCGGCGACATTGAAGCATGGAAAGCAGTAAAGCAAATATTGGAAGCAGTATCTGCAAAAGTAAATAGCGAACCTTGCGTAGCCTATATGGGAAAAGCTGCAGCCGGCCATTATGTAAAGATGGTGCACAATGGAATTGAATATGCCATTATGCAACTCATCAGCGAAGTATATGATGTGATGAAAAGAGGATTGAACATGAGCAATGATGAAATGCATGCAGTGTTTGCAAAATGGAATCAAGGCGCAATGCAATCTTATCTGATAGAAATTACAGCTGATATATTTTTAAAACAAGATGATCTTACGGAGAATAATAGATTAGTGGATATGATTTTGGATAAAGCAGGCTCAAAGGGAACAGGTAAATGGACTTCGCAAGATGCGATGGACTTGCCGGTTTCTGTTCCTACCATTGATATAGCTGTTGCATTGAGAGATTTATCTTCTTACAAAGATGAAAGAGTAGCAGCGGCTGCTTTATTTCAACCGGTAATTAAGCCCATGAAGAATGAAGAAAAGGTTATTCAGCAATTGCACGATGGATTGTATGCAGCAACAATTATTTGCTATGCACAAGGATTGTCCATGCTTGCAAAAGCATCAACTGAATTGAAAATGGATATACCATTGAAAGATGTAGTGCGCATTTGGAGAGGTGGTTGTATCATTCGTTCCGCATTATTAGAAATATTTACAAAAGCGTATAAAAAAGATAAAACGCTTTCTAATATTTTATTGAATAAAAAAGTTGTTTCATTAGTGAAGAAGAGCAACGCATCTTTGCGAAAGGTGATACAATTAGCAGTGGCATCCAAAATTCCTGTGACAGGATTATCTAGCGCAATTGGTTATTTAGATGCATACACCAGTGCACAAATGCCGGTGAATTTAATTCAAGCTCAACGAGATTTATTTGGCGCACACACTTATCAACGAATAGATAAAGAAGGCATTTTTCATACTGAATGGTAAAAAATATTTATGGCAAGTAATACAAACATCAACCCAACTATAATTTTTATTTTCGGCGGAAGTGGTGATTTAACCAATCGCAAACTGATTCCGGCATTGTATAATTTATATATTGATAATTACCTTCCTGAAAAGTTTGTCATCATAGGTGTTGGCCGCACCCATTTTGAGTCGGATGATGAATACAGAAATAAACTATTGGAAGGTGTTCAGGAATTTTCAAGACGTAAAGAAGAGATAAAAGATAAATGGCCATCATTCTCTGCTGCTGTTTCGTACCATGAATTGGATTTATTGGTTGATGATACCTATGAAAGCATCAATAATTGGGTGACCGATAAAGCTGCTGAATGGAATGTAAAGCCTACATTGATTTATTATCTTTCTGTTGCACCACAATTAGCTCCTGAAATTTCAAAAAAATTGGCCGCACATAAACTTTGTGAGGATAAAGCAACCTCTCGAATCGTTTTTGAAAAACCATTTGGTCATAATTTGCAAAGCGCTACCGAATTAAACAAACTACTGGGTACTATGTTTGGTGAAGAGCAGATTTATCGTATCGACCATTATCTTGGAAAAGAAACGGTTCAAAACATTCTTGCATTTCGTTTTGCTAATGCTTTATTTGAACCAATATGGCATAAAAGTTATATTGATCACGTACAAATAACTGTTGCTGAAACAGTAGGCGTGGAAGATAGAGGCGGATATTACGAACATGCCGGCGCCTTGCGAGATATGGTACAAAATCATATTCTGCAATTATTGTGCATGATAGCAATGGAGCCACCGGTTTCATTTGATGGGAATGAAATACGCAATAAAAAATTAGACGTGCTTCAAGCATTGCGTAGGATCACAACCGAAGAAGCACACGCCTATTCTGTAAGAGGACAATATGCGGCAGGATGGATGAAAGGAAAAGAAGTACCGGGATATCGTCAGGAAAAAAATGTATCACCTCAATCGCCTGTAGAAACATTTGCAGCGGTGAAATTTTTTGTGGACAACTGGCGTTGGGAAAATGTTCCATTTTATGTACGCACCGGAAAATCTATGAATGAAAAAACAACTTTAATCACTATTCAGTTTAAAGAATCGCCGCGCTATTCATTCCCTGCATCGGCTGCAGAAACATGGCGTCCAAACAGATTAATCTTCAGCATTCAACCGCAGATGGATATTCGCATTCGTTTTCAAGCAAAGAAGCCCGGACCGGATATGATATTGAGTCCTGTGGAAATGGTCTTTAATTATGCCGACGCTTATAAAGAACAAGAGCCTGAAGCGTATGAAACATTATTGGAAGATGTGATAGAAGGAAACCCAACATTGTTTATGCGTGCCGATCAAATAGAAGCAGCATGGGAAGTCATCACTCCTATATTAGAAGCATGGCAAAAAAGACCACCGGTTGATTTTCCAAATTATGCGCCCGATAGCTGGGGACCAGAAGATGCTGAAGCATTGATTGCAAAAGACGGCCGTCATTGGTTGTCATTGCCACCCAAATAATTTTGACGAATGAAGATTGTAATAAAAAAAGATATTGACACATTAAGCCTTGCTCTTGCCCAATGGATTGTAAAACTTATTAATGACACTTTAAAAGTAAAAAGTACATTCAGCTTTTGTTTATCGGGTGGAAGCACTCCTAAAAAATTGTATCAACTGCTTGCATCAGAACAATTCAACAATAAAGTAGATTGGAGCAACGTACATTTTTTTTGGGGCGATGAAAGAGATGTGCCATTGACTGATGAAAAGAATAATGCGAAAATGGCATTTCAATCTTTACTTGATTTTATTCCGGTAAAGAAAAAAAATATACACACCATCAATACAAAGCTGTCGCCCCAAAATGCAGCAAAAGATTATGAAACAGTACTAAAAAAAGAATTTGCTACTTCAAAGAACACTTTTGATTTAGTGTTGTTAGGACTTGGTGATAATGCACATACACTTTCTCTTTTTCCGGGTTATCCTATCGTACAAGAGCAAAAAAAATGGGTGGACTCATATTACTTAGAAGAACAAAAAATGTTTCGGATAAGTTTAACAGCACCGGTAGTCAATTTATCCTCCAATATCGTTTTTTTGGTAAGCGGTGCAGACAAGGCGGATGCAGTACAGCATATAATTGAAGATAAATTTAATCCTGATTTATATCCGGCACAGATGATAAAGCCTAAAACCGGAAGTTTATATTGGTGGTTAGATGAATCGGCATCAAAAAATATCTCAGAAAAATTTAGGATTCAGTCAACTTTATAAAATATTGTTTCGTCATTAGCCTAATTTTAAACTTATGAAAAAGAAATCAGTTTTTACTTTTTTGTGTTTTTCTATTTTAATACTTGGCTCGATTGCCTCAATCAAAGCACCCAATTTTAGAGATAGAAACTTACAAGTTCTTCCGAAAGACATTAGCGATGTAAAACTTGATAGTATAATGGAGAGCTACACTAAAGCGTTGGGTGTGGGTTGTAATTTTTGTCATGTATCGGTGCAGGGTACTAAAGACAGTCTGGACTTTGCATCAGATAAAGAGCCGATGAAGGATGAAGCAAGAAATATGATGCGGATGGTAATTGATATCAATACGAAGTATTTTTATTACGATAAAAATAAACATCCGTTGGACTTAAATACCATTACTTGTATTACATGTCATAAAGGCGATCCGTATCCAATCAATTAATGCTTTAGTGACTTCAACCAATTTTTTATTCCACTGACAATTTTCTGAGCAACTGCTTTGTGAAATTTCGGGTCCAATATTTTTTGTTCATCTTCTTTATTGCTTAAAAAAGCTACTTCTACTAAACAATTGGGATAATCGGTAGGCCCATTCAGTGAGAAATTAAAACTTCCAATATTCCCAAAATCTTCTAAGCCAAGCGTTTTCATACTTGCTAATATGTATTGTGTAAGTGGCCGAAAACCGATATAGCGATAGTATGTACTCACACCCTTTATACTATCTTTTGAAGAAGAATTCAAATGAATACTGATTAAAAAATCCGGCACTTCATTTTTCAACATTTGAATCCTTTCGGGCATACTGAGTGTTGTGTCTTTTTCTCTAATCATCAACACGGTAGCTTTTTCTTTCTGCAATGCTTTTTGTAATTGTTGCGCCATGAGTAATGTATAATCCTTTTCTTTTATTTTAGTAGTGATGCCGTCTGCTCCGTTATTGCTGCCACCATGTCCGGCATCTATTGCAATTTTCATTTTGCTGATTTGCAAATTTTCAGGCTGTTGCTTCACTTTAACAATCAATTTTTTTCCTTCATAATAAATGCTATAGCCCCAATGCTGCGGATGGTTTAGTTCTAAAGTGACACGAAAAACATCATCTTCGGCTTGATCGTAATAAACATTTTTTACTTCTTTCGCAGATGTTCTTTGTGTAATCCAGTTTGTATTGCTTGTGGCGCCATAAATATCAATAACTATTTTAGAAGGATTTATTAATTGAATACTTTTATAGGGTAATTTTTCGTCAAGAGTAATTGATAAATAATCGTATTTGTCATCACCTTTTAGTAACCAACTACCGGTAAGATAATAAGGTTTTATTCTTATGCTACTGTCTTTAATGAAATTTGATTTAGGTATATAGGCATCGTGATTTTTCGATAGTGCAACACGGTATTTAGCAGCAGAACTGTCGATTACTTTTACTATAATTCCGGTATCCAAATTCGTCATTTTTGCACCACCAAGCCTATCTTCTCCCAAACCATATTCTAAAAAGGGTAAAACTCCAGTGGTTTTGCCAATTAAGACTGATTGAGCAGATATTTTTCCAATAATACTTGTGAAAAATATTATGAGTAGTAATCGTATCATTGCTGAAAGGTAATCTAAAAATCCGATTAGTGATTTTAGTAAGATTACTAAACATGTGTGAACAGTAGTACTCGATTATTTTTTAAAGTAATTGATTTATATCAACAAATGAAAGTTGGGGCGTTAATATTGCATTAGAAATAATCACGAACCATTATTTCACTTTTCAAAAAAATCCATACCACTATGATCACTTATTATATTCTAGCTTTTGTAGGTATCGCAGCACTGATTGCTCCGGTTATTTTTATTCTTGCCACAAGACTCAGTATTTATAAAACATTTCCTATATTAATTACCTTCTACACACCGATTATATTCTACAGCTTAATTGCTGAAGGAATTATTTCTGTTAGCCCGGAAATGAAGAATGCCGTTGGTGTTTCATTAAATATAGTGGAGATACCATTAATGCTATTATTTATAACTTATTTCAGTCCGTCACAGAAATTTACAAAAAGACTTTTATGGGTAGTGGGTATTTATATACTTTTTGTAGTAGGTATTATTATATCAAAAGGTATTACAGTCAAAGCAATAAATATTATTCTTTTGCCAGGATTGCTGATAACATTTATGATGACGGCTTTTTTGTTTTCTAAGTTTTTGAAAACCGCTGTGGTTCATGGGAGAAGAGTAGGTAAAGCGATTTTGACTGCTTCTATAATGTTTAACACAGGTGTATATATTATTCTTTATTTAATTATCTATGGATTAAATGCAACAGACCCGATAAGCTTATTTATTTTATATTACCTCGGAGCCATTATTACTTCCATAACGCTTTGCGCAGGTATCGTGCATGAACGAAGACATATAGTGAAACTGCAAGAGGCATTGAAGGTTCGAAAAGAGTTGGCTGAGGTGTATAAAAATACAGATAGGAGCATTGTTTTTAGAAATGCTCCTATGCTGGACTTTGATAGAGAACTTTGGAATTAGAAACAGTATTTGCCTGCTGCAATCATTTTATCGGCAATCTTTCTTCTTGCCTCTTTTGAGTTAAACGGTTCTGCTTTTGTAAAACGTTTTAATCCAATCAATATCATTCGCTGTTCATCACCTTCGGCAAATGCATTGATGGCATCTTTGCCTGATTTATTAATTTTATCTGCTGCATCATACAAGTAGGTTTGCATCATTTCAATATAGTGCGCACTGGCAGCTTCACCGTCTTTTGCTGTCATCTTCATCACACGAAGTAAAACACTTTCCGCATTAAATGTTTCGATAGCCATATCAGCAATATTCATCAATACTTCTTGCTCGCTGTCTATCTTCATCATTAGTTTTTGCACAGCAGCACCTGCTGTAATTAATATTGCCTTTTTAAAATGGGCAATTAATTTTCTTTCTTTTGCAAATGGTGTTTCATCTTCTGCGCCAAAGTCAGGAATGCTCATTAGCTCTTTTTGAACAGCCATTGCCGGGCCCATTAAATCCAATCTTCCCGTCATTGCTCTTTTCAATGTCATATCTAATGTAAGTAAACGATTGATTTCATTCGTTCCTTCATAAATACGATTGATTCTACTATCACGATAAGCTCTTGAAATATTGTACTCGGCACTGAATCCGTTTCCGCCATGTATTTGTACTCCTTCATCTACAACATAATCTAATACTTCACTACCATGTACTTTGAGTATTGCACATTCAATAGCATATTCTTCTGCAGCACCCAATAAAGACTCATTGGATGCTTTGCCGGAAGCCAATAAATCTTTTTCTTTTTCATCTACCCAATCGGCAGTTCTATACAATGCAGATTCACCTACAAAAATTTGCAAAGCCATTTCAGCCAACTTATGTTTTATTGCACCAAAGTTTGAAATAGGTTGCTTGAATTGCTCACGAGTTTTTGCATACACTACTGTATCGGATAATGCTCTTTTAGCCCCACCCAATGCAGCAGCAGCTAATTTCAAACGGCCAATGTTCAGAATGTTGAATGCAATTTTGTGGCCTTTACCAATTTCTCCCAATACGTTTTCAACAGGCACTTTGCAATCTTGAAAATAAAGCTGTACTGTTGAAGAGCCTTTGATGCCCATTTTATGCTCTTCAGGCCCTTGTGTAAAACCCTCTGTTCCTCTTTCTACAATAAATGCGGTGAATTTATCTCCATCTACTTTTGCAAACACAGTATAAACTTGTGCAAAACCACCATTGGTAATCCAGCATTTTTGCCCATTCAGTAGATAATATTTTCCATCATCACTGAGCTTTGCTGTTGTTTTTGCACCCAATGCATCACTACCACTATTGGGCTCTGTCAATCCGTAAGCACCCGCCCATTCGCCGGTGATAAGTTTCGGAATATATTTTTGTTTTTGCTCTGGAGTACCGAAATATAAAATTGGTAAAGTGCCAATACCGGTATGTGCTGCAACGGCTACAGAGAATGAATGTCCTGCACCCAATGCTTCATTCACAATGGTTGATGTAATAAAATCTTTTCCAAGCCCGCCATATTCTTCAGGAAATGATACGGAAAGTAAACCTTGCTCACCGGCTTTAGTTACCAATGATTTCATCAGCCCCGGTTCCAGATTATCAATTCTGTCTAAAATCGGATTCACTTCTGCATCCAGAAATTGAGTACACATTTCTTTGATCATCCGCTGTTCTTCATTGAAGTCTTCGGGTGTAAATGTTTCAGAAGGCAATGATTCTTTAATCAGCCATTCGCCGCCTTTGATTAAGTTTTTTGTAGGTGTTGTAGTTGACATAAAAAAGTATTTAATAAAATGTTTTATGTAAGGTTATCATATACGATTTGTAAAACTTGTTTGCATACTTCTACACGATCTGAAGGAACTGTTATCAATGCTTCATTCAGCGTTTCATCGGCTAATTGCATTGTTTCTTCTTGTATTTTTTGTGCCTGCTTGGTTAAGTAAACCAAATTGATACGGCGGTCACTTTCCGAAGGAACTCTTTTTACTAATCCCGCTTTTTCCAGATTGTCCACCAATCTTGTTATACTTGGCTTGTCTCTGAAAGTGGCTTTACATAATTCTTGTTGACTGATTCCCTCGTGTTTCCAAAGATGATAAAGCACACTCCACTGTTCTATGGTAATATTAATATCCGAAGCATTAAACTTCTTTTGCAATCGACGGGCGATAGCTGTAGAAGCCATACCGGTAATAAAACTGTAGAGTTCTCCTTTTTTAAAATGGTTGTTTGGCATATAGTTGTTTGTGCAACTATTCAAAATTAGTATTATATTTGAATCCGCCAAGTTTTATTTTTACTTAATTGAAAAAATGACTCAAAATCTACTCGTTTATAAAAATTCGGTTATTTCCTGGTATCGTTTTGGTTCCGGAGTGCAGCCGGTTTTGTGTTTTCATGGATATGGCGAGCAGGCCGATGTATTTTCTTTTCTGGAAAAATATGCCGGAGATAAATATTGTTTTTATGCAATAGAAATGCCTTTTCATGGAAAAACAAATTGGAAAGAAGGGCTGCTTTTTACAATAGAAGATTTACAAAACATTGTAAAAGAGTTGTTGCCCGAAAATTCAGATAAAATTTTTTTACTTGGTTTTAGTTTAGGAGGTAGAGTAGCCTTGAGTCTTTATCAGGCAACGCCGGAGAAGTTTAATAAAATCGTTTTGCTTGCACCCGATGGATTGAAAGTAAATTTTTGGTATTGGTTGTCCACACAAACATGGGTGGGTAGTAAAATATTTTATTTCACCATGATGCACCCCGGATGGTTTTTTGGGTTTTTAAAATTATTGAATAAGCTGAAATGGGTAAACCCGGGTGTTTTCAAATTTGTAAAATATTATATTGATGATAAACCGATGCGTGAATTATTATTTAATCGCTGGATAACCCTTCGGCGATTGAAGCCTGATTTGAAAAGAATAAAAAAAGAAATTGTTGCACAAATGACTATGGTAAGGCTTGTCTATGGCCGGCATGATAGAATCATCTTATCTGTTGTAGGCGATGAGTTTAGAAATGGCATTGAAGAAAATTGTACACTGACAGTAATTGATTCCGGTCATCAAGTACTACACGAAAAACACGTTCAAATTATTTTAAAATCATTGGTAGAATAGGGTATTAAAAAATAGACAATTGTTAGTTTATTATCTGCTCTTCCAAATTTCATTTATTTTCGTTTGCTTATAATGATCATTACTTACGCTTGTATCTTTCTGCTGACACTTTATGTCTTTGTCATCCTCAATTATTGGCTGGCATGGCAAGCTATTCCTATTTTTCAGCGAACACCAAAAACGCCAAGAATAAAATTCTCAGTGATTGTGCCTGCAAGAAATGAAGAAAAAAATATCGGTTCAATATTAAATGATTTACGAAATCAAAATTACCCAAGTTCTTTGTATGAAATAATTGTGGTGGACGATCACTCAAATGATAATACTGCTGATATCGTAAAGGCATTTCCCAATATAAAATTAGTACAACTAAGTAACCTTGATATCAATTCTTACAAAAAGAAAGCGATTGAAGCAGGTATCATGATTGCAACAAATGAATGGATAATAACTACTGATGCAGATTGTCGTGTAACCGCTGAGTGGCTTACTACATTGTCTTCTTTTATTGATGAAAAAAAGCCGACGCTGGTAGCAGGCCCGGTGTATATGCATTGTGATTTCTCTACATTGCAACGCTTTCAGGCTATCGACTTTTTAATATTGCAAGGAATAACCGGTGCAGCGATTCATAAGAATATGCACAGCATGGGCAATGGCGCAAACCTTGCCTATCGGAAAGATGTGTTTAACGAAGTAAAAGGTTTTTCAGGGATTGATCATATTGCTTCGGGTGATGATATGTTATTGTTGTATAAAATTTGGAAATTATATCCTGAAAAGATTGCCTATCTCAAATCTCCTGAATGTATCGTTACTACAGAAACAGAGAAAACAGTAAAATCGTTTTTCCAACAACGTATTCGCTGGGCAAGTAAAGCAAAGAAATATCAGGATAAAAGAATTTTCCCGATATTATTGATGGTATGGTTGTTCAACTTTTCATTTTTCTTTTTGTTGTTTGCCGGATTTTGGAATGTAATCTATTGGCTGCTTATGTTGGGAATGTTCATTTTAAAAATTATCGTTGAACTCCCTTTTGTTTTTTCTGTTACAAAATTTTTCGGAAAAGAGTCTTTAGTAAAATCATTTATTTTAATTCAACCGCTGCATATTGTTTATACAGTATTTTCGGGTTTACTCGGTCAATTTGGAAAATATGAATGGAAGGGAAGAGTCGTAAAATAATTATCTTATCACAATGAGTAATACATCATCATTTCAAGCTGCTGCCTGGAGAAGGTTGAAAAAGAATAAAGGCGCTATGTTTGGATTGATTGTTATTATACTCACTATTTTCATTGCTGTTTTTGCATATTTTATAGCACCCGATCCTACGCCGAATGCAAATAGAATTATTTTAGAAATAGGTGGAGCCAAACCGGGTTATACAAAAACCTTTGCCTTAATTCCAAAAGCATTAAAGCCTGCGACGCCAAATTTTTTTCAACGATTGATAAATGGAAAACCGGATCAATATGATTTTATTCCCATCAATCAATTTAAACTCATTGGCAATGATAGTGTGTTGCTTTATCGTTATATAGATGTTGCAGTAGAAGATAGTACTATGTTTACAACGAACACTACGCCTGAACAATTTGTAAAAAACAATATCAAAGAAAAAAAGTTTTTATTAGGCACTGATAAGTATGGCAGAGATATTCTGAGCAGAATTATTCTCGGCACAAGGGTGAGTTTAGGCGTTGGCCTGATAACAATAGTTATTTCACTGACGATTGGACTTTTGCTTGGCTCACTTGCTGGATATTATCGTGGGAAAGCAGATAATATAATAATGTGGTTCATCAATATAGTTTGGAGTATTCCTACTTTATTATTGGTATTTGCAATCACACTTGCATTGGGAAAAGGTTTTTGGCAGGTGTTTGTTGCAGTTGGTCTTACGATGTGGGTAAATGTGGCTCGTACAGTAAGAGGACAAATTTTGGCTGAACGAGAAAAAGAATATGTAGAAGCAGCAAGAGCATTGGGTTTTTCAGGTTATCGCACTATTGTTCGTCATATCTGGCCAAACATAATGGGACCGGTCATGGTGATTGCTGCGGCCAATTTTGCTTCGGCTATAGTAATAGAAGCGGGTTTGAGTTTTATAGGTATTGGCGTTCAACCTCCGCAACCAAGTTGGGGTTTAATGATTCGTGATAATTATAATTTTATTATTACACACAATCCGATGTTGGCACTTGCTCCGGGGTTTGCCATTATGATTTTGGTTTTGGCTTTTAATTTATTGGGCAATGGCCTTCGTGATGCGTTAAATGTGCGGGGAAAGATTTGATTTTTCATTTCTTGTTTTTATATCCAATACTACTAATGTCGCAATACACAAAAAGAAAAGGCTTCCGATTTTATCTGTTTCAATTAAATCACTAAGAAAATTTACAACAATTATCATTACTACCATCACCGCAATTGCGGTAGCGGATATTCTTGTAAAATTATTTTTAGATTGATGAACTATTTTTTGTGCATAGTATAATAATGAGCCGAAAAGAAGGAGTAGAAAAATTAATGCGGGAACACCTTGCTCAATAATTGTAAATAAAAAATAATTATGAACAGTGGAGTGTTCGGGGTTATCACTTACCCATGTTTTAAAAGTAGGGATAGCATATTCTTTATAATGTTCATAAAATGTTCCGGGACCATAACCGACTAATGGCTCATCTTTTATCATGCGCACACCTGCAACCCAACGATAAAAACGCTCGGCGGTGGAAACGTCTTTCAGTTTGTATGTTGCTATGAGATGTTCTGAAAAGTTTTTATGAAAAATGGTTGTTTTAAAATCATTGGAATAGTTTAGATAGTTATCATTGTAGCGCAGCCATGAAATTACCATCATCAATACTACAATAATAAAAACGTAAGAGTAAACAAGAATCTTTTTTTTAATGAGCCAATAAACAGTTAGGCCTGCTATCAATGCCAGCCATGCACCACGAGAAAAAGAAAAAAACAAAGCAGCAAGCACTATTAAAACACAAGAAATTAGTAAATATTTTTGTATTTGCTTTTTAGCACCCGAATAAAATGCAATGAGTAATGGTATGCTACAAACCAGCATTGCAGAATAATTAACATGATTTCTGAAAAACGGATAAAGTGCTTCATTGATGTATGCAAAGCGAAATACATATTGATAATGCCTGAAAAGTGTAATCAATGCAACAGCTACCAAACTAAATACAATAACAGCTGCTGCAGTTTTTATGTTTTTTTCATTTACAAAAAATAGGAGAGGAGCAATAACAAACGCACCTATATACCATGTTTTTGCAAGGACATACTTCAACGATACAATAAAATTTCCAGAGAAAGCAGTTGCTACTAAAGACCAACAAAAAATAATGATGAGTAAAAGTAGAATAGGATGTATTAGTTGTTTCTTACCCATTACTTTCGGGTGGTAATACCAATAAAGTATTGATAAAAATGAAACCAGCAACATTAAGGGTTCATCCGGTAAATCAGTTCCCAGCGAAGGAGTAAAATTAAATTCAGTAGAAAAGGAAAGAGAAAGTAATAATAGTAAAAAGACCGTTTCTCTTTGATACCAACTCCAATAGAAAAATAATAGAACAAAAGGCACAGCGGCAATTATATATTCATCTGTATAAAATGCAAAAGCAATTGCTGTTAAGAACAAGGCAGCGAAAAGAGAGAATATTTTCTTATTATAAACAAGTTCAAGCTGCACGCTTTGATGTTTTATTTTTGTCTAATACCAGCGCAAGTAAAAAAGCGAATAAGAGCGATAAAAAACCGGTTGCAACAATTAATTGACCTTTCTTTGGTCTATCCGGCCATTCGGAAGGTTTTGCTTTTTCTACAATAATTAAAGAGGGTGGTTTGTTGTTTATCAAAAATTGATATTCGGTAATCAGTTTATTGTAATCGATCGTTGTAGCATTGTTGTTGTGTGAAATAATTTTAGTGTCATAAATTGTATCAATATTATTTCCATCTTTTTGTGCCATCAAACCGTTGAGTATAGACTGATTCCCTACACTTTGAATGTCTTGATACATCGTGGTCAGTTTGCTCATGATAGCATTGGCCATATCGGCTGCTACATTTTTATCATTATCCCAAACTTTTACTTTCAGATTGCTGAATTCGCTTTTATAAACCTTAGTATTTTTCTTTAATAGATAGGCTGCTTTGTTTCTTGCAGCCTCACCGGTTTCGCCCATTTTGAAATAAGCAGTGAGATGCAATTGATCCACAACTGAAAGATATACTGTATCTAAAGCGGCTAATCCTGTCACAATATCCAAATCATCTGGTGTGCCTAACTCGGAATACAACGCTTGAATATTTTCGTTAAAAATTTTTGCTTTATCATTGGCGAATGAACTGGCCGGTAGAGCAGTTGCGGTGGAAACATATTTATCAGCCTTTAAAAAAACAATAAGCCCTACCACTAAAAATGCCAATACAACGATCAGCAGCATTTCCTTCCACCATCTTTTAATTATATCAATAATATCAGGCATAAACAATTTGTTAAGCGTGAATATAAATATACGTTGCTTTGATAAAAATAAATTTCATTTTATACAACTTTTACCGAACGGTTAAAATTTTCTTCCAATGAAATAAGTGTTTCGGTGCGTTCAATACCTTTTACTTTTTGCAATTCATCATGCAGCACATGTCGCAGTTCTGTTATATCACGACAAACTATTTCAGCGAACATACTATAATTGCCGGTGGTATAATTCAATCGTACCATTTGAGGAATTTTTTGCAATTCCTTTGCTGCAACATCATACATCGAGCTTTCTTTCAGATATATTCCGATGAATGCAATGACATCGTATCCTAATTTTTTAAAGTCGACATTAAATTTTGTTCCTTTTACAATGCCGGCATCTTGCAGTTTTTTAATACGAACGTGAATAGTTCCTGCAGAAACAAAAAATTTTTTTCCTAATTCAGCATACGATAGGTTGGCATTGTTCAGCATTTGCTGAATAATCTGTAAATCTAATTTGTCAATATTTAATTCCGCCATAGATATTTGTATTATAATTAGATAATATCTAATATTTTACGAATATATTAAAAATCATCTAAACTTTTAAAATAAATATTAGATAAATTGGAATAAATGTTGAATACACACTATATTTGTGTCATCAAAGTTCTTAAACAAAGATTGTGGGGTGATGAAATGGCGTGAGCCTGGCAGACATGCCCTCTTGTCTCGGGGGTGAAGATAATAGGATAAACATAAGGTAATGGGTTGACCACTAATGCTAGCAGTGCCTTATAGCTAACTACTTCGTGGAGGTTCGATCCCTCCCCCTACAGCAAAAGCCTTCCGAATTAGGAAGGCTTTTTTATTTTCATATCTACTATAAAATCTTGCATTTCTAATATTACGGAGGTACTTTTGCACAAAATTTCAAAAAAATGAGGAGAGTCGTATGGGTGTGCTTCGTGTTAATCAGCTACTCGGTGCAAGCGCAGGATGCAAGCATTAAGAGTTTGAAAACAGCTACTGAAAGAACTATTAAAAAGGAAGCAGATACTTCTAGTAAGACATGGAAGAAAGGTGGGTTGTATAGCTTTAATGTGGCGCAAGGAACATTAAGTAACTGGGCTGCTGGCGGTGACGATTTTTCACTTGCATTAAATTCTTTGTTTAGTTTATATGCTTATTATAAAAAAGGAAGACATAGCTGGGATAATACATTGGATTATTATCTGGGATATGTAAACACAACCAGCCTTGGCGGAAGAAAAAATGATGACCGCTTAGATTTTCTATCAAAGGTGGGACATTCTATTAGTCCAAGGTTTAGTATAGCAGAGCTACTCAACTTCCGTACACAAACATTGAAGGGATATACATACTCCGGCACTACAAAAACATATACTTCAAATTTTTTGGCACCGGGCTATCTTTTACTGAGTGCAGGTCTTGATTATAAACCTGTAAAAAATTTGTCTATTTATTTTTCGCCTGCAACAGCTCGTTGGGTGATTGTGAATGATACAGCTTTATCTAATCAAGGACTTTATGGTGTCAATCCAGGAAGAAAATCAAAATTAGAGTTCGGTGGTTTTGCTACGATTAATTTTTCAAAAGACTTCAACAAATTCGTTTCTTTTAAAAGCCGTCTTGATTTGTTTTCTAATTATAATCACAATCCGCAAGATGTGGATGTGTATATGTCCAATATGTTGACGGCAAAAATTGGAAAACTCATCGCTGTAAACTGGGGTGTTGATTTAATTTATGATGATGATGTAAAATTGTTTGGACCAAATAAAACATCTCCGGCACTGCAATTCAAGTCAATGGTTGGCATTGGCTTACAAATTCGTTTTAAAAGCAAATAAGCTAAAGATTATACTTATCGGATAATGGGTCAAAAAAAATTAGTTCGGTTTGCAGAGTTAGATACTTTCTCCAATGTATTGCAGTTTCCCAAAGATATTGCCGGCAATTGGTCTGTTCATTTTAAAAACAACCAGCTGATTACTTTAGAGCTTGCCTGTGGCAAAGGAGAATATGCAGTGGGCTTAGGCCGATTATTTCCGCAACGAAATTTTATCGGCATTGATTTAAAAGGCAATCGTATTTGGGTAGGAGCTAAAAAAGCATTGCAGGAAAACTTGACTAACGTGGCTTTTCTAAGAACACAAATTGATCAGATTGCTACTTACTTTTCTAAAAATGAAGTACAAGAGATTTGGATTACGTTTCCCGATCCGCAATTGCGCACCTCCAAAGCCAAAAAGCGTTTGACACACCCCAAGTTTTTACGCCTGTATCAACAGTTTCTTGTAAGTGGCGGGCTTATTCATTTAAAAACAGACAGCCCTGATTTGTATCAGTTTACAAAGACTGTTATTAATATGTACGATTGTCAATTGATAACTGATTGCGATAATGTGTATGCTGCCGAAGAAATAAAACCAGAATTGAAAATAAAAACACATTACGAATCACTCGACATTGCGGGGAGTAACCGGATTCATTATCTCTGCTTCTCACTTCCTGAAGCTTTACCCGGATTGGAAAAAGATGAACTACTAAAACAATTGTTGAAAGAAGATGAATGAGCTGGTTGAAAATGTTCACTACTATATTAACGAAAAAGGGCTTGTAGTTTTTACAAAACAGTTTCTTATAAAGCGTGGCTATTGCTGTGGAAATGGATGCTTGCATTGCCCTTATAATTATGAAAACGTGAGAGAGCCGTAAAAGACTATATTACTTGAAAGAAAAAACGGGAATAGCGATGTTATTCCTTCTTCCGTAAACAGTTTTCCCGATTTGTAAAGAATATAATTTGTTCTACATTTTCTTTGCACGCAAAAAAAGAAAATGGCTCAGCGCTCTACAGTGCATAATAAAATGCGCATCTATCACCGATACTTAGGTTTCTTCCTGGCAGGTATAATGGCTGTATATGCTGTCAGCGGTATGGTATTGGTTTTCAGAACTACTGATTTTTTAAAAAATAAAAAAACAATTGTAAAACAATTAGAACCGGGTTTAACTTCAGAAAAAGTTGGTCAGGCTATTAGATTACGAGATTTAAAGTTTGACTCAACTACAAGTGCGATTAAAACGTTTAAGCAAGGAACCTATAATACTGAAACAGGAGAAGTAAACTATTTTGTAATGAAGCTACCTGTGGTGTTGGATAAGCTCACCAATCTGCACAAAGCAACAACTAATGATCCTCTGTATTATCTGAATATATTCTTTGGAGCATCACTACTCTTTTTTGTTATTTCTACATTTTGGATGTTTTTACCAAAGACTACGATTTTTAAGAAAGGATTGATCTTCACCGGCGCCGGATTGTTACTTACGTTGATAATGATATTTTGGAGTTAATGTTTTCTAAAACCACCAATAAAAAACCCGATACTTTTTAAAATGTATCGGGTTTTAATATTCTTACAAATTTATTTTTAAGGCGTTTTCTTTTTCCATGTGTTGTTATCACGATTATAATCGGGTAATAACTTATCGGGATCCAGTGTTACTTCTTTTATTTCGCTGGTAGTGTTCACGTTGAATGTCCACTCACTTCCACGCTGCCATATCTCTACCGGAAGGCTGATGCGTTGCTCTTTGCCATTCGTTTCTTTTATCAACACATTTACCGGCATTGGCATTTTATCTAATAGTTGAATAGTAATTTGTGCGCCATTCTCTGCTTTATTCTTAATGTATGAAACATCTTTTACGGCTACATCAAACTTCCATGCATTCAGCACCCATGCTTTCCAAAACCAACCCAAGTCTTCGCCTGCTACATTTTCCATAGTGCGGAAAAAATCCCAAGGAGTAGGATGCTTGTATGCCCAACGCTGAATATATTCACGGAAAGCCGCATCAAATCTATCTTTACCCAACACAGCATTTCTCAATGCATCCAGCATCATAGCAGGTTTCAGATATGCTGCCACGCCAAGATTTTGCGCTTGAATTACTTCAGGAATATTAAACAAGCCATCCATCTTATCTCCAAACGTGTATTTGATCATAAACGGAGAAGTTGGATCGTTAAAGAAACTTTGCTCGTTAAACTCTCCATTATTAAATGCTGCAGTAGAAAGGTTGTTGATATAAGTATTAAACCCTTCATCCATCCAAGCATATTTTCTTTCATTGCTGCCTACAATCATCGGAAACCAATTGTGCCCAAACTCATGATCTTCTACGCCCCATAAGCCTGCACCACTTTCGCCACTGCTACAAAATACAATACCCGGATATTCCATACCGCCTACGATGCCTGCAACGTTTGTTGCAACCGGCCATGGATATTCATAAAAGTTTTTAGAATAAAATTCAATCGTTGCTTTCACCATTTCGGTAGAGCGTTGCCATCCGTCTTTCTTAATACTTTCAACAGGATAAGCACTTGCAGCTAACGACTTCTTACCACTTGGCAAATTGATTTTTGCAGCATCATACACAAATGCTTTTGAAGCAGCCCATGCAGCATCTCTTGTATTATTTATTTTAAACTTCCAAGTTATGTTTGCTGCCTTTGGCCTTGAGTTAGGATCGGTTACTTCTTTATCGCTGCGAATCATTACAGTCTTATCGCTGTTCTTTGCTTGATCCAATCTTTTCAGTTGCTCTGGAGTAAAACAATCTTGTGGATTGGTCAGCTCTCCTGAACCAACTAAAATAAGATTGCCCGGTGCAGTAATATTAAATTCAATATCACCATACTCTAAATAAAACTCACCTGCACCGAGGTAAGGCAATGTATTCCATCCTTGAACATCATCATACACACAAAGGCGAGGAAACCACTGAGCTATTTCATAGATCCAACCGTTTTTAGTTTTCAGTCTCCCCATACGGTCAGTACCATACTCAGGAACACTGAATTGATAATTGATTTTTATTTTCAATTTACCGCCCGAAGATTTCAAGGCGTCTTGCAGCCATACCTGCATGCGAGTATCGGTTACATTATACTTTGGTGTAAATGTTTTACCATCATATTCTACCGAAATAGATTTTACTACATCGCCATCTGTATATTTTGCAGTCGCAAATCGTCCGCCCGATGGCGGCGTAGTAGCCGTAGCACGAGAATCTTTGCGATAGATATTTTGGTCCACTTGCAGCCAGATAAATTTTAAATTGTCCGGACTGTTGTTGGTGTAAGAAATTTCTACATCACCACTCACGCTATTATTGACGGTATCAAGTGTAGCGTTGATTTTATAATCGGCTCTATTTTGCCAATACTTTGGTCCCGGCTCGCCGCTACCACTGCGAAACTCATTGCCCGGAAACGTGTAAAACGTTGGATTAAACGCATCTCGATTATCATAAGTGCTTTGTGCAAAAGCAACAACACCCAGAATCATCGCTGCGAAACTGAAGAATAATTTTTTCATTAATATATACTTTTGAAACGGAAAGATAATAGAAAACACTACAAGGTTGTAACCTTTCATACTCTATTTACATTTATTTAGGAAATAATTAGGGCTGTCGGCTTTTTGTTTACTGCTGATTCCCGATAGTCAGATGGATTATTGCTCACTGCTGCTATTCCACCACAGTGACTCACAGACCAAAACCCAATTTGAGATATTCGCTTCTATCGGGCAGCTATTGACTAAGCGATAAAGTGCTGAAGAGTTGAATCAAGTTGAAGGTGATGGAATCTTGTTATATAACCATCGCAATATTCAGAGGAGCATTGAAGCTTCAAAAAATAAAATCATTTTTACACTCTATTTTTCATCTTCGCTAAAATCAATATACCGTCTTGCAATTCTACAGTACAAATAATATATTTGAGGAGATATGATTTTGAGAAGAATATTGTAAAACCAAACACTTTCAACTACTTTTTAAAAATTGATTAAAGAATACTATTACATACTTGGTGTACAAAAGAATGCTACAACAGATGAAATAAAACGGGCATATAGAAAGTTGTCACATAAATTTCATCCAGACAAAAACGGTGGTGATGAATTTTTTACAGAAAAATTTAAAGAAATTCAAGAAGCATACGAGGTTCTTTCTAATCCTAAAAAGCGAAAAATATTTGACAATTCCAGATACGGTTATACCTACACTCATCAACAAAATAAAAAACAATATAATGATCTTGAAATTGATTATTTTAATTCAAGCAGATTATATTTTGAAATAGGGCAAGAAATAACTTTTAGTTGGAATACTACCAATGCAGATAAAGTAACCATCAGCCCTTTCGGGGAACAGCCGACAAGCGGGCAAAGAGTTTATACAATTTTAAATTGCGAAACCGCTTCAATGATTTTTGAATTAGTTGCAGAAAATGTTAAGTTGGGAAAACGTGTAAATGCAGTACTCATATTAAAAAATAATTCATACAAAGAGCACAAACAAAAGACTAAAGAAGAAATTGAAAAAGAGGGTAGGCAAATACTTGAAGAACAAATATATAATAAACAAGTTCAGAAAGTCGTAACAGTTATATTTGTTGCGATATTCTTGTTCATTCTGTTTAGAGTAATTCAATTGGCCTTAAGGTGATAATGTTTTAAGAGCTTATAAAATAGAATAAATGAATAAGAACTTTCTGCGTCAAACAATTCAAAAACTAATTATCCAAAATATTATTAAGCTTTATATCGAAACCTTGATAAATCCCCATTATAGATATTTCATAAAAAGCAATTTGAAATATTAGATTCTCTGCATTCACTCTGTAGTTGAAAATTTGCTTTGTTCTAAATTTTCACATCTAAATATACAGGGCAGTGATCACTGTGCTTTACATCAGGAAAAATGTCTGCGTTCTTTAAATTATTTTTCAATGGTTCTGTAACATTAATATAATCAATCCGCCATCCCTTATTTTGTAAGCGTACCGAAGGGAAGCGCTGACTCCACCAGCTATATCGATGCGGCTCCGGATGAAATACACGGAAGGCATCAATCCAACCACTATCTAAAAGTTTTGTCATCCATGCTCGCTCGTCCGGCAAGAAGCCCGAAGATTTTTTATTTCCTTTCGGATCGTGAATGTCAATTTCATTGTGTGCGATGTTGTAATCTCCACAGAGGATTAATTGGGGATGTGTCTTTTTCAAGTCGTTGAGCCAATTATAAAATTCATCCAACCATTGGTATTTAAAACCTTGACGTTCATCGCCACTTGTTCCGGAAGGAAAATAGGCGTTAATCAATCGTACGTCTTTAAAGTCCAATTGAATTACCCTACCTTCATCATCGCTTGCGCCATGACCATTTCCATACGTCACATTATCCGGTTTTATTTTAGTAAACACGGCTACACCGCTATAGCCTTTTTTCTTTGCACTGAACCAATATTGATGATAACCCAGTGCATCAAATAATTTTGCATCCACATCGCCCTGTACTGCTTTTGTTTCTTGCACACATATTACATCTGCAGGATCTGTTTTCAACCAATCAATAAAACCTTTTTTTATAGCTGCACGAATACCATTAACATTGTAACTGATGATACGCATAAAATTTTTCTTTATCTTGACGGCAATTTACAATTAACTATGGATGCACAAACTAATTTGAAAGAACTGCCCATTATTCCTGCGAAAGAAGCAGTTTATTTAGATGGTCCCAAAAGCAGAGGTTATGAATTGGGTTTTGCTTGGCGTGTATTTTGGCAATTTATCAAAGGGTTTCGTACACTGCACTTTGTCGGGCCTTGTATTACTGTTTTTGGCTCTGCACGGTTTAAAGAAGAACATCAATATTATCAGGCTGCAAGAGAATTTGGTAAACGCATTGCAGAAGAGGGTATGACTACAATGACTGGTGGCGGCCCCGGTACAATGGAAGCAGCCAATCGCGGCGCTTTCGAAAATGGAGGCATGTCTATTGGCTGCAATATCAAATTGCCTTTTGAACAAAAACCCAATCCTTATGTTCAAAAGTCAATTACGTTTGAGCATTTCTTTGTACGCAAAGTTTTATTGGTAAAATATTCTTATGCCTTCGTCATTATGCCAGGCGGCTTTGGCACTATGGATGAGTTTTTTGAAATACTTACACTTGTACAAACAAAAACTGTAACAGATTTTCCAATTGTATTATTCGGTAAAGAGTATTATGGAAAATTATTAACACTGATGGAAGAAATGGCAGAGAAAGGAACAATCGCCAAAAAAGATATGGAACTTGTTTTGTTGACCGATGATATTGACGAAGCGATGAAACATATTAGATCTTATATAAAAGACAACTACAAAGTGAAACCAAGAAAAAGATTGTGGTGGTTTTTTGAAAAGCAATAAATCAATTCAAATGAGTGCTGCTGATATATTAGGATATACTGCCGGAGCTATTACTTCTTTAACCTTTTTACCGCAGGTAATTAAAACTTGGAAAGCAAAATCTGCCAAAGATGTTTCGCTGATGATGTTTGTGATTGCTGCGGTGAATGAAGCTATGTGGATTGTATATGGCGCTATGTTAGATAATTGGGTGATTATCTTAACCAATGCCATTGTGCTCGCCATGTCGCTTATTATGATTGTATTAAAATTAAAGTATGGAAAGTGAGATTCAAATAAATACAGTGGTTTTTGATTTAGGCGGCGTGCTGATAGACTGGAACCCGCTTTATGTTTTTGATGAAAATTATTTTGAATCATTAAGCCAACGAGAACATTTTTTCAAACATATCTGCACCGGCGATTGGAATGAAAATCAAGATGCAGGTTATCCTATTTCAAAAGCAACAGAAGAAAGAGTAAAATTATTTCCGGACTGGGAAAAACCAATTCGTGATTTCTATGGCCGTTGGGAAGAGATGCTCGGTGATGCCATAGAAGAGACACTGAATTTATTTCAACAAATGAAAGATAAAGGCGATTTAAAATTTTATGCTCTTACGAATTGGAGTGCAGAAACATTTCCGGTGGCGCTACAACGGTTTAATTTTTTACAATGGTTTGACAGATTGATTGTAAGCGGTGAGGAAAAAACAAGGAAACCCTTCCCTGAGTTTTATAATATTCTTTCAAACCGATATGGAGTAACGCCTGCCAATGCTTTATTCATTGATGATAATGAAAGAAACATAAAAGCGGCAGCACAATTAGGTTATCACACGGTCCATTTTACTTCTCCAAAATTATTGGAGAATGTTTTGAAGAATATGAAACTAATTTAATTTACTGCAATACCGGACTCAACCATCTCTCTGCTTCTTCAATACTCATGCCTTTTCTTTTTGCATAATCTTCCAATTGGTCACGATCGATTTTGCCCAAACCAAAATAATGGCT
Organism: Bacteroidota bacterium; assembly: GCA_018268055.1. GTDB lineage: Bacteria > Bacteroidota > Bacteroidia > Chitinophagales > Chitinophagaceae > JJ008. The sequence goes on from JAFDXF010000017.1 coordinate 122,760, forward strand.
TTGCGGATGACCAAAATACCAACCGCATATAGCAGCAGGCGGACTCATGGCAAAATTTTCTGTAAGAATGATCCCTGTATTTTCAGTAACATTCATTAAAGCAAACAGTTTTGTTTTTTCTGTATGTTCCGGACAAGCAGGATAGCCCGGCGCAGGACGAATACCTTTATACTCTTCACCAATCAATTGTTGATTATCCAGTATTTCATCTTTGGCATAACCCCAATATTCTTTACGCACTTTCTCGTGCAGACATTCGGCAAAAGCCTCAACAAAACGATCGCCTAAAACCTGAACCAATATTTTATTATAATCATCATTTTGTGCAGCAAATTTTTCTATGTGCTTATGTGCATTGTGAATAGCTACCGCAAAGGCGCCCATATAATCGGTAGTGCCATTATGGATTTCATCTTTCGGGCAAACAAAATCGGCTAAGGAATAACTGGCTTGTCCCGGTGCTTTTTTTAACTGTTGACGAAGGCTTTCTAAGTTTACTTCGCCCTTATCTGTTTCTAAAGTAATCGTATCCGCACCATTGCTCAATGCTGGCCAGAAACCAATAACTGCATCCGCATCAAACCATTTTTCAGCTACAATTTGTTGCACCATCTTTTGTGCATCGTTAAACAACTTTGTTGCTTCTTTGCCATAGACCTTATCGGAAAGTATTTGCGGATAACGCCCAGGCATTTCCCATGCAATAAAGAAAGGACTCCAGTCAATATATTTTGCAATATCACTTAGATCGAAAGACTTGATCACTTTCACCCCATCTACTTTGGGCTTTGTGGGCGTATAATTTTTCCAGTCAAAATGTTCTTTGGCGGCAATAGCGTCTTTGTAAGTAATTAGTTCTTTTTTATTTTTATTCAAAAACTGTTGTCTTACTTTATCGTACTCTACTTTTGTCTTTTGTAAAAAATCCTCTTTGTCTTTACTTAATAGATTTGTTACGGCTGTTACACTTCTGGATGCATCCAGTACATGCAGCACACCGTTATCATATTGTGGTGCAATTTTAACAGCCGTATGAATTTTTGAAGTAGTAGCGCCACCAATCAATAACGGTTGCTTCATATTGCGGCGTTTCATTTCGTGTGCTACGTGTGCCATTTCATCTAAGGATGGTGTGATGAGTCCGCTTACGCCAACAATGTCTGCATTTTCTTTTTCAGCAGCATCCAATAATTTATCTGCAGGAACCATAACGCCTAAATCAACAATATCATAACCATTGCAGCCCAATACAACGCCTACAATATTTTTTCCAATGTCGTGCACATCGCCTTTTACAGTTGCTAATAAAACTTTGGGTACTTTTCCTTTTGCAACCGGATTGTTTTTCTTTTCTTCTTCAATAAATGGTGTAAGCCATGCTACACTTTTCTTCATCACCCTTGCACTCTTCACTACTTGCGGCAAAAACATTTTTCCAGAGCCGAATAAATCTCCCACTACATTCATACCATCCATCAATGGCCCTTCAATTACATCTAAAGGTTTTGGATATTTTAATCTTGCTTCTTCTGTATCTGTATCAATATAATCGGTAATGCCATTTACCAAAGAATGTTTTAATCTTTCTTCTACCGGAGCATTTCTCCAAGTTTCATCTTTTACGATTACTTTCCCTTTTGCTTTTACTTTTTCTGCAAAAGCAATCAGTTTTTCTGTTGCTTCATTATTATCGTTATTTCTGTTGAGGATAACATCTTCACACAGATTGCGTAGCTCAGGTTCTATCTCATCATACACTACCAGCTGCCCTGCATTTACGATACCCATATCCATGCCGGCTTTAATTGCATAGTATAGAAAAACAGAGTGCATTGCTTCTCTTACGTGGTCGTTTCCGCGAAAGGAGAAAGATAGATTACTTACACCACCACTCACTTTGGTAAGCGGCATTAGTTGTTTTATTTCTATTGTGGCTTCTATAAAATCAACCGCATAATTATTGTGTTCTTCTAAGCCGGTAGCAATAGCGAAAATATTTGGGTCAAAAATTATATCCTGTGGATCAAAGCCTACTTGCTGTGTCAAAATATCATAAGCTCGTTTGCAGATAGCAACTTTTCTTTCTTTAGTATCTGCTTGCCCTTGCTCGTCAAAAGCCATAACGATAACGGCTGCACCATAGCTCTGGCAGATGATTGCTTGCTCAATAAATTTTTGCTCTCCTTCTTTCATGGAGATAGAGTTCACAATACATTTTCCTTGCACACATTTCAATCCGGCTTCTATGATTTCAAATTTTGAAGAGTCGATCATGATGGGCACTTTGGCAATATCCGGTTCACTCTGCAGTAGGTTTAAAAATGTAGTCATTTCCTTCACTCCATCGAGCAATGCATCGTCCATGTTTACATCAATTATTTGAGCACCGTTTTCTACTTGCTGACGTGCAACGCTAAGCGCTTCTTCATATTTTTTTTCTTTAATCAGCCGTTCAAACTTTTTTGAACCAGTGATATTGGTGCGCTCACCAATGTTTACAAAATTTGTTTCCGGACGCAGAGTAAGAGGCTCTAGTCCTGATAATCGTAAGTATGGTTTGATTGTGTTCATGTTTGTATTTTTTGCCACTAAAACGCCAAGGCGCTAAGTAGCACAAAGGTTAAAGAATCATTCTTTTTATTCCGTCCTTAATTAATGGCACAGTAAAGTTTATGATATATCCTAAATGTTTATTTGATAACCTTAAATAACTAAGTAATTGCGCTTCCCATACAGGGTGATAGTTTTCCTGTGCTTTTAGTTCAACAATCACTTTGTCATTTATTAAAATGTCTAATCGTAAAGCATCTTCCATTTCAATATTATCGTAGATGATTGATATTTTCTTTTGTGTGATAAAAGGGATGCCTCTTTTGTTTAATTCGTAGCAAAAACAATTTTCATAAACTTTCTCAAGTAACCCCGGCCCTAAAGTTTTATGTAATTGAAAAGCAATATCAACAATTTGTTTTCCTATCCATTCAATATGTTCTTTTTCTTCTTTGTGCATCTTTATGTCTTTGCGTCTTAGTGGCTAAACTCGGTTTCTATAATAGGCAATGCCCTCGGCTGTAAATTTTTCACTTCATCTGCAATATGCTTTATATGATCGGGAGTAGTGCCGCAGCATCCACCCACAATATTCACCCAGCCTTCTTTTGCCCAATCTTCTATAAAGTGTGCAGTGTCTTCCGGTTGCTCATCATATTCACCCATGGCATTGGGCAATCCTGCATTCGGATAAGCTGAGATATAACATGCTGAAATTTTACTCAATTCTTCAATATGTGGCCGCATTTCTTTGGCACCCAAAGCACAATTCAACCCGATGCTTAAAGGATGAGCATGTATTACAGAGTCATAAAAAGCTTCGAGCGTTTGCCCACTTAGTGTTCTTCCGCTAGCGTCTGTAATGGTACCGCTAATCATTAGCGGTAATATTTCTTTCTTTGTATCTCTGAAATATTTTTTTATGGCGAAGATTGCAGCCTTTGCATTAAGTGTATCAAAAATAGTTTCTATCAAAAGCAAATCCACACCGCCATCCACCAAGCCTTTTACTTGCTCATAATAAGCAGTAGCTACTTCATCAAAAGTAACAGAACGAAAACCGGGATTATTGACATCCGGTGAAAGAGAAAGTGTTTTGTTTAATGGACCGATAGAACCGGCTACCCAGGCTTGCTTGCCCGATGCTTCTATTGCCTTACGAGCACATTGCGCAGCTGCGACATTTAGCTCATAAGCAAGTTCTTGCATTTTATAATCAGCCATTGCAATGGAGGTACTGCTAAACGTGTTTGTTTCTAAAATATCTGCACCAGCATCAAGATATTGCTTATGAATTTCGGTAATAATATTCGGTTGTGTAATGCAAAGCAAATCATTATTTCCTTTCAAATCGCTTGGCCAGTTTTTAAAACGTTCGCCACGATAATCTTCTTCTTTCAGCTTATACCGCTGTATCATAGTGCCCATAGCACCATCAATAACAAGGATGCGTTTTTCTAATTCTTTTCTAATGTCCATAATTCAAATTGTTTGGTGCTTCATTGTTTTGTTTGTTGTAAAATATTTGTTCTTATTTTGAACAATGCCGCAAAGGTTTGATAATGCAATCAATGCATTATTACCAGAAACGAAAATTTGAACTTTTTAAACGTTGTAAAAACTTATGTAAGAGTTTTGTTGACGTTTATTAGTTCTGTTTTGGCCGAACAATAAACAAATCCGCCTGAGTTGATAGTGCAAAACTAAGTTATCTATTTGTATCTGCAAAGGAATGATTGTTACCTTCCATTCACATAGCGCTCTACCGGCAACCTATTTTGAAGGCTTCTTCCCAATGTCATTTCATCCGCATATTCTAATTCGCCTCCGAAAGCAATGCCTCGAGCGATCGTTGTAACACGCACTGCTTTATCCTGTAATTTTTTTTGTATGTAATAAATAGTGGTGTCCCCTTGTATGTTTGGATTAAGTGCAAAAATCAATTCCTGTGTTTGTTCATTTTCCACTCTTTGCAGCAAAGATTCAATATTCAACTGATCGGGGCCAACGCCATCTAATGGAGAAATGATACCGCCCAATACATGATAAATACCATTAAATTGCTGTGTGCCTTCAATAGCAATTACATCACGAATGCTTTCTACAATACAAATGACATCCTGCTTGCGCATTGAATTGGAACAGATAGAACATATATCGCCATCGGCAACATTGAAGCAACGATGACAAAATTTTATCTCGCTTCTCATTTTGGCAATTACATTGCTAAAATGACTTACTTCTTTGCTGTCTTGTTTGAGCAAGTGTAATACCATACGCAGTGCAGTTTTTTTGCCGATACCCGGAAGTTTGGCAAATTCGGTTACTGCATTTTCCAAAAGAGAAGAAGAGAATTGCATGAGGCGAAGGTATCAATTTTATAAAAGCAGACACTTATAAAAGTTTGATTAAAGCACAATTTCCACCTCATTTTCCCAAGCGGGTTTCACCGTGATTTTTCTTTCTATCGGTTTCACTATTTCGGGTTGTAGGTGCTTACCGAAAAATGTGCCGGGATCCCATTTGCCATTTTTGTTTTTGTCAAAAAGAATACGAAGTTCATATTCACCCGGCAAGAATAATTTTTCAGAAAAGGTGTTGGCTGTCAAAGGGAATGATTTATACAAAACGTTATTAGCAACAAATTGCAAAACAGGATTCTTAGTCAAATCCAAATTACGCAGCGTAAGTTTCAAAGCTCCATAATCAGATAATTTCTTTGTCCAAAATGAAAGTGTATCTGTTTTCAATAATTTTTTACCCAAAGAATCTTCCGCAAAATCTTTATTCATAATGATATGATACCAAGTGTTCTCTTGCCACTCTACTTTTAAGTTTATTATTTTGTGAGAACTGTCTTTGATAAAAGCGGCATACGGAACTGGCTTGTAAGTTGAATCGGTGAATAATTGAATTTTGGTGCTGTCAAAACTTCTTAGCGGCTGCTCCAATAAAATACTGAATGTGGAAAGTAAATCTTGTTGGCCACTGATTAAGGTCGTTTGATATTTTAACCTTCGGTCTTCTGCATTGTTTACATTTTTACCTCTGTTCCCCGGACTTATGTTTGAAGAAGGAGCGGTTATTTGAGGAGTTGGGGGTGAAACAGAATAGGCATACAAAGTAATGGGCGTTACAGTATCGTTCATCAATATCGGTGTATTTGCAAATGCAAAAAGTTGTTTTTCGTCTAAATATCGTTGCGTATGTGAATCGTCTTTTAGTGCATAGAGATAAAATGTTTTGGGAGGGAGGTTTTTAAAAACAAATTCACCATTTCCATCAAGACGTGCAATATATCTCGGCTTTTCTTTTACTACAGCTGAGTCATTGCTATTTGTGTAAAGCATTGCTATCAGCGTACTGTCCACTTTTCCTGTTTCGGCTAAAATGACCTTTCCTCTTAATTCTAAAGAATCAATATATGGGCCGGTAGAAAATGTGTAAGTAAAATTTTTCAACACATTACCCTCGTTGAAATCTTGAATAGCATCGCCAAAGTTGATGGTGTAAGTAGTGTTAGATTCTAAACTGTCTCGTAGTCTTAAGGTAACCGTATTCAGTTTATGTGTGGCTACAGGGTTTGATTTTGGAGATGGTGACATCAACAAGCTGCTCTCTGCATTTTTCAAATCAATAAACTCATCAAATGAAAATGAAATTTTATCTCCTTTAAAGTTCCTTGTAGAATCGTGCGGTGTTGCTTTCAATAACCTTGGTGGCAGTGAATCTCTTGGGCCACCTAAGGGCGGCACAATGTTGGCGCAACCGGGAAGCAGGATGGTTTGTTGCACCAATAAAAAGGCTACTAATAGAAACAGGAAGATTTTTTTCATATTGCCGGCTGCAAACATAAATCAATTTTGGGCATTAGCTATATCTGCATGTTGTCTCTATTGGGCTTTTGTGATTTTATTATATATAGAACGTTAGTCGTGTATTGATTCATTGTTGTAAAAAACTGAATAGATTATCTAAGAGACAACCACCTCAAAAAGTTCAAAATACTCCTATGCCTCATCATTCCCTTCCGCAGCAATCAATGTGGTATAGAGTTTATTTTCTTTTACGAAATTGCACGAATGGCAATCTTTTTTACCACATCCTTTATAGAAATCGTGTTGTTGAATTTTATTCCAGGTTTCAGTTATAATTTGGATCAAAGTCTCAACATCATCAGGCTCGATCGGAATTCGTATTTTTTGGTATTTATTTTTATCGTCCGGTTCTATGAAATCAAATTCAGCGCTTACCGCAATCCAATCTTTTTGCGAATAATTATCTACCAATAATTTGTAAAAAACTGCTTGTCGCCAGTAATCATTCCCTAAAGGATTGTCCATTGTAGGCCCCACCAATTTAGTTTGGGCATTTTTGAAATTCCCCGTTTTGTAATCCACTACATTTACACTTTTCCCATCAAATTCCAATTTGTCCAATTTGCCTTTTATCGGCACACCATTTATCACTACTCCGGAAATCATTTTTTCTACCGATACTATTTTTTTAAACGAATGAATATATTGATCATAGTAGTTGGCCAATATTTCACGACCATATTCTATGCGGCGATTGTATTGCTCTTTGGTAAAGCTCTCCCGATTGCGACGCATAAACCATTCAAAGTCTTTGATAAATATTTCTTTTGGGGGAAACACGCTTGTTGAATTGCTCTTTCCATCATTGTCATTACCCAGCATTTTTCTGAATAATTGTTCCAAGGCGTAATGGATTGCTGAACCAAATTCTAAGTTCTCACTTTTGGCGGAAGGTATTTTAATAACATTCTTATAATAAAATTCTAACGGGCAATGCAAGTAGTTGTTCAGTGCCGTTACATTCATGGTAAACTTTTCAAGAACCTTGTTTACATAATCGGTTTCTAATTTTTCAATTTCCGGTTTGCTTTCTGCACTCAGCTTTAAAACAGCAAACTCACTTAGACTTTCTACGTTGATTTTTTCTAAGTGGATCGGAAGGTTGTTTTCTTGAATCACTTCTATTACAAAAAGAGATGGCTCTGCATCTTTTGTATCACTTTTGAATCTGAAATAAGAAATATTCAGTTCTTTCTTTGCACGAGTACACGCTACATAAAACAATCTGCGTTGTTCTTGCAACTCAGCATCTTTTGTAGTGGCTGTAGAAAGAAAAACGGTATCCGGAAACGAATAGGCCTTACTCGTCTTTGATTTCTTTTCCCATAAATGCGCATTACTTCCTACTAAAAAAATATATTCAAACTCAAGTCCTTTAGATCCATGTGCCGTCATCAAGTTAACGCCCGCTTCATTGCCACTTACTTCATTCAATGGCAGTTTAATATGTTCACTTTCCATTATCGTTATAAGTGCAATAAACGATTGAAGTGTCAACTCGGGGTTGCGATGCGTTTCATCTTTTACAAAATCAAAAATTTTGGTTAGGATACGCAATTGCCAATGTTTGTCTTCATGCTGCATTGCTTCATTGAGAATACCTGCCTTGTTGATGATGTTTTCAAAAAGATGCCGCACAGTATAATTAGCCGCATCGGCAATTAATGCTTCAATAATATGCGCAGCGTTTTTTAATTGGGGATGAATATTTTGCGTAAACAAATCTTTGTCGGGCGAATTAGCCTTTTCAAACAATAATTGACGCAGTGATGTTTTTTCTCTTTTAGAAATTCTATCGGCTGTTTCTACACTTAGTTTAGCGATTTCAATCGGTGGAATACCAAACCAACTGAAATGCAATAATTCAAAAAGCATTTCATCGCCGCCATAAGGAGCGTCTAACTCAGAGGCCAAATATTTTATGAAGAGAAATATTCTTTTTGCTTCCGCTAAGTCCATAATATCCGGTTGCCGCTTTGTATAAATCGGTATATTCAATACATTGAAATAATGTGATAGCTCTTCACCATATTTATGTTCTTTGTAAATAATACCAATTTCACCGGGCAAAACGTTTTCTGCCAATAACTTTTGTATTTTTTTGACAACGCCAATCATTTCATCTTCCATAGTTGGATATTCGAAAATGAGTGGTTGGGTTTTTATCGTCTTCAATGCTTCATTGGAAGCAATCAAATCTTTAGTCAACCCGGGAATTATATTAATGAGTCGCTCATCATTTTTTTCAATCAATGATTGTGCAACATCTAAAATAGGTTGTGTGCTGCGGTAGTTATTTTGTAAAACTATTTTTTGTAAATCCTTTTCATAGTGTTTGTAGAAATTATGCATGTTCTCTACACTTGCTCCCTGAAAGCGAAAGATACTTTGATCATCATCGCCTACTACGAAAATGTTTGGCTGCTCCCAATAATTGATGAGCAAACTAACCAATTTATCTTGCGAACCATTGGTATCTTGATATTCATCCACAAGAACGTATTGGTATCGCTCTTGATAATTTGCCAATAAATGAGTATTTGTTTGAAAGGCTTCTATCACCCAATTAATCATATCATCAAAATCATAACGCTTGATATCATTCATAGCGGCTTGAAAGTTGTCAAACTCATTCACTGCCGCTTTGAGTTTTTCCATCTTTTCTGTTTCCGCATTTAGCTTAGTTATTTTAAGATCGCCTTTATTAAATTCTTTTTGCTTTTTTTTATAGATATACTCGTCTCTAGTAGGTAAATCATTGATGTATGCATTTATTCGTTCAATGAGAAATGCAGAAGACCAACCTTCCTGCTTCATAGTGCTGAATAAAGCGCTAAGACCGTTTGATTCATAATATACATCGCCACGATATCTTTTTAAAGGGTGATTTTTTGGAAACCGGTCAATCAACTCTTTCAGCAATTGTGTTTTTTCCAAATCAGAAATAGCATCCATTTCTCTTTTAGCAAATAAGGAAAGGTTTTCCTGAATCACGGTGTTGCAAAAAGAGTGATAGGTGTAAATGTTTACTTTGTATGCGTCGGAGCCGATGAATTGCGTCAAGCGTTTCCGCATGGCTACCACACCCGCTTCTGTATAGGTCAAACAAAGAATATTTTGCGGCATTGCATCCGTTTCTAATAAAATTTTTCCGATGCGGCAAGCCAATATCTGCGTCTTGCCTGTGCCGGGTCCGGCGATCACCATTACGGGGCCTTCGGTGGTATCAACAGCCAGCCTTTGTGCTTCGTTCAGCTTTTCGTATTCTTCCTTAAATTTTTTTTCTAATTTTTCTTTGATAAATGACATAGCAATCTTGTTCTAATTTGTTTATTTCAATCCTACTCTTTTTCTTAACTCGTCAACAGTTATGGTCATCATTCTACCAATCGGTTTATTATTTCTATAGGTAATCATCTTCATCGTAGAAGCTTCATTAGGAACAGTGATCGCCTCTTTGTATGCCGGATAAAAATTATCGGGGAATGAATTATCAAAACTATAATAGATAGACAAGCCATCTACTTCCGTTTCTAATTTTACTTTCACTGTGTTGGAATCAATTTTTGAAACGTTAATTATCGGATCGTACATACTCGGCGCATACTTTATCTCCGCTTTATTGAAGCGCTCAAACTGAGCCTCCACACGAGGCACAAAACTGTTCCAATCTCTATTTTCTTTTTTGCTCCATAATGCTTCTGCTACTGCAAACGCTCTCGGCCATGTCATATATTCTGCATGGCGCATATTATATACTTGCTCTGTCCAAAGATTTGCCTGTCCGCCTTTAATAAATTTTGGATCCACACCATCGGGCAATGGTTCAAACTGATATGTTTTTTTCAAACGAAGACTTGCATACACCGGAGGTTCAATACACGCATCGCCTTGCATATAATCTATATATACAAAATCTGTTGGGCTCATCACTACTTCGTGTCCCATCTTAGCAGCATCAATGCCCCCTTTCATTCCACGCCAACTCATCACAGCTGCATTCTCGGCCAATCCACCTTGCAATATTTCATCCCAGCCAATCATTCTTTTGCCTTTGCTGCTAATGATTTTTTCTACTCGTTTCACAAAATAACTTTGTACTTCATCTAAATCTTTCAAATTTTCTTTTTTCATCAATTCTTTAATCTGTTCATTCTTTTCCCAAAAATTTCTTGCTGTTTCATCACCACCCATGTGTATGTATGCAAACGGAAACAGTTGTGCTACTTCGGTAAATACTTTATCCAAAAACACATAAACTTTTTCATTGGCCGGACACAGTGTATTATCTATTACTCCATAAAAATGCTGACCACCGCCGGGCCAAATCATAAACGGATCGCCGGGGCTTACATAATAATTATCGGGTGTGCAAGATAGATCCGGATAGGAAGCCAATGCTGCAAGACTGTGGCCGGGTATATCTATTTCGGGTAGAATATTGATATAGCGATCGGCGGCATATCGCACTAATTCTTTTATGTCTTCATGTGTGTAAAATCCTCCATAGGTTGCTTTCTCGCCGGGCTGTGGTTTTAGAAATGTACCAAACCTACCCACTCTCGGCACACGCCATGCGCCCACTTCTGTCAGTTTCGGCAGGCTTTTTATTTCTATACGCCATCCTTGATCATCCACGAGATGAAGATGCAGCATATTGAATTTGTATTTCACCATTTGATCTATGTAATCTTTTACTTGATCTACCGTAAAAAAATGACGAGTAACATCCAGCATCAAACCTCTCCAACCAAAACGTGGATAGTCTTCAATAGCTACAGCCGGAATCGGCCAACTTTTTAATGTTGATTTGGACTTGCTTACAATATCTGCAGGTAGCAGTTGCAAGAGTGTTTGTATTCCGTAAAAAATACCGGCTGGATTTTTTGCAGTGAGTGTAATGCCTGCTGCTGCTGTTTTCAGTTTATATCCATCATCGGGAATAGAAGCATCATTGCTTAATGAAAAGAGAATGGATTTGGGTAATGCTTTATTGCCTGAAATGGTTTTTAATTTATATCCGGTAGGTGTTTCTATTTGTTGGGCAAAAAGAGCAACTGCTTTTTTTACTTCGGCATTGTCCGGCACTACTAAAACAGTAGCAGCAGTTAAATTAAATCCGGGCTGCTTTTCATTCACTACCAATGATGCCGGCAGTGGTATCAGTGCAATTTTTGTTGCCGATTGACTAAAGGCGGTCATAAAAACTAAAGTTGAAATAAGGGTAAAAAGTATCTTTCTCATATTTAAATTGTATGGAGAGCAAGTTAATGAAATATGGAGGATAATAATATTCTAAAAACTGAATCTTTCTTTCCAATTTATTTTCTACAATTCAAAATTTTTAGAAAGAAATAGATGCCATTATGAGTTTTTCGAATGCAGCAATTAAGATGGATTGGTGGCTAATACCGGACATATAGTTGTATCTAACTTACCTTTTGGTAAGCGTAACCCCGGTCTATAATAGAATTGAGAACAGGAATCAAACTCTTCCCGGAATTTGTAAGCGTATATTCTGTTTTGGGAGAAGGAAGTTCATACACGTTTCGCTCAACAATTTTTTTCTAAACAAAAAAATCTAATTCTTGCATCAATGCTTTATCTGAAATACCTGTTAGCAAATTTTTGATCTCACCAAAACGCAAACTTTTATTGCTTAAATTCCACAAAATGCCCATTTGCCATTTACCGGCAATAAACTGTCAGGCATGTTGAACAGGACAACCAAGATATATTTCATTTGCATTACTCATAGAGTCAAATTTATTACATTATAACAATACATATTGTCGTGAAGCATGAATAAATGTGGGTCAGCGAATTAAAATCTCAATACCCGAAATTTTTCTTTTATTTTCGTTATCCGATGAAAATATTTCTGTGTTTGTTTTTGTTTTTTATTGTTTTGTGGAGTTGTAAAAATAGTGAGAAGCCGTTGCCCTATAATGCTAAGGCGTTACCGCAAAATTTTGCTTTGATAAAATCAAGCGTTCCTTTGATTGAAAACGGTGATTTAATTTTCAGAAATGGTAATGATGCAGTAAGCCGTGCCGCACGCAGTATGAATCGCACAGACACTTCATATTCTCATTCGGGTATTTTATTTATCGAAAATGACAGTGTGGTAGTTTATCACTCGCTGGGTGGTGAATATAATCCTTCGCAGAAATTGCGCCGCGATCCGATTGATAGTTTTTGTAATCCAAAAGAAAATTCAGCTTTTGGTATTTATCGATATAATATGACGGACAGCGAAAAAGTAAAACTCCGCCGTGTTGTTACGGATTATTACAAACAAGGATTAAAATTTGATTTGTATTTCAATTATTTGAGTGATGATGCGATGTATTGCTCAGAGTTTGTTTTTAAAAGCCTGAATAAGGCAAGAGATGGAAAGATGAGCAGTTATGTACGAATGGATACTATTCCTTTTGGCGTAACTATTGACGATATTTTTCACTATCCCGATTGTAAATTGGTAAAAAAGTTTATTTTTACCAACTAAATCACAAAAACAAAAACGTTATGAAAAAGCTATTAACCGTTTTCGCGGTAAGCGGAATTTTATTCTCCTTTATTTTGGGCTCTTGCAAAGGAAAGGATGTTGTCAATGACCCAAAGGCAGTACTTGCAGCATTCTTTGAGCGCATGGCTAAAAAAGACATTGATGGCGCTACAAAACTTGCAACAAAAGAAAGTGAAGCAACTATGCAAATGATGAAAAAAGGCATGGAAATGGCAAAGAAAATGAAAGACCAATTGCCGGAAAGTAAAGATGATACAGAAAAATTTGAAGGAGCAACATTTGGTGATGCTAAAATTGACGGCGATAATGCAACAGTACCTGTAAAATTAAAAGACGGTTCTGCAGAAGTGGCTTATGCATTGAAAAAAGAAGGCGGTAGCTGGAAAGTGGATTTCAGTATGGCGAGTTTGATGAAAATGGGTTTGAAAGAAGGCCAGAATGAAAATAGCGGATCTGAAAATGGTACTACTCCTAATGCAAATGGAGATGAGCACATGAACCTTGATTCGCTGAGCAAATTACTCAATAGCGACTCATTGAAAGATGCAATGAAAAAAGCAACTGAAGCATTAGATGAATTGAAAAAACTGAAAGATGTAAAAATCCCTAATCCTTAATCGGGATTACTTTATAAAAAGAAAAGTGGACAGCTATTTGTCCACTTTTTTTATTTCAATGAGGCTGATATTACATACTTCTTCTATACTGACCGCCTACTTCATACAAAGCATGGGTTATCTGACCTAATGAACAGTATTTTACAGTCTCCATCAATTCGGCAAAAAGATTTCCATTGTTGATAGCTACTTTTTTCAGATGTTCCAGCATTGCATCGGATTTGCTTTCATTGCGTTTCCAAAACGCCTGAAGGTTGTTTATTTGTTGCTCTTTTTCTTCCGGCGTACTGCGAATTACTTCGCTTGGAATGATGGTTGGTGAGCCTTGTTTGTTCAAAAAAGTATTTACACCAACTATTGGATATTCGCCTGTATGTTTCTGATGTTCGTAATAAAGACTTTCTTCCTGAATTTTATTGCGTTGATACATTCGTTCCATTGCGCCAAGCACACCGCCTCGCTCGGTGATGCGGTCAAACTCGGTCAATACAGCTTCTTCTACTAAATCGGTTAACTCTTCAATAGCAAATGAGCCTTGAATAAAATTTTCAGTTTTTGCGGAGCCTAATTCACGATTGATGATTAACTGTATTGCCATTGCACGGCGCACACTTTCTTCAGTAGGAGTAGTAATCGCTTCATCATACGCATTCGTGTGTAGTGAATTACAGTTATCATATATGGCGTACAATGCTTGCAAAGTTGTTCTGATGTCATTAAAATCTATCTCCTGTGCGTGCAGACTTCTTCCTGATGTTTGGATATGATACTTCAACATCTGACTGCGTTTATTGGCTTTGTATTTATAGCGCATTGCCTTTGCCCAAATCCTTCTTGCTACTCTGCCAATAACACTATATTCCGGGTCCATCCCATTGCTGAAGAAGAAGGAAAGATTGGGTGCAAAATCATCAATGCTCATACCACGGCTCAAATAATACTCTACATAAGTAAAGCCATTGGCCAGTGTAAATGCTAATTGCGTAATCGGATTAGCGCCCGCTTCGGCAATATGATAACCACTAATAGAAACGGAATAGAAATTTCGAATTTTATTTTGAATAAAATATTCTTGCACATCGCCCATTAGCTTGAGTGCAAACTCGGTAGAGAATATACAGGTATTCTGTGCTTGATCTTCTTTTAATATATCTGCTTGTACTGTTCCTCTTACTTGTTGCAATGCTGCTTGTTTGCATTGCAGATATGCTTCGGTAGGCAATACTTCTTCACCGCTTAAGCCAAGTAGTTTTAAACCAAGCCCATTGTTCCCTTCGGGTAATGTATCAGGAAACAAAGTGTTATTATAAGCCGGAACTTTTCCGTCCGGAAATTTTTTCTGAAATGCTTCTTTGGCTAACGCCCATTTATTATTTGCGTCTAACCATTTTTCGCATTGCTGATCAATAGCAGCATTCATAAAAAATGCCAACAACATGGGAGCAGGCCCATTGATAGTCATGGATACCGAAGTTTTGGGATCGCATAAGTCAAAACCGCTGTATAATTTTTTTGCATCATCCACTGTGGCAATGCTTACACCACTATTGCCTACTTTACCAAAAATATCCGGACGATGATCGGGGTCTTCACCATAAAGTGTTACACTGTCGAAAGCGGTGGACAATCTTTTCGCCGGTTGATCCACACTCACATAGTGAAACCTTTTATTTGTTCTTTCGGGGCCACCTTCGCCGGCAAACATTCTTGTTGGGTCTTCTCCTTCTCGCTTCAATGGGAATACGCCTGCTGTAAAAGGAAAATGACCGGGTACATTCTCCTGTGCCTGCCATGCTAAGATGTCGCCATAGTCTTTGTATTTTGGTAAAACCACTTTTGGGATTCTGGTGCCCGACAAGCTTTGTGTAGTCATCGGCTGCCGAATGGTTTTATCTCTTACTACATATTCATAAAAGTCTTTTTGATACTCGGCTACTTTATTCGGCCAATTGTTAATCAGTTTTCGAGCAACGGGTGTTAACTGTTCGGTATAAAATTCAATCTGTTGTTGAATTATTGCTAATAAGTTATTATCTGCTTTATCTTTTAATGTAATCAGACTACCTTTTAACTGATACAATTTTGTTGCGATAGCTGATTGATCTTTTACCAATTGATCATAACCTCTGTTGTTTTCAGCAATTTCGCTCAGATAACGAACACGATTGGCCGGTATTACCGCTTGAGAAACTTTAGCAGTCTCTGCAAAGTGCGACTCGCCAAAACGAACTTTTGTTTTCTCTTCAATTTTTTTCAACATCAAATCAAATAAATGATTCACGCCATCATCATTAAACTTGCTCGCCATTGTACCGATGATGGGCAGTTCATTGTCTTTTGCAGAAAATAAAAGATGATTCCGCTTGTATTGCTTTCTTACATCGGCAATAGCATCTAATGCGCCGGCTTTATCAAACTTATTGATGCAAACAATATCTGCATAGTCCAGCATGTTTATTTTTTCTAATTGAGATGCTGCGCCATACTCGGGCGTCATGATGTACATACTCACATCACAATAATCCAAAATAGAAGCATCGCTCTGACCTACGCCGGCAGATTCTAATATAATAAAATCAAATCCTGCACTTTTACACACATCAATTGCTTCCTGTACATGTGCACTCAGTGCTGTGTTATCATCTCGAGTAGCAAGGCTGCGCATATATGCACGAGGATGATTGATAGAGTTCATTCTTATTCTATCACCCAACAAAGCGCCGCCGGTTTTCTTTTTGGATGGGTCGACAGAAATAACGGCAATTGTTTTATCAGAAAAATTCTGAAGAAAGCGACGTACCAATTCATCCGTAACAGATGATTTACCTGCTCCACCTGTACCGGTGATGCCGAGTACCGGAATAGTTATCTCTTTTGAAATGCTTTGCTCAACACCTTTTCCGTTTTCAGCATTGGTGATCTGACGTGCTATCTTTCTTACATCTTTTACTTCGCCCAGCTTCAATGGTGTTTTATAATCGGCTTTACCATTCAGTGTCACATCGCACTGTTTGATTACATCTTCAATCATTCCTTCAAGTCCCATTTTGCGGCCATCATCGGGAGAGTAGATGCGTGAAATGCCATAATCTTCCAACTCTTTTATTTCGGTTGGTAAAATAGTGCCGCCGCCGCCGCCAAATATTTTGATATGACCACAACCGTTTTCATCCAGCAAGTCTTTCATGTATTTAAAAAACTCAACGTGGCCGCCTTGATAGCTGGTGATAGCAATGCCTTGCACATCTTCTTCAATAGCTGTTTCTACAATATCTTTTACAGAGCGGTTGTGCCCGAGGTGAATAATTTCAGCACCTTTGCTCTGCATTATTCTACGCATAATATTTATCGCCGCATCGTGCCCGTCAAAAAGACTGGCCGCAGTAACAATACGAACTTTGTTAGATGGAGTGTAACTCATAGTAAATTATAATAAGCAAAAATAAACAAAAACTATCGGGTGTTCGTATATCAATAGATGATTTTGAATCATAATATTCGGATGTTGATGGTGAATTTTTGGATTGATTAAATGGATGGCAAGAGAAAAATAATTTTAAAGGCTAAAATTTAAATGATTTTCATTTTTATTATTCGAGGCTAAACTTTCGACTATGCTGACGACATACCAACACCCATAAAAAACATAATGGAAGAGATATTTCACATCAGCCGACCCAATGCAACAATTAATTACATTTGCCCAATGCAGCATCTTGTTGAATCTATCAGCGCATTATATAAAAAATGGAAAGGCGAAGAACCTCTATCGGTTGACATGCTCCCGCAAAGCGGTAGCGAACGTCGCTATTTCCGATTGCACGGGAAAACCAATTCGGTAATTGGTACTTATGGGGCAAATATTCCCGAGAATATTACTTTTATTTATTTCTCTCGTCATTTTAAACAAAGAAAATTAGCTGTTCCCGAAATATTAGCTATTAGTGACGATGAGCAATTTTATCTGCAAGAAGATTTTGGTGAAGTATCGTTGTTAAATCATTTGGAACAGAAAGGATTTACTAATGAAGTGTATGCACTTTTCAAAAAAAGTTTAGAATCGCTTGCTACATTGCAAGTAAAAGGGGATGAAGGACTGGATTATCGAAATTGCCTCACCAATCAAGAATTTGGCAAGCAAGCAATCATGGCCGATCTACTTTATTTCAAATATTATTTCTTAGATGCTTTGCGCAAGCCGTATGATAAACAAAAGCTCATTGATGATTTTGAAGCATTGAGTAATTATCTCACTCATACAGAGTACAAATATTTTATGTTCCGCGATTTTCAGAGCAGAAATATTATGATTCGTGATGGCGAACCCAATTTTATCGACTATCAAGGTGGAATGAAAGGTGCTCCGCAATACGATGTGGCTTCTATGCTTTGGCAGGCAAGAGCAAACTTACCGGATGAGTGGAAAACAAACTTGTTAGAAGATTATATCAACCGTTTTGAAGAACTCATTGGCAAATCTGTTGACCGTAATATATTTCGCAGTCAGTACAATGGCTATGTATTGATTCGTTTGTTGCAGGTGCTTGGTGCTTATGGCTTCAGAGGTTTATTTGAACGTAAAGCGCAGTTTCTTACCAGCATTCCATTGGCATTGCGCAATCTGAAAGAGTTTTTCTATAATCAGAGTGTGGGCATAGCAGTACCAGAATTTAAAAAGGTATTAGATATCTGTGTAGCGGAGGAAGTTGTTCAAAAATTTTCGCCTACACAAGCCACAGAAGAAACACCCCTTGTAGTAAAAGTTTGTAGTTTCTCATACCGAAAAGAAATACCGCAAGACAATAGCGGAAATGGCGGCGGCTTTTTATTTGATTGTCGGGGAATATTAAATCCGGGAAGAATTGAGAGCATGAAAACACAAACCGGAAGAGATAAAGAAGTAAAAGACTATCTGGAACAACAAACACAGATGCCCGAATTTCTCAATAGCGTGTTTGATATAGTGGATATAACCGTTGAGGAATATATCAAAAGAGGATTTGAAAGTTTGCTGGTAGGCTTTGGCTGCACCGGTGGGCAACATCGCAGTGTATATGCAGCCGATGCAATGGCTCGCCATTTGAAAAATAAATTCAAAGTGAAAGTAGAATTAAAACATTTGGTTCAGGAAGAAAAAAACTGGATCAATACCGGCAAATAACATTACTTGATAGATTGCTAACACTATGAATGTAAAAGCACAGATAACCAAAGCGATAATTTTTTCCGCCGGGTTAGGCACACGCTTCAAGCCATGGACAGATAAACATCCAAAAGCTTTGGCAGTAGTAAATGGAAAAACCTTATTGCAAAGAAATATTGAATACCTGCAATCGTATGGTATCAAAGACGTGATTGTCAATGTACATCACTTTGCCGATCAGATAGAAGAAGCAATCACACAAAACAATGGATGGGGAAGCAACGTCTTAATCAGCGATGAAAGAAGTGAAGTATTGGAAACAGGTGGTGGGTTGTTGAACGCAAAACATCTTTTTGCTCCGGGTGAACGATTTATATCTTGTAATGTGGATATTCTCACTGATTTGGATTTGTATAAACTATCCCTTTATCATGATCTGCATCACCCTTTAATTTCGTTTGGAATAACAAATCGCATTTCTTCTCGAAGTTTATTATTCGATAACCACTATCGACTTTGCGGTTGGAAGAATAATAAAACAAATGAAGAACGCATCTCCATAAATAAGCGGGATTTGCAAGCATTCGCTTACAGTTGCGTGGTCGTTTTTGAATACGATATTTTCCGATTGATGAAACAACAAGGTTTTTCCGGAAAATTTTCACTGATTGATGTCTATCTAAAACTGGCATCCGAACACCTTATTTTAGGCTATAATCATAGTGGCGATAGACTTGTGGATGTGGGTAAACCCGAAAGTGTGGCAGTAGCCGAAGAACTTTTTAGTTAAAAACACCCGCAAGCGGCTAAAAAGAGCCCATTTTTAACGAAAATTCCTTTGTCAGGCCCGTGTTATTAGCCTAACTTTGCCGCCCGTAAAATTCAGAAAGACCATAAGAAGAGTTGGGATAAAAATTAGAAACAAGAACAGTAATTAATAATAAACCAACCACATCATTTTTACGTTTTATAAATATTCAGATAATAAATAGTTATATAAAAATAAACGAGGTAAAAAATTAGAATTCCCCGCCAATAAATTGGTCGATTGAAGCAAAGTGTTGGTGACTAAAATTTTATCTTACTAAAACAGAATATGGAAATCAGAAATATAGCAATCATTGCACACGTTGACCACGGAAAGACAACTTTAGTGGACAAAATTTTACACGCTACAAAAGTGTTTCGCGAAAATCAAGACACAGGCGAGTTGATAATGGACAATAATGACTTGGAAAGAGAAAGAGGTATTACCATCTTTTCTAAAAATGCAGCCGTTGAGTACAAGGGCATAAAAATTAATGTGATTGACACACCCGGTCACGCCGACTTTGGCGGAGAGGTAGAGCGTGTTTTAAAAATGGCGGATGGTGTTTGTTTGTTGGTAGATGCTTTTGAAGGACCAATGCCACAAACAAGATTTGTATTGCAGAAAGCATTACAACTGAATCTGAAACCAATTGTAATTATCAATAAAGTGGACAAGCCAAACTGCCGTCCTGACGAAGTGCATGATGCAGTATTTGAACTATTCTTTAATTTGGATGCAAGTGAAGAGCAATTGAATTTCCCTACTTACTATGGATCAGGAAAAAATGGTTGGTTCAATGATTCATTGACGCCTTGCGATAATATAGACCCACTTTTAGATGGTATAATCAAACATGTGCCTGCACCAAAAGTTTCAGAAGGCCCACTACAAATGCAGATTACCTCTTTGGATTATTCTTCTTTCCTGGGTCGTATTGCGGTAGGAAAAGTAGGACGCGGAGTGATAAAAGAAAATCAACAGATAGCATTGATGCAGGCAGATGGCACAGTGAAGAAGCAAAGAATAAAAGAGCTATATGTGTTTGAAGGAATGGGTAAGAAAAAAATTAGTGAAGTAGTAGCAGGCGATTTGTGTGCAGTTGTCGGATTGGATGGTTTCAATATCGGTGATACGATTGCCGATGCCGAAAATCCTGAAGCATTGCCGGTAATCAGTGTGGATGAGCCAACGATGAATATGCTTTTCTCTATCAACAATTCTCCTTTCTTTGGTAAAGATGGAAAATTTGTAACAAGCCGCCACTTACGTGACCGACTAATGAAAGAAACAGAAAAAAATCTTGCATTGAGAGTAGAAGATAGTGAAGAAGGCGACAGCTTCGTGGTTTATGGTCGTGGTATCTTACACTTAGGCGTACTGATAGAAACAATGCGTCGTGAAGGATATGAATTGACTGTTGGTCAACCACAAGTAATAGTGAAAGAGGTGAACGGTGTAAAGAGTGAGCCTTATGAAAATTTAGTAGTGGACGTACCACAAGAATTTGCAAGTAAGGTAATCGACTTGGTAACAAGACGTAAAGGTGAAATGCACGTAATGGAAACAAAAGGAGAAATGCAACATCTTGAATTCGAAATCCCTTCTCGTGGATTGATTGGTTTGCGTACGCAGATGCTTACTGCAACAACCGGAGAAGCAGTAATGGCGCATCGCTTTAATGAATACAAACCTTGGAAAGGACCTATTCCCGGAAGAAATAATGGAGTATTGATTTCAAAAGTTCAGGAAAAGACTACAGCATATTCTATTGATAAGCTGCAGGACAGAGGTACATTCTTTGTAGATCCGGGAGAAGAAGTATATACAGGACAGATTGTTGCTGAAAATATAAAACCAGGCGATCTGGTTGTAAACGTAACGGAGCAAAAGAAACTGACCAACCACCGTGCAAGTGGTAGTGACGCTGCAACGAATATTGCACCCAAAACATTGATGACACTGGAAGAATGTATGGAATATATTCAGCAAGATGAGTGTATTGAAGTAACGCCTAACTTTATCAGAATGAGAAAAGTAATTCTGAATGAAGATGAGCGTAAGAAAGTGCAGAAGAAGATGGAGGCTGAAGCAGTCTAATCATTGCGCATTATTATTTAGAACAAATCGAATTGTATTTTACTATATCAACACACCAATTTTGATCCCTAATAAATTACATTTTATTTTTGGAATGGCTTCCGACTTTGGCGGTAAGCCATTTTCTTTATCTCATTATTTAGCGATTCAATCGGCTGTTACTTTAAATCAGCCTGAAGTAGCTTTCTTTCATTATCAATATGAACCTGTCGGCGAATGGTGGGAGAAAGCAAAGCCATTGCTTGCCTTAAACAAAGTGGATGCACCCAAAGAGATAATGGGCAATAAATTATATCACGTAGCTCATCAAGCAGATGTGGTACGATTGCAAATGCTCAAAGAGCATGGAGGCATTTACTTAGATTTAGATACAATCAGTGTGCGACCGCTTACACCATTATTGCAAAATAAATTTGTTGTTGGCAAAGAATTAAAAGTAAAGTGGACACCCAAAAATTGGCGGCAACGATTGAAGTATAAATTTGGACTCATTAAAAATAATGATGGTGAAACAGGTTTGTGCAATGCGGTTTTGCTTTCTGAAAAAAACAGTGCATTTCTTAATATCTGGATGGAAGAGTATAAATATTTTCGCTCCAAAGGAAGAGATAAGTATTGGAATGAACATTCGGTACAAGTGCCGGAAAGACTTGCAAAAGAATATCCCGAGCTTTTGACACAAATCAGTCCGTATGCTTTTCATTATCCATTATACAATGATGAAGGATTAAAAATGATGTTTGAAGAAGTAAATGATTTTCCGGAAGCGTATCTGCATCACTTATGGGAATCTTTCTCTTGGAATAAATATTTGTCGCAACTGACACCTGATAAAATAAAAACAGAAGAAACTACCTACAATCAGATTGCACGTAAATTTTTGTAAAGAAAAAACTAAATCAACCAATTGTGAAAATCGGATATGCCTCTCGCTATGATCCTCGCGATAAAAAAACATGGTCAGGTACCGGTTATTATACACTGCAACAATTGAAACGGTTTGGTGAAGTAGAAATTTTTCAATACCCGCTTCCAAAGCTACTGCAGGAATGGCTGACTACTCAAAAAAGCATCAATCAAAAATTTTTTAAAAAAAATACTTCTGTTGAATATTTAAAAGCATATTCAAAATATTTCAGTCGCAAACTGGCTAAAGATTTAAAAAAACGGCCGGTAGATATTTTGTTTGTTGCGGGATCATCTCAAATGATTGCATACGTCAAAACAGATATTCCGATTATATATATGACGGATGCTACTTTTCAACAATTACAGGGATATTATAATACGTTCAACAACCTTGCAAATTATAATATCAATGAAGGAATTGAATTAGATAGAAAGGCATTTCACAAAGCGACTCACTGTATGCTTGCTTCGAAATGGAATCGAGATTCTGCAATTAAAGATTATGGTGTAGCGGAGAAAAAAATTTCCGTAGTGCCTTTCGGTGCGAACTTAGATTTTATTCCATCAACAAATGAATTAAACTTCGATATAACCGGACGATGCAATCTACTTTTTTTGGGGGTGGAATGGGAACGTAAGGGCGGGGAAATAATGTTGCAAGTATATAAAATGTTGAAAGATTGGGGTATTAATTTGACTTTACACATTATAGGTTGTGTACCTCCTGAAGATCTCTCTTCGGATAAAAATATAATAGTGATTCCTTTTCTGGATAAAAATAAAAGCGATGAGGCTGAGCAATTAAATCAAATTTTACAACAAACAGATTTTCTGATTTTACCTACTAGATCAGAATGTGCAGGGATTGTTTATTGTGAAGCCTCTGCTCATGGAATTATTTCTATCACCACAGATACCGGCGGCATTTCTTCATATATCCTTGATGGCATAAATGGTTTTCGTCTTCCTTTGGAAGCAGCCGAAATCCGCTATGCCGAAAAAATAAAAGAACTGTTGATGGATATTCCAAAACATAGTGCTATGAAAAAATCAAGCCGTACACTTTATGAAACAGAACTCAATTGGAAAAGATGGGGCGATGAGTTTGGTAAGATTGCTCAAGCTGTAACTAATAATAAAAATAACTACCTTTGAGAAAAGTTTGGGAATTATGAAGAAGTTGACCCTGATTTTTGTTTTCGTTTTTGCAATATCTGCATCAAATGCAGATGCACAATGTTCTATCTGCACCAAAACAGCACAACAGATGGGTGATAAGCCTGCAAAAGGAATGAACTCCGGAATTATTTATCTTGGACTTATTCCATTTATGGTAGTAGGTTACATCGGCTATCGTTGGAAAAAAAATATGAGTTAATTTGTTCCTTTTTAGCGTAGTACTTTTTTCAAAACAATTATGTTGCTTATAATGTAAACTTATTATATGCGATTCAATAGCATTATCACACTTGTTTTTTTCTTTCTTTTTATTAGTTCAAAAAACTTCGCACAAGATAAGCCTCAAACGCCAAAGCCTCCATATTCATACATCAATGATAGTGTTGAGTATGATAATGCAGATAAAACAGTGCATCTGGGTGCTACGTTTTCTTATCCTGAGAAAGGTGGGCAGTTCACAACAATTGTAATGATAACCGGTAGTGGCCAGCAAGATAGAGATGAAACAATTTTTAATCATAAGCCATTTGCTGTGATTGCAGATTATCTAACCAAAAGAGGATTTGCAGTGCTTCGTGTGGACGACAGAGGAATGGGAAAAAGTAAAGGCACTTTAAAAAATGTAACGAGCGAAGATTTTGCCGATGATGTCATCACAAGTGTAAACTATTTATTGACGAGAAAAGAAGTCAACAAAAATAAAATCGGATTGATGGGGCATAGTGAAGGCGGTTTTATTGCTCCGATTGTTTATTCAAAAACTCCCAATATTGCGTTTATTGTTTCCTTAGCCGGCCCAGGTGTTTCGGGGGCAGATATTTTATTGCGGCAACAAACCGATCCGGTAAAAGGCAAAGTGAGTAATGATGCTTTTGATGCGTTTTATGATTTAACCAAACGGACTTTAAATATCATTAAAGATAATCATACGAAGCCCGATAGTATTGTAATGCTATTGGTAAGAGATTTATATAAGGAATGGAAAAAGGATAAGCCGGATAGTTTGTTGGCTTCAATCAATGCGGATAAAGTAACGCCTGAAATATATGCTATGAGCATTAAGCCTGAATTGATTCCATGGCTACGATACTTTATTGCTACTGATCCTTTTATTTTTTGGTCAAAAGTAAAGTGCCCTGTTCTTGCATTCAACGGCGCAAAAGATATTCAGGTTTATCCTGATGAAAACCTGAATGCAATTAAAAAAGCATTGATCGTAGCAGGAAATAAAAACTTTAAAATAAAAAAGTTCAAAGGACTCAATCACCTTTTTCAACATTGTAAAGAATGTACCGTACAAGAATATGCAAAGTTGGATGAAACATTTTCTCCTAAAGTGTTGAAAGTAATTTATAAGTGGCTGAAAAAAGAAATCAAATAACTTCATGAATTACCTCGCTCACGCATACTTGTCTTTCGACGATCCGGAAATATTAGTGGGCAATATGATTAGTGATTTTGTAAAAGGCAAAAAAAAATTTGACTTTGCGTTTGCGATTCAACAAGGGATAAACTTGCATCGCTCAATTGATAATTTTACAGACGCACATAAAATCACAAAAGAAGCAAAAGAATATTTTCGACCACATTATCGCCTTTATGCCGGAGCATTTGTAGATGTTGTGTTTGATCATTTTCTTGCCACTGATGAAAATTTATTTTCTGAACATAGTTTGCTTGAATTTTCACAATCTGTATATCAACGGTTAGAAAGTTTTGTTCCGGTTTTTCCGGAACGGTTTAGATATGTGTTCGATTATATGAAAAAAGATAACTGGTTGTTCCATTACAGCTATCGTTGGGGAATTGAAAAGAGTTTGGGTGGCGTTGTAAGAAGGTCAGCATATCTGACAGAAAGTGAAACCGCTTATCATATTTTTGAAGAACATTATGAGGTATTGAAGCAATTGTTCGGTGAGTTTTGGCCTGATTTATATTCTTTTGCATTGAGTCAATACGAATTGTTCAAAACGCAGTAATTATTTAGCTTTGATAATGGAAACAAATTCTTTATTCTTGTTGTAATTTAATTAAGGATAAGAGATTTGTATTTTTTAAACTTCATTTTACAATGATGAAACAAATTATATTTTATTCGTTAATAATCTCGATGTTGGTGTCTTGTGGGAATAAAAATGACTCCGGCAATAAACCTGTGTCCGATAAAAAAGCAGATAGTACTCCGGTAATAATAAAAACACCAATTACCGAAAATCCGTATGTACCGGTTGATATTTCACCAATGGATATGACTTATTTTCCGGTGCATTATATGGTCACTAAAATGGAAAGCCTGAATATGCAACCACCTCTTGCAAGAGTAATTTACAGTCGCCCACACTTGCAAGGTCGCCATATATTTCATGAAGTACTAAAATATGGCCAGCCGTGGAGATTAGGTGCTAATGAAGCAACAGAATTAGACTTGTACAGCGATGCTACTATTCAAGGGAAAAAAATAAAAGCAGGGCGTTATGTATTGTATTGCATTCCTGATGAAAATGAATGGACTATTGTTTTGAACGGGTACATAGATAGTTGGGGATTAAAACAAGAACCTTCAAAAGATATTGCACGATTCACTATTCCTATTACTAAAACAAATAATTCTATTGAATATTTTACAATGGTATTTCAGGGAAAAGGTAAACAAGCCGATCTGCTGATGGCTTGGGATAATATAGAAGCAAGATTGCCGATTAGTTTTTAATATTACACCAAGATTATTTTTATACTTATTGCCACCAAAGATTTATACAGTACTTTTATTGTATGTGTGGCATAGCAGGTATTATACAAACAAACTCTTCAGCATATAGTTTGTCTCATCTTCAGAATATGACAGATGCTTTGGCTCATCGCGGGCCAGATAGTGAAGGACAATGGAAAAATGATTCAGGAAATATATTATTAGGTCATCGCCGACTTTCTATCATTGATCTGTCTGATGCAGGCAAACAACCCATGCACTATCTGAACAGATATACCATCATTCACAATGGTGAAATTTATAACTACCAAGAGATAAAAGAAACCTTGCTTCAAAAAGGATACTCCTTTCAATCGCAAACCGATACGGAAGTGATTGCCGCTGCTTATGATTTTTGGAAAGAAGCATGTGTGCAGCAGTTTGATGGAATGTTTGCCTTCGCTATATGGGATGAAAAAGAAAGTGAATTGTACGTAGCAAGAGATCGCTTCGGTGAAAAGCCTTTTTTTTATTTTTATGAGGATCATAGGTTTTTGTTTGCTTCTGAAATGAAAGCCTTGTGGGCAGCAGGTATTCCTAAAATACCGAATCAGAAAATGCTGTTTAACTATATCACTATAGGATATACAGGAAACCCGGAACGGCCGGAAGAAACATTTTATGAAAACATCAACAAATTACCACCTGCCTCTTATTTAAAATTCTCTCTCGTATATTTTAATTATACAATAAAAAAATATTGGAATATAGATTTTCATAATGAAAATAATACCATCAAAGATGTTGAAGCGATAGAGCATTTCTCAAGCCTTCTAAATGATGCGGTGAAAAAAAGATTGCGTAGCGATGTTGCAGTGGGTACTTCATTGAGTGGCGGATTAGACAGCGCTTCAATCTTGGCACTGATTCACGATAATAACAGCAACGAAGCTGCATTTAATTCTATTACTGCTGCTTTTCCCGGTTTTGAAAAAGATGAAAAAAACTATGCAGCATTGGTGGCCAATAGCTTTTCGGTAAAACAAAATATTGTTGAAGTAAATCACGATGATTTAATAAACAATTGGGAAAAGCTGTGCTATCATCAAGAAGAACCATTTGGCTCGGCTAGCATTTATGCGCAATACAAAGTTTTTGAAGCAGCTCATCAGCAAGGAATAAAAGTATTGTTAGATGGACAAGGTGCAGATGAAACACTTGCCGGATATACTAAGTATTATAAATGGTACTGGCAGGAATTGTTTAGAAAAGGAAAATTATCTGGTAGAAAAGAATTAAATGCTGCACGAGCATTAGGAATAACAGAACCTTTTACATGGAAAAATAAAATTGCATCGTGGTTTCCTTCATTTGCAACAATTGTTTTAGAGCAGCAATATTTAGCAAAAGCATTGTCACATCCGGGACTCACAAACGAGTTTGTGCAACAACAAAGTCAAGAAGCCTATTACACGCCACCCGATTATTTTAATTTGAATGGAGTATTATACTTCAATACGTTTACTTACGGGTTGGAAGAATTGTTACGTTTTGCAGATAGAAACTCAATGGCAAACAGTGTAGAAGTAAGATTGCCTTTCCTCTCACATCAATTGGTAGAATTTTTATTTACACTTCCCTCCTCATTCAAAATAAGACATGGCTGGACCAAATGGCTTTTGCGTGAAAAAATGAAAAACAAATTGCCCGAACAAATTGTCTGGCGAAAAGATAAAGTTGGTTTTGAGCCGCCACAACAACAATGGATGCAAACCAAACCTGTTCAAGATCTGATTATTGCCGTTAAAGAAAAATTAGTAGAACAAAAAATATTAAAGTCAGAAGTGTTGTCGCAAAGAATATCTGCTAAGGCCGCACACGAAGATGAAAATTTTGATTGGCGATATCTCTCTGCTTCTTTACTTTTTAAGTAATAAATTTTCATCATCTTTACATTTCAAAACTTGATTATGAAACCCGCAACAAAATACATTCATGCCGGAATGAATCCCGATCCTTCAACAGGTGCTATTATTCCTCCAATTTATCAAACAAGTACGTATGTGCAGGAAGCACCTGCTACACATAAAGGTTATGAATATGCACGCAGCCAAAATCCGACACGTTCTGCATTAGAAGATGCTTATGCTCAAATTGAAAATGGAAAATACGCTTTGGCATTTAGCAGCGGTGTAGCGGCTACTGATGCTGTGATAAAATTATTACAACCTGATGATGAAGTGATTTGTGCCAGCGATATGTATGGCGGCACTTATCGTTTATTCACTAAAGTTTTTGAAAAATTCGGAATCAAATTTGTTTATGTAGATACGACCAATGCCGGTAATGTAAAAAATGCTGTTACCGCCAAAACAAAATTGATTTGGTTAGAAACGCCAACGAATCCTTTGATGAATATTACTGATATTGCAGCTGTAGCAGTAATCGCTAAAGCCAATAATATTTTATTGGCTGTGGACAATACGTTTGCGTCACCTGCTTTACAAAATCCATTAGAACTTGGTGCTGATATTGTAATGCATTCTGCAACAAAATATCTTGGCGGACATAGCGATGTAATTCAAGGCGCTTTGATGATGAATGATAAAGAATTGAGAGAGCGATTATATTTTATACAAAAAAGTTGCGGCGCTGTACCCGGCCCGATGGATTGCTTCCTTGTATTACGTGGCATAAAAACTTTAGGCGTACGAATGAAAGCACATTGCGAAAACGGAATAAAAATTGCACATTGGCTGAAAGCAAACCCAAAAGTTGCAAAAGTATATTGGCCGGGCTTTGAAGAACATCCGGGACATGCTGTCGCTAAAAAACAAATGAAAGCTTTTGGCGGAATGCTTTCTTTTGAATTAAAAAATAATCATGTGGATGAAGCAAAAAGAGTTTTGTCTTCTACTCATTTATTTTCATTGGCAGAAAGCCTCGGCGGTGTAGAGTCTTTAATTAACCATCCTGCAAGTATGACACACGCATCTATTCCAAGAGAAGAAAGAATTAAAAACGGCTTGAGTGATTCTTTAATCAGGCTAAGTGTGGGTATTGAAGATGCTGATGATTTAATAGATGATTTGAATAAAGCCATTGGATAAATGATTTTTTCTGAAATAAAAAAATTATTAAACAGAAAGGCTGATGAATATAATCAGCCTTCTTTTATTGTTAATGACCCAATTTCCATTCCGCATCTGTTTTCCAAAAAGCAGGATATAGAAATTGCCGGATTCTTTGCAGCGATATTTGCATGGGGAAACAGAACAACAATTATCAATAAATCAAAAATATTGATGCAGCTAATGGATAATGCACCTCATCAGTTCTGTCTGCATCATACACCGAAAGATTTAAAAAATATTTTGACTTTTAAACACCGCACATTCAATGCTACTGATTTACTTTACTTCATAGAATTTTTTAAAACACATTATACAAAACATAAAAGTTTAGAAACGGTTTTTACAAATAATGGAACAACGATTGAAGAAATGTTAATCGGATTTCATCATTATTTTTTCTCATTGGAGCATATCCCGGAGCGAACGCGGAAACATATTGCTACACCGGAAAGAAATTCTTCCTGCAAAAGATTGAATATGTACTTGCGCTGGATGGTGAGAGTTGATGATAGAGGTGTAGATTTTGGAATCTGGCAAAAAATAAAGCCGGAGCAACTCATTTGTCCGCTTGATGTGCATGTTGCACGTGTGGCTCGCAAGCTGGGAGTTTTAAAAAGAAAACAAAATGATTGGCAGGCCGCTGTTGCGCTTACGGAGTTTTTACAAACATTGGATGCAAACGATCCTGTAAAATATGATTATGCATTATTTAGCCTCAGCATTGAAGAGAAATTCTAATGAATGGCATAACTTTATTTAATGCAAGATAAAGATGCAATACAAGGAGTGTTGATACAACTTGGCACAGAAGTGGTGCAATCAAACCGCAAAGAAGACTTTCAAATATTATTAGACACCATCAACAATCTATTAAATACCGATTTTCAAAGATTAATTTCTATTCTCTATCGGGTGGATGTGAGTGAAAATAAACTGAGGCATTTATTGAATACAAACCCGAACGAAGATGCTGCAAAAATTATCGCTGCATTACTGATTGAACGACAAAAACAAAAAATAGAAAGCAGGAAGAATACAGCAAAAGATAATTCAATTCCCGATGATGAAAAGTGGTAGTATTTAATTCAATGCTTTACCTCCAAGCAATAATGCATAAGCATCAATTTTATGATACTGATAAGCGCGATTAAAAACGGCTTCGGTCGTTAACCCGGAAGGAATAGGCTCGTCAGACGATTGTAGCAACCTTAGTTGCTTTTGACTTTGCACATATTTATTGGATGAATTGATAATTTTTGTTTTCTCTAAAATATCACCGGCAATGTTAAGCAAGTCACCTGCCGTCAATGAAACTTCTTTTATATGTAACACACTATCCAATCCTAATACTTTGGCGATGACGCCCATCTTATCATTGTCCGGAAATGAAGGTGCAATGTCTTTATCAATTGCATATCGTTCAGCATGGGGAAATTTTTCTTCCATATCTTGAATAAATGCAGCATTACCCACAGCAGGTGCGCCAAAAGTTATCAACTGCAATAGATTCTTTTTATCATCCGGTAAAATCTTTTTTAAATATCCGGCTAATGGGTATGCTAAATTTCCTCCGAGGCTATGGCCGGTAATAACCAAACTGGAACCAACCGGAATTTTTTGTTCCATATAATCTTTGATGCCTATTCCGGTTGCTTTATCTTTTAATTGAAGTAGATTATTAAAACCTTCATAAGCGCCATTGCTGATATATGCATCTTTAACACTATCGGTATAAGACCATTTTTTTAAATTGAAAATATTGAAATCTTGCAAAAAGAAATTTTGAAACCCCGCATTGCTGAACTCAATCATTGAACCTCTGATCACTAAAGCAAATTGATTATTGTTTTTCTTTTTTACAATCATTGCATAGTTGCCGCTAACCGCATCCGGATTAAATACTAAATCGTATTCGGGCGCAAAACGAGAGAGTGTATCCGGTATATTTTCTTTGTAAACGATCTGATTGAGTAGTACTACTTCTTTTGCAGAAAGAAATGAAGTTTGCTTTTGCTTCTTGTCTATATTTGAATTACACGATAAAATCAGCATGACTGAAAGCAAGAATAAAGTTGTTCTTTTTGCCATTGTGTAAAATTATAAAAGAACGAACAATCTTTCGTATTGATGTTATAGCGTAAATATATTTTTGCAAATACTGAGAAGAGAGAAATTATTTCTTTTTCTGAAACATCAACTCTTGCACTTTCTCTTTATCTTCTTTTTCTTTTTTCAAGTCAAACATTGTGTTAAACACTCTATCCCAGATAGTAGTGCTAACGCCATATCCATGATGTTCGTTTTTGTAATGATGTAAGTGGTGATTGCGCCAAAGCGGTTTCATCCATTTGAATGGTGGATTCCAAGCATGAATGGCATAGTGCATAGAGCCATACATTAAATAGCCGAATATAAAACCGGGGAAGAACATAAATGTATAACTCCTCATAGCTAAATACATCAAACCAAAAATTGCCGACGCAATGATGATACTCGGAACTGGTGGCATGAAAAGCCTTTGTTTATCTCTTGGATAATGATGGTGATTACCATGCATAGTATAAACAATCTTGGTGGCCATTTTCCCTTTTGGAATGAAGTGAAAAATAAAACGGTGTGCGAAATACTCAAACAATGTCCAAGAAAACATTCCTGCAAAGAAGATTAATAAAATAGTGCCCGTACTGTAATCATATTTTGTGGCAGCCAAATAAATAATATAAGAAAGAATGGGTATATACATTCCCCAGATTACTAATGGATGTGCTTTGGTAAGTGCTTCTAAAAAATCATTTTTGAATAAACGTACCTGACCTTTATTATGAATTTTCTCAAACTGCATAGTGCAAAGATACAAATTATGTAAGGATGATTTTCTACGAAAACGGGAAAAGGAATAAGTTGCGACTACTCATTATCCAATAATTCATCAATTCGCTTGAACTGATATCCTTTAGATTTTAAATATTGAATTAATTCGGGAAGTTTTGTGAAAAATTTATCGGTTCTTCCATCACCTGCGCCTATATGTGTCAGTAAAAGAAAACCATTCAGACCGGAAGGATGTGTTTGCTCGTATTTTAGTATTGAGTTATATATCTCATCACTACTACGATAGTTTTTGTCTGAAAGTGTGGTGTAGTCGGCATTGCTTAAAGTGCCTGGTGTAAAATTGACTAACTGCATATCCATGTTTTTTGCCCATTGTGCAACTACATCATTATACCACTCATAAGGTGGAAGAAAAAATTCTTGGCGGTTTTTTATCTTGAATCTTTTTTGTTCCGCCCGATTTTGTAAAATATCGTTTTCAAATTGCTCTTTAGAAATCAGCAGACTATCTCTTTTATTCCAATCACAATACAATAAATGTTTATTGCTGTGCATTCCCAGATAGTTGCCATTGTTTTTTAATTGCTTAATGATTTTTTCAAAAGCTTTGTTTCTATAAAAATCACCGGTTAAGAAAAAAGAGGCTTTCACTTTTTCTTTCTTTAATGTTTGTGCAATTAAGTTTCCGCCTTCAGCAAATTCATGTCCGGTAAAAACAAGTGCAATATTTTTTTGACTGCTATTACCTCGGATAATTGCACCGTGATTGTATTGATACGAATTGTTTTTTGTAGCGGATGCTTCTTGGGCAGCTAATAAATAAATTAAAGATGCCGTTCCATCCATTGTAGGTTCATTGGTGCTGTAATCGCCATAATCATCATGATACACAGCAAGGCCGCTTTGAAATGCCGCATAAGCATCGGGCTTGTAAAGTGTAATGCCAATTAGATTTTTATAAATGCTTCCATATACAGGGCCGTCTATTAAACCACCATCAATCGGATAATTTTTTATATGTGTAAATGCAGAATGTGGATCGGTAGGTGTGTCGCCCCAAGAAGGTAAACCATAAACCATACTTGTTCCCCAAGGATTGCAGCCGAATAGCCAATCAATATTTGCTTGAGCTAATTCATCAAAAGTATGATCATTGCTGAGCTGCTGATACCATAAACATTGAATGGCGAATGAAGTAGTAAGATTATTGCTGCACCAAATATATGGAACGCCTCTATAAAAGGCATTTTGCTTCGCACGATTCCATACATATTCAATACCTTGCTTATAATATTCAACCACTTGATTTCTCTTTGCACCATTTAATTGTTTGGCAAGTTCATAATGCCCGACATTGATAAATGGATACCATTGATAATGGGCAGCTGTATCTTTTATCAACCAAGGTGTAATCGTTTCTCCTTTTGAATATTCAATAGATTTATTTAGTAATGTTTCTTTATTGGCTTTTGGATTGTTTTGAGAAAGCATTGCGGCAGCAAACTCCAGATCATCAAAATAATTTTCTTCTGCATAGATGTATGGAGAGCGTACAGAAGCTGTTTGTGTATATCCGATTTTCTTTAATGCATAATTATAGGCTGATTGCGATTTTTGTAATAATGTTTTTTGATAATCAGCATTATTTACAAACAACTGATAACCTAATGCAAACGCTCCTGCAAATTTTCCTGCAGTAGAACTTGTACCGGTAGTCACATTCATATATTTCCCTCTCTGTTGTGGCTCGCCTGTTAAAAAATAAACCGGCCTTTCTAATCCTTTGCCATAGAAATTAGTATCTTCTTTAGGTATCCTCATTCCCATGTGGTCGCGATCGTCACCGATTTGATTAAACATCCAATCATCTTTGGGATGCATTTTTAATAACCAATCTAATCCCCATTTTGCTTCATCCAAAACATCGGCAACTCCATTTTTTCCCGTCAAGCCATTTGCCAACTTTTCATCTTTAAAAACTTTTGGAAAATCACGATAAGCAGCCAATAAATGATAAGTAGCATTTGCAGATGTTGTAGCATATTGTAAATAATCACTTGCATCGTGCCAGCCGCCTACTACATTTATATAGGTGCTATCTGCGATTCCTGCTTTTTGCCCATATAAGACATAGCCATCGTGTGTATGACAACTGTCGTTCAGAAATGGATTGAACCCTGTACGTTGTTGACGCATATATCGAAGGCAAAAATCGGCTGCACCATTATATACAGTAGAACTGATTTCAAACTCCGGCGACTTAGCGCCACCTGCTTGTAAATAATATTTGCCCGGTTTATTGAATGACGAAAAGTTTAACCGATAAGATTGTGTATAAGGGCCATAAGCGCCAAAAGGTTTTCCGGCATTACCACTAAAAACAATTTTTTTTGTTGTGGCATCAACCAATTGAAATGATTTTAGGATCGCAACTGTCTGACTGCACCAAACAGCCACCTTAGTTCCGGAAGGAGTATATCCCAATTGGTTAATACGAATCCACGATTGATCTTGTGCATTACTCAACGAAACTGAAAAGAACAAAACAGTTAAGAGGATTGTCAGAAATTTCATTAGTTAATATTTATCTTGCAAGCCTAAAAAGTAAATTTAATGAAATTAGTTTCATATCTCAGCGAAGAAAGAGAACAATTGGGCGTGTTAGTAAATAATATGATTTACAACATGGAAATCCTGCATCCCGATTTACCTACTAGTATGAGTATGTTTTTAAATTATTGGGAAGATTCTTACCCTGTAGCACAAGCAGGTGAATTGATGTTGCGTGAGGGAACTCGTACCAGTAATAAAGGAATTCCGATTAGTGATGCAATATTGCTGGCGCCGATTCCATTCCCTACCAGTTGCAGAGATGGATATGCTTTTCGACAGCACGTAGCAGCTGCAAGAAGAAATCGTAAAGTAGAGATGATTCCCGAATTTGATCAGTATCCGATTTTTTATTTTACCAATCATCATGGCATACAAGGCCCGGGAAATATTCAATGCATGCCCGATCATTTTGAAAAATTAGATTTTGAATTGGAAGTAGCGATTGTGGTTTGTAAACATGGAAGAAATATTAAAGCAAAAGATGCCGATGAATACATTGGCGGCTTGATGATCATGAATGATATGAGTGCAAGAAGATTGCAGATGGAAGAAATGTTGCTGAACCTTGGCCCTGCAAAAGGGAAAGATTTTTCTACTGTGATAGGCCCTTGGCTGGTAACAACGGATGAGCTGGAATCTTTAGTGGTACCTTGTAAAGAAAATCATACAGGCAAATCATGGAATCTGAAAATGAAATGTACGGTGAATGGAAAACAAGTGAGTGAAGGAAATCTTGCAGACATGGATTGGACATTTGCAGAAATTATTGAGCGTGCTTCTTATGGCGTAGATTTATTTGCCGGCGATGTAATTGGTAGCGGCACTGTAGGCACCGGATGTTTCTTGGAATTAAATGGTACAGGAAAATTAAACGATCCGAATTATCAAGAGCAATGGCTGCAGCCCAATGATGTGGTAGAAATGGAAATTGATGGCTTAGGAAAACTGAGCAATACAATTATAGCAGAAGAAACCGATTGGAGCCTTTTGAAATTGAAAAAATAATCTTTAGCAACGTATAAGAAGTATAGAAAAAGATTTTATGATCCTTGATTTAAAAGAAATAAAGACAATAGAAGTACAACACTATTTACAACACGTTGTAGCACCTCGTCCCATCTGTTTTGCTTCTACGATAGATGCGGCAGGCAATGTAAACCTAAGCCCTTTTAGTTTTTTTAATTTATTTTCTACCAATCCGCCGATAGTTATTTTCTCACCGGCTCGCAGAGTTAGAGATAATACAACCAAGCACACGCTGCACAATGTGCAGGAAGTACCCGAAGTAGTTATTAATATGGTTACTTATGACATGGTGCAACAAACCTCCTTAGCAAGTTGTGAATATGCAAAAGACGTAAATGAATTTTACAAAGCTGGTTTTACTCCCGTGCCTGCATCATTGGTAAAGCCGCCGATGGTAAAAGAAAGTAAAGTAAATCTGGAGTGCAAGGTGATAGAAATAAAACATCTGGGCACTGAGGGTGGCGCCGGCAATCTGATTATTTGTGAAGTATTACGAATGCATATTGACGACTCACTGCTGGATGCCAATAAAAAAATGGATCAACGAAAATTAAACTTAGTGGCAAGATTGGGCGGCGATTGGTATTGCAAAGTGGACGAGAGTAATTTGTTTATTGTGCCCAAGCCTAATACACAATTGGGTATTGGAATAGACTCATTGCCGTTGAATATTCGTAACAGTAAAGTTTTAACCGGCAATGATTTAGGTATGTTGGCCAATGTTACAGAACTACCTATCATCAATCCGGCTTATGATGATGAACACTTGAAAAATATTATACAGTATTACAGTCTGAGTGCTGAAGAAATGGAACGAGAGTTACACATACATGCTCAAAAACTTTTGAACGAGCACAAAGTCAATGAAGCATGGCAAGTATTGTTGAGTAGTGGAGAATGAAAAAAAACAGGACCAACTTACATCAGCCCTGTTTTTTATAAAATGTAGTAACAATTAATTCCACTTGGCGCCGAACACCTTTCGGAGTAGATCGGTTGTTCTTGCTGCAATGTTCTGACGAATATCTACTTCTTCCTTTCCAATCAGGTTGAACAAAGCAAAAACTGCTCTGTCTGTAACAAAACCTCCTAAATCGGGGTTTAGTTTTTTGAATGTCGTTGGAAGGCCATTGTAAGTGTTAATTAAATCACCATAATATTTTGTGGCATCTACCTTTTCAAGAGAAGATTTTATTACAGGTAAAAATGCGGTAAATAATTTATCTGTAGTCTTTACTCTGAAGAAGTGTGTAGCACTGGTATCGCCATTTTTTACAAGACCAATAGCATCTGCAATAGTCATTGATTTTATGGCATCCACAAAAATTGGTTTAGCAAAACCAGCTGCTTCTTCTGCACCACGATTGATTTGTAAAATGGCATTGTCCACCATTTTATTGAAACCTAAATCCCTAAGTGTGTTTTCTATTTTTTTTGCATCGGGTGGTAATAAAATTTTGTAAAGTGCATCTTTAAAAAAACCATCAGGTTTGTTTAATTGAAGTACCGCCTTAACAATACCATTGCCTAAAGCTTCTTTGATTCCTTGTCCGGCTTCTACTTCGGTTACACCATTACCCCCAAGTCCTGGTATTTGAGATAAAGTTTCGCAAGAAGAAATTAAGAACATCAATGAAAGAGACCAGAGATAAATTTTTTTCATTTGTTTTTGTTTTGTGATGCAATAATTCAAATTACTTGCCAAAAAGTAAAGTGAGGATTTTCGGAACAAATTTAACTGCATCTAATGTAATTAATAATGTTTCTGTGTTTGAGCAATCCTGTTAACCTACTCCACGAACTTAGACGTAAAAGGTGTAAAAAAGTGGCAAGCAAAATTAAAATATGTTCAACTTTTCATTTGCAATTGTAAATCTTTATTGAAAATAGATGCTTCAAAGGCGGCTCTAATATGCATTTTTGCGTGTTTTTACTCTTGAAAATCAAAATTAATCCCCTGATTTTCATCTCAAAATCCTTGTTTTTTATTTGCCTTTCTGACCGCAAATAGTATCTTTGCCTGCCGGAAATGAGCAAGAAGTGCTTAGTAAAAAGTAATTTTTCAGTTCTGCCGGAAAAAATTAAGATTTTAAATCTTAAAAGTCATTATTTTTAACCAATATTCAGGTAGAGTTATCTTTCTGAGTAGGACACCTAAAGTCAATAAAATAGGCGCCTTAACCGAAAAGCGAAATGAGTAGGTAACCCAAAATAACTGTTTATGAAAAAAGTGATTCTTACTTTGGCTGTATTTACGCTATGTTTTTCAATTGCCGGTTTTGCACAAAGAGCTAGAGTGGCAATAACCGGAGGTCTCAATGCTGCTAAGATTACCCGCTCTATAAGTGGATATAATCAAAGCGGCGAATATAAAATTGGTCTAATAACAGGAATGATGCTGGAAGCTCCTATTTGTAAAAAAGGAAACTTTTCTTTTCAGCCCGATCTTCGTTATACTCAAAAAGGTACAGCAGAACAATTGCTTGCACCTGTAGTAAGAAAATACACTGCACTTCGTTATGCAGAATTAGCAACGAATTTTGTTTATAATGTAAAAGACAAAAAGCATGATGCTACATTCTATTTGGGAGCAGGTCCATTCTTGGCACTTCCGCTTCCTTCAAAGAAAGTAGAGCATACGGCAGGAAGCCCAAATGTAAATACCGATATCAGCTGGGGCAACTTAGCTGCTAATGATTACAAAGGTGTTGACTATGGCGCCGATTTTACAATGGGATATCGCAATAAGCATGGAGTTTTCGTAGCATTTAATTACACTCAAGGCGCAAGAAATCTCGTACCGAGTGCAATATTAGATATTCCGGGTTCTGAGCGTGATAAGGTGAAGAATATGTCTTTTGCTTTAAGAGTAGGCTATCTTTTTCCGGGTTCATCTAAGAAATAATATCAATTAAATATTTTGCGAGGCCCTGACGGTTTCGTCGGGGCTTTTTGTTTTACACAAAGCAGCACTACCTTTGCCGCTTTAAAAAGAAAAAAGTTTTATCGTTATGACTATTGCTCATTTATCCGAACAAGAACAACTACGCAGAGAAAAATTAGCTGAATTGATAATGATGGGTATCGAGCCTTATCCGGCTCCCTTGTATCCGGTAAACAGTAATTCTGTATTTATAAAAAACAACTTCAAAGAAGATAATAAAGAAGAGTTTACTGAAGTATGTCTTGCAGGCCGTATTATGAGTGTGCGGGATATGGGCAAAGCAAATTTTGCGGTAATACAAGATAGTCAAGGACGTATTCAATTGTATATTAAGCGTGATGATATTTGCCCCGGAGATGATAAATCGCTCTATGATATAGTATGGAAAAAATTATTAGATATTGGTGATATAATAGGTGTGAAAGGATATGTGTTTACAACTAAAACAGGAGAAACATCTGTACACGTAAAAGAACTTACATTACTCAGTAAATCTCTAAGGCCTCTGCCAATCGTAAAAGAAGCAGAAGGGCAAACTTTTGATGCCGTTACAGATCCCGAATTCAAATATCGTCAGCGCTATGCAGATTTAATTATCAACCCTGCAGTAAAAGAAACGTTTGTAAAGCGAACCAAAATGATAAGCTCTATTCGCACATTCTTGGATAAGCAAGGTGCATTAGAGGTGGACACACCTGTATTACAAAGTATTCCGGGGGGAGCAGCTGCCCGTCCGTTTAGCACACATCACAATGCATTGGACATTCCGCTTTATCTGCGTATTGCCAATGAACTTTATTTAAAGAGATTAATTGTTGGAGGCTTTGATTGGGTGTATGAGTTTAGCCGCAATTTCCGAAACGAAGGAATGGATCGTACACACAATCCTGAATTTACAATCTTGGAATTTTATACAGCCTATAAAGACTATTTCTGGATGATGCAAACAACAGAGCAGCTTTTAGAAACTGCAGCCAAAGATGTATGTGGTACAACAGATGTTCCGGTAGGTGATAAAACGATTTCATTCAAAGCCCCTTTTAAACGTATCAGTATTTTTGATGCAATACAAGAACATACCGGTATCGATGTGAGTAGAATGAATGAAGAACAACTGCGTTCTGTTTGCAATCAATTACACTTACACGTGGACAATACGATGGGCAAGGGTAAGCTCATTGATACAATCTTTGGAGAAAAATGTGAAAAGAATTATGTGCAACCCACTTTCATTATAGATTATCCGGTAGAGATGAGCCCGCTTACAAAAAAGCATAGGGAAAAACATGGGCTTGTAGAGCGATTTGAATTGATGATAAACGGAAAAGAAATTGCCAATGCTTATAGCGAGTTGAACGATCCAATAGATCAACGAGAGCGTTTTGAAGAGCAAGTGAAATTAATGGAGAGAGGAGATGACGAAGCAATGTTTATTGATTATGATTTTCTGCGTGCATTAGAATATGGAATGCCACCCACTTCAGGTATTGGCATTGGTATCGATAGATTGTGTATGTTATTAACCAATCAAGTTTCTATTCAAGACGTTCTTTTATTTCCGCAGATGAGGCCGGAAAAGAATATGGAGCAACAAGAAGAAGAATAAAAGAGGAGCATTACTTTCATTGTTTGTTTTTAGTTTCAATAAAAAGGAAAAAACATTCCGCTACTGTAACATAATTGCCGTTAATCCCAAATATGAGCCTATAACTGCAGGTTCATTCTTGTTTCTGCGTCTATTATTTAGCAGAAACTTAAAACAGCACATATAATTTACTCTACTATTGAAAAGCCTTTAAAATGATTTAAGATTTGGTGTGTGGTAAATAAGCCCCGTATCCTTTTTGGAGCGGGGTTTTTTGATTGAAATGCAGATAAGATTAAAAATAGAGCAAAAATTTTACTGATAATCAATATATTATAAAGGTGTGAATATAAAATAGTTTCCAAAAATCAGGTTTAGAACTTTTCCATTCATATCTTTGCACCCCATTTAAAAAACGCGGTATTCCGGGATAGCGGAAGCTGCAAAAAACAAAAAACAAAATGAGTAAATTACATTTCACCACCAAGCATGCCAACGAGGCTACCGTTAAACGCAACTGGTATGTTGTGGACGGTACTAATCAAACCGTAGGCCGCATGTGTGCAAGGATTGCTGCCATATTGCGCGGTAAAAACAAGGCTTGTTACACTCCACACGTTGACACAGGAGATTATATTATTGTAGTTAATGCAGAAAAAATAGTATTGACAGGCAATAAAATGCAGGAAAAAGTTTATGACCACTTTACCGGTTACCCCGGAGGTTTAAAAGAAGAAATTGCTGAAAACTTGATCAAAAGACGTCCTGAAGTTTTAGTAGAAAGAGCTGTAAAAGGAATGCTTCCTAAAAACAGATTGGGCCGTAAGATGTACAAAAAATTATTTGTATATGCAGGTGCCGAGCATCCGCATAAAGCACAAAGCCCTAAAGAACTAAAATTCTAAAACATCACATCCTGCCAAGGATTAAAAAATAAAAATAATGGAAAAGCAAAAAAATGGTGTTGGACGTCGTAAAGAAGCTGTAACCAGAGTTTTCATTTCTAAAGGAGATGGAAAAATTACAGTAAACGACAAAGACTATAAAACTTATTTCCCACTGGTTTATTTACAAAACCAAGTAGAGCGTCCGCTGAAAACGATTGATGCGGTAAACAAATTTGATATCAAAATCACTGCAAACGGTGGTGGCGTAAAAGGACAAGCTGAAGCAGCAATGCTTGGTATTTCAAGAGTACTGTTGGAGTTGAATGCAGAGTTTCGTCCTGCATTGAAAGCAGCAGGCTTGTTGAAAAGAGACCCTCGTTCTGTGGAACGTAAAAAATTCGGTCACAAAAAAGCAAGAAGAAGCTACCAGTTCTCAAAGCGTTAATAGCTTTAAACAAATTTTTAAAACGATTATTCAACTACAATGGAAAATAATACATCCTTACAACAGCAACTTCTTGAAGCAGGTGTTCACTTTGGCCACCTCAAGAAAAAGTGGAACCCTAAGATGCTACCTTACATCTTTGCTGAGAAAAAAGGTATTCACATCATTGACCTGAACAAGACAGTAGAATGTTTGCAGGAAACGGCTGCTGCATTAAAACAAATTGCACGTAGCGGTAAAAAAATCCTCTTCGTTGGTACTAAGAAGCAGGCTAAAGACATCGTAAGCGAAAGTGCCAAAAAAGTAAATATGCCTTACGTTACCGAAAGATGGTTGGGCGGTATGCTTACTAATTTCAATACTGTTCGTAAGAGCGTAAAGAAAATGCAGAGCATTGAAAAAATGTTGGGCGATGGTTCTTTTGACAGCATCACAAAGAAAGAAAGATTGACGCTTTCCAGAGATAAAGACAAAATGGAAAAAGTATTGGGTGGTATTGCTCAATTAGGAAGAGTACCTGCTGCTTTATTCTTAGTAGATATTGGCCATGAACATATTGCTTTGGCTGAGGCAAAGCGTTTGGATATTTCTACATTCGGTGTAGTAGATACCAACTGCGATCCAAACAAAGTGGACTTCGCTATTCCCGGTAATGATGATGCTACCAAATCAATTGCTATCATCGTAAACTATATCACTGCTGCTATTGCAGAAGGTCTTGCAGAAAGACAAGCTGCAAAAGATGAAGAAACAGATGATGTAGCGGATGATGAAAAAGAAAGAAAAGCAGCAAAACTTCAAGCCGA
Organism: Bacteroidota bacterium; assembly: GCA_018268055.1. GTDB lineage: Bacteria > Bacteroidota > Bacteroidia > Chitinophagales > Chitinophagaceae > JJ008. Next base: position 165,434 of record JAFDXF010000017.1, read on the forward strand.
AGCTGAAGCAGAAGGCGGACGTGGCGGTAGAGGCGGTCGCGGAGGCGGAGCAGGCGCAGGGCAAAGACGTCGTACACCGGCTGGTGGCGGTAGAGGCCCGGGTGGAGCTAGAAGATAAAATGTTGCGAAACAAAATTCAAAAACTACCCAACTTTTGTAAAACAAAAGAAAGGTAAATAAAACTATATATTATGTCAACCGTAGCAATAAGTGCACAGGATATAAACAAACTTCGTCAGGCTACCGGCGCCGGAATGATGGATTGCCGAAAAGCCCTAACAGAAACAAACGGAGATTTTGAAGCAGCTATTGACTGGCTGAGAAAGCAAGGTCAGAAAGTAGCAGCAAAGCGTAGCGATCGTGAAGCAAAAGAAGGAGTAGTGATTGCACAAACAACGAGCGATAACAAAACAGGTATTGTAGTATGTGTAAGTTGTGAAACTGATTTCGTAAGTAAGAATGCAGACTTTGTAGCATTTGGACAAAGCATTGCTGATACAGCTATTGCCAACAATGTAAAAAGTCTTGAGGAATTACTCGCTGCTAAAATTGGTAACCTTACAGTTGCCGGATTAGTAGATGAAAAATTGGCTACCATCGGTGAAAAAATAGGGGTTACTAAATTTGAAAGAATAGACTCGGACTATGTTGCTTCTTACATACATGGTGCATACCGCATCGGAGTATTGGTAGGTTTGAATAAAGAAGCTGCTGAAGTAGGCAAAGACGTAGCTATGCAAATTGCTGCTTTGAACCCTGTAGCGGTAGATGCTTCTTCTGTACCTGTTGAAGTAATTGCAAGAGAAAAAGACATCATCGTGGAGTTGATGAAACAAGACCCGAAGATGGCCGGAAAGACTGATGAAATGATTGCTAAAATTGCAGAAGGGAAAATGGGTGCATTCTTTAAAGAGAATACACTTACCGCTCAGTCATTTGTAAAAGATGGCAGTAAAACCGTGGAGCAATATTTGAAAGAAAGCGGCGACGTAAAAGTTACTGCTTTTAAGAGAGTAGCGCTTGGTTAAGATTTAATAAGAATTCTTTTTATATAAAATCCGTCAAATTACTTTGGCGGATTTTTTTTGGCCAAAATTTGCAATGATGATACCTATTTAAAAAAATTGTATGAAGCTAAATAAATAGTTACTAATTTCATATTCATGATTTTTAAAAATTTCTAAATATGCGAATAGCATTTTTATTATTCTTTGTTTTTTTATTTCGTCCTGCCTTTGCTCAAGATAAAACGGTTCTTGCCAATCAATTACTACAAATTCTTAACGACTATACCAATAAGTTTAAAAATCTGAAAAACCCATCCGATACTTTTACGTTGAAATTTAAGGTTAGCGGTTCTACCGATAAAGGATTTTTTTTAGGAAAGAATAGTGATTTAATATCTGTTGGATTAGGTCACCCAAAATCATCCGATGAAGCTAAGTGGTTATTTAATAAATGGGTAAGTTTAATCAATCAAATTGATTTTAATGGCGTTAAAATGAATGGTATTCCGTGTAGTAATTCATGTGGCGATTATGTAGAATACTCTGAAGAATGGAGTTTTGATAAAAAACGAAAAGACCTCGACGCAAGATATTTTTCGTTTACCATAAAAATTGAAGTAATTAATTATCTCGGGGTGTATGGTGTTTCTATGTTTATCGGAAAAAATGAATAAAGCTTAATGCTTCATACGTAGTTCAAAAAAACCAATTACCTTATCTTCGCCGCAGAAATTTTAATTCTATGCTGCCTAAATACAAACGCGTACTACTCAAACTATCCGGTGAAGCATTAATGGGTGATGGAAGTTTTGGATTTGATACCAATGTCATTGCTCAGTATGCACAAGATATAAAATCAGTTACCGACCTTGGCGTGCAAGTAGCTGTTGTAATAGGCGGAGGTAATATTTATCGCGGCATGAATGAAGCAGAAACGGGAATTGAAAGAGCACACGGAGACTATATGGGCATGCTGGCCACAGTAATAAATGGCATGGCTGTGCAGGCAGGATTGGAAAAAATTGGTGTTTACACTCGTTTACAAAGTGCTATTAAAATGGAGCAAATTGCCGAGCCTTATATCCGCCGTAGAGCAATACGACATTTAGAAAAAGGAAGAGTAGTAATCTTTGGAGCAGGAACAGGTAATCCATATTTCACCACAGATACTGCAGGCTCACTCCGAGCTATAGAAATAAATGCTGATGTAATACTTAAAGGAACAAGAGTGGACGGTATCTACACAGCAGATCCGGAAAAAGATCCTGAGGCAACAAAATTTAACGTCATTACATTTCAAGAATGTCTGACCAATAGTTTGAGAGTAATGGATATGACAGCCTTCACACTTTGTCAAGAAAATAACTTACCGATCATTGTATTTGATATGAACAGAGAAGGTAACCTCCGCCGTGTAGTAACCGGTGAAAAAGTAGGCACTTTGGTAAGAGGATAATTACTTAGTAGATTTCCTATTTTTTATTTTGCTGCAACTACTATCTTGTGAGGGAATTCCAGTGTCCCCGATAGTGAAAAACTAAATGGATGACTTTGTCATCTGTAAACAAGTTTTAAAACCAGAATCATACTGTTAAATTATGGGAGTTCAATTATCCCTTTCTGCACTGGAACTGACTATCTACATTACAATGGCCATCATATTTGGTGCCGGTGTAGTATTTGTTGTTACCTCTAATAAAGCCTATAAAAAAATGGTGGGTGAAGCTCCGGGTGGAGAAATTTCCAATGAACTCGCTGCATTAAAATCAAAATACAATAACGAAGCAGAAAGAAGCCAAAATGAAATTGAAGAACTCTCAAATTTATTGAACGATATAAGAGAAACGAGCGAAATCAATGCAATAGAAGCAGAAGAAACCAAAAAAACGAATAAGGAGCTTAAAGCAGAAATAATACAGCTTCGTACAATAACTGCCGGAAGCACTAAAACCGCTTATGTAAGCCAATTAATAGAATCTCAAGAGAATATAAAACAGCAACAAGAAAACATCAATAGACTATTGGCTCAATTAGAACAGTCGGAATCAGATCTACAAGAGTTGGATTTTCTAACAAAAGAAAATGCGTTACTGCGTGACAGAGTAAGTTTGCTTGAAGACAAATTGAAAAACAAAGTAAAACTATCCGACACAAATTATCCCGAAGAGTCTAAAGCAAATATTACAACTTTGTTGGAAGACAATCGTATTCAACTGCTCACTTTGCAAGATAAAATTCAAAAATTAGAAGATCAACTGGCTACTGCTGAAAAGGAAAACTCCGAACTGAAAGCGTTGAAAATAGAATATAGCAATCGATTACAAGAAGTAGAAGAGTTGCAGCTATTAAATAATGCACTTACGAATCAAGTCGGAGAAACGGAAGCAGAATTGAGTGATATGCAGCAAAAATTACAAGAACTTAATGTAGAAAGACAACAGTTTTTGAAAAATGCAGCTCTTTTAGAAGAGTCGAAGAACGAAAAAGTACAGCCTGATTATGCAAAGGAAATGCAATTACAGTTTCAACGCATAAGCGAACTTGAAAAAATGCTGCATATAATCATCAATGAAAAAAATGAGTTGTTGAGAAAACATTCCTCCGGAGAACACTGAATGCAAAACGCTTAATGTGCTATTATCCTAAATCTAAAATCGACAATTGCTGATTACTTGAATAATTATCTAAAGCCAAAAAACTGACTGAAGGAAGCGAATACCCCGTTGAAGATTTTGTGCGCTGACTATGTGTCTGAGTTGGAATGAATAGCAAATGCCTTGATGGCTATTGAGTCTTAAAGGCAACCCAAAAGAGGAGAACTTTAATTATTTTATTCTAGCTGGAGTTAAAATTTTGATTGCATATCTAAATATTAATTATACAAAGTTCATCTTATCCTTTTTGTGAACAACAGCGACTATCTATCTTTGCTTTTATATTATTGTTGTATGGCAAAAAAAGTAGCAAATATTAGAGTAGATTATGCTCAAAAAAAATTGGTTGAGAAAAAAGCAAACCCTAATCCTATCAAGCAATTTTCTAAGTGGTGGAAACAAGCAATCAAAGCTAAAATCAATGAAGTTAACGCTATGACACTTGCAACTGCATCGGCGGAAGGCGTTCCTGCTGCACGAATTGTATTGCTAAAAGAGTTTAATGAAAATGGATTTGTTTTTTTTACAAATTATGAAAGTCAAAAAGGGATACAACTTATTGAAAACCCAAAAGCCTGTCTAGTTTTTTTCTGGAAAGAATTAGAAAGGCAAGTACGCATAACCGGCCTCGTAGAAAAGCTATCAGCTGAAGAAAGTGACCTATATTTTTATTCAAGACCCATAGAAAGTCAAGCAGGGGCTATTACCTCGCCTCAAAGCCGTGTAGTAGAAAGCAGAGAGTGGTTATTAAATAAATACGAAGACATAAGCAAGCAAGCAAAGCAAAACAGATTGACACGACCTGCACACTGGGGCGGCTTTATAGTGAAACCGGTTATTATAGAATTTTGGCAGGGAAGACCCGGCCGAATGCATGACAGATTGCAATACTCATTGCAAGATAACGGTACGTGGCGGATAGAAAGATTAGCTCCCTGATTCTGCGTTCAGAGAGCTAAATCTTGTTGGTTATTTCTTTTTTGGAGCTGCCTTTTTCTTAGCAGGACGACTCTTACCAAATGAGCCTTTAAATCTTTTTCCTTTTGCAGTTTTTTTATCACCTCTTCCCATAGTTGTTTTTTATAAAATTGATTAATAAATAAATTAAATTTTATCTGAAAGTTCTTTGCCTGCTTTGAAGCGGGCAACTTTTTTAGCACTGATTTTAATTTCTTCACCGGTTTTAGGGTTACGCCCTTTTCTTGCTTTTCGTTTTGATACGATGAATGTACCAAAACCAACGAGGGTTACTTTCCCGCCACCCTTTAATGTCTTGGTAACTGCATCTATAAATGAATCTATTGCAGCATTGGCCTGTACTTTCGTGATACCGGTATCTTCAGAAATTTTAGAAATTAAATCGGCTTTGTTCATAATAAGTTATTTTGGCTTTCTATACTGTGCGGCGACAAATTTAACCGCTTTTTGCTTGTACTACTAAAAATAAAATAAGATGTTTATTTTTTCTGAATAACTACATGAATGGTTAGAAAATTGCATTAATCTACAACCTTCATTACCGTGCGAAAAGCAATAAAGCGGTTTCCCCATTTATCCATTGATTTTTTTCGAAGTTCGGGAGCTTTTTGCTCGGCGTAACTGTCATAATCGCTCATCGTTTTTGCAAAGTATTGAACAATGTATGTTATTCCATCTTCTTCATCATGTAATAATCGATAGAACTGATAATCAGTAAAGAATCCTGAGGCCATTACTTCAGGAATGTGCTCTTCTTTTTGCCACTTGATCCATTCGGTTTCTATCTCAGGTGTTATTTTTACGGTTACGTTGTAAACAATCATATTGATTTATTCTTTGTCAGTTATTGTTTAATCTACTAACAGTATTAAACGATTTTGCCATTTTGAAAAATCTACTTCGTTTGAAGGTCTATTTATAAATTGCTCAATAAGAGGCGACTTTTCTTTTAGTTCGTTTTCTGTTTTATATTTTTTTAGGCTATTATAGGCAGCGCTTAGTTCAGCGTATCCGCCAGTGAAGGTAGTTGCAATAGCTTTAGAAGGTTCAATTTCTTTTACTTGAATTATATTGTTTTCAAACTTGCTGCCTGCTGCTACCGGGCATGCCACTGCTACATCGGCTGTTTGTGTTTTTACATCCCAATTATAAATAAAACATACGGCAGAGTCTGTAGTGATATTTTGTTTTTGTGCTTCTTCTGTAATGATGGGTAAGTGCTGCTGCATGAAAGAGGTTATATCATTCCATTGCACTGTTTGACGTATGAGTGCATAAGTGCTACCCGAAAATACTATTGCCGCTACGGGAGATAGCTCTTCGGGCTTTTGTTTATTATCTTTTTCTATGGCAGCTTTTATTAATGCAAGACCTTCATCAAAATCTTTTCCTACTTTTTTTTCCATGTTGTAAAACAGGTTAAACACATTCCAAGGCCTTGGTGTGGCCAATTCAAACTTCCAGGTAAGGGCGGTTATTCCGTTTTTTTCATTTAGTTCAAAAATAGAAGTAGCAGAGCCTTTTTTGGGTTTTGTGAATGTAAGTAAGTAACCTATTTTTTTATTTTCTTCTAATGTAGCAATTTCTATTTTGCCATCGCCGGCAATTTCGGGATCTCCTGTCCATGTAGAAGCAGCGCCTACAGTTCCATCTTTGCCACTTAAAATAAATTTTGAAGTAGAATCTCTTTGTCCCCAAACAGTATATTTATTAAAGTTGTCTAACATTTTCAACTGATTATAAATTTCAGATGCAGGCGCATTAATGGATATGGTACGCTCTACATACTGCGAAGTAGGCAACATAAACGAGGCGAACGCCGTTACTAATACAAGCGATATGATAAAAAAGAAAAATAATCGAAGTGCTTTCATTCGTTAATTATTAAAATGCTTTTTTAGGTTGTTCACTATTTTTATCGGGCTTTAAAGACACTCGTATAAAGCTGTTTGCGTTGATATATTTTTTTGCAGCATCCTGAATCGTTTTTGAATTGAGTGCATTTATCTGTTGCTGATGTTTCAGAATATTGGCCGGATTATTTCCGAGATAGTAAGCAAGTGAAAGATTGGTAATCCAATATTGATTTTGTTGCAGATCAACTTCTAATTTTCTTTTTTGTTGTTCTTTTAATTTTTCCAAATCATCGGTGCTTATACCATTCTTATGGATGTTTTTCAATTCTTCAAATACTGCTTTTGTTAGCGTATCTACATTTTCGGGAGCGCAGGGAAAACTGATGGTAAATGAAGAATACTCAACCGGAAATTTTGTGAAGCTCCCTTGTGCAGAGATGCCATATACACTTCCTTTTACTTCTCGTAATTGTTCTGTGAGCTTCATCGTTACTACCTGTCCAAGACTTTGAAGCAAGTAAGCATTTTCTTCACTGTATTTTGCGGGTGTAGTAAAAACAATGTTTACTATGCTTTGTGGCTCACTTCCTTTTATTATCGTTTTATCCACTTTCCCCTTCGGTGGCCTGATACCTATATCTTTACTTTTTTCGCGAAGCGGATTTCCGGATAAGCTACCAATATATTTTTCTAAAAGTGGTTTTAATGTTTCTTCATCAATAGCGCCAACGAAGAAAAAAGTAAAATCAGCCGCATTGGCAAATCTTTCTTTATAGAGCTGAATACTTTTGCTCAGATTTATTTTTTCAAAATCTTCGGGTGTTGGTAGCGCTCCGCCTCTCGGATTATTTTGCGTCATTATTTTTTGAAATTCAGAGGAGAAATAGAGCTGTGGATTGGCGGTAGCATTTGCATACAGTTGTTTTTGTTTTGTTTTAAAGGATTCAAACGCATCTACATCTTTTCTCGGCGAAGTAAAATATAAATGAATCAATTGCATCAATGTTTCTATTTCTTTTGGTACAGAGTTTCCGGATATAGATTCCCTATATAAGCCAATATTGGGTGATACAGAAGTATTCTTTCCTTTCAAAAAATTTTCTAAATCAGATGCATTAAAATTTCCTACACCGCTTTGTTTTATAATAGCAGATGCGTAAAGGGCGGAATAATAGTCGGCTTCCTTTATTAAAGAAAGGCCGCCTTTGCTAAATGCAGTAAACAGAATTTCATCGTTTTTAAAATTGGTTGGTTTTATAACTACTGTTGCTCCATTAGACAATCTGAAAGTAGTAACTTGTAAATCTTCATTAGTCTTTTCGGAAATTATTTTTCCCGATTTTAGTTTGCTGTCATCCATCAACTTGTCTGCTACTTTTTTTTCTGCATTGGGTGTAATAGCTGCAGTCTCGGCAGTGTGCAGTAGATTCTCTACCTCTACTATTGTAGGAATAACAACATTCGATTTTTCGGATGCATTCAATGTAACGACCAAATTGTCTTTGGTAATCCATTTACCGGCAAGATTGTTTATTTCATCTAATGTAACATCTGCCAAATATTGTTTTACAAAATCATATTCCCATTCTATGCCGGGTATTGGTTCGTTGGTTAAAAAATTATTTACGTACTCGCCGGCATATTTTTCTGATTCTTCTTTTTCTCGTTCACTGAAAACGCGGTCGTAAAGACTTTGTACCTGTTTTTTATAAAGGGCTAATTCCGAATTGGTAAATCCAAAACGTAGTAGTTTTTGATTTTCAATAGCAAGTGTATTCAGCGAGCGAGCCATTCCGGTATCACTTGATATTGCAGTTACTCGAAACATATCTTTGGTGCGTGCATTACTGCTTCCAAAATAAGAAGAGGCGACTACAAATGGAGGATTGGGTTTTAATGATATTTCACGAAAGCGATTGTTCAACATGCCGGTAAATAACTGAGTGTTCATATATCTACAGTAATCATCAATGGTGATTTGTGGTAATACATCTTTTTTAAACATCAACTCTACCGAAGGAAATGCAGTTTCTTTGTCTTTGGCTACTACGGTAAGCGGCTCTGTATGATTGGGCACTGGAAAATATGTTCTTGGCCTTGGAGAACTTGCGACCGGTATATCACCAAAAACATCTTTAATCTTTTGTTCAATATCGCTTACATCCACATCGCCCACTACCACGATTGCTTGTAAATCCGGTCGATACCAATCTTTGTAAAACCTTCTTAATGCGCTTTGAGAAAAATGTTCAATACTTTCTTTTGTGCCTATTGGCAATCGTTCGGCATATTTGGAGCCGTGATATTGAATGGGAAGCGTCTGCCGCATCATTCGTTCAGCCGCACCTCTACTTATTCTCCATTCTTCTATTACAACACCTCTTTCTTTTTCAATTTCAACAGAATCTAATAAAGCATTTCTTGCCCAATCTTCCAAAATCTCCAATCCCTTATCTATTAAGCCTGGTTTGTCGGTAGGCACCGGTAAAATATAAACTGTTTCATCAAAACCGGTGTAGGCGTTTAAGTCGGCACCAAATTGAACACCGATACTTTGGAGATAGCTTACGAGTTCATTTTTGGGAAAACGTTTTGTTCCGTTGAAATTCATGTGTTCCATAAAATGAGCAAGGCCAAGTTGGTCTTCATCTTCCAATACAGAGCCGGCATTTACGACCAACCTCAATTCTGCCCTTTTTTCGGGTAAGCTATTATGGCGGATATAATAAGTCAGTCCATTTGCAAGTTTACCAATCCGAACCTTTGGGTCCAAAGGCATTTTCTGAGACCTGTCAATCTGCGGAAATGCTGATTGCAGCAGAAATACCGCTAAGACCCATAACAAACCGGATTTGGCTCTACTCTTCATAGTCTTATTATTTAGGAAGGTAAATTTACCTTAACTCTATGGGTAAATAAAATAAATATCAAAGAAGGACTTCCTGATTTTTGCTACTCAAATTTAGTACATAAAAAAGAGGCGAAATGTTTTATATTTGTCTGTAAACCAAATAAGAAAACTGTTTTATGTATAATCTTGTGCTATTTGGCCCTCCGGGAAGTGGAAAAGGAACTCAATCGGAAAAAATTGTAGAACACTGCGGGCTGGTTCATTTATCAACCGGCAATTTATTGCGTGAAGAAATAAAAAATAAAACACCATTGGGCATGGAGGCAAAATCATTTATTGATAAAGGCCACCTTGTACCCGATGAAGTGGTAATAGGTATGGTGGATTCTTATTTTGATGCGCATAAAGATGCCAAAGGGTTTTTGTTTGATGGTTTTCCTCGCACACTTGCTCAGGCAAAAGCATTGGACAAATTAATGGCATTGAAAAAGACAGCCATTGCTCAAGTATTGATGCTCGATGTAGATCAAGAAGAGTTGATCAAAAGATTGGTGCATCGTGGTAAAACATCCGGCCGTAGTGATGATGCCGATGAGAATATACAGCGAAAAAGACAAGAAGTTTATCGTAGTGAAACACTTCCGGTAGCTGATTATTATACAAAAGAAAAAAAATTAGCCAATCTGGATGGTATGGGTAGTATAGATGAAATATTTGGAAGGATATGCAGTTATATTGATAAAAAGACAAAGAAATAAAATAATCAATCAATAAATTTGTTCATTGGCTCCGTAAAATTTGAATGCTTACGGAGCTTTTTTTATTTTAGTATAATATATAAACCTCGCACTATGAGTTTAGAGAAAGAAAATTTTTTACGCAATAAGTTTATTGGTTGCTTGCAGCGTTTAGATGCTACAACAAAACCACTTTGGGGTAAGATGAATGTGCAGCAGATGATAGAGCATTTTATAGAAGTAGTAATGGTGGCCAACGGGAAAATAAAAATGAACATTGTAACTCCTGCCGATAAACTGCCTCGCTATCGAGAGTTTATGATGAGTGAGACTCCTTTCAAAGAAAATACCAAAAGCCCTGTTTTGTCTGAAGAACCATCGCCATTAAAATATGCTACCAAACAAGCGGCGATTGGCGTTTTGCATGAAGAATTGATTGACTTTTTTGAAGTGTTTGATAAAAACCCTTCAATGAGAACAACTCATCCTGCTTTTGGAGCATTGGATCTTGCCGAAAATGTTCAGATCATGCATAAACATGCGGTGCATCATCTAAAACAATTTGGTGTGGAGCTATATTCTTTAGATTAAGATTTTGTTTTCAATAAAGAATCTGCTTTTTTCAAGCTACTATTGATAGCTTCCTTCATAACAGAAACCTTGCCTGCCTCGTCTGTTAAATATTTAATGCGCATATCTAAATTGTTACTTGCCGAATCGAGGTTCATTTCTTCCATCCACTTTTCCATACTATTGTAAGCGGTTTGCAGTTCAGTGGTGCTGTTGCTGAGGCTTTCCTTTAGCGATGCAGCAGCGGCTTGCGCTTGTTGTGGCAATTTATTAATGGAATCTAGCAAGTGTTGCACTCTTGCTTTTACGTCTTCTATTTTCATCCAGCCTACCATGCCTTCGTCATGTCCTTTCAACACTACTTTGTAAAGACTGTCTGCTGTAGCCGTTAATTCTTTTTTTCCGGAGTTGTTGTTTTTATCGTTGCATCCGATTGAAAGTGCTACAATAGTTAATGAAAACAGTGGTAGGAGGATTTTTTTCATAAAATAATATTTATTCAAAGATAATCCTGATTTGGTTAATGGGAAAAAATAGTGAGGTGGGGGACTCATTAAAACACTTGTAAGAAGAATTGTATGGCAATAAATCGGGCTAAGCGATGGAATACAGCTTAAAAAAAATTTGCTGCGTAAGGTTAAGCATTAGGGTGATGGAAAGTAGTTTTAACCGAAGCGCATCCCCTTAATTATAAATTCAGCTTCTTCCGAAATTATTGAGTCGTCACTATTTGTTGTCCAAAAAAATAGCCTATAAATATATTCTCCTTGCCTAAAAAAATATTCAGTGTGTGTAGTCGTAATTCTATTGAACGAGTTAATTGTTTGGTATTTGAGTTTATAAGCACTCGTGAGGCCACAATTTATTTTTTCAAATTTTGGCGGTTTAATATTTAAATTGACTTTGAGCTGAACTTTAATATCGTCTATAATGGCCGTGTCTAAAGCGCTTGATTTATACTGTATGCATAAAGTTGAATAATATGTCTGAACAACTGTATGGGCTTGATAAAGGATTTTTGGTTTGGTGTTATCAAGTCTAAGTGTTGCGTATTTAATAAATTATTTACTTATGTCCCGATAATATTTTGTTTTCAATGGTTGAAAATAATAGTCGCCTAATAGTTGAACCTTCATTAGCGGTGATGACTGCTCATAATAATTATAACCATCAACCATTTTTATTGATGACGATTTGTTCGTTACGCCACAAGATGTAAAAATGAGTAGAAAATAAAGCGTTTGAATGTTAAGTTTCATTTGTGTGTAGGCTCCCCATTTTTAGTACACTTCAAAAGTAGAATAATTTATTCATTGTAGTGAAAGTGTAGGCTTCCCCAAAAACAATAAAATTTATTTGGTTTTATGCACAGTTCATGTTGTGCGGTCGGCATATTGTTAGTAAGCCAATTTTTGCCTGTTGAGCTCTACATTAAAATTTACTTTTGCTCCTAAAGCGTCAAACACTCTCAAAATAGTTTCAAGCCTTGCGTTTTTTACACTGTTTTCAATTTTTGATATTTGAGCCTTCTGTACACCAACAAGGTTGCCTAATTGTTCTTGTGTCAAGTTTCGTTCTTGTCTGGCTTGTTTAATGGCTTGCCCTAACAAGTCTATTCTTAGCTCATTTTCAAACGCTTCTCGCTTTTCAGTTCCACGCTTGCCAATGTGTTTGTCTATCATTGTGTCAAGCGAAACGGTTTTAAATTTATTTGTTGCCATTTGTATTTGTTTTTGTCTTGTTGTTTAAATATTGTTTTCGTATTTCTTCGGCTTTCTTGATTTCTTTTGGTGGTGTTTTCTGTGTTTTTTTCAAAACTCCGTGAGTTGCAACTACCAATGTTTCTTTTCCGCTTGTTGTGTCCCAAAACGAAAAAAGCCTATATGCTTTGCTGTTGTATAAAGTCCGAAATTCCTAGATGAAGTCGTTTAACTTTTTGAATAGTTCATTGTCGTTCACAAATTGAGCTTTCTTGATGTTGTAGTAAATTTTTTCCCTCGTTTTGTCGTCAATGTTCTCTAAAAACTCAATTGCTTCAGGCAGTAATTCTATCTCAAAGGTTGGCTTCATTCGCAATTTTTGTCAAAAATACAAATTTCCCAATCGGGAAACAAGTGTTTTTTATCAAAAGCTTAAAAATATCAGAAGTGTTGGTTTCTCAAAAATAATATTTGTAAAGATGAATTGAAAGTCAATTAGTTTGTTTTAGTGTGTGTAATAAAAAAGGAGGAAAAGCATTACGAGATGTATTGTATGTGTGTGCAATGAATGCCAAACAAACAAACTCCGCTTGCAAGGCACTTTATGACAACTTAAAAGTAAATGGGAAAACATGCATTAATAGCAGTAATGAATAAGTTACTCAAACAAGTTTTTGCGGTAGTAAAAAACGGAACCATTTATCAACCCAATTACTGTTCACAAAAACCATAAAATTTATTTAGTTTTATGCACAGTTCATGTTGTAGGCAGTTTTGTTTAGGATTTTAAAATTAGGTTTTGAAAATAAGTAGGTATATAATCAACAGCACAATTCCTCCCACAATAAAGGTTTGAACAGTAAATGGGTCATTATCTTTTTTGTCTTTTATGCCTGTTGTTTTTAGCAAGAAGTTTCCAAGACCCATTGCAATTCCCATCAACGGAAAACCTAAAATCATCATCCAAAGTTTGAATGAAGTTCCGCCATCTTCGTTTTCGTTGCAAGAAGTCAAAAAAATAAGTGTGACGATGGTTGATATAATTCTGAAAGGTTTATTCACTTTGAATGGTTAGTTCTTGTTTGTAAAACGTAATCAAGCAATTTGAACTTTATATTTTTTTTGGAGTTCGCTTAAAATCATCTCGTATGATTGAACTTGATTGCTTACGTTGCCCTCCACCGCAAATTCTGCGTTCAAGAAAGAACTTTGCTTTTGGTCGCAACGATAATTGACTTTACTTCCAAAGCCTAATTTGTTAGCGAAGACAAAACGCTGTCCATCTTTTGTCATTGTGAAAATCTCTATTTCAGTTTCGCTCATCTTTACAATTTTATAGTCTGCAAAATCTTGAGCTATGCACTCTAAAAAGTCATGAAATACTTGGTCAAGTCCTCCTTGAAGTACAACATTATTTCTTAGTTGCGTTTTGTCACTACTATACTTTGAAAAAATCATGATTGCGATAATCACAATAACAATCAAAATCCACATATTGAGAAGGTTTGTTTATGAGTAATGTCTTTTATCTTCTGAAATGTAGGGTGTTCGTTGTCAAATTGCCTACAACTCTTATAAAACCATCCGACAAGCCCACCTAAAAAAAGCCCTTAGTTAAAAGATATTGGCGGGCTTGTCGGTTTACATTTTCGTTGGCCGACGTTTGTGCTGTTTGTATGGTACAAAGTATTTTTGTAGTTGTTGGCTTCATATAGCGATTAAATTTTTCAAAAACAGACATGGTAAAGCCAACAGCCTTTGGGGATGTAAAAAACGGAAAACATTATTTGCTCATAGTGTACATCGGCTTGTTTAAAAACGCAACCAGTTATGTTGGTTACATAATGAGATAAAATCATTTTAAACTACCTTAAACATTCTATACACCTTCCCGAACTTGCAGTTTGTTTAATCCAAATTAAACTATCTTCAACAACCTTAAACTATTCTAAGCCCTGCTCAATAGATATTCCCCTGCTCAAAAGCTGCCGGATAGAAACGGATACCCCGCTGAAGGCTTTGTGCTCGGGCTCTTGTGGCGGAGTAGGAGTGGATAGCCGGTACCCCGAAAGTTGAATAGCGAACAAAAAGCTGATAGCCAAAAACATTTCTTTATTGCTTTTTTATTATATCATTGTTTCTCTTTCCGAATTGGAGAATTAATACGCCATTATTCAGAATTGTATTTTCAGTTAGTTAAATTTGTACACTAACAGAAGCAATATGTATCGACTACAAAACTATATAGCAGGCGAATGGGTAAATGGAGCTGGTGATGGACAGAACTTGTTCAACGCTGTTACCGGTGAAGAGATTGCTACAGCATCTACCAAAGGATTGGATTTTAAGGCAATGACGGATTATGCAAGAAGAGTAGGTAATCCTGCTTTGCGCAAAATGACTTTTCATGAAAGAGGGAATATGCTCAAAGCATTAGCCATGCATCTACGCAAACACTTAGATGAGTTTTACAAAGTATCTTATCAAACCGGCGCTACCAAAGCAGATAGCTGGGTGGATATAGAAGGTGGCATCGGCAATTTGTTCTCTAATGCGTCCTTGCGCAGAAGGCTTTCTAACGAAACATTTATCGTAGATGGCGAAAGTATTAACCTCGGTAAAAACAATACGTTTATGGGTACGCACATCATGGTACCGAAAGAAGGTGTGGCTATTCATATCAATGCTTTTAATTTTCCGGTGTGGGGTATGTTGGAAAAAATAGCGGTGAACTTATTAGCCGGTATGCCGGCAATCGTGAAACCCGCTACTATTACAAGCTACCTGACCGAAGCGGTAGTGAAAGAAATTATCGCTTCAAAGATTTTACCGGAAGGTGCATTGCAACTAATCTGTGGCAGTGCAGGCGATTTGTTGAATCATGTGATGAGTCAGGATGTAGTAACATTTACCGGTAGTGCAATCACAGGATTGATGTTGAAAAAAACAAACGCTATCTTAGAAAATAATGTGCCGTTCAATATGGAGGCAGACAGCCTGAACAGTATTGTATTGGGCGAAGATGTGACTCCCGAAAATCCGGAGTGGGATATTTTCATCAAAGAAATAAGAAGAGAGATGACGCTGAAGTGTGGGCAGCGATGCACCGGTGTGCGAAGAATTTTTGTTCCGGAAAATAAAATAGAAGCAGTAGAAAAATCTTTGAAAGCCGCATTGGCACAGACGGTAATCGGTAATCCGCTGAATGAAAAAGTAAGAATGGGGAGCCTTGCAGGTGAATCGCAAAGAGAAGAAGTGAAAACTCAAGTAAAAAAATTATTGGCGAGTTCTCAAATTATTTATGGCTCATTGGATAGTGTGCAATTGGTGGATGCAGATGCAGTGAAAGGCGCATTTTTTTCACCGATATTATTGATGAATGATAAACCTTTTGAAGCAAAAGAAGCACACGAGGTAGAAGCATTCGGGCCGGTGAGTACTTTGATGCCGTACAAAAATTTAGATGATGCCATTGCGCTGAGTAAAATGGGTAAAGGTAGTTTGGTAAGCACTATTGTTACGGCCGATTATTCAATCGCCAAAAAATATGTGATAGAAGCGGCAACGCATCACGGTAGAATACTAGTGCTGAATAATGAATGCGCCAAAGAAAACACCGGCCATGGATCGCCATTGCCCATGCTGACACATGGGGGCCCGGGGCGTGCAGGCGGCGGCGAAGAAATGGGCGGACTCAGAGGTGTAAAACATTACTTGCAAAGAACAGCATTGCAAGGTTCGCCCACAACGATTACAGAAGTGGTGAATGTGTATCAGCAGTATGCCAATGGAAAAAGTACGGGCAAGCATCCATTCGAAAAACATTTTGAGGAACTACAAATCGGCGATCAAATTGTTACTGAAAAAAGAACGATTACGAGTGAAGACATTGACCGCTTTGCCGACCTGAGCGGCGATCATTTTTATGCGCATATCAAAACAACGGATTTCACCGGAACAATGTTTGAGCAGCAAGTAGCACACGGATATTTTATCATGAGTATTGCAGCAGGATTATTTGTGGATAGTTATGAATTGAATCCTGTGCTGTTGAATTATGGCATTGATGAATTGCGTTTTACAAAACCGGTTTATCCCGGAGCAGAAATTCATATTCGCTTTACCTGTAAAGAGAAATTACCCAATGACAAAAGAGTGATTGAAAAGCCGGAAGACTTCAAACGGGGCGATGATATTGAAAAAGGAATTGTAAAGTGGTTGGTAGAAATGATTGATGAAACCAATGAAATAACCGGCGTAGCCACTATTTTGACAATGGTGAAGACACTGAAACAATAATGATCTATTAAAGTAAATTGAAATGCACGTACCAAAATTATTTCAAGAGACGGATGAAAAAATAATAGAACAGTTTATAAGAGATACCGGCTTTGCTACTTTGATTACCAAAGGTGCAGCATATCCCACCGCCACTCATATTCCGATTGAGTTGGAAATAAATGAACAAGGCGAAAAAGTTTTGTGGGGGCATATTTCAAAAGCAAACCCGCAGTGGCAAGAGTTTGAAAATTCACCAAACGTGTTGGCGGTTTTTCTATCAAATATTAATTCATACATTTCTTCATCATGGTACAATCATCCGAATGCGCCTACCTGGAACTATATGAGTGTGCAGATAACTGGAAAGATTAAAATACTGCAAGGAGAGCCATTATGGGAAAGTGTGCGCCGTTTAACCAATCGATATGAACGAAACGTGAAGCATCCTGTTTCATTGGACACACTTCCTAAAGAGGTGCAAAAACAAATGAATGGAATTGTCGGATTTGAAATTTCAATTGATAAAGTAGAGGCAGCATTCAAGCTTAGTCAAAACAGGAATGACAAAGATTTTCAAAATATTTTAAAAGAACTTCGCCAAAGCGGTGTTTATATTTCGGAAAGAATGGCTGATGCAATGGAGGAACAACGAAAAAGAACAGAATAAAAATAGGTCGAAAAACTCAATCATTATTTAAGCGTTAGCTCTATAGCATTAATTCTTTGCCAAGAGCCCGAACCTGTGCACAAGGAATAAACTTCATGATTAGAAACGGGAGCCAATTTTTTTTCTATGCCATTTTGTTTTAATACTATTTCAAATTCTCTACTTACGTACTGATAATCGTTGGTATTTTCTTGAAGAATCATACAGTCATTCTGTGCTTGATTAAGTACAACGGCATAATATCCTGCTCCTAAAAAAGAGCATCCTTCCGACTGCTGTTTTGCCCAAGACTGCCAACTCCCCTCATATTTATTGTATAATGAATTTTGAATTGTTCCAAATCGGATACTTAAAGGCTTATCTGCATAAGAACATTTTTGAGGATTTGCATTATTGATCTCTTTTAAATAAACAGAACCATTTAATTTGCTAATTGGCTTACCTCGATTATTCATTAATTTGATTACAACTATATGAGAACCGTCAAAAGGGCAATGCTGGGCATTTGCGTAAATTGAAAACCACAATAATAACAATGCTGCTAAAAAAAGATTCTTCCTTCTCATATTTGTGCTAAAGATAATTAATGAAACATAAAAATTTAATCACCCGTTAATATTTAACAATTATATAAATGGGTACAACTATAAATTATATTTGTAAAAAAATAATTTTTTATGGCAATAGCAGAAACCAACGGATATGTAAAATCAGAAACACATAATGGTATAACGACTGTTGAATTTTTTCATCCGCAAAGCAATTCGCTACCTGCTCAGATACTGAGAGATTTAACTAAGGCCATTATACACGCAAGCAATGATCCGAATACGCTTGTAATTGTACTGCGTTCTGCAGGCGAGAAAACGTTTTGCGCCGGCGCATCATTTGATGAACTTGTGCAGATAAAAACTGAACAAGAAGGACTTGCTTTTTTCAGTGGTTTTGCTCATGTAATTAATGCAATAAGGCTATGCCCAAAATTTGTAATTGGACGCATACAAGGTAAATGTGTGGGTGGTGGTGTAGGATTGGCTGCAGCTGTTGATTATGCAATTGCTACCGAGGCATCGGATGTGAAGTTGAGCGAATTAGCCATAGGTATTGGCCCCTTCGTAGTTGGTCCGGCTGTAGAAAGGAAGATTGGTACTGCTGCATTCAGTTCGTTGGCGATTGATGCCTCAAGTTGGCGCAATGCTGATTGGGCAAAACGAAAAGGATTATTTTTCGAAATGCATCCGAATTTAGATAGTATGGATGAAGCTGTTTCAAAATTATCAAATCAGTTAGCGCATTCTTCTCCACACGCTATGGCAGAAATGAAAAAAATATTCTGGCAAGGCACAGAGAATTGGGATAAACTCTTATCCGATCGAGCAAAAATCAGCGGCCAATTAGTGCTGAGCGATTTTACACGCAATGCCATTGCAAAATTCAAGAGTAAGTAATTAATCGCCCAATACGATTGATGCCTCTATGGAAGAAACTTTTTTATTGTCCAATTTAAAAATAAGATCCTTGTCAAATGAGGTATCTCTTACATTGATATAAAATTTTGAAAAATTGGGTAGCCATGTAGTATCATTTACCTGTTCAAACTCGGGCCCCATATTTATAGGAGATTCATCATAAGCAGCAAGTACGGCAGCTTTACTATCACCTATTTTAATACCTGTTGCTGTTTTGCAAAGTGGACTATTTGTAGCTAATCCAAATATTTCCATTACCCGAGCATCATTTTCATTTTCAGTATAGCGTGGTTGAAAATATAAGGTTAGGTTAATGTCTTTATATTTTGCGGTTGCTGTATCATACCAAATATCTTCTTCTTGTGCATGCTTCAGGCTGATTTTTTGACCAAGCAGTTTTTCTGCTTCATCAACAGACATACCTATTTTTAAATTGCCGATTCCGTTTTTGGTAATAATATAATCTGAGTTTCCGGTTGATTTTGTAGAGCCGGTGTTGCTGTCTTTGTTGTTTTTTGAATCACAAGCTACAAACACAGCGATAATAACAAGGCTTAAAATAAATTTTTTCATATATCAGTTTTAATGGAATTGTGAAGATAATAAAAGAGCGGTTGAATTAAATTTTCTCTGTTAAAAAATTAAAATGATTTTTCTGTCATTTTCCAATTTACATTTCTGTCTTTTAGGTAATTGAGTACGAAATCAAAACAGTTAGCGTGCTTGCCAACCAATTCCGGAGGGGAAACACCTTTTTCTGTAAATAAATTTTGTGCAATTAAATTTACGGCTGCTGTGCAAGTATAACCCGTTGTTCTTGCCATAGATGTGGTTTGTGTGGTCGAATCTGTTTGGTCAAATAAATTGTATGTTATCGTTTTGTCTTTTGATTTCAATATTACTTTCATGATGGTGAACTCTTCTTCGCCTTCATCCAATTTCCATTCTTTTATCATCCAATTTGTGGTTGTTTCCAATTGAGAAACAAGCTTGTTATTTACTAAAATAGTTTTATCGTCAAGTAAGCCGCCGTTTTTCAAAGCGATGATAAAATCAAGATGGCCGGGCCAGCGCAAAGTTTTTTCTTTTAAGTTGGGAATATGTCCCATTGTTTCAATCAAAGAACGTAAACCATCGGTATTGAATGCTTCTAATGCTCCAACGGAGTCAAAATTTATTATTTCTCTTTCGCTCAATGCAGGTTTAGAAATGATTTGTCCATTTTCAATCATTCTGGCAGGACGTATATATTCTTCGATTACATCCATTGGAGAAAAAGGAGCTTTGTAAAAAAATGGAGGCTTAGGATGCAATGGTAAACCTCCTACATAAAATTCAAAAGAATCAATTTTCATTTCTTCATTGTATCTGCCCAATATAAAGTTGCTCATGCCTGGTGCTACACCACAATCTGTAATAACAGTTACATTTTTCTCTTTAGCTAATTGATGTAGTTGCATCGCATCTTCTGGAAAGAAAGAAATATCTACTACATTTTTTCCGACATTGATTGCCGCTTCTAAAACTTTATAGCCCATAAATCCGGGAACAGCAGTAACTACTATATCAAAATGTGTAAGCCATTCATTGTATTTATCGAATCGTTGCAAATCAGCATTAACAGATTCTATTGCTCCGTTCTTATTTTTCAGTGCAATTAAGTTGTCAACGTCATTATCAAAAGATGTAACCGAATGGACTTTAGCTAAATCTAAAGCAATAGTGCTACCAACCATTCCGGCTCCTAAAACAGCGATTTTCATTTTAAATTTTTAAAATAATGGTGATGTGCAAATATTTTCTATTTACTATGAATAGAAAAAGACTTCAAAAGTTGCTTCCCTATTTTTTATTTGATTGATTTCTTCTTCCCTGCAAAATCTTATAAAATGAACGACTTCTTATTTCATCTATAGTGAGACCGGTTTCAGCGGCTTCTACTTCAGTAATTGCGCCACAGTTCATAGCTTTTAGAAAAAAGTTTAAAAGACCTTGTCCCGTTGCTGCATCATCGAAGATATCTCCGGTGAGTGTGGAGATGGCCGCACGCTCTACAAATATCTTCAACCGATTCTTAGCATCGGCCATACTGCTTAGAAAGAAATAATAAGTAGCGGCGTATCGCATTGGTAACTGTGCAGGGTTCAAATCCCAGCCTTGATAAAAACCATTGATGAGTGAGTGCATCGTATGGTTGTAACCGATTCGCCATGCATTGTGAACGGATAAATTGTTTTCTTTTTTTTCTTTCGCAGTCAATTTATTGCCACGATGAGGAGCAACGGGCATTACATTCGTTGCGCCATCTGATAAAAATATTCCTGTTCCACCCAAAGCAACTTTGGTCATGTGGTGTGCAAAATCGCAAACGGGATGAGCCATTGTTTGATACTTAGCGGTAATGCCGCAAGATGCTGTGTAATCATAAGTGCCGAAATGCGCAGCAATTAATCTCCCTTCGCCTGCACGTACAATGCGCATCAACGGATTTCTGCCTTCTTCATCCATGATAATCTGTGTGGCTTCTACCATTGTTTCCATCTTTAGTGCTCCACGCTTCAAATTATTTTTTTGCTCAATGATTTCCAAAAACTGAACCATAGTGGTTACTTGCTCGGGAATAGTAACCTTTGGCAGCATCACCACAAAATTATCGGGCAGTTTGCCTTTTGTTTGTGTTAAAAGCGTAGTCAGGAAAATATCTAAAGTTCTTGCACCACGTATTTTTAAGTCTTCAGTAAATGGCTTGATACGAATACCGATAAATGGCGAAATAGTTTTATTCTTCATACCTTTTGCCAATTCAATCGCTGCATACACAGCAGTTGCATCTTCTTCATCATCCGGACGATTGCCAAAACCATCTTCAAAGTCAATACGAAAATCTTCAACGGGTTCTGTTTGTAGTTTCTGAATCATTTTTTGATACACAGTGTAAGCAAGCCATGCAGGATGCTTTCTTCTTTCTTTTTCACTCATTTTGTCTAATTTCTTTATGAGTGCTGATTTTTTTGTTTTTTCTTTTGGCAATTTTTCATACCCATCAAATTTTAATACTTCGGCAAGTGTGATGAAGTCGGGGGAATAAGTTCTCAAACTTTTCAAAGCAATTTCACCCATTTTGATACAGGTGTCAGATTTAAAAAGATTTGCACCGCCATAAACAGTATGTACCGCTTGTCGTTCGGGCTTATCTCCCGGATAGATTTTTTGAAATTTTAAATTTGCAGTACTTAATGAACTGAATAATTTTTCTTTTTCGTTGTCGGAGATACTGAAGGTCATAATTTAAAAATAAAATGTTATTGTTGAATTTGTTTTCGGTCAAGAGCCTCTGTATGTTGTATATCCAAACGGATTGAGTAATAATGGTACATGATAATGCTCTGCATCTTTAATGAAGAAAACTATTTCTACAAAGGGATAAAATGATTGTATGTGTATCTGATTAAAATATTCGTTTGTTTCAAAAATTAGCTTATATACACCTGAATCTAAAACAAACGTTTTGGATAATAAATCAGAAACTCTTCCATCGGTATTGGTAATACCTTTTGCAATTTCTTTCCATTCGTTATTAGAATTTTTTTGTAAACTGATTTTCACACCGGCTGCAGGTCGGCCACTGCTGGTATCTAAAACATGTGTGGTAATTTGACTCATATTGTTTTTTTAAGAAATTAATTTTTGCAAACGTATTAGCGTGATTTTATTTTGCTCATCTGCTGCAATTTTTATTTCATCTTCGGGTTTATTATTGAATCTTTTTTGCAACAAGTCAAGCAGCTCACTTGCCGTTTTACCGGTAGCACAAACGATAAAGATATAACCGAATTTTTCTTCATACAAGCGATTCCCTTCTGCCAAAGCATTGATGATTGTATCGGTAGCAGTGTTTACGCCACTTTGCTCACCCGAAGCCCAATTTGCTGTGGAGGCAAATTTTTTTTTCAATGAATCAATATCGCCAATCTTAGGATGATGTGTGAATGCTTCTTTCCAATCTGCTTCAGTGCATTGCCACCATTGTTCTTCAGCATCGTTTAGAAGTTCTACTAAATCATCTGCAGGAATAAAATGCAACATGCGTTGTACCCAGTTCGTTGCACCGCAACACTTAGTCAGCTCTTCCGTCAATCTTTCTTTGGATAATATATTCAACTCGTGTAGTGTCACGAAAGATAATTTTAAATTAAAAACTCAATACTTTAAAACAGTTACCTGATTTTTCCCCAAACACGTAACCTACTTACACCGCCATCAGGAAAAATGATTAAACGAACATGTGTGAACGGGCCACTATTTTTTATTTCTTCTTCAAAAAAGTGCTCATGATCAGCACTCAATTTCGATTGGGGTAAAACGGTTTCCCATTTTATTTTATCCGAATTCAAATCTTTTTCTTCTTCTACTGAAATGTTGCAGCCTTCTATCAAACAACTATCCGGATAGTTGCCTTTGAAGTGAGCAGTGTCCACCAGAATTTTTTCTATGATTCCTTGATGTGCTAATTTGATGATTACCCAATCACGATTATTCGGTGTGCGGTTTCTTTTTGTTTCCCATCCATCGCCCATATTGATACCTCTGCCGGGCATTAGTAAATTATCAATGTGTGAAAAAAACATATCATTACACAAACAAGCTTTTGCGCCATTCATGGCTGCTGCAAGGTTTATTGTTTCGGTAGCATCTACAGTGCTCCAATCTTTATTTACTACGCCATAAACTTTCATTCTGGCCACACCGCCATCGGGGTAAATGTGTAGTTTGATATGTGTGTAATGGTTCTTGTCATTTATTTCATAAAAATTATGTGAGCCGGGTTGCAAAGACGACTTACTCAATATTTCTTTCCATTGTACTTTTTCCCAATCTATATTTTCATCATTGTGTAAGGTGATGGCTTCGACTGAAGCAAAAGGCGGATGATTTCCCAAAAAATGGTTAGTGTCTATATCCACTCCGTGAATAATTCCAGAAGTGGCTAACTTGATGATACACCAGTCGTGTCCGGGTGTGCGTTTGCGACGGGATTCCCATCCATCCATCCATTTGCCACGATCGGTAAATTTGTCGGCTATAAAAATTCCTCTCCCGGGCTTCAACAGGTTTTCTTTTTCTGCAAAAAAATCATCAGAGCATAAAATAGTTTTTCCGCCAAGTCGCTCAGCAGCAAGTTCTGTAAGATGTGTGAATGAAGGTGCCGTATTGTTATCCATAAATAATATTGCCTTTGTTCAAATGTAAAAGTTTTCCGTTATCATAAACAATTTCTCCTTTTAAAAAAGTTTGTTTCACTACTCCTGAAAGTGTTACGTGAAAATAAGGAGTTATTTTATGCCGATGCAAAATCATATTTTCTTCCAATGTAAACTTTTCTTCTGGGCTCCAAATGACTAAGTCAGCATCATAGCCTTTCTCGATTTTACCTTTTGTTTTCAGATTTGCAAACTGTGCCGGTCCTTCACAAAGCCATTTTGTAATTTCTTCTAATGTAACGTTATGTTTTTGTGCAGCTGTCCATAATACTGGAAGTGAAAATTGTAATGAAGCGATTCCACCCCAAGCTTTCATTAGGTCACCTGTTTCTATCTCTTTCATTGCCGGAGGTGCGGGCGAATGGTCGGTAACTACAAAATCAATAATCCCGGATTTTAATGCTTGCCAAAGTTGTTCATTATTTTCCTTTTCACGAATGGGTGGGGCGCATTTATATTCCGTTCTGCCATCGGGTATATCTTCTGCATTGAAATAAAGATAATGCGGACAAGTTTCTACAGTTAACGACAAGCCTTTTTGTTTGGCGGCTGCAATCGGTGCAATAGAATTTGCAGAAGATAAATGCACAATATGTGTTCGACAATTATATTCTTCGCAAAGTCGAATCATTAATGTTACTGCATCATCTTCCCATTGCTTAGGCCTTGATTCAATATAATGCTGATAAGAACGATTATCTCCTTTGGTTATAGAATAATTATCACTCAGTTCACAATGCACCAATAGCGGTAAATGATGCTTTGCAATGATGGGCATTACTTTTCTTAAGTCTTCTTCTGCTACATTGGGGAATTCGTCAATGCCTGAATGTGTTAAAAAAGCCTTGAAGCCTAACACACCTTTTTCAATCAAGGGTTCAATTTCATTTTCATTTCCGGGAATGATACCGCCCCAAAATCCGCAGTTACAATGAATTTCATTTTGCGCTGCTTGCAATTTTTTTTCAAAAGCATTTACTGTTGTGGTAACGGGTGATGCATTCAGCGGCATTTCTACAAGAGTAGTGATGCCGCCGGCCAAAGCCGCACGAGTAGCAGTGTCGAAGCCTTCCCATTCTGTACGTCCCGGTTCGTTGATGTGGACATGCGTATCCACTATTCCGGGCATCACTACATCATTGCCTGCATCTATCATTTGTGCAGCAACTGTAGGCAATTCATTGGCGACAGAAATAATTTTATCATCTTCTATTAATATAAATGCCTTTTTCAAACCCGAAGGAGTAAGAACACGATTGCTTTTGATGATCATATATTTCATACAATAGCTTATCTGGTGATTTTATTTTTTTCCGGCCGGAACACTCTTTACAAATTTGATATTCTTTTCATCAATCCATGCAGGAAATACTTTGTGGCGAGGTACTAAACCGCCATCCGTAATTCTAATTTTTATATTACAAGAATCATCATAATAAAAAATAGCATTTACATAGTCAGGACAAGGTTTCCCAATATCGAAGACAGGACGATAAAGAAGAGTGTCGTTGTATGAAAAAATATCTAAACGAATAAATTTGCTTCCGCCCATACAAGGATTCTTTTTTCGTTGTTCTTTAAGTTTTTTAATTAATTCAATTTGACAAGTGGTGTAGCGTTTTTGTGCAGCAGCTTTTGTAGCAAATAGCATAAAACCGCTGATAAACATCGCCAATAAACAGGTTTTAATAATAGTCATAAATTGTATTTTGGAAAAGGTTAAATGTTTACAATGCTCATCAAATGAATGAGTCTATAAAACTAAGCAATACTTTTTACATACTTATTCTATACAAATGAAAATTTAAAACGGCTTGATTTTTTAATTGATACTTTGAAAAAGTAAATCATAATTCAAAACAATTTTTTACTTTCAATTTTTATGGCTATCGCAATACTCACTATATTATTCTGCTTTCTGATTTTTTTAACTGTAATGACGTACCGATTTCATGCCATTATCAAAAAAGAGGAAAAGGAATTGCAACGGGAAAGAGCTAATCAAGTTCAAAATTGGGTTTATGCCGGAATGTTATTTACCATTCTTGCAATGATTGCCTGTATTTATTGGTTGGTGAAAGGCACCGTTTGGGAAGGACATTTAATGGAGTGGCTGAATATAGTGGTGCGTGTCATGCACATTACTTTCGGTATCGCTTGGATTGGAGCATCCTTCTATTTTGTTTTTTTGGAAAATGCGTTGAACAGAACAGAAGGCATCAGAGATGAGTTGGCCGGCAACCTCTGGGCGGTACATGGAGGAGGATTTTATTATTTAGAAAAATATAAAGTAGCTCCAAAAGAAATACCCAAACACTTACATTGGTTTAAATACGAAGCCTATTTTACTTGGGTAACAGGAATTGCATTGTTGTTGATTGTTTATTATTTCAATGCTACTGCATTGCTGGTGGACACGAGTGTAATGAAACTAAGTTCGGTCGAAGCAATAAGCATTGGCATTGGTTCTTTTGTTGTCGCATGGATTCTTTACGACCAACTTTGTAAATCACCATTGGCAAAAAAACCTTTTCTTTTTGCAGTTGTTGGAATATTGATATTGACCGGCTTTGCATTTTTTTATGCCCATGTATTCAGTGCCAGAGCGGCTTTTATCCACTTTGGTGCTATGCTCGGCACATTGATGGTCGGCAATGTATTTTTTGTAATCATCCCTTCGCAAAAAGCTATGGTGCATGCCGCAAAAAAGGGAATGCTGCCCGATGCACAAAAAGGAAAGAATGCTTTATTCCGTTCTATCAGCAACAACTATTTTACTTTTCCTGTTTTGTTTGTAATGGTAAGCAATCATTTTCCTTCTACGTTTGGAAATCAATATCAATGGGTTGTTTTGATGGCTATCAGTGTGGCAACTGCAGGAATTAAACATTGGTTGAACATGAGAGAGCAAGGAAAAATAAATGTGTGGCTGCTTCCTGCTTCTGTTATTTTATTATTGGCTGTAGCATATACCACTGCGCCCAAAGCAGTAACAACAAAATGTAACAGTACTGTAAATTTTATTGAAGTAAATAATATTATACAACAACGCTGTGTACAGTGTCACTCTGCAAAACCGACGGATAATGTTTATACTACTGCACCAAACGGTGTAAAGTATGATACTCCTGCCGAGATTGTTGCAAAAAAAGATATGATACTGCTGAGAGTAGTTACCACTCACACAATGCCGCAAAACAATAAAACGAATATGACTCTTGATGAAAGAGAGTCTATTCGTTGTTGGATTGAGCAAGGAGCAAAAACGCAGTAAAGTGTTTTATTCCTGCATCGCTGTAACACTTCGCTCTACAAATGCTGTAAGGTCTGCACCCTTCAACATTCCTTGTGCTAATAGTGCAAGATCAAAAGATTGTTTTGCAAATGCAGTTTGCTGCTCTTCACTTGCCGATAGTATTTTATTGATAAGTGGATGATTCCCATTTATAGAAACTTTGTATGTATCGGGCATTGCGCCATAAAAATTCATTCCACCTCCCAATTTGCTCATGTCTTTCATACGGCGCATCCATTCTTCCATAGTAATCATAACCGGCAAGCCATCGGCAGAAAGGTTTTCAATTTCTACTTTCATACTTGGATTAGCAATTGCTTTTTCAAATATTGTTTTTAGTTTTTCTGTTTGTTCTGCATCCAACTTAGGCAGTTCTTTATTATCTTTTTCAATCAGCTTGTCAACAATGTCTGCATCTACCCGCTTCAATGATGTTTTTTCCAACTTCATTTCTAAATGCTGAATGAAGTGTGTGTCTATCGGTGAATTCATCAACAAAACATCATAGTTTTTCTTTTTCGCTGCGGCAATATAACTATGCTGACGTTCAGCATCTGCTGTATAAAGAAGAATCAACTGACCATTTTTATCAGTTTGAAAATCTTTTACCTTAGCCTCGTATTCTTGAAGCGTAAAAAATTCGTTTTCAGTATTAGTGAGTAATAAAAAATCTTTTGCTTTTTCATAAAATTTCTCATCACTTAATGCACCATATTTTACGAATATGCCAATGTCATTCCACTTTCCTTGATATGACTTGCGGTCTTTATTAAATAGCTCTTGTAGTTTTTCCGCTACTTTACGACTGATATAACTGTTTATCTTTTTTACATTGCTATCGCTTTGTAAAAACGAACGGCTCACGTTCAATGGAATATCCGGAGAATCAATGACACCATGTAACAATAAAAGAAACTCGGGAACAATATCTTTCACCTCATCGGTAATGAAAACCTGACGACTAAAAAGTTTTATTTTATTCTTTTGAATTTCATAATCATTCTTCAGTTTTGGAAAATACAATACTCCGGTAAGATTGAAAGGATAGTCCACGTTGAGATGAATCCAGAACAAAGGCTCTTCCTGAAATGGGTACAACTCCTGATAAAAGTTCAAATAATCTTCATCCTTTAATTCAGAGGGCGATTTTGTCCAGATAGGATTTGTATTGTTGATGATATTGTCAACTTCAATGCTCTTATATTTTGGTTTACCTTCATCATCAGTGCCGTCTTCTACACTTTCGGATTTAGTTCCGAACTGAACCGGCACAGGTAAGAATTTTGCATACTTATCCAGAATGCCTTGTATGCGATGTTGTTCTAAAAATTCTGTTGAGTCGTCGTTGATATAAAGAATTACATCAGTACCTCTTTCAGTACGATTGCCTTCAGTGATTTCAAATTCTGTACTGCCATCGCAGGTCCAGCGTGCAGGTGCTGCGCCATCCTGATAAGAAAGCGTTTGAATTTCTACCTTATCAGAAACCATAAAGGCTGAATAAAATCCCAACCCAAAACGACCAATGATTTCTTTAGCATCATTTGCTTCTTTAAACTTTTCCATAAACTCGGTAGCACCGGAGAAAGCTACCTGATTGATATACTTTTTTATTTCCTCAGCGGTCATACCAATGCCACTGTCAGAAATGGTGATGGTTTTCGCATCTTTACCTACAGATACTTTTATATTCAGGTTTCCCAGTTCTTTATTGTAATGACCTAAAGAACTAAGGCGCTTCATTTTTTGTGTGGCATCCACTGCATTACTTACCAATTCTCTCAAAAAAATCTCATGGTCGGAGTAGAGAAATTTCTTAATAATAGGGAAAATATTTTCGGTATTGATGGAGATGGTGCCTTTTTCCTGAATCATAAAATTGTATTTTTTAAGCTTTTAAAATGTGCATATAAAATATCAATCCTTGTTCCAATCAATAAAAAATTGCCATATTGACACGGTTAAGAAGCATAAAAGGCAGGGTGGCAGAGATGAAGCTATTTCTTTTTTTGGCCGTTAAATGAAGAGTATTCTTTTTTTAGCTTGTATAACTTGCCCGGCCTTCTTGGAGTATTTATTTCTAATTCATTTAAGTCCAACAGCCATTTTTTCAATGAGATCATTTTTCGAAAGTTTCTGCGATCTAATGTAATGTTTATGATTGCCTCATACACATCTTGTAATTCTCGCAATGAAAATTTTTCAGGAAGTAGATTAAATACCAATGGATGATCCATAATCTGTTCTTTCAGTTTATGAATACAAGTATCTAAAATCAGTTTATGGTCAAATGCTAATTGATTGATATTTTTTACTGAATGCCAATGCAAATCATTATCACTTAATTGTAGTTTATGATGAAGTATATCAATCAACGAGTAATAAGCTATAGTAATTACCCTGCCTGATGGGTGACGGTCGATAGCACCGAAAGCCTGCACTTGTTCGAGAAAAACATCGTCCATTCCGGTTTTTTCTTTCAAAACACGATATGGAGCAGTGTCCAAATCTTCATCCGGCCTTACCAGGTCGCCGGGTAGCGAATACAATTCTGAAAACTCTTTACGATTGGATTTTATCAAAAGTACCTGTAATTCCTTTTTTGCATAACCGAAAATCACACAGTCCACCGAAATAGCAATATTAAAAAATTCAGGTCGGCTGATTTTTGCGTTGGTCTTTCTTTTTAATGCTTCTTTATCTGCGGTTTTCATTTAATCAATTCATTCAATATTCCGAAGGTATAAAATATGTTTTTAACTTTACCATTATGTATTCCAAAGAACAAACACAAAATTTACAGCAACAAACAGAGGATCTAATAAAAGAACATAACAGTAAAAGCATCAATACAAAAGCAATTGAAACGCTTAGAACTGTTTTACGCTTTCATGAATATCGGTATTACATTCTCAACGATCCATTGATTTCCGATTTTGAGTATGACACATTATATAAATTATTAGAAAAAATAGAAGAAGAGCATCCAACGTTGATTACTCCCGATTCTCCCACACAAAGAGTAGCAAAAGGGCTTACTAAAGATTTCCCTACTGTGCAACATTTGGTTCCAATGCTCTCCTTAGACAATTCGTATAACAGTGCTGACCTGATTGAATTTGATAGAAAAGCAAAAGAACTTTCAGGTGTGGATGAAATTGAATATTGTGTGGAGCCTAAATTTGACGGTAGCAGCATTTCATTGATTTATGAAAATGATTTATTGGTGCGTGGTGCCACCCGTGGTGATGGTGTGGAAGGCGATGATGTAACAACCAATATCAAACAGATTAGAAGCGTACCCTTATCGGCAAAATTTTCGGATTTTGGTTTGCAACAAATTGAAATACGTGGCGAAGTATTGATTAACAAAAATAATTTTTCAAAATACAATGCTGAACTGATGGAAGAAGGCTTCTCGCCATTGGCCAATCCGAGAAATGCTGCTGCAGGAACAATGCGGATTAAAGATCCAAAAGAAGTTGCAAAAAGGAATTTAGAAGCATTTGTATATCATGTTAGTTTTTACACAATGGCTGATGGGCAAAAACAACCCGAAGCTTTAGCTACACATTCGGGCGCACTACAAATGCTATGGGATTTGGGATTCAGAAGCCCAGAAAAAGAAAAGCGCATGTGTAATGGGATTAATGATGTGGTAAAATATTGTACAGAATTTGAAGCAAAGCGAGATGATCTTCCTTATGAAATTGACGGAATGGTGGTTAAAGTAAATAATATTGCTCTTCAAGAAAAATTGGGAATGACTTCGCATCATCCCCGATGGGCCATTGCTTATAAGTTTAAAGCAAGACAAGCAACTACCAAATTGATTGGTATAGAGTTTCAAGTAGGCAGAACGGGTGCAGTAACACCTGTTGCCAAATTAGAGCCTGTTGCTATTGGCGGGGTAACAGTGAGCAGCATCTCGGTGCATAATGCAGAATATATTAATGAAAAAGATTTACGCATTGGCGATAGCGTACTCATAGAAAGAGCAGGCGATGTGATACCGCAAATTGTAAAATCGTTGCCCGATGTAAGAAAAGGTACTGAACATAAAATTGTATTTCCAAATAGCTGTCCTGTTTGTCATACAAAGCTTTTTAAAGAAGAGGAAGAAGCAGTATGGCGCTGTGTCAATATAGATTGCCCTGCACAGGTAGTAGAGCGCATCATACATTTTGTAAGTAAAGATGCAATGGATATTCGCGGATTGGGCGATGCCAATGTGCGTAAGTTTTATGATTTGAAATTGCTTCAAGATATTCCCGGCGTGTATTCTTTGGATTTTAAAAAGATTGGTGAATTGGAAGGATTTGGTAAGAGATCAATTGACAATCTTCAATCAGCCATTGAAGCATCTAAGAAGCAGCCCTTACATCGCCTAATATATGCACTTGGTATTCGCTTTGTGGGAGAAACAACTGCAAAGACATTGGCACAAGCTGTAAAAAATCTTTTAGACATTAAAAATTTCACAATAGAAGAATTGCTTTTATTAGAAGATGTGGGACCAAAAGTAGCAGGGAGCATTCACCATTTTTTTAGTAATAAACAAAATATTGAAATGCTGCATGAGTTAGAAAAATTAGGGATTCAATTCAGCAATGAAAAAAAACAATTAAGTACAACAGGGAATCTTTCAGGCCAAACATTTTTATTTACCGGCACATTGCCGACATTGAAGCGAAGTGAGGCAGAAGCAATGGTGGAAGAGCAAGGAGGACAAATAGTAAGCGGTGTAAGTGCAAAATTAAACTATTTGGTAGTAGGAGAAGATGCGGGCAGTAAATTGGATAAAGCTAAAAAGCTGAATACTGTTAAAATAATTTCAGAAGAAGAATTTTTGAAAATGATAAATAGATAAACCTATGTTACAAATACAAACTATAAATTTTTTAAAAATACTCAAAATACATAACAATAAAATTTGGTTTGATAAAAATCGAAGAGTATATGAAAATGCAAAAACGGATTTTGAAACATTGATTCAACAAGTAATAGATAAGCATGCAAAAAAAGATGCCTCGTTAAGAGAGCTTACTGCCAAAGATTGCATTTTCCGCATCAACCGCGATATACGTTTTACAAAAGATAAAACACCTTACAAATCAAATTTCGGGGCAAGCATCAATGCGAAAGGAAAGAACGCATGGGATAGTGCAGGCTATTATTTCCATTTGGAGCCGGATGCAAGTTTCGTAGGAGGTGGTTTGTATATGCCGCCCAAAGAAGTACTTTATAAAGTTAGGCAAGAGGTTGATTACAACTTTTCGGTGTTTAATAAAATTGTAACATCCAGAAAATTTGTATCTATGTTTGGCGGGTTAGATAATCGTTCTGAGTTTTCATTAACCAGGTTGCCAAAAGGATATACACCGGATAACCCTGCATCAAAATATTTAAAATTAAAAAGTTTTATTGTTTCTACGCACATCAGTGATAAGGAATTAATAAAACCTGATTTAGTAAAAACCATCACTACCGCTTTCGAAGCGCTGCAGCCTTTATTATACTTTTTGAATGAGACATTAAAAAAAGTGGAATAAATTTATTTCTTTCCGATAGAGTCGTTTCCTTTCCATCCATTGGAAGAAGACCAACGGCGTTTCATCATTTTTCCGATCAATGAGTCATATTTTATTTGTTGGTCACCACTGAACATCGCACGCACTTCACGAAAATGTTTTACCGCATCGATATCAATCTTGGCTTGCTGTTCTGCAATCAAATCACTTATCTTAGTTACAGAGCTATCCGATACATTTTCATTTCTCATCAAATCAAACATTGCCTTTTTTAATGTGCGAATAGAATCAAATAGTGGTTTTATTGAAGTAAAATGATCGTCTTTTAGTTTTTTGAAATCCGCTTTTTGTTGGTCGTTTAATCCCAACTCCTTTGCAATGAAATCAGTTGGATTGCCTTTATCTCTATCAAAGTTTGAATTATTTTTTTTCCATAGCATCATAGACACCAATAATACATTGATGAGAAGTAGCAATACTACCGCAATGGTTAACATTCTGTTTGAACTCTTCATAATCTTTATTTACCCTGACTTAAGAAATATGTAAAACTATTATCTGACTGGTTAAAATCAGAAGCAACTGTAAGTTGTATCATTTCGTTGTGGTCGACTTTGGCAGTATTTTCTTGAGTTGATCTTTTGCTATTCATATAAACAAAAGCATTAGCGGCAATAACAAATAGCAGTATTGCAGCTATATATATAGGTTGTAAATACCAGCTGCGCTTTTGAGTTAAACGCTCAGTACCTCTTTCCATTCTTGCTTTCAGTCTGGTATAAAAGAAATCTGGGGCAGAAGTTTTTTGCACCCCGTCCAAACTATTTAAGATTTCTTCTAATTTCTTATTTTCCATACACTGCTATTTGACGATTTAAAATACTAAAACCTTCGCTAAGACAAAGGTTTGGCATCTTCTTTTTCCAAAATATTTCTAAGGTTCACTTTAGCTCTATGCATCAACGATTCCACAGCCGGTACTGTAGTGCCTAAAACATCACTAATCTCTTGATAACTAAGATCTTCCATTTTGTGTAATGTAAAAGCAATTTTCTGATTTTCCGGTAATTTGGCTATAGCCTTAAATAGTTTTGCTGCATTTTCTTTGTGCTCTAATGCTATTCCCGGATGATTAAAATCAGGTAAATCGTATTGCAAGTCACCGTCATCAGTAAACAAGCGTTGCAAAAACCCAAAACGTTTCTTGCTTTTCCGACTTCTTAATAAATCAAGAGAACGGGTGGTGGCTATGCGATAAAGCCAGGTAGTGAGCTTCGCCTCGCCTTTAAAAGAATGAATAGATCGAAAGGCTTGAATAAAAACCTCCTGTGCGACATCTTCTGCATCCTCCGCATTTTGAACGATACTCAGTGCAGTATTATACACTCGATCCTGATTGGTTTCAACCAGAATTTTAAATGCAGATTCGTTGCCCTGCCTTAATTGTTGTATCAATTCTTGTTCTTGCAAGTAATAAAATTAAAACTATCCGAAATTACATTGCAAATCGGATAATTACTTTTTAAAGTTGATAGGCGGTAATTATTTTAGAGAAAAAAAATAGCAATTGAAATCATTTAAAATGAATTACTGTTTCCTGCTCTCTTCCTATTATGATATTATTGATAGTCGAAGCAATATCAGAAGGCTTCGTCCATTTAGTAAAATCTGCATCAGGCATCAATGATCGATTCAGTTCTGTATCCAATGTGTTCGGCAATAGAATATGGGCAGAAATGTTGTACCTGTTTTCATTTTCATTTATCATATTGCAGAAACTAAACAGCATTTGCTTGGATAAAGCATAAGCCACATTTCCGGCAGCAGTTTTATTGTCCATCGCTGCTTTAGCGCCAATGAAAATAAGTTTACCGCCTCCTGATTTTCTAAATTGATTCAGTAATAATAGAGATGCATGAAATGCCGTTTCAAAATTCAATAGCATCATTTTATGAACGTCTTCGATGGTTACTTTATCTGTTCCACCATCGGTATATCCTCCGGCTAGAAAGACACCAGTATTTATAGTTTGGTTTGAAACAATTATTGATTGTATAGTGCTATCTACAGCATCTTTATTGGTTAGGTCAGTCGTGTATTTTCCTGCACGACTATCAACTTTTTCTTCTTCGTGCCTAACGGTAAGATGTAAAGAGTGACCGGCTTCCAAAAGACTGTTTACTACAGTTTTTCCTAAGTTTCCCGTGCCTCCAGTTAAAAATATTATGGACATTATTATGTTGATTTTTGTTAGTCAAAGATAAACTCTTTCTAAAGAGCTACTCTTGTTATTCTAAGCACTTATCTTTCTTATATTTGCCGCCCTTAGTCCTGAAGTATCAAAGGATATTCTGAATGTTTCCGGGGCTAAACTAAAAATGGTCCCGTAGTTCAATGGATACCCCGAATGCTTTCGGGGCTAAACTTTAGATACAGGTTTAAACTCTGTCGGGACTACTAGAAATAATTTTTAGCTCAGGGAAAAACAGTTCTTTATATTGGTTATTAATTTAAAATTGGTCCCGTAGTTCAATGGATAGAACGAAAGTTTCCTAAACTTTAGATACAGGTTCGATTCCTGTCGGGACTACAAGTAATAATTTTGGCTCAGGGAAAAACAGTTCTTTATTAAATTAAAATTGGTCCCGTAGTTCAATGGATACTTTAGATACAAGTTCCCTGCCCGAATG
>JAFDXF010000018.1 GCA_018268055.1 Bacteroidota bacterium
AATAGGAAGATGGCATGTTATTGACCCGTTAGCAAATAAATTTCCATGGCAATCACCATACGTTGCATTCGATAATAATCCCATAAATAAAATAGACCCTGATGGCAAGGCAGCAATGCCGCCTTATGAATTTGACCAAAACGGAAAAAAGATAAGTGATTTGGGTGGTGATAAAATAGACTTTCATCATCAAAAGAACGGAGATACTAAGGTTGTTGACAGAGAAACTGGGGCATCAAATTTTATTACTAAGGGTGAAAGACTGATAAGGGGTTTTGTTCATAGGGATAAAGACATTAGCTGGTCAACTATTTTCAACGAATTTAAAAATGGAAGTGGACCAACTAAAAGTATGATTTCTGATTTTGATGATTCTAATGAAAGCGCATTTGGCTCTTTGGATAATGCATTTTCTACTTACTCAGGTAAAGCAAGGAGGTCATTGTTAGAATCTTCTTCTTCTTTTGGTTTAGAAAAATTCAGTTATGCTGAAGCTAATCCTTTATTTGCAAAAGATATGTGGGAGCAGATGTGGGGAAGGACTAATATTTCCTGGTACAAACTTGGCGACAAAGTTTTGTATTTGATGGCTGACTCAAAATCGTGGGAATCATTATCGTATCGGGCAGGCACAAGTTGGGAAAGGAGTGAAAAAATGGAGTATGGGAACACTTACCAAACCTACATCTGGACAGAAAGTATGGGTGAAGTGAGAAGTAAACAAGCCGTAGTTCAGAAAGAATTTGAAAGAGTTTTGAGAGAATCTCGTAATCCCAAATTTTAAAAATGAAGCTATCAACAATATTATTTCTGCTGCCATTTGCGTCTTGTGCACAAAGTTTTTCAAACCAAGAAGTACTGGGTACTTATGTTCCTGTTGGATATAAAAATAACTTTGATACTGTTCAATTATTGAATGATGGGCAATTTAAAAGAAAGATTTACGACCAGAATAAGAAACTTGTTTTAGAGAATAAAGGGACTTGGGTGATTGCCTCAAATAGTAAAATAAAATTTAAGAAATTCTATTTAAATCTTGATGAAGATTTTACATTGATACAAGAGAGTAACAAGAAGTTAATTGATGGTTACGGTGATGTAGAAGTAGTTTTAGAAACTCACAATGACACAATACAATTTTGTGTAGGATATTATCAGGGAGAGAATTGTTACCTGAAAATAAAATAAAACAAAAGTCCCGTTATCCGTAGTCTCCTTTAAAATCTTTGTAAAATAAAAACGACTACCTTTAAAAGAGCAATGAAACACCCGGCATCAGAAATACAAAGTAGAAGTGTAATAGTCACGGGAGTAGCCAATTTTTTAAACAGCCAATCTTACAACAGCAGCAGACCCAAAGCATTTATCAATTGGATATTATTGGACGAGCAGTTTAAATATTACGCCGGAGGTTTTGAGCAGGTGGGCAGCGATGAAGAATTAAAAATACACACTATCTCCCGCAACAGTGCAACCAAAAGCGGTTATCTTTATGTATTCTTGAGTAATGAAACAACTAATATACCGGTGTACTTTGATAATCTACAAGTAACACATTACCGCGGGCCGGTTTTGGAAGAGACGCATTATTATCCATTCGGGTTAGTTATGAGCGGCATCTCCTCAAAATCTTTGAACTTCGGAAATCCTCAAAATAAATATAAGTTTAACGGTAAAGAAGAACAACGACAAGAGTTCAGCGATGGCAGTGGACTTGAATGGTTG
Source organism: Bacteroidota bacterium (assembly GCA_018268055.1). GTDB lineage: Bacteria > Bacteroidota > Bacteroidia > Chitinophagales > Chitinophagaceae > JJ008. The sequence continues at coordinate 1,726 of JAFDXF010000018.1, forward strand.
GATTATGGAGCAAGGATGTATGATAATCAAATTGGCCGCTGGCATGTGATTGACGATTATTCAGAAGTTTACTATGGATTAACACCATACAATTATGCAGGCAATAATCCCGTCAACATGATAGATGTTGATGGCAATCTTTTCATTTTTGCAAATGGATTTATGCCAAGTCAATATGCAGGGGGACAGAATAAAACAATTCAGCAACCTGTTCGATGGGAACATGATGGTTTTAGCAGACAGCCTGTTGAGTGGAAAACTGTTCCTAATTCTAATCTATATGCACCCGACAGGGGATTTTATGCAGATGGGCCTCGCAACAATGGTAAATTATTTACTTATTGGGAAGGGGTCAATGATGCATATATGAGTACATACAATGACCATAACGCCTATTACACTAATGGGTCATTTACTCCAAGGTCAGAAGCTAATACAAGGTTTAACGAAGGAGAGAAGGCGGGTGCCGATTTGATTAAAAAGCTTGATGCAGGTGAAATTAAATTGGCTACAGGAGAAACAATAAAAATAGTTGGCCATAGCCAGGGAGCTGCTTATGCGGCGGGCATTGCAACTGCGCTTGCAAATTCTAAGTATGGGGGGTTAATGGAATTTGTGGATTACCTCTCTCCCCATCAGCCAGGCGATTTTACTCACCCAGACAAAGTGAGAGGCAGACAGTTTTCAACTAAAAATGATAGAGTTTCTTCAGGCAAAGGGTTTCTTGGCACTATACTAAATTGGTTTAACGGCGGTTCTAAACTGGAACAAATAGACGGCACTTCCGATTATACGGAGAGAAGCCATCATACAGGAGGCATGGGAGGACATATGGTTGATACATGGTTAAATGATTTGATTGTTTACTGGAGAAACCTTGGAATTAAAGTTACTGTACACGGGAATTAAAGTCACAGTGCAAAAATGAATATATGATGAGCAGAATATTATTTGCTTTTTATTTTCTTTTAATAATAGCTGGTATGTTGAGTTGTAGCGTTAAAACAAAGCTTTCTCAAACCGAGTTGAAATGGATTGACGTTTACAATGAAGGGGATACTCTTGTCTTCAAATCTGACAATGGGGAAGTTGATACTACTTTTATTATTAAGAAAGAAATTTTTTACCCTGAACGGAATTCTATAGAAGTGCATGGAAAATATTTACCACAATGGGGAGTCGTGTGGTATAAAAATAGGAATCTCATCAACCATCCAGAAGGATATAGAATGATAAGCTTAATTAAAAAGCATCCAAAAAATGAAACGTTCTTAAATATTGACTATCTCTATTCAGATATTCTTGTTCCCAATATTGCGACAGCCAATATTAAAAGGTTGAAGAAAGATAAAGTTTATGAGTTTGATACTTACCATGAAAAAGCAAAGTCAGAACAGCCAAAGAAAATTTTCTGGCATGAGGATTACGGGATTATAAAATATATTACTCATGGTAATGAAGTGTGGGAACGGATTAATCTTCCTAAGTAAACAGTAAAGCCCAGGCGACCTCGTTCTTCGTAGTATGTTGAATCAATAAAAGAAGTTAGAATGGTTAGCCTGAGTTAGCAACTCAGACTTTCTTGCTTTACGAAGCATAAGCCTGTTTAGCTTTAAAGTCCCTGACATAAGCGGAGATAATTTTTATCAGCACACCTTGTTCATCTTCGGGCAGTGCATCTACTTCTTCCTGTTTTCCGCGCTGGGAGACCCAAGCTCCTATTTTCATTCAAATAGTTTAGCTAAGAGCTTTTGTTCTTCAGTTTTTATCAGCAGCATATTGATGTTTTCCTACGCCTCGGTTCGTGTCCTCACGAACCGAAATAAGCAGGGAAAATTTTATATTTGAAAAATAAAAACGACTAACTTTGAGATATCAATGAATTACCCTGCATTAGAAATACAAAGTAGAAGTGTAATGGTCACCGGAGCTACCAATTTTTTAAGCACACAAACCTACAACAGCAGCAGACCCAAAGCATTTATCAATTGGATATTATTGGACGAGCAGTTTAAATATTACGCCGGAGGTTTTGAGCAAGTGGGCAGCGATGAAGAATTAAAAATACACACT
>JAFDXF010000019.1 GCA_018268055.1 Bacteroidota bacterium
GGTCGTCCCGATAAAATCGGGATCTTCCCGACATAAGTTGAAGTGGTCGTCCCGATAAAATCGGGATCTTCCCGACATAAGTTGAAGTGGTCGTCCCGATAAAATCGGGATCTTCCCGACATAAGTTGAAGTGGTCGTCCCGATAAAATCGGGATCTTCATGAATTAAGTTGAAGTGGTCGTCCCGATAAAATCGGGATCTTCATGAATTAAGTTGAAGGGGTCGTCCCGATAAAATCGGGATCTTCCCGATATAAGAACTATGGAGAGTGCTCCTTTATTGAGAACTTATTTAAATCCTGCCTATTGGCAGGATTTTTTTGTAAGATTGCAGCTATGCACATAATCGTAACAGGCGGAGCCGGATTTATTGGGAGTAACCTTATTCGGACTTTACTGAATCAACAACCGGATATTAAAGTTACTTGTATTGATAATTTTGATAACTTCTATTCGGCTGATATCAAGCAGAATAATATTAAAGACTTTAAGCTCCATCCTAATTTTCGTTTTTTATTTCTGGATATTTCAAATACTTCTTCCGTTGAATTGTGTGATGCGATTACCGAAGTAGTGGATGCTATTGTGCATATAGCAGCTAAATCCGGTGTGCGCCCCAGTATAGCAAATCCGCTGGCATATCAAAAAACGAATGTTATCGGCCTTCAGCATATTTTGGATTTTGCAAAGCAAAAGAAGGTGAAGCAATTTGTGTTTTCTTCGAGCAGCAGCGTTTATGGCATCAACGATCATTTTCCATGGAAAGAAGAAGAGCAACTTTTGCCCATCAGCCCTTATGCAATGACAAAATTATCGGGCGAAATGCTCGGACATGTTTATAGCAGCCTGTATGGAATAAGATTTATCGCTTTACGTTTTTTCACTGTTTATGGCCCGGCGCAAAGACCTGACTTAGCCATTCATAAGTTTACAAAAACTATTTTGAAAGGAGAGGCGATTACCATGTTTGGCGATGGGAGTACCAGTAGAGATTATACATATATAGATGACATCGTACAAGGAATTCATGCAGCACTTCAATATGATAAATCTGATTTTGAAATAATCAATCTCGGAAACAACTATTCTGTTTCTTTAATGGAATTGATTCAAGCAATAGAAGAAACTGTTGGTAAAAAAGCAATCATTGAGCAATTGCCGGAACAAGCCGGAGATGTTCCTAAAACATTTGCAGACATTTCAAAAGCAAAAAAATTATTGAATTATCAACCAAGAACTTCATTAAGTGATGGCTTAAAAAAGTTTTATCAATGGTTTAAGGAGCATGAGGAGATGTTGATGCAGTATTAGTATTAGTTTGCTCTTTCTGTTACTTCGTTTTTTCCTTGAAAAACCTTGCGCACATTATAAGTTTTCTTGTTTTGAGATTCAAAATAAGTTCTGGTATTAATATCTGCAATGATACCGATGGTAATAAATTGAATTCCGCCTAATAAAAGTATCAACCCTAAAATTAAAAGAGGCTTACCCCAAATGTCGTGGCCCATTATTTTTAAAATCAATAAATAAATATTAATAGCAATGCCTATGCCCATGCTGATAAAACCGATTGTGCCAAAAAGGTGCATAGGCTTTTGCAGATACTTACGCATGAATACCATTAGAATTAAATCACTCATCACTTTGAAAGTGCGGTTGATTCCGTATTTACTCTTTCCATTGATGCGTGGATGATGTTTTACATCAACTTGTGTGATGCGTGCTCCTTGCAATTTTGCTAACACGGGTATGAACCGGTGCAATTCGCCATAAAGACCAAGTTCTTCTGCTATTTCTCTTTTAAATAATTTTAATGTACATCCATAATCTTTAATATAAACTCCGGTCATTCGGCGAATCATTGCATTTGCAATCTTGCTTGGTATTTTTCTAAGGAAGAAGCCATCCTTTCTATCTTTGCGATTGCCGGCCACAACATCCCAATCTTCTTTTTTCAATAAGTCAAGCATTGAAGGAATATCCGTAGGATCATTTTGCAAATCACCATCTAATAAAGCGATATATTTTCCGGTTGAATAATCAATGCCGGCACTCATTGCAGTACTTTGTCCATAATTTTTTCGTAGCTCAATCAACTTTGTGCGGCTATCAGCTTTGTCAAGAATTTGTTGTTTGGTTTTATCGGTAGAGCCATCATCTACCAATACAATTTCATAATCAATACCACGCAATGCAGTATGAACCGATTCAAGAAGAGGTTTTATATTGCCTTCTTCATCTTTTACTGTAATGACAACCGATAGCTCCAGCATACGCTTTTTTATTCCTGCGAAGGTAATATCATCTGTCAATATTTGAGTTTTCAATTGAACCTTGTCTTTTAGCGGTATCAATAAATAAAAAAAGCTGCACCAAAATTTCTTTTGATACAGCCGTGTTTAAAACCACATAACAAACAACAATTGTCAGAGTACTCCTGCTAACTCAAGGCTTCTCTTTTTAATATTTTGCGACGCCACTTCTTCAATGATGGGGTCGGGAAGTAGAATCAGCGAAGTGCCATTCTCTCTCCACCAAGTTTGATTTTTTAATTTCTGATAGGCAATTACACCTATCAAATACTTTCTTTCTTTTTGTGCGTGCCATTCTTCAATCCATTCAAATTCTTCTTTGGGTATTGAGTTGATATCATCAAAGCTTAGATATACTTTCAAGAAAAAATCTTTCGCTAATTGATGTGGCTGATGATGATACAATTTTTTGTATTCATATTTATATCCGTAACGAAGTGCTGCTATATCGCTCAACACTGCCGAGGCGGTAGGAAAACTGCCTGCACCTTTGCCATAAAAGAATTGTTTGTCAGCGAAGCCACTTTCGATTACTACGCCATTGTATTCATTTTTCACAAACGCAAGGTGATCTTCTTGTTTTACAAACTGTGGTAATACAAAAGCAGCAACTTCTCCGTTTTTTAATTTTTGAGCTTGTGCTACTAATTTAATCTCCTGCTTTCTTGCGGCAGCTGTTTCTGAATCAGTGGCGTGTATGAACTGAATGCCATTGAATAATAAATTTTCAGGATTTTCAGTAATGCCGTATGCATGAGTCAACAGAAATGTCCATTTATTTATTGCATCATAGCCTTCAATATCCAATGTGGGATCACTTTCGGCAAAGCCTGCTTGCTGTGCTTGCAGCAAAGCAGTGTTAAAGTCAATTCCTTCTTCAAATATTTTTGTAAGAATAAAATTGGTAGAGCCATTAACGATTGCTTTAATGGAATGTAGCAAATCATTGTCATAATATTCTTCCAAATTTCTTATTACAGGAATAGAAGCGCATGCCGCCGATTCATACAGTAATGATTTACCCGTTTGCTTCTGCAATTGTAAAAGCTCTTTAAGGTTAGTCGCAATCATTTTCTTACTGGCACTTACCACATCTTTGCCATTTTGTAATGCGGTTGATACTATTTCAAATGCTGCATTTGCATCATCTATTACTTCTACAATGACATTAATATCATGATCATTCAGTAGCTCATTTTTATCTGTTGTAAATAATGAAGCAGGTGCATTTCTCTTCTTGCCATAGTTTTTAATACAAATCCTTTTGATACTTGCATTGAGCGAAGGCGTTTGCTGCAGAACTTTATAAAGGCCTTCGCCTACTACACCAAAACCGAAAAGTCCGATGGTTAATTTTTTATGCGTTGCCATAATTATTCACTAATTATTTTTTCTGTTTTGTAATTGTTTATTTTCTTAAATGCTTGCTTTAAGTCAGCAATTAAATCTGTTGCTTCTTCAAGACCTACGGATAAGCGGATAAGACTATCTGCAACTCCTGAGGCTCTCCTTTTTTCAACAGGAATAGATTTGTGCGTCATCTGTGCAGGATGACAAAGCAAACTTTTTACGCCACCGAGGCTTTCTGCAAGTTTGAAATATTGCGTAGCTGTAACAAACTGTGTCGCTGCATTTTCTGTATCATTCTTTAAAGTGAAAGATACAATGCCACCAAAACCCGATGCTTGCTTTGCAGCAATATCATGATTGATATGTGATTTTAATCCCGGATAAAACACTTTATCCACTTCGGGATGTGATTCTAAAAATTCTGCTACTGCTTGAGCATTTGCGCAATGTTGTTTTACACGAAGCGGCAGAGTTTCAATACCACGAATCACTAACCAGCTATCAAAAGGAGCGAGGATAGCGCCACTTGCATTTTGAATGAATTTTATTTTTTCACCTAATTCTTTTTCTTTGGTTACTACTAATCCTGCGATTAAATCACTATGACCGCCAAGATATTTTGTAGCTGAATGAACTACAATATCAGCTCCCAACGAAAGAGGCTGTTGTAAGGCGGGTGAAGCAAAAGTATTATCCACGCAAAGCCAACACCCTGACGCCTTAGCAATTTTAGCGATTGCTTCTATATCAGAAATTTTTAATGTTGGATTCGTTGGTGTTTCAATCCAAATCAATTTTGTTTTATCGCTGATGGCATTGAATACATTTTCAGCCTGTGTAGCATCAACATATTTTACATGGATACCAAATTTTTGATAGATGTGTGTAAAAAGACGAAATGCACCTCCGTAAATATCATCTACCGCTACGATTTCATCTCCTGCTTGCAAAAGTTTTAACACTGAATCAATGGCTGCGAGGCCGCTTCCAAAAGCGATACCTGTGTGACCATTTTCTAACTGGGCAATAATTTTTTCTAAAGTGGCTCTTGTAGGATTGCCAGTGCGTGCATAGTCATACCCTTTGTTTACGCCGGGTGCTTCTTGCACAAATGTGGATGTCTGATAAATAGGCACTGAAATAGCACCTGTAAGTTCATCTACAGGAATGCTGTGGATCAATTTTGTTGCGTTGTTGTTACTCATCTTTTTTGGGTTTTTAAACATGATGAAATTTGGTTAAACAATTACATCAGTTACCAAGAAAGACTATCGGGTAGCAACAAAAAAGCTCACCCGATAAATCAGATGAGCTTTTGAATATTTTTAAATCTTATATTTTGAAGCTATTAATCTGACTTATCTGTCCCGATTTTTTTCGGGATGGAATTGGCACCTTTTTCCGGTTTGCACCGAAATAGGTTGTCAAGGCTTCAAAGGGCCATTACCCTCAGCCTTTCTTGATAAGTGATGTTTGAAAGAACTTATCCGCTATCAGCAGGACGGCACAAATATATGTTTGAAATTTTCAAATTTCCAAATCCATTCATAAAATATTTTAAAATGTTATGTTTTATAAATCCTTGAAACCTTTGATGGTATTGAGTTTCATAGAATAAAAAATTTTTAAAAATTTTGAAAAGTCTCATAGTATTTTATCATCATTTATGAGTTGTATCTTCGTAATCTTTGAATTATGAGTACAAATAATGGGAACAAATTAGCATCTTCAACTATAAATGATGAATCAATTGAAGTGTTTGGTGCAAGGGTGCATAACCTTAAGAACATAGATATTTCAATTCCTAAAAATGCATTAGTTGTGATAACGGGGATCAGCGGCAGTGGTAAATCTTCATTGGCTTTTGATACGATTTTCTCTGAAGGACAACGTCGCTATATGGAAACTTTTGGGGCTTATGCACGACAGTTTATTGGTGATATGGAACGCCCTGATGTAGATAAGATAACCGGACTTTCGCCGGTGATTTCTATTGAACAAAAAACAACGAATAAAAATCCACGTTCTACGGTGGGCACTGTTACCGAAATTTATGATTTCCTTCGTTTGCTTTATGCAAGAATCGGTGAAGCATATTCATATAACACCGGAAAAAGAATGGTGCAATGGAGTGAAGAAGAGATTGTAGAAAATATTTTTAAAAAATTTGAAGGAAAGAAAATTGTTTTATTAGCACCATTGGTAAGAGGAAGAAAAGGACATTATCGTGAACTGTTTGAAGACTTGCGCAAGAAAGGTTTTTTAAAAGTAAGAGTGGATGGCGAGATAAAAGAGATAACATCTAAAATGCAAGTCGATCGTTATTCCATTCATAATATTGAATTGGTGGTGGATAGGATGGTGGTAAATGAGGATTTGAAAGCAAGATTGAGTCAGAGTGTGCAGCAAACTTTGAAAACCGGAAAGGATTTAATGTTTGTTGAAGTAGATGGAAAACAAATCGTTTCTTATTCTAAATTGCTCATGTGTGAAGATACCGGCGTCAGCTATGAAGAGCCTTCGCCCAACGCATTCTCATTCAATTCGCCTTATGGCGCTTGTCCTACTTGTAAAGGATTGGGTAATGTCTATACAATCAATTTAGATTTAGTATTGCCCGACAAAAATCTTTCTATCAAAGAAGGCGGTATTGCTCCATTGGGTGAAGAGCGGGAAGCAAGTGTGTTTAAACAAGTATCTGCATTTGCAAAAAAGAATAAAATCAATTTAGATAAACCGATCAACGAGCTTACAAAAACGCAACTTGATTTATTATTGTATGGTGATAAAGAAATCAGTTCATCACTCACTGTTGATACAGATGATGATACTGTGCCGGATGCTTATACAGGAAGTTATGAAGGAATTATTCCGATGCTCAAACGATGGTTTACTTCTTCCGTCAGCACAGATTTTTTGAGGGAGTGGGTAGAGAAATATATGGAATTGTCTATTTGCCCTACTTGTAATGGTCAAAGATTGAAAAAGGAGAGCTTGCATTTTAAAGTGAATGGAAGAAATATTGCCGAACTGAGTAAAATGAATTTGGATAATTTGGCGGCCTGGTTTGATGGAATAGAATTGATGTTGTCTGCAAAACAAAAAACCATTGCCAAAGATGTTTTAAAAGAAATTAGAGAGCGGTTGCAATTTTTACTCAATGTCGGATTAACTTATTTATCGCTCGACAGGCCCACCAAAACTTTGAGTGGTGGCGAATCTCAACGAATAAGATTAGCAACACAGATTGGTTCTCAACTTCAGGGTATTACTTATATTTTGGATGAACCGTCCATCGGTTTGCATCAAAGAGATAATCATCGATTGATAGATGCGTTGAAAAATTTACGTGATATTGGCAATAGTGTGATTGTAGTGGAGCATGATAAAGATATTATGTTAGCTTCAGACTATTTGATAGACATTGGGCCAAAAGCCGGATATTATGGAGGAAGGATTGTAGCGCAGGGAACGCCCAAAGAAATTTTGAAAATGGATACATTAACTGCAGGTTATTTGAACGGCCATTTAAAAATTGCCATACCTGCTGAGCGAAGAAAAGGCAATGGAAAATATTTGGAATTAAAAGAAGCTTCCGGAAATAACTTACAGCAGGTAAATGTAAAATTTCCTTTAGGAAAATTTATTTGTGTAACAGGTGTAAGTGGTAGCGGAAAATCGACTTTGATCAATGAAACATTATATCCGATACTTTCCAAACATTCTTACAATTCAAAAATGAATCCGATGTCCTATAAATCCATCAAAGGATTAGAGCATATAGATAAAGTAATAGAAATAGATCAAAGTCCGATTGGAAGAACACCGCGCAGCAATCCGGCTACCTATTGCGGCTTTTTTACAGAGATAAGAACATTGTTTGCTTCATTGCCTGAATCAAAAATAAGAGGATATAATGCAGGCCGATTTTCATTCAATGTAAAAAGCGGACGATGTGAAGTTTGCGAGGGAAGCGGAATGAGAACCATTGAGATGAATTTTTTACCGGATGTGTATGTGCCTTGCGAAAAGTGTAATGGTAAACGATACAATAGAGAAACATTAGAAATAAGATATAAGGGAAAATCAATTGCAGATGTTTTGGCTATGACTGTGGAAGAAGCAGTTGATTTTTTTCAGAATGTTCCTTATCTCTATCGTAAAATAAAAGTATTAAAGGAAGTTGGATTAGGATATGTTACCCTTGGTCAATCGGCAGTTACGCTGAGTGGAGGTGAGGCGCAGCGTGTAAAGCTTTCAACAGAACTAGCTAAGAGAGATACGGGAAAAACATTTTATATTTTGGATGAACCTACCACCGGTTTACATTTTGAAGACATACAGCATTTGTTGGAAGTATTGAACAAATTAGCAGATAGAGGAAATACTGTTTTGGTAATAGAACATAATATGGACATTATTAAAGTAGCAGACCATATCATAGATCTTGGTCCTGAAGGTGGTGACGGCGGTGGGAAAATATTATTTGAAGGAACTCCCGAAGAGTTGATAAAATGTAAGGAGAGTTATACTGGAATTTTTTTGAAAAATGAGATGTAGTAGTATAAAAAAACCCGATAAAAAATTTACCGGGTTTGGATTTAATATTTTAAAAATTATTTCAGTGGTGATTTAATGATACCCCAAACTAACAAAGCTCCTAAAACTCCAGCAGCAATAGCTATAAAAATACCAAATGAAGCAAATGAGGTCTGGCGTAGAAACTGAATAAGAGCAATAGCTCCCGCACCACCAAAGCAAGCTGCAACAATCATTTTATCTTGTCCCTCATATTCTTTTGATTTATCACCCATTACAAAAGTTACAACTCCTGCTCCAATAAAACCTAAGAACGATAACCACCCAAGTTCATGTAATCCATTGATGGAATAGCCTCCAAAACCACCAAACGAAATATTCCACCAAGGTAGAATACAAGAGATGACACCAACGGCAGCTAAGATTAAAGCAGAGAGTTTTTGTTTGTGTAAACCAGAGAATGGATTTTGTGTGTTTTGTGAATTTTGTTCCATAGCAAAATAGTTGATTTAGGTTTTGCCTACTCGTATGGCTTTTCGGCATTCGCCCCTGTTTTGTGAGGGTCAGGTCTTCCTTTGTAAAACTAAATTAAGGCAGTTTGGCTGAATTACGCCAAATAGTGTTGAGTTTTTTTTAAACGACTATTCCACAGAGATAGATAGGAGAGGAGTAAAACACTCGTAGCAGAAGCAGGAAATGTTTGTAAAAATCATTCGGACACCAAGAGTACTGGCTTTTTACCGATATTGGATTATCACAATTTTCCTGCCTTTGCGCTTACATAAAGAATTATGCCTGCGTGATTTGCTACGGGTTTCTTAGTTATGATACTTAAAAGAACTACGTTGTTATATTGTCTTTTGCTGTCAGACAATTAATTTTCATGACTTAACGAATTTCAAACTGTCCGGTTGCAGTTTCTGTATCGCCATTAAAAACTCTATAGATATAAATACCTCTATTCAGGCTTGTTAACTTGATATGATCTTTTGATTTCATTTTGTAATTATTCACTAATGAGCCTTGTATGTCAAAAACAAAAAAATCAAGAACATCATTCCCGTCTTTGGCTACAACATGCATCTCTCGTTTGATAATATCAGGAAAGATTTTTACGGCAGCATTATTTAGTGTTCCGGTCTTGTTATTCTGTTTTGCCGGTTTTTTCTTTTCTTTTTTTATCGGCTCTTCTTTGCCAATATTATCATTTGCAAAAGTGGGTTGTAGTAAAATGAAGCTACCGGCTATTAGCAATGCAGGTATGCTTAGTTTGTGGTTAAAGTTTAATTGTTTCATGGGCTCGGTTGTTTTATGTTATGTTTAGTAATATGTGGGACATTTTAGTTGCTTCAAGCGAGGATCCTTTTTATTTAAACGCCATCCAAAGCGTATGATACTGGTGAAATAAGCATCATTTTGTTTTGGATCACCACGCTCTGCAAATTCTTGATAGGGGCGAGTGGTAGGAAATGTATAAGTGCCACGATAATAGAGCCTTCTTGCCCTTACTGCATCGGCAGGTGATAAGTAATGATCAAAATAAATAGGGTCTATATAATAGTTATGACTTACATCATCCACATAGTCTGTAAATAATTTACGATGTAATATTTCCAGGCCTACATACATATTTTCTTTTAAATAATATTTAAAACCAAAGCCCATTACTACATTCATTTGGGTCAACTTGTAAGGTTTGCTATCAGGATATTCAGCCATACCCTGTCCTTCTAATCTTAATGGAGCAAGCTCTACCCATTTCCCATCGATATCCTGCGCCTTTGGATTGAAGTGAAACATTCCGGCTCCTCCCACTAAATATGGTCTCATCTTTCCTTGTAAGCCTTCATATTTTTCAAAAAAAACAGTTGGATATAGCTCAATGGCAGCATACGCTTCATTGATATTTGATTTAAAACTAAGGTTTCGATATTTACGATCTTCTTCATCACCACCTTTTGCAGGTGCTTCTGAGTCTTTGCCTTCTACAAAGCCCATTGTAGCTGATACTCGAAAGCCAAGCCACTCGGTAGGATAGTAATTAAAATACGCAGACTTAGATAATTTTGTCAAGGGAAGATTTAAGTCTTTAATAAATGTTTTTCCTACGCCAGCCGTGCCTCCGAGATCACCTAAAAAAAACATTGGACCTACGCCAGCACCCAATTCAAATTTTCCATTAGGAGTACTGATGGATTGAGCATTTCCTGTTACACAAAGGATGTTCAGATAAGAAAATAATACGGACAGCCGTAAAAAATGGATACTTGTTCTCATTGGAATTGGATTTCAGTTTTTCGTTCTATTGGATTTGAATACAAAATAGAAACGGAATTTCCCTTATAAAGAATAAACGATTAAGTATTTTCTTTTTAACGACTAAAAAAAGAAGAAGTGCTTAGTGATAATACGAGTGGAGTATTAGGATTTTACCATTTCAATATGTTCAATGCCATCTTCTAAATAAATCTCACCTTGTGTTGTAAATCCTAGTTGTGTATAAAACTTGATAAGATAATATTGAGCACCAATACGTATAGATTGTTTACCTAATTTATTATATATGGACTCAATAGATTTCTGCATTAGGAGTTTTCCTATTCCTGCACGCCTTGTCTGAGGAGACGTTACTACTCTTCCTATACTTGCTTCTTTAAAGGCTATGCCGGGTGGTATTATTCTGGAATATGCAATCAGCTTATTGTTACTAAAACACATTAAATGATAAGCTGCTTGATCTTTATTATCCATATCAGGATAAACACAGTTTTGTTCTATGGCAAATACTTCATTGCGTAATTGCAATATGGCGTATAGCTCGTCAACTGATAGTGCTTCAAATTTTTTTAATAACCAATTCATATTAGAAATATAAAATTATATTCGTTGATTATCTACCGGCAGGCAATGATATTACTGCCAAACTTTCATTTCCATCCTCACCTACAGCTTGTACTCCGAAAAAGTAATTGTCTTTTGAAAAAGGTAAATCCATTTTAGTTTCAGTAGTAAATATTTTTTTCTGCCATATAGGAGAAGTGGTTTCACGGATTAGAACAAAGTATCCTTTTACATTTCCATGTTTTGGCGATTTCCAAGACAGGTTTGAGAAGTTAGTTAATTTTCTTGTCTCCATTTTTACTTCCAATGGTTCGGATGGAGCTTTGGCAAGGTTTGCCAGATTGCAAAGATTTAAGCAAGTGTTTTTGCGTAGATATTCAAAATCCATATACTCCGGAAGGTCTCCGTATTGAATTCCATTTTCCAATCTTACATCCTGATGTTGATGTGTATAGTTCTCATTCATTTCTGTAATACGAACTGCTGTAAATCCTCGTTGCAGATAAGGGATATGGTCTCCTCCACGTAAAAAGCGGTCAGGGCGATACACCATTACCACTTCTAAATTGTCGACATACCTTTCGCCTATTTCTTTAATATACCTTGCCAATTGTCTTGACTTGCTGTCGTTTTCCAAACCGAGGTTACGAATGTTTAATGCTGCTTTGCCTGTATCTAAAATAGAAAAAGCTTCACTGAATACACGTACTTGTGTGTTGTTTGTTATATTAGTTTCATTACTATTATTACTGCCTATTATATCGTTATTGAACACTGCTTCAATATCCCAATGCTCTTTTTTTGCATTTGAAGCCATAAAATTTGCGCCTAACAATCCTTGTTCTTCTCCACTTACTGCAACGAAAATGATGGTAGCAGGAAAATTTCTTTTACTCATTATTCTGGCACATTCCAGTACATTAGCTACACCACTTGCATCATCATTTGCACCTGGAGCATTGCCAACGCTATCCATCACATTGCTACGCATATTATCTAAATGGCCACTCACAATAAATATTCTTTTATCTTGAACGTCTGTGCCTTTCAAAGTGGCTACTACATTTCCAAGTATTATTTTTCTATCTACTCTTTTACCATCGGGTTGTAATGTTATTGTATCTATAATTGCTGATAATCTTCCATCGGATGAAGCAGCAAATTGATTGAACTTACTCAATACCCAATTTCGGGCAGCACCAATACCTCTTATATTGCTTATTTGATTGCTTAATGTATTACGTGTTCCAAAACTCACCATTTTATTAATATATGATTCTAAAGAATCTTTAGAAACTTCATTGGCCATTTTTTCTATGGCAGCATCACGTATTATTATAGTTTGGCCAATTGACGATTTTGTGATAAAAGTAGCAGCTAAAACAAGTAATATATTTTTCATTGCTCAATTTTTAAATAATAAACATTATTGTAATTGTGTTTGTATTTTCAATAGTATGTTCATTTCTTTTCTGTAATCATTTAAAAGTAAGAAGGAAAAGTTATATTTTTAGCAAAATATGTTTTATGCATACTAGAAATTTATTTTCAGTTCTAATTTTTTTATTTATGACTTCCCTTAAAAGTTCAGCACAAAATATAAATTGGCCAACCAACATCAAAGCACCTGAGGCTTTGAAAAAAACATACAACAGAACTATACATGGCGAAACTGTTGCTGATCCATATTATTGGATGATTGATTATTTTAAAAAAGGGCCGGACAGTACCAATGTAGTCAACTACTTAAAAGATGAAAATGATTATTTACATAAAATGATGCAAAGCACCGATGACTTTCAAAAAAATCTTTTTACCGAAATGAAAAGTCGTATTCAGGAAAAAGATGAATCAGTGCCCGTTTATAAAAATGGATATTATTATTATACCCGCACAGAAGATGGTAAACAATACTATAAATACTGTCGCAAAAAAGGAAATTTAACTGCACCTGAAGAAATTTTGCTGGATGTAGATGCCATGGCAGAAGGGCATGCTTATTATGCTATTGGCGGCATCAACATCAGCCCCAACAACAACTTATTAGTATTTGGAGAAGATACTGTTTCTCGCCGTCAATATCTAATGAAGGTAAAAGACCTCACTACCGGTATTATAAAAGATCAAGGTGTACAAAACACAAGTGCCAATTATGTTTGGGCAAATGATAACACTACTATTTTTTACACTGCCAAAAACCCTGAAACCCTTTTGTCAGAAAAAATAAGACGACATACGCTAAATGATTTTGCAAAAAATGATGTAACGGTTTATGAAGAAAAAGACAATACCAATTATATTGGTGTAAGTAAAACTACTGCTGAAAATTATATTTTGATTACTTCCCAAGGCACACTTTCCAGTGAAGTAAGATATTTGCCGATTAACAATCCTATAGGTGATTTTACTATCTTTCAGCCCAGAATGAAAAATGTATTGTATAACGTAGATGCAGATGATAAAACATTTTACATTACCACCAATAAAGAAGCGCTCAATTTTAAAATTATGAAAGCTGCCTTTGATAAAACAGATGCAGATCATTGGCAAGAGTGGATCACGCATAGAAAAAATATATTGGTAGAAGGCATAACATTATTTAAAAACTATACTGTAATTAGCGAAACTGAAGCAGGATTAGATAAAATCAGAATCATTAATAAAACCACCGGTAAAGATGATTATTTACCTTTTAAAGAAACTGTTTATGCTGCATCGCCTGCCGGAAATGCAGAATACAATACGGATATATTAAGATACTCTTATGTATCAATGACCACTCCTTCTTCCATTTACGATATTAATTTACTAACTGATGAAACCACCATGAAAAAGCAACAAAAAGTTTTAGGTGGATTTAACCCTAATGATTACCAAGCAGAACGATTGTTTGCAACTGCCAAAGACGGCACTAAAATTCCAATATCAATAGTATATAAAAAAGGATTTAAAAAAGATGGCAAACAACCCTTGCTATTATACGGATATGGATCTTATGGCAATTCAATGTCGCCTTCATTCAATAGCGCTAGGTTGAGTTTACTAAACAGAGGGTTCGCATTTGCAATAGCACATATAAGAGGCGGGCAAGAAATGGGGAGGCAGTGGTATGAAGATGGCAAACTGATGAAAAAGAAAAATACATTTACCGACTTTATTGATTGTGCCGAATATTTAGTGAAAGAAAAATATACATCTCCCAAACATTTATATGCCAATGGTGGCAGCGCCGGTGGGTTATTAATGGGAGCAGTAGCCAATATGGCTCCTAAATTATTTAATGGTATAGTAGCTGATGTTCCTTTTGTAGATGTGGTGAATACAATGCTTGACCCGACAATACCGCTTACAACTAATGAGTATGACGAATGGGGCAATCCAGAAAATCAGGATGCTTATCAGTATTTAAAATCTTATTCACCTTACGAAAATGTAACGGCAAAGTCATACCCCAATATGCTGGTAACAACAGGATTACATGACAGTCAGGTACAATATTTTGAACCTGCAAAATGGGTTGCAAAACTAAGAGCTACAAAAAAAGGCAAGCAGGTTTTATTTTTGAAAACCAATATGAATTTTGGTCATGGTGGAGCATCAGGACGTTTTGATTATTTAAAAGATGTAGCATTGATGTATGCATTCTTTTTAAAATTGGAAGGAATAAATAAATAATGTTGTATGCTTCATGCTACATGCGAAAAAAAGAAAAAAGCAAACTAAGTTGGGTATAAAATAGTTAGTGGTTTTAAAAAAATATGAAATTATGAATATAAAAAAAGCATCCTCAATAAAGGGATGCTTTTGCGAAAAAATATTTTTTATTTAATGCACATTCGCATTAAGAAATGCTGCTATTTTATCAAATGAATCAGTCATATTAAGGCCAGACCATCCATGATTTTCTGTTGGATAAAAAACATATTGGTTCACTACGCCGAAAGAAGTTAGCTTGTTTTTAAGCATTACTGATTGGCTGGGTGATACTAAAACATCTGCTCCGCCATGCAGAATTATTGTAGGAGCACTTTGTGCAGTAATATAATTTAGCGGATTTGACGAAGCATAAAGAGCAGGCACTGTAGTAGGCGATCCGCCAATAACATTATAAAGCTGAAATGGAACTAAGGGGTTTGCAGGATTATTATACATATCTGCCAAATCGGTAGGGCCAAAGAAATCTACTACCGCTTTAAATCTTACGGTGGATGTGTATTTGTAAGCATCCAAACACGCTAAATGAGCGCCGGCGCTTGCACCTAATAGCACAAACTTATCACTGATTAAATATTCAGATCTTTTGCTATAAATATATTCAATAGCAGCTTTTACGTCTAATTCTTGGGTAGGGAATAAATTAGGCGGGTTGGCCAATCTGTAATTTATATTGATGATAGCCCAATCGGGTAATCTTCTTTTTATGGTATCCACATATTGTGTCAAATCTGCTTTATCACCACCATTCCAACTGCCGCCGTGAACCATTATAATTAATTTAGTGGTTGCTGTGGTACGGCCTGAGGGTAAATAGATATCCATTTTTTGAAGTGCATCAGTGCCATAAGATGCATCCAATTGTGTTTTTGCAGCTACCGGAGGAGGAGCAGGATCATTCTCTTTTTTGCAGGAAGAAAATAGGATTACGGTGAATAACAGAATGTGTAAAACTCTCATATAAAAATAATTGTGTGGTTGTTTTTTGTTGTCTTTAATAAAATTAGTGTGTTTGAAACAGAATTCGTCTAAAAATTATTGTAAAAAAACAGTTTGAAAAACATTTGGCTAAAAAGTTTTGCAAGACTATCTTTGCCGCCCGTTCAACAAGGGTAACGGCCCGTTCGTCTAAGGGCTAGGACACCACCCTTTCACGGTGGTGATACGGGTTCGAATCCCGTACGGGCTACAGGAGTAACAGGCTTTGAATATTTTCAAGGCCTGTTTTATTTACTAAACCATTCATAAAATTTATCCGCTTCTCGGAATACCAAGTAGATTTTTCCTGTCTTGCTTTTCATTAACTTTGCACATCAAATTATTATTATCAATTAAAAAATCCTTTAGATGAGTACAGTTAAAGTTGCCATCAATGGCTTTGGTCGTATCGGCCGCTTAGTATATCGCCAGATATATAAAATGGAAGGTATTGATGTAGTGGCAGTCAATGACCTTACCAGTCCAAATGTTATTGCACATTTATTAAAATATGATAGTGCTCAAGGCAGGTTTGATGCAACAGTGAAAGCAACTGAAAATTCTATTTTGGTAAATGGAGATGAGGTATGTGTGTATGCTCATAAGAACCCTGCCGAGATTCCTTGGAAAAATCATGATGTAGATGTAGTGTTAGAGTGTACCGGTTTTTTTACCGATAAAGACAAAGCTGCAGCCCATATTACTGCCGGCGCTAAGAGAGTAGTAATATCTGCTCCGGCTACCGGCGATTTAAAAACAGTAGTATTTAATGTGAATCATAGCATTCTGGATGGCAGTGAAACAATTATTTCCTGCGCATCTTGTACTACCAACTGTTTAGCGCCAATGGCTAAAGTGTTGAATGATCAGTATGGTATAGCTACCGGATTGATGACCACCATCCACGCATACACGAATGATCAAAATACCTTGGATGCACCACATCCAAAAGGTGATTTACGTCGTGCGAGAGCAGCAGCAGCTAATATTGTCCCCAATAGCACCGGTGCTGCCAAGGCGATTGGTTTAGTACTGCCTGAATTGAAAGGGAAATTGGATGGCGTGGCTCAACGTGTACCTACTATTACCGGCTCACTTACTGAGCTGACTTGTATTTTGAATAAAAAAGTAACTGTTGAAGAAATAAATGCTGCAATGAAAGCTGCCAGCAATGAAAGCTTTGGTTACAATGAAGATGAAATTGTAAGCACAGATATTATCGGTATGCATTTTGGCTCTTTGTTTGATGCTACGCAGACTAAGGTAATGACTGTTGGCGATGCTCAATTAGTAAAAGCAGTAAGCTGGTATGATAATGAAATGAGTTATGTGAGTCAATTAGTTCGCACAGTTCATTATTTTGCAAAGCTGATTAGCAAATAAGATATTTTTTTAACCTTGATGCCCCGAAACAATGAGCCTTTCAATGTGCGGGGCATTTTTGTTTTGTAACTTTGAAAAAAAATAGTCTATATGGCAAACTTCTCAACATACAACTTTAATGGCCAAAGAGCATTAATCAGAGTAGATTTTAATGTGCCCTTAAATGATCAATTTGAAATAACAGATGATACTCGTATTCGTGCGGCTATTCCTACTATTAAAAAAGTTTTAGCCGATGGTGGCAAAGTTATTTTGATGAGCCATTTAGGCCGCCCGAAGAATGGACCGGAAGAAAAATTTTCATTAAAACATTTAGTGCCTCATTTACACGAATTATTGGGTGGCGCAACAAATGTTTTATTTGCCAATGATTGTATTGGCGAGCAGGCGTACCTTACTGAAAGTATGATGCGCCCCGGAGAGGTTCTATTGTTAGAGAATCTGCGATTTTATAAAGAAGAAGAAAAAGGTGATGAAGCATTTGCAGAAAAACTTTCTAAGTTGGGAGATGTTTGGGTAAATGATGCTTTTGGTACTGCGCATCGGGCACATGCCTCTACAGCGGTTATTGCAAAATTTTTCCCTTCGGAGAAAAGAATGTTTGGATTGCTGATGAATGCGGAAGTAGCCAGTGCAGAAAAAGTGTTACATCATTCGGAAAAACCATTTACGGCAATTATAGGTGGTGCTAAAGTGAGTGATAAAATATTGATCATTGAAAATTTATTAGACAGAGCTACTGATATTATCATCGGCGGGGGAATGGCATACACTTTTATAAAAGCACAAGGCGGAAATATTGGTAATTCGCTTTGCGAAGAAGACCGCCTGCAAACGGCTTTAGATATTTTGAAAAAAGCCGAAGCAAAAGGTGTTACTATTCATCTGCCATCCGATTCTGTAATAGCGGATAAGTTTGCTGCGGATGCTCAAACATCTGTAGCTGCAAGTAATATTATTCCGGCAGGATGGATGGGGCTTGATATTGGCACTACAGCTTGTAATCAATTTACCAATGCCATTCTACGTTCAAAAACGATTTTATGGAAT
Source organism: Bacteroidota bacterium (assembly GCA_018268055.1). Classification (GTDB taxonomy): domain Bacteria; phylum Bacteroidota; class Bacteroidia; order Chitinophagales; family Chitinophagaceae; genus JJ008. The sequence continues at coordinate 18,167 of JAFDXF010000019.1, forward strand.
GGCCCGATGGGTGTTTTTGAAATGCCAAAGTTTCAGCACGGCACAAAAACAATTGCAGAAGCAGTAGCGGCTGCAACGCAGCAAGGAGCATTTTCTTTAGTGGGTGGTGGAGATTCTGTAGCTGCAGTGAATCAGTTTGGGTTTGCAGATAAAGTAAGTTATGTATCTACCGGCGGCGGCGCAATGCTGGAATATTTTGAAGGAAAAATTTTGCCCGGCATTGCGGCAGTGAATGGATAGATGAAAATGATGAAACATATTTTTTTTATTCTTAAATACATCCTGAATGGGAACAGCAAGAGAACAGCTGCTACTATTGATAACAACGCCGATATATCTGATTGTCATTGGCCTTGAATTATTTGTAAGTAAACTGCATAAACAAAATACTTATACATTAAAAGACACAGCACAAAATGTGTATTTAATGTTGGTGAATGGTAGTATCGACTTACTTTTCCGAGCTATTTATATTGGAATCGTTCTAACTTTTTTTTACAATCATCGCATTGTTGAGCCAATTAAAAATCCTTGGCTTTATTGGCCTGTTTTGCTCGTGTTCGAAGATTTTATGTATTATTGGCTGCATAGAGTGGATCATGTTTGCAGATTATTTTGGGCAACACATGTTACGCATCATTCATCACCTCAGTTCAATCTTACGGTTGGATTTCGTTCTTCTGTTTTAGAGCCACTTTATCGATTTGTATATTTTATTCCCATCGCATGGTTGGGTTTTCAACCGATTGATATTGCTTTCATTTATTCAGCTACGCAGATTTGGGGCATATTAGTGCATACAGAAAAAGTAAAGCACATTGGTTTTTTGGAACATTTTCTTGTGTCACCTTCACATCATCGTGTGCACCATGCTTCAAATCCTAAATATTTGGACAAGAATATGGGAATGTTTTTGATTGTATGGGACAAAATGTTTGGTACTTTTCAACCGGAACTATCTGCAGAACAATACCAACCCATTCGTTATGGACTTACCAAGCCATTGGAAAAAGAAGACCCGTTGAATATTATAGTACATGAATGGAAAAACATCGGGAAAGATCTGAGTCGAAAAGGGCTTAGACTACGCCAACGATTGAGTTATATTTTCGGACCTCCTGGATGGAGCCACGATGGAAGCACGAAAACCAGCAATGAAATGCGTAAAATGGAAGCTGAAAACTTAAATAGTTAGCACACATTTATCCACTTATCATCTTCGCCTGTTTTTTCTTATGCTTACGCTGTACCTTTGCAACTTATTTTTAAATCTTTAAGTAGTTTGTTATGAATATTTTTGAACAACAATCCAATGAGTTTGTACAGCGTCATATCGGGCCAAATGAATCTGACACTCGCAAAATGCTGAAAAAAATTGGTAGCGACAATATTGATGCGCTAATTCATAATACTGTTCCTCCGGCTATTAGAATGGAGAAGCCTCTCGATATTCCTGCAGCAATGAGTGAATACGAATATCTGAAACACATTAAAGAAATCTCATTAAAGAATAAAGTTTACAAAAATTATATTGGACAAGGTTATTATGATACAATTACTCCTTCAGTAATTCTTAGAAATGTTTTCGAAAACCCCGGATGGTACACACAGTACACTCCTTATCAGGCTGAAATTTCTCAAGGGCGTTTAGAAAGTTTATTGAACTTTCAAACAATGGTAAGTGATTTAACTGCATTGCCAATTGCCAATGCATCACTATTAGATGAAGCTACTGCTGCTGCTGAAGCAATGGCAATGTTTTTTCATACATTGAACAAACAAGAACCTGCAGAGCGACCAAAATTTTTCGTTGATAAAGAAATATTTCCACAAACAAAAGATGTATTACATACAAGGGCTACTCCGATCGGCATAGAACTAATTGAAGGGGATTATAAAACTGCTGCAATGGACCAAACATATTTTGGAGCTATTGTACAATATCCAAACGATAAAGGCAGTATTGAAGAGTATAAAAATTTTATTGATCAAGTACATGCAGCCGGAGGTTTGGTAGTGATGGCTGCAGATTTATTGGCACTTACATTACTTACACCTCCGGGCGAGTTGGGTGCTGATGCTGCTGTTGGTGCTGCACAGCGTTTTGGAGTTCCGCTTGGTTATGGCGGACCACATGCAGCTTATATGTCATGCAAAGACGAATTTAAAAGAAGTATTCCCGGTCGTATAATCGGTGTTAGTGTAGATGCACAAGGAAACCGTGCGTTAAGAATGGCATTGCAAACAAGAGAGCAACATATTAAAAGAGAAAAAGCGACTTCAAATATTTGTACTGCCCAAGCTTTGTTGGCTAATATGGCTGCTATGTATGCAGTATGGCATGGCCCCGATGGATTAAAAAATATTGCTAAAAGAGTTGCTATTCTGACACAAACTGTTGCAACAGCAATTAAAGAAAGAGGTTTTGAACTGATAGCTGAAAACTTCTTTGATACAATCACTGTTAAAGTAAATAATCAGGAAGTCATTAGAGAAAAAGCAGAGCGTCAGCAAATCAATCTACGTTATATCGGTAATGGCTTAATCGGCATTTCATTGGATGAAACGACAGAGATAAGTGATTTGTACGATCTCATTAACTGTTTTGAAAATGAAAAAAATCCTGTTGCTTTTGATATAAACCAAGATGCTTCATTACAACATTTGCCTGATTCATTATTACGTACATCGCATTATTTGACACATCCTGTTTTTAACACACATAAAAGTGAAAGTCAGATGATGCGTTATATCAAACAATTAGAGAATAAAGATCTTTCACTCAACACTTCAATGATCTCATTAGGCAGTTGCACAATGAAATTAAATGCCGCTACTGAAATGATGCCATTGAGTTGGCGTCAATGGGCAATGATGCATCCATTCGCACCTGCAGATCAGGTACAAGGCTATAAATATATTATTGATGAATTAGGAAAATATCTTTGTGCCATTACTGCTTTTGATGCGTGCAGTATGCAACCTAATAGCGGAGCACAAGGCGAATATGCCGGATTGTTGACAATAAAATCTTATCACGAGGCCAATGGCGATCATCATAGAAATGTGATGTTGATTCCTATTTCTGCACATGGTACCAATCCTGCTTCGGCAGTGATGGCCGGAATGAAAGTAGTAGTAGTAAAGGCTTTGGAAAATGGATACATTGATGTTGAAGATTTAAAAGTAAAAGCTAATCAATATAAGGATACGCTTGCAGGTATTATGATTACCTATCCGAGTACTTATGGAATCTATGAAGAAACGGTAAGAGAGATAAACGACATCATACACCAACATGGTGGACAGGTATATATGGACGGTGCTAATATGAATGCACAAGTAGCATTGACTGCTCCCGGATTAATTGGTGCCGATGTTTGCCACTTGAATCTGCATAAAACTTTTGCCATTCCGCACGGTGGCGGTGGCCCGGGTGTAGGCCCTATATGTGTGAAAGCACATTTAGCAAAACATCTTCCGGGATTTTCAGATAAAACTATCGGGCTCTTAGAAAATGGTGCAGTAAGTGCAGCACCTTATGGCAGTGCTTCTATTTTATTGATTAGTTATGGATACATTAGAATGTTGGGCGCAGCAGGATTGAAGCAAGCAACAGAATATGCCATTCTGAATGCAAACTATATGCGTGCAAGATTGCAAGGGGCTTATGATATACTCTACACCAATCACAGTGGACAATGTGCACACGAATTTATTGTGGATTTAAGACCGTTTAAAAAATCAGCCGAGATAGAAGCAGAAGATGTGGCAAAGCGATTAATCGATTATGGTTTCCATGCACCTACGATGAGTTTCCCTGTACCGGGCACTATTATGATAGAACCGACAGAGAGTGAAGATAAAGCTGAATTAGATCGTTTTTGTGATGCTTTACTTTCTATTCGTGAAGAAATAAGAGCTATTGAGGAAGGGAAAGCGGATAAAAAAGATAATGCTTTAAAGAATGCGCCACATACACAATTTGTAATTACCGATGATGAATGGAAACATCCTTATTCAAGAAAAGATGCAGCTTATCCATTGTTTTATGTAACACAAAATAAATTCTGGCCTTCTGTAGCAAGAGTCAATAATACGCACGGTGATAGAAATCTTATATGCACTTGTGAACCGACAGAAGCATATATGCAAGCAGAGGCATAAAGCCTCTGCTGTGATTAAGAATTATATTATATCTGAAAGTGAGTTTTATTTTTTCACGTTCACTGTAACCACTGCTGATAATGGCACACCATAAGAACGGTGAAGTGCATCACCCATTTGCAACACTAATTTATGTTTGCCAGGTGCAAGGTCTTTCAATTCATATTCTGTTTGACCTTTGCCAAAATGAACGTGTACAGAATCTTTAGGGATTACAATACCGGGTTCAATAAAATCAGGGCCATCTATCAACAGATGATGATGCCCTCTGCCGGCTGCAACAGGGCCACCTGCTGTATCAACGGTGATTTTTTCGGCGCCCATTTCTATTTTGAATGGCAATGTAATTGTTTGGTCATTTTTCAAATTTTTGAAAAACACTTTAGCACCTTCGGGCACTGCAGGTAATGCAGGAACTTCAGGGCCTACCGAAGGCATTTTATGATCCATTGTATCATGGCTGGTATTAGCTGTAGTGCTGTCTTTCTTTGCAGCTGCGTCATTACCGGAATTGTTGCAAGCGGCTAAAGCCACTAATGCCATCATAGAAAGAATAATTCTAAATTTCATTTGCTGGTTTTTATTGTTTTAAAAATGGGTAATAAAACAAACGATAAAAATGATCAATGCAAAAATGTTCGGATGATTTTTATTTTTGTTTATTACTGTTTGATTTTGCAATTGCAAAATTAGGTAGAATCAGAGCAGGGTAAAAAACTTTCCTGCTAACGGCATCTTTACTGTAAATTTTTATGAAATATTTTTGCATTATTGCTTCCTATCTTTGATCATTCAAGAAACGTAACTGTTCTTGCTTGACTATGCAATTCAAAAATTATTACGCCATTTTAGGAGTAGATCCGACTGCTTCCATAGAAGAAATAAAAAAATCTTATAGAAAGTTGGCTTTACAGCATCATCCCGATATTAATAACGATGATGATGCCCATTCTTCTTTTGCGGCAATAAATGAAGCGTATGAAACCTTGACTGATCCATTAAAAAAGAAAAAATATCTGAATCAGCAAAACAATTTTTTCAATGGACAAAAGAAAAAAATGGAATTAACTGTATTTGATATAGTAGAACAATCCATAAAAATTGAAAGGCAAGTCGTAAAGCAAGACGAGTTCAGGATGGATAAATTGAAGTTGAAAAAACAAATACTTAGTCTTTTAACAGTCGAAAATATTCAAGTACTCATTCAGGATAATGATGAAAATGCAAAGAATACAATAATTCAATTAATCTTGAAAGCTGCAAAACCTTTACTAAAAGATGATGCCTTAGAAGTTGCATCAAAGCTTATGGAAATTGCAGGCCAAAATGTTTCAGCACAGTATCAGATAAAAAAATTTAAAGAAAATGCAAGGAAGAAGCATTTTTGGGATCGCTTTTCAGTAGTTGCCATCCTAATAGTCACAATTCTTCTGTGTTTGCTTATCTACCTTGCAAGCCAATAAAGTATCTTTGCAAAATGCACTATGTATCAGCAGAAGAAATCAGTAAAAGTTATGGTATTCAACCGCTTTTCTCCAATATCTCATTCAATATAGAAGAAGGTGATAAAATTGCCTTGGTGGCAAGGAATGGAACCGGTAAATCAACTTTACTTCGTATTCTTTCCGGAAAAGAAACCCCCGACGAAGGAAAGGTTTGGATTAATAAAGATGTGGACGTTGTGTTGTTTGAACAAGATCCTGCCTTCGCAGAAGATAAAACTGTTTTAGAAAACATTTTCTTTCACAATCATCCGATCATTAATGCCATCAAAGAGTATGAATCGATTAGCGAGTCGGGCGATGCTGCAAAGCTGAATGAAATCATAGTGAAAATGGATGAACTCGGTGCATGGGATTTTGATGCCAAAGTAAAACAGGTATTGGGAAAATTAAATATTCATCAACTGAATCAATCAGTAAATACATTGAGCGGAGGCCAAAGAAAAAGAGTGGCCCTTGCAAAGACATTGATTGATATCGGATTTGAACACAAGCATGTTTTATTGATAATGGATGAACCTACCAATCACTTGGATGTAGAAATGGTAGAGTGGCTGGAACATTATTTAGATAAAGAAAATGTAACCTTGCTTTTAGTAACGCACGATCGCTATTTTCTGGATGAAGTGAGCAATGAAATTTGGGAACTCGATAATGGCATGCTCTATACTTATAAGGGAGACTATGCAAATTATTTAGAGAAGAAAGCGGCTCGAGTAGAAAGTGAAACTGCAAGTATTGACAAGGCAAGAAACCTATATCGGCGAGAATTGGAGTGGATGCGTAAACAGCCTAAGGCACGAACAACAAAAAGCAAAAACCGTCAGGATAATTTTTATGAAGTAGAAAAAAAAGCCAAACAGAAAATGGCTGACGAGCAATTACAACTGCAGATGAAGATGAACCGATTAGGAGGTAAAGTAGTTGAGTTAAAAAAAGTGTATAAAAATTATGGAGATAAGGTAATTTTAAAAGGCTTTGATTACACTTTTAAGAAAGGAGAGCGCATCGGAGTTGTAGGAAAAAATGGAGTAGGGAAGTCCACATTCATCAATATATTGCAAGGAACAGAAACCGCTGACAGTGGAAAAATAAATATTGGCGAGACTGTCATTTTTGGAAATTATTCGCAGCAGGGGCTTGTGCTGAAAGAAGATATGCGTGTGATAGAGTTTGTGAAATCAATAGCGGAAAATTTTCCACTTGCTTCAGGTGGGACATTAAGTGCTGCACAATTTTTACAACTTTTTCTATTTGATGATGATAAACAATATACTTACATCAGTATGTTGAGTGGTGGCGAAAAAAGAAGATTGCATTTACTCTCTATCCTTTTTAGAAACCCCAATTTTTTAATATTGGATGAGCCTACCAATGATTTGGATTTGCCAACATTAGGCGTGTTAGAAAATTTTCTTTCAGAATTTCCGGGGTGTATCATTATTGTGTCGCACGATCGCTACTTTATGGACAGGTTGGTAGATCACCTCTTTGTGTTTGAAGGAGCAGGGGTTGTACGTGACTTTCCGGGCAATTATTCTCAATACAGGGAGTTTGAAAAAAAGAATACAGTAGCAATAGAAAAACAAGAAAAAGTTCAAGAGAAAAAAGAAGTGCAGAGTACTGAATCAAACAAGCGGCAGTTTACCTATAAAGAAAAAAGAGAGTTTGAACAATTAGAAAATGAAATTACTGCACTCACAAAAGAGAAAGCAGAAATTACCGGTAAGCTAAATAGCGGAGCAGCGCCTTTCGAAGAATTGCAAAAACTTTCTGTACGTATTGGCGAAGTAAGTAATTTATTGGATGAAAAAGAATTGCGTTGGTTAGAACTGAGTGAAATAAATCAATAATTTTACATCAAACCTTATCGTTATGAGATGCAATGCCGCTGTATTGCTGGGCATTCTTTGTTTTTGTTTTAAAGCAGATGCGCAGATTGTAAATGTAGAAAATGCTCGGATGCAATCAGATACTGTTGGATGGTTAGGGAGCGCAGGTGCTTCTCTCAGTGTCATTAAAAATACCACACAAATATTTTCTATTGGAACGGAGGCACATGTTCAATACAAAACAAAAAACAACCAAAGTATTTGGCTGCTTTTAGGTGATTTCAATTTTCTTAAAGCACAAAATAAACGGTTTGTTTCTGATGATTTATTTCACCTTCGCTACAATAAAAAAATTTCTAAGAGAATTCGTTGGGAAGCGTTTACACAATATCAAAATAACAATATCATGAATGTGGCCTCCCGTTTCTTAGTAGGAACTGGCCCGCGATTTAAGTTGGTGGAATTGTCTTCTTTTAAATTTTATGCGGCAACTTTATTGATGCTTGAGAGAGAAAATGAAATTGCAACTTCTGAAACACTGCATCAAGATTTACGCAATAGTAGCTACTTTTCTTTTACTTGGTTTCCCAAAGATTATATTACAATGATCGGTACTACTTATATTCAACCGAAGTTGGATAAGATTTCGGATTATAGAATTTTAAATCAATTGTTATTAAAAATAAAAGCTACTAAACGTTTTTCATTGAGTTTGAAATGGAATTATCTCTTTGATAGCTTCCCTGCCGGAACAGCGCCTAACACTTCTTATAATTTTACTACCGGTTTCTTGGTTGATATGTAAACTATTCTATAAATTTTGTATAGGCTCTGTTGAAATAATATTTATAATTTTTCGAATTAAAACGGGTGCCGCAAAAAATAGCATGGATAAAACCATTCAATTCTACTTGCTGTGTATGGTAGATACCTTGATTTAGATTCGGTTTAAAGAAAAATTGTATTCTAATATCTTTTGATTTTACCATTTCTATACTATCACTCTTTGAATAGTGGAACTTGAAATCATTTTGTAAATGCTTTAAGAGTAGATGACTCCGATGCCATGTGCCGCCAGTTGCAGAAACGACTGGTTTGCCATTGTATAATGCAATACTGTCATTATAAGCAAATACATTTAGTGCGTTATGTCTTGAATACTTTAGCCATTTTAGAATTTTAGGGTAATAAGAGCTATCATACCCATAATCGCTATCCAAAAAACTTATTCGCCTTATATATTGGGGAATTTTTTGAACATTGGCCAGATATCCAAAAATAAAACTTCCACCTCCGCTATGCCCGTTTAAATAAATTACTTTATGTTTTGCATGGATTGATTGAAATAATGAGTCAACAATTTTTGTGATTAGAAAAATCGAATCTTTATGCTTTTGTTTCCATAATGGCCAACTTTTAAAAGTGTTTTCCAAATAATAAACAATATAATTTTTTCCTGAATCTTGATTTCTAATAAAATTTGTTTGTGCCCGAATATGTTGAATATCAAAATGCCAATCATCGCCTTCTTGCATTTTCTTTCCCATAGTCTGTGCTGTAGTATTCCCATTCGGTAATGCATAGAAAATGATTATTGTTTTCTTTTTCTTGTTTAGTGCTTCTGGTTTATCAATAGTTATTTTAATGTCATTATAAATTCTAAAAGAATCAATTGTTGATTGTGCTGCAAGGATGTCAGGCGAAAGAATACAAACGCATAAGTTAAGGAAATGTAATATACAGGGTAAAAGACTTTTCACTTCTTGAAAGTGTATGGTTTATAAAAAATGAAAATGATTAACTTATAAATTTATCTTAGTTACTTGTACAATTTTTTCTGCCTGAATCATCTCCATACATTTAAAATGCCCGAGCGGACACTTGTTAAAGCCAATTTTGCTGCAAGGTCTGCACCAGAGTTTATTCACTTGCATCACTACATCTTTCGCTGCAATAGCTCCATAATAAGGCGTCATTCCAAATGCGGGAACAGTATTGCCCCAGATAGAAATAATTGGTTTTTTATATGCTGCGGCAATGTGCATCAAGCCGGTATCGTGTGTGATAACAAGTTTTGACTTGCGAACTAAATCTGCACTTTCATTTAGTTTAAACTTGCCACAGGCATTATATACTTTTATATTATCTACAGATGCAATTTCTTTCCCGGCCGCTTCATCTTCGGGGCCTCCGAGTAAAATAATTGGATGTTGCAACTCTGTACAAAATTCTTTCCATTTAGGAATTGGCCATTTTTTGGTGTTATGTGCTGCGCCAATCACACAGGCAATATATCCTGCATGATGTGATGCAGGAATATCATTGAGCTTTGTTTCTTCGTCTTTTGAAATAAAATAATCTAATCCCGCTCCATCATTTTTTACGCCAAAAGATTGAACGGTTTGCATATAACGATCTACAATGTGAACTTTGGGTAATAAATTGATTTTAAAAGCTGTCAGAAAATATTTTTGAATATTGAGTTTGTAAAATGAAAATGATTTCTTCTTTAATGCTTTTTTAATGCGCATGGATTTAACATTATGATGCAAGTCAATAATGTAATCAAATTTTTCTGATATTAATTCATGGATCATCAACTCCCAACTATGTGATAAAACGTGAATTTTATCAATATATGGGTTATGCGCCACTACAGAACGAAAATTATCTTTAACCAAAAAATGTACTTGAGCATCTTGTACCTGTTGTTTCAAACAACGGATAACCGGTGTCGTTAAAACAATATCGCCAATAGAAGAGAGCCTTATGATTAAAAATTTTGCCAATGTATATTTCCTCAATTATTATGATTCTAAATAGTCTAAATCTTTATGATAAGTTTCTTCTGTAAAATTAAATGCAATTAATGTAACTGCCATAACGACTATTCCGGTAACAATTCCACTTTGCACTAATGACCAGCCCATATTTTTTTGAAATAAATCTTTAAACATCAAGTTGATTAATGGCAATGCTCCACGCACCATATTTGGTATGGTGGTTGCCGCTGTAGCTCTGAGGTTAGTGCCAAATTGCTCAGCGCCCATCGTTATAAATATTGCCCAAAAGCCGGTACTGAAACCAAGAAATGCGCAACATAAGTACATTCTGCCATCTGAATTATTGAATGGACTAAAAAACAAAATGAGTGATATGATGCAAAGAATATAATAAAGGAGTAATGCTTTTTTTCTACTTTTAAAATATTGACATACGAAGCCAACGGCAATATCGCCCACAGCAATTGCCATATATGCAAACATGATAGAGCGACCGCTTTCTATTTTATTATCTCCATACAATCGGGTAGCAAATTGATCGCTCAGATTTACCAATACACCTATTACATACCATGTTGGTAAACCGATTAAAATAGCCAGTAAATATTTTTTAAAGCGTTTACGATTATTAAAAAATGAAAAAAAATTTCCTCTTTGCACATTCAGTTGTTTTACTTGTTTAAACAAACCCGATTCTGCAACACCCAAACGAAGTAGTAACAATACAATACCCAATCCTCCGCCTATTTTGTAGCAGAGTCGCCAATCCTGGTCAGTAGCATGAAAAATAAAATAGGCAAGTACTGCACCGCTTAAGCCAATGCCTGCTACAAGCGAAGTACCAATGCCACGTTTATTTTTGGGAAGTAGTTCGCTTACCAATGTGATGCCGGCGCCTAACTCGCCTGCTAATCCTAACCCTGCAGTAAATCTTGCGAAAGCATATTCATTAACTGTAGAAACATAAGCAGTAAAAAAATTAGCAGTAGAATAAAGCAAGATAGAGCCAAAAAGAACTGAGAGCCTACCTTTTTTGTCACCCATTATTCCCCAGATAATACCACCCAACAAAAGCCCAATCATTTGCCAGTTGATGATTTTTATACTTGCAGCACCCATCGCTGCAATGTTATCCGGAACATTTAGGTCTAACAAACTTGGTTTACGAACAATAGTGAAAATGAGTAAGTCATAAATGTCAACAAAATAACCAAGTGCGGCAACGATTACAACAATATTAAAAACGGATGCCGGTTTTTGTTGGTTCATAAAGTTTAAGCATTGTTATTTGTATCAGATGCGTTCTTTTTTTTCTTCCCCCCTGATATCATCTTGATGATTACCGGTGCAGTAGTTACCAATACAATTCCAAGTACAATTATTTCAAGATGATTTTTTAAATCAAAACCAAATTGATTGAAAATCCATCGTTGCAAAAAGAAGCCTCCCAATACCATAACAGCCACCCAAAGAATACAACCGATTACATTAAAGAAATGAAACTTCTTTTTATCCATCTGCACAATGCCGGCAACAATAGGTGCAAAAGTGCGAATGAAAGGAAGAAATCTTGCTGCTACTACTGCTACACCACCATGCTTCTCATAAAAATCGTGTGCTTGATGCAGGTATCTTTTCTTGAACAAAAAACGATCTCGCCAGTTGTACATCGCAGGCCCCACTTTTCTGCCGGTCCAATAACCAACCATATTTCCTAATACACCTGCAGCAGTAATTAACCCCACCAGAACAAATAAATCAATCCAATAGGAATAGGGATATTGAATGCCGAATAATTTTAAAAACTGATATCCTAAACCGGCTTTTACCTCACCGGTACTTGTAGTTATTTCATGTGCAAAAATTCCCGAAACAAACAAGAGCGAGTCGCCGGGAAGAAAGAAGCCAACAAACAATCCTGTTTCCGCAAATACTACAAACAGTAAAAGCCATAGTCCACCATGCTCTACATACCATTGTGGTTGTAATAAATCCGTCCACTTAAAAATATCTAATAAAAATAAATCCATTGCTTAATAATTAAAAAATTTAATGATGTGTGTGATGATGTTCTGCTTTGTAATTTGATTCATGTTCTAATGCTCCTTCCCACTTACTTACTGCCGCAGTAGCTAATGCATTACCCAATACATTGGTCATTGTTCTACCCATATCGCAAAAAACATCTACTGCTAAAATCAGCCCAACACCCTCTGCAGGAAGATTGAACATGGCGCCGGTTGCCAATATAACAACCAATGAAGCTCGTGGTACACCTGCAATACCTTTACTAGTGACTAAGAATACCAAAAGCATTATAATTTGTTGGCCAATATCACCGGTGAGAGAAGTAATACCATAGGCTTGCGCAATAAACATACTGGCAAAAGTCATATACATCATACTGCCATCCAGATTGAAGGAATAACCTAAAGGCAAAACAAAAGAAACGATTTTGTCTTTGCAACCGAAGCGTTCCATTTCTTCTACCAATTTGGGATAGACAGCTTCACTGCTTGCAGTACTGAAAGCAATTGACATCGGTGATGCAATTCTTCTCAACAATACTTTTATTCTCTTTTTCAAAAACAAATAACCTACGAAAATTAATAGCAACCAAAGAACGACTAAACCTAAGTAAAACGAGCCTACATATTTTCCAAAGGAACTAATAATGCCCAACCCGTTTTTGGAGATAGCTGCCGCCATTGAACCAAATACACCAAGCGGCGCCAAGTACATAACATAAGTAACCATTTTTAGCACTACATGAGCCAGTGAGTCAAGTGCATTGATGATGTTTTCTCCTTTTTTGCCGATTGCCGTTAAAGCGATACCAAAGAAAACAGAGAAAACAACTAATTGTAAAATCTCATTAGTAGCCATTGCTTCAATCACACTACGTGGTACTAAATGCTCAACGAATTTTGCCAATGAAAACCCTTTTGATTTATCTACCAGATCATTTACTGCAGCCATATCCACTTTGCCTATATCTGCTCCTTGACCGGGTTGTGTAATATGCACCAATAATAAACCTAATGCTAAAGAAATAAGAGAGGCAGAAACAAACCAAAGCATCGCTTTGCCACCCACTCTTCCTACCGTTTTAAGATCGCCCAATTTGGCAATACCTACCACGAGTGTAGAAAAAACAATTGGCGCTATAATCATTTGTACCAACCTCAAAAATATTGTAGTCAACAAGTTGATATTTGTCGCAAATGTTTTTCTTACTTCCGGTGGATAGTTCTCATGTACTATATACCCGACAAGGATACCTATAATCATACTGATGACAATCCATAATGTCAGCCGATTGTTCTTTGTTGGTTTTTGAGCAATTTCCATTTGCATAAAATTAGTGTCGCAATATAAGGCATCTGAACGAATGAAATTGTGGTAAACCCGTTTATAAATCTTTGTATAAAGAATGACCTTAATTCATTATTTTTCCTCCTCGTAATTTTTTAAAACCAAACCAATTGGCAAATATGTCAAATCAACAATCATCATTTAAGGCTTCTTTAGGTCTGTTCGATGGCACTATGATAGTTGCAGGCTCTATGATCGGCTCCGGAATTTTTATCGTCAGTGCAGACATCACTCGACACACAGGCAGTGCAGGATGGTTAATCGCTGTATGGCTGCTAACCGGATTTATGACTTTGACAGCAGCATTAAGTTATGGTGAGCTTAGCGGAATGTTTCCAAAGGCCGGTGGCCAATATGTTTATTTAAAAGAAGCATACAATCCATTGGTGGGTTTTTTATACGGTTGGAGTTTCTTCGCTGTGATACAAACTGCTACCATCGCTGCCGTTGGTGTAGCTTTTTCAAAATTTTTGGCTTATCTCGTTCCTGAATTGGGTAATAGTTATTTTCTTTTTGATGCAGGAATAGTGAATGTTTATTCAGGTCAATTGGTGGCTATATTTATTATCTGCCTACTCACTTACATTAATTCAAAAGGAGTAAAAGAAGGAAAGTTTATTCAAACTCTTTTTACTACTACAAAGTTGCTTGCATTATTTGGACTTATTGTTTTTGGATTTTTATTGGTGAAAGAAAGTTTCTGGTCGCAAAACTGGCAAACGGGTTTCACGGGAATGCAGGATTTTGGTACAACAGATAAAGCGGGTCAGTTACAACCCACCACATGGTCGCCGATTTCAGGAAGTGTACTAATGGGCGCTATTGCAGCAGCAATGGTGGGCTCTATATTCAGTAGTGATGCATGGAACAATGTTACCTTCATCGCAGGTGAGATGAAAAATCCAAAGAGAAATATTGGTATGAGTTTATTCTTGGGCACTTTGATTGTAACTATTATATATGTATCCGTAAATCTGATGTACTTGAATGCTTTACCTATCAACGAACTTGCATTTGCAAAAGATGACCGACCGGCTGTTGATGCTTCTCTGAAAATATTTGGCAACAGTGGTACATATATTATTGCATTACTGATTATGATATCAACATTCGGCTGCAACAATGGTTTAATCCTCGCAGGTGCTCGTGTGTATTACACCATGGCAAAAGATGGTTTGTTTTTTAAACAGGTGGGTGAGTTGAATAAATTTTCCGTACCACAGGTTGCATTGTGGTTGCAATGTATCATTGCTTCTATTTGGAGTTTAAGCGGCAAGTACGGACAATTGTTGGATATGATTTCTTTCGTAGTTGTATTATTTTATATCCTTACCATCATAGGAATTTTTATACTTCGTAAAAAAAGACCGGATGCTGAACGGCCATATAAGGCTTTCGGATATCCGATATTGCCGATTTTATACATATTGATGGGCACTGCATTTTGCCTTTTATTGATAATATATAAGCCACAGTTTACATGGCCGGGGCTCTTGATTGTACTCTTAGGAGTACCATTATATTATCTGGCAATTTCCGCTAATAAAAAACAATCTTAAATTTTTAACACAATACTTATCTTAGACACTTAAAAACTAACTAATGAGTTTATTTGTAAGAAAACCACTGGCTACCCTGCTGAATGAAGCAAATGAAACGGGAAGCCATTCATTGAAAAGAACTTTAGGCGCAGGCGGCCTTATCGCACTTGGCATTGGTGCTATTATTGGTGCCGGTTTATTTTCTATTACCGGTATGGCGGCTGCCAATCATGCAGGGCCTGCCATTACTTTGTCATTTATAGTAGCAGCAGTAGGTTGTTTGTTCGCCGGCCTTTGCTATGCTGAATTTGCGTCTATGATTCCTGTTGCGGGTAGTGCCTATACTTATTCGTATGCCACAATGGGAGAATTTATTGCGTGGATTATCGGATGGGACTTAGTGTTAGAGTATGCAGTAGGTGCTGCCACAGTTGGAATCAGTTGGAGCCGCTATTTAGTTAAGTTTTTAGCAGGGTTTGATATTCATCTACCCGAGGCATTAACTGTTGGGCCATGGGATGGGGGTGTTATTAATCTACCCGGAGTTTTCATTATTGTATTAATGAGTTTATTGTTGATAAAAGGAACTAAGGAAAGTGCTTTTGTTAATGGAATCATTGTAGCACTCAAAGTGGCTGTAGTGTTGGTATTTATTTTTCTTGGATGGAAATATATCAATGACAGCAATTACAATCCTTACATTCCTGATAATACGGGAAAGTTTGGCGATTTTGGCTTTAGTGGAATTATTCGTGCAGCAGCAATTGTATTCTTCGCTTACATTGGATTTGATGCAGTAAGTACTGCTGCGCAAGAAGCTAAGAATCCAAAAAGAGATATGCCGATTGGTATCTTAGGTTCATTATTAATATGTACTATTCTTTACCTTTTATTTGCACACGTTATGACCGGTGTCACCAGTTATACAAGCTTTGCAGGCAAAGATGGTATCGCACCAGTAGCTGTAGCCATTGAACACATGGGGCATCCTGATGCTGCCGGAGTTATTCAACCGGATTATCCATGGCTGAATAGAGCCATCGTAGTGGCCATCTTGGCTGGCTACTCTTCAGTAATTTTAGTGATGTTGATGGGTCAAAGCCGTGTATTCTTTAGCATGAGTAAAGATGGGTTGATTCCAAAAGTGTTTTCAAAAGTTAATCCTAAAACACAAACACCTGCAAAAAGCAACCTTCTGTTTATGTTGTTCGTAAGCTTATTTGCAGCATTTATTCCTGCACGTATTGTTGGAGAAATGACCAGCATCGGTACATTATTCGCCTTCATTTTAGTATGTGCAGGTATATTAGTAATGCGTAAAAAAATGCCGGATGCTCCACGATCCTTCAAAACACCTTTTGTGCCGGTTGTTCCTATTCTTGGCATTGGTGTTTGTTTGTTTATGATGGTATTCCTTCCATTAGATACATGGATACGTTTATTAGTATGGATGGTTATCGGTTTAGATATTTATCTGGTATATGGTGCTAAGAACAGTCATCTCGGAGATGGAAGTAATACTCGAAAAGGTATGAAAGCTGCAAGATATACCGGTATTGGTCTTTCAATTTTGTTGGCTATTGTAGGTTATCTGCACCAGCAATCTGTTGGCTTTGATGCCGATAAAACGTTGATGTACATTTCAATTGCAATAGGAGCAGCACATTTATTTATTTATGGAAGTAAATTGAATAAACCTGAGCAGGCTTCATAAATTAGGAAAATAAAATTTCTTGAAACCGCTTTGCTTTAATTAGTAAAGCGGTTTTTCTTTTGCTGCTCAAAGCTTACTTTTGCATCCCGATTTAAATCTCTTTATTTTAAAACTTTACTTTTTATGGGTCGCATATTTGAAGTACGTAAAGCCACCATGTTTGCTCGTTGGGATAGAATGGCCAAACAGTTTACACGTATTGGAAAAGAAATAGCTATTGCTGTAAAATCCGGCGGCCCAGATCCCACCACCAATCCAGCATTAAGACGTTGTTTTCAAAATGCCAAGGCTGTAAATATGCCAAAGGATCGGGTAGAAGCTGCTATCAAAAGAGCACAAGGGAAAGAAATGGAGAATTATGACGAAATTCTTTATGAAGGATATGGGCCACATGGTGTTGCTATTTTAGTAGAAACAGCCACCGATAATCATGTTCGCACAGTTGCCAACGTAAAGTCGCATTTCAATAAAGGGGGCGGCGCTTTGGGCAATAGTGGAAGCGTATCTTTTCAGTTTAAAAAAATGGGTGTTTTCAAATTAAAACCCGAAGGTTTGAGTGCTGATGATTTGGAATTGGAATTAATTGATTTTGGTTTAGAAGAATTAGGCGAAGGAACAGGTGAAAATGATGAGAATATACTTATCGTACGCTGTGGCTTTACAGATTTTGGCAATATGCAAAAAGCATTGGAAGATAAAGGCATCACTCCTATTAGTGCAGAAATTGAATGGATACCAACCGTAACAGTGCCTGTAAATGATGAGCAGGCTGCCGATGTAAGTAAACTGATTGAACGCTTAGAACAAGACGAAGATGTTCAAAAAGTGTTTCATAATATGGGCTAAGAACTAAATTAAATCTTTCAAATTACACTTTACGCAAACGTTTGCTTTGATTCGTTTTCTTAGTGGTCATTTTCTGCAAAATAAAAAGCACTATTTCAAGATGAAAAATAGTTTTTTCAATTGCTTTTTCTCCTATTTTCACGCCCTGAAAAAAACACCTTAAAACATTATGCAGCAAACTATACTCAATAAATGTCTTGATATACTTAAAGCCACCAACCTTTAATTCATTCGTACACCATTTTTTTCTAAACTATAAATAAAGCTTTCTTTAACTCGAAATAAAATCAGTCACCAATTTTTTAAACAAAAAAAACGCAAATGAGAAAACAACTAGTTCTGTTGTCCGGCTTTTTGCTATGCAGTATTTTAATGCTTGCACAGCGAACTGTAACCGGAAAGGTAACAGACGACAAGGGCAACCCTGTTGCAAATGCATCTGTAGTAGTAAGTGGTACTACAAAAGGCGTTAGCTCCAATGCTGACGGACATTATTCAATTCAAATTCCTGCTAATGCGAAAGCATTAGTCTTTTCCAGTGTTGATATGGAAACACAGGAAGTTTCAATTGGCAACCAAACACAGCTCAATGTAACATTAAAATCTTCCGACAAATCACTACAGGAAGTAGTAATCACAGGTTATCAAACTGTAAGGAAAAAGGATGTAACCGCTGCCATCACAAAAATTAGTGCCGCAGAAATTGATAACTTACCTATTCCCAACTTTGCACAAGCTATTCAGGGACGTGCAGCCGGCGTTATTGTTGCTGCTGCAAACGGTGTTCCCGGTGGTTCATTGAGTGTGATCATCCGTGGTGTAGGTTCTATCAATGCAGGAAGCACTCCTCTTTATGTAGTGGATGGAGTTCAATTGAACACAGGAACCGGTTCAATAAACACTCAGAACAATCCATTGAACTTCTTGAACCCTGACGATATTGAATCTATTGAAGTATTGAAAGATGCTGCCGCTGCTTCTATCTATGGAGCAAGAGCAGGAAACGGAGTAATACTTGTAACAACGAAAAAAGGAAGAATTGGCAAACCTAAATTCACGTTCAATACTTATTATGGTAAAACATCCACACTTGGTAAAATGGATGTATTAACTACGCAACAGTGGTTAGAGCTAAGAACAGAAGCTTTAGTAAACGCAGGACAAACTCCTGCTGCTGCAAGAACAACTGCATTAGCCAACCTTGGTCTTCCTTCTACTACAACACAAGGAAAGATTGATAGCCTTCCAACCTATAACTGGCAGGATGAAGCTTTCAGCAAAGGAACTATTTTGAATGCTGAACTGTCTATGCAGGGAGGTTCTCAAAACGTGAGTTACTATCTTTCAGGTTCTTATTCAAAAAATGAAGCTTTTATTGCTCCAACGAATTTTGTAAGAGGTGCACTTTTTTCTAAAACTTCTTTTAAAGTAAATTCTAATTTTACAATCGAGAATGCATTAAGCCTGAGCACTGTTGGACAAAATGCACCTTATAGTATTGGTAATACAGGCTTTGGTAATCCTGCTTATGCATCTGCTATGATTTTACCGATCAATCCAATTTATAATCCAGATGGAACATACTTTGGTTTGCCGGGTTCTGGTCAGGCAATGGTGGGTACATTCAATCACAATATCAAGGCGATTGGTGAGTATGTTAAATACTTTACACGTACCAATCAATTTGTTGGAAGCCTTTCTGCTTCATACAAAATAACACCGGAGTTTACTTTAAGATCTATGGTCGGCCTTGACTACAGAAATACAATTGACCATCGCTATCAAGATCCAAGAATCAATGATGGATATGCAGTAAGTGGCCGTCTTTCTGATCAAGCAGATTTTAATACTAACTTCCAAACAAATACGACACTTAATTTCAGTAAGGTATTTAAAACAGTGCATAGCGTAAATGCTCTTGCAGGTATTGAGTTTCGTCGCGATCAAAACCAATGGTTTGAGGCAGATGGACAAGGATTCCCTTCTTATTTATTACAATATTTAAGTGCTGCTTCTACACCTTCAGGTGTATCCGGCCAATGGTCAGCAAGTGCTACCTTCTCACAGTTTGGGAAGCTTGGATATTCTTATATGGGTAAATATATTTTCAACTATTCTATTCGTCGTGATGGTTCAAGCCGCTTTGGTTCAAACCATAAGTTTGGTGTTTTCCAATCTGCACAATTTGCATGGAATGCAAAAGAAGAAAGCTTTTTGAAAAGAATCAAATTCATCAATGATTTGAAACTGAGATATTCTTTTGGCCAGGCAGGTAATGATCAAATTGGTAACGTGCTATACGCACAGTTATATGGTGCAACAAGACTTTATGGTAATGCTTCAGGAATATTCCCAAGCCAATTGGGTAATCCGGATCTTACATGGGAAAACCGTGAAGAAAGCAACGTAGGTCTTGATGTATCTGTTTGGAAAAACAGAATCTCTTTGACAGTTGATGCTTACAAAAGAATCAATAAAGATTTATTGTTGAGTAGAGCATTATATGCAACAACCGGCTTTACTTCAATTACTCAAAACTTAGGTAAAATGCAGAATACCGGTTTAGAGTTTGCATTGACTGTAAATCCATTTAGTGGAAAATTCAGATGGTCAAGTACTTTCAATATTGCATTCCAGAAAAATAAAGTAACTGAATTGTATGATGGATTGCAAGCATTACCTTCTGATGCAAGTATTCGTGTTGGTTATCCTATTGGTTCATTCTTTACTTCTGAGTGGGCTGGTGTAAACCCCGCTACAGGTAGAGGTATGTGGTATGATATCAATGGAAACCTTACGTACAACCCTAGTGCAGCAGATAGAAAAATTATCGGCAATATTTATCCTTCAAAATTTGGCGGATGGAATAATACATTAAGTTATAAGGGCGTATCATTAGATGTTTTCTTCCAATATGAATATGGAAGATTAAGAACAGACGGACAATATGCTCAAATGATGAGAATGGCA
This sequence comes from Bacteroidota bacterium, assembly GCA_018268055.1. GTDB lineage: Bacteria > Bacteroidota > Bacteroidia > Chitinophagales > Chitinophagaceae > JJ008. Next base: position 38,897 of record JAFDXF010000019.1, read on the forward strand.
GGAACTACCGTGAATACACTTTCTTCTGGTTACAATTCACGTTGGAGAAATCCGGGTGATATTGTACCTACACCAAGAACATTTAACGCAATGGCAGACTACAATAGTGCAGGATGGGGTAGTGGTACAAGATATATTTTCAAAACTGATTATGTCAGATTGAAGCAGCTTACATTAGGATATGATATTCCTGCATCATTAATCAAGAAGTACAAATTAGATGGAATAAAAGTGTATGTACAGGGTATGAACTTATGGACATATTCAAAATGGCCAAGCTATGATCCTGAATTTACAGGTGATAACTATGGTATCATTCCACAGTCTAAGAATATCACATTTGGATTACAAGTCCGCTTTTAATTCATCATTAATAAACTGAAGTAATTATGAAACGAATAAATATAAAATTATTACTATTAACGGCGGGCGTTGTCTCGTTGGGCACATCCTGCAAAAAGCAACTGGATATTCCTTCCAGAAACTCGCTTGATGCAAATGTGGCACTTACTACCAAGAGTGGTATTGAATATGCTATCAACTCAGTGTATTCTATTTTGAAAAGAGAAACGCATTATGGTCGAGACCTATTTTCCGTTACAGATGCAATGGCTGATATTGCATTTGCAAATGGTCGTTCATCAAGATTGTTGAGCGAAAATAAAAATACATCCGGCGCTAACGTTGGTATCTGGGCAGGATCTTATGATGCTATCAATGAAATCAATCTAACATTAGATGCATATCCTGCAATCGGAGATGCTACAGCTGCAGATAAAGCAAGATGGGAAGGCGAATTAAAATTCTTACGGGCTTTTTATAATTTTGACTTAGTAAGAAATTATGCTTACATCCCAACTTATACTGTGCCAAGCCAAGATAAAGGTGGTATTGTTATCAATCTTCAAGGATTTAAAACTGCTGCTGCTGCTGCTGGATATTTTCCTTCCAGAGCTACATTAGCTGCTTCTTATGCACAAATATGGTCAGATCTTTATGCTTCAATCAATCTACTCTCTAACTCAAATAGAGGCAGAAACTATGCAAGCAAACACGCTGCATTAGCATTGGGTTCAAGAATTGCATTGTATGAAGGAAACTGGACAAGATCCGACTCAATGGCAACTGCGGCAATTACTTTATCAGGAGGAATTGGTTCTTTGACTAATACAGCAAACTATGTAAGTGGCTGGAGAGCTGCCGATCATCCGGAAGGAATTTTCCAGGTTTGGTTTGCTACACTTGGTGAAAACCTTGGTGTGAATACATCTCTTGCTGCAACACATACTACATTATCTGCTCCAGGTGCTTGGGCAAGTACAAGACAAGGTCAGGGTGACTTAGTGCCGAATGGTTTCCTCCTTACTCAATTGGGGATTTCAGGATTCCCTGTAGGTCTTGCACAATCACCTCCACCTCCTGCACTGACTTATAGCAGTGACATCCGTAACAAACTTTTTGAATGGGGTGTTAATGCCGGTGGTCATTATGTAGAATGTACTAAATGGATGGGTAAAAGTGGTGGACCTAATTGGGACAACACAGTTGTACTTCGTTGGGCAGAACTGTATTTGAATCGTGCAGAAGCAAGATACAGAGCGGGAGATGAGCCTGGAGCATGGGCTGATTTGAACCTCATCAGATTGGCACGTTATGTTGGATTCACAGTACCTGGAGTTCCGCTAAGTGGTCAAGCACTGTTGGATGAAATTCTGAAGCAGCGTATGTTGGAATTTGCATTTGAAGGTCAGCGTTTTTATGATTTAAAGAGAAATGGTTTAGCAATCGTAAAAACAAATCCTGCTGTAAACCTTCCTGCAACTGACTACAGAGTTTTACCAAGAATTCCACAAAGTGAAGTGGATGGTAATCCTAATATGGTTCAAAACTTTGGTTATTAATTTACAAAACGCAAAATCAGAAAAGATGAAGATGAAAAAACTATATATCATTGCAAGTGCCGCAGGAATGCTTTTTCTGTCGTCTTGCATCAAACAACTTGATAAAACATTTACAGGAACTACGGTAGTAGAAATAGATGCTACACCGTTGAACTCTGCTAATGCAATTGCAGGATACCCTGTATTGACACGTGTCCCTGTTGATGCAATTCCTTTAAGAACAACTGACTCTACCTTACGTCGCTGGAATGGCACCGTAAGAATAAGAGTGAATCTGGTTGGCCCTCAGAGCGGTACTGCTCAAACAGTAGGCTATAAAGTAATGGCGGTTTCTCCATTAACAAGTATTGCTTTTCCCGCTACTGCTACCGGACAAACACCTACAGCATCAGCAGCAACGCTTACTGTAGCCAATGCAGTTGCCGGAACAGATTACACTGCTTTAAGTGGTGTATGTAATATACCTGCAAACAGTTCTTTTGGTTATATTGATGTAGCCATTAAAAATAATGGAGCAATTGCAGGTCAGTCAAGATTTATCGGTATTCAATTAGATTCTACCGGTACAATTAAGCCGAATCCGAATTACAACAAAATTGGATTGGTAATTGATCAACGTTAATTGCGCATTATATTAACTTTAGATAACGGCGGACAATTTTAGTCCGCCGTTTTTTATTTTTGTAATCATTTATGCAATCAACTAGTCCGTTGTTTTCTATTAAAAACGGCTATCCCTTTTTAAAACATTATTTAAAAGGAGTTAGTCAAATAATGCTACAAGAAAATATTTTTACAGGAATATTATTGATAGCCGGTGTTTTTTTGGGTTCTCTCAATATGGGCTTGGCTGTTTCATTGGCTACTCTTGTTGGTAGTTATACTGCATACTTTTTTAATTTCAATAAAAAACAATTAGAAAAGGGCGCCTATGGTTTTAATGCCGCTTTAGTAGGAGCAGCAATGTTACTTTTTCTAAAACCATTATGGATTACATGGATTATAGTTGTATTGGCTTCGGTTATTGCTACATTGCTGCAGCACTGCTTTATCAAATGGAAGCTTTCGGTATTTACACTACCTTTTGTTTTAGTGACTTGGGTATTTTTATTGGGTGTTCAATATTTTGATACATCATTATTGGTAGTATTGCCTCCCGATATTATTTCAGATTCCGATAAGTTTTTCTTTCCAATAAAAGGATATGGTCAGGTAATATTCCAAAGTAGTATTTTATCAGGGTTATTGTTTTTTATTGGCGTATTCATTAATAATCGTATTGCGACTCTTTATGGCCTCGTCGGTGCTTTTGTATGTGGAATGATTGCACTATGTTTCACTACACATCTTGATGAAGTTTGGAGTGGGCTGTATAGTTATAATGCCGTTTTATGCGCCATTGTATTGGCTGGTAAAAAGATAGTTGACGCATTTTGGATATTGATATCAATATTGTTATCATTTTGTTTTTACCTAATATTAAAAAATATGGGTATCCCTATATTGACTTTTCCATTTGTCGCAGCAGTCATCATTACCATTAAAATAAAGTCAAAAGTTATGGATTTACATAACAGGGGATAAGGAGGAGAAACTTTGTCTATTGATTATTTAACTCTTCCAGGATATTGCTCCAATGCTTTTTCCAAACAATCCATCGCTGCATTGATGGCAGTTACATTGAGTACATAAGCAAGTCTAACTTCACTTTTGCCTAATCCGGGTGTGCCATAAAATCCGGTAGCAGGTGCCAACATCACTGTTTGATTTTGATAAGAGAAGTCTTCCAGCAGCCATTGGCAAAACTTATCTGCATCATCAATAGGCAGTTTTGCTATTGCATAAAATGCTCCTCCGGGATTGGGACAAAATACACCCAGCATTGCATTTAAGCGACTAACTAATACATCACGTCGGCTTAGATATTCAGATTTCGGTGCATCAAAATAACTGGCAGGAAGGTCAACGGCGGCTTCGCCCATAATCTGTGCTAAGCCCGGAGGGCTTAGCCTTGCTTGTGCAAACTTCATTGCAGCATCATATACTTCTTTATTTTTTGTTACAAACGCACCAAGCCTTGCACCGCAAGCGCTATATCGTTTACTGATTGTATCCATCAATACAGTGTTTTGATCCAAGCCTTGAAGATGCATTGCACTCACATATTCGCCATCATAGCAAAATTCACGATATGCTTCATCACTAAATAGATAAAGATTGTGCTTTAAGCAAATTTCTTTCAATGCTTCCATTTCTGCACGACTGTATAAATAACCTGTTGGATTATTAGGACTGCATATAATGATTGCTTTCGTTTTATTGGTAATTACTTTTTCAAAATCTGCAATCGGTGGAAGTGCAAAGCCGTTTTCTATATGTGATGTTATCGGAACTACACTTACGCCTGCAGCACAGGCAAAGCCATTGTAGTTTGCATAAAAAGGTTCAGGAATAATTACTTCATCTCCCGGATTAAGGCAAGTGAAAAAACCAAACATAATGGCTTCGCTGCCACCCGTAGTGATGATGATTTGTTCCGGTGTTACATCTATTCCAACACTTTTGTAATACTGTACTAATTTTTTACGATAACTTTCATTGCCTGCGCTGTGGCTATATTCCAGCACTTTTATATCTGCATTGCGTACCGCATCCAATATAGCAGGCGGCGTTTCTATATCCGGCTGACCAATATTGAGGTGATAAACTTTAATTCCTTTCTTTTTTGCTGCTTCAGCATAAGGCACTAATTTCCTGATAGGTGATGCAGGCATATCTTTGCCGCGAAATGAAATTGTTAACATAGCACAAAGTTATTGCTAAATGCAATTGGAAAATGTTTTGACAAATGTTTCATAAGGCGATTTGTTTTAATTAGAGCACAGTTATTTCCTTTTCTTTGCATTATGATAAATTCTTTAAACGATTTTAAAAACCCTTTTTTCATTGGTATCGCAGGTAGTGGAATGAGCGCATTGGCACAATACCTTCAGGGCATTGGAAAAAATGTTTCCGGCAGTGATCGTTTTTTTCAACCGGATGTTTTTAATGATGTTGCTGAAAAATTGAAAGCAGAAGGTATTCATTGCTTTATGCAAAATGGTGAAGGCATTACCAATGGAACTGATTTAATCGTAGCTTCTACAGCAGTGGAGGATTCAGTACCCGAAATGCAAAAAGCGAAACAAATGGGTATTCCGGTTTTAAGAAGATCTGAATTGCTGGCACTGATTGCAGCAAGTAAAAAAACAATTGCAGTAGGTGGTACGAGTGGTAAAAGCACGACCAGTGCTATGTTGTTTGACATTTTGGAATATGCAGGATTACAGCCAAGCATTATCAGTGGTGCAGGGTTAATCAGCATTATCAAAACAGGCAAAATTGGAAATGCAAAAGTTGGAACAGGTGATTGGTTGGTGATAGAAGCCGATGAAAGTGACGGCTCTATTGTTCAATACAAACCAGAAATTGGGTTGCTCATGAATATTGATAAAGATCATCAGGAGATTGACGAATTGATGCGCATTTTTGGAATTTTTAAAGATAACAGCAAGCGGTTTGTGGTGAATGAAGGTCATATTTTAGCAAAACAATTTTCGCAGAACAAACAATATGATTTCACTACAATTGAAAATACAGATGCAGGTTATGTATCCAAAAATTTTTCACAAAATGGATTTACGATTCAGTTTACGGTGAATGATGAACTTTTTTCAATGAACGTATTAGGTCGCCATAATATGGAAAATGCATTGGCTGCTACAGCAGTAGCAAATAGCATTGGCGTAGATTTACAGACTTGCTCAGCAGCATTAAAAAATTATGAAGGAATTTATCGCCGTCATCAGGTGTTTGGAAAAAAGAATGGTGTCATCCTCATTGATGATTATGCACACAATCCGGTGAAATGTGCAGCAGCGATTGAAGCATGTAAGCCTGTTGCTTCAAAAGTAATAGCCTGGTTTCAGCCGCATGGGTATAAACCTACCCGTTTTTTGAGAGATGATTTTGTAAAAGAAATTGCTCACGCACTACGCCCCAATGATGAAATATGGATGAGTGAAATATTTTATGCAGGAGGCACAGCCGTAAAAGATATTTCATCAAATGATTTGGTTGAGGATTTAAAAATAGCAGGTAAAAATGCTTTTTTTGTAGAACACAGAGAAGCGTTTTTAGAAACTGCTCGTGCTCATTTTACGGCTGATTGCGTTCTGTTATTGATGGGTGCAAGAGATCCATCTTTAGAAGGTTTTGCTCAATCCGTTTGGGCGGCACTTTAATTATTAGAGCAAATAATGTAACTTCACTACATATATTTTTTATTATGCTTACAGAAAGAGAAAATAAGTTTTTAGAAAGAGCAATTGAATTGTCACGAGAAGGAATGAAAGGTGGTAAAGGCGGCCCGTTTGGTTGTGTCATTGTGCAGGGCGATGAAATAGTGGGTGAAGGATGCAATCAAGTAACATCTAGTAACGATCCTACTGCACACGCTGAAGTAGTAGCTATCAGAGATGCTTGCAAAAAATTAAAGACCTATCAATTAGAGGGTTGCGAAGTCTATACGAGTTGCGAACCTTGCCCTATGTGCCTTGGCGCTATTTATTGGGCAAGGCCAAAGCGAGTTGTTTATGCCAATACAAAAGATGATGCAGCGTCTATACAGTTTGATGATGATTTTATTTATAAAGAGATTGCCGCACCTATGAATGACCGAAAAATTTCTTTTGTACATGCCCCCCATCCAAAAGCACAAAAAGTATTTCAGGATTGGAAAGAGTGGGAAGGAAAAACTGAATATTAATTATTTATTCATCAACCGATGAATAACAAAATAAGAGAGCACAATCAAAAGAATAAGTATCAAAACGGATATAAGTATCCATGGCTGATGGTTGATTTTCAACTTTGCTTTGCGTTTTTCCTTTTGTTCAGTTTTTTTCTTTAAATCACGATTCAGCATTTCCACCATGAACTGAATTTGCTGCTTATCTTTTATGGCAGCAAGTCCCTCTAAGGCCTCGTCATCAAAATTATCTTGCAACAGATGTTTTTCAACCTCATGCTTTTTTTCTTCAGATAATTTCCCTTTCAGATAAAGCAATAATGTTTCCTGATCAATATCATTTGATAAATTGGATAATATGTCTTTTAAGTTTTCTGACATTAGCTTTTCATTTCACTTAGTTTTCTTTCAATCATTATTTTTAAATTTCTTTTTCCGTTTTGAATATGACTCTTCACTTGTAATAGTGTAAAGCCTGTATCATCACTTATCTGTTGATAGCTCTTTTTTTGCAGGTAAAACAAAGTTACACATTGCTGTTGCTCCTTGCTAAGCTCATTTAAAGCAATTTGCATTAAATCATATACTTTTTCATTTTGTATTAAGGAAGAAAACTCGGTAACTTCTATCGGCTGAGTATCAGCGTGACGTTCTGTTATCTCTGTAAATGCTTTCCCTTGTTTATCTCTTATACGCATCAGACAATGATTTTTTGCAATCATATACAGCCATGATTTAAAATACTCAACTTTATATTTATGCAGCTCCTGAATTACTTTTAAAAAAACCTGTTGTACACTATCTTTTGCTTCTTCTTCATTTTTTAAATATTTCATACACACACCCAGCAAGAGCAAGGTATATCGTTGCAATAAAATACCTAACCACTCATTATTGCGGTCGGAATAAAACTGTTCCAGCAGTTCTTTATCGGTTATATGCTGATACTTGTCAGACATTCGGTTTGAAAATAGCGAAATATTTAGTAATGAGATGCAAACATTCCTGAATTCAATAAAATGGTAACAGTATTTTTTTTATTTTGGCAAAAAATTAAAAATGGATTATGCTGTGGTAACAGTAGCCGCTGCTCCGATTCGAATAAAGGCAGATCATCGTTCAGAAATGGTCAATCAGTTATTGTTTGGTGAAACAGTTAAAATTTTAGATCAAAAAAAAGATAACTGGATTAAAATTCAAAGCTTGCACGATGGGTATGAAGGCTGGTCGCAGTTTCTTATGTTTAAAAACATTACTAAAAAGATTGCATTTGTAAAGCCTCAATATGTAGTGCATGATTTATTTGAGAAATTGCATTATAAAGAAAACATTGTTTATGCCCCTGCTGGATCCTTATTGCCAAATTTTAAAAATGATAAAGGGCAATTAGCAGATGAAGAATATATTTTCAAAGGGAGAACTACACCTATAGCGAAGAAAAATGTATCAATTAAGTTATTACATAATCTGACATTGCCATGGTTGAATGTTCCTTATCTCTGGGGCGGACGCACAGCACTTGGCATTGATTGTAGTGGCTTTGCACAAATTATATTTCGGCAAATAGGTGTTTGGCTGCCTCGTGATGCTTGGCAACAAGCTTTGAAAGGGAAGGCCATTAAAGATTTTAGTAAAATTAAATATGGAGATTTGGCATTCTTTGGCAAAAATGAAAAGATTACACACGTAGGTATTATTTTAGAAGATAATAAAATTATTCATGCTTCCGGAAAAGTGAGGTTGGATACATTAACTGCTGAGGGAATAAGTGATAGCGGAACAGGAAAAATAATGTCCAAGTTGATTTCGGTGCGAAGGATGATATAAAAATAATAAGATATTGTGTTGAAATTATTCCGGTACTAATTCAGATTTTGTCAGAAATTTTAGCGATAAATAGGTTTTAAGCGTGTTTGGATCTTTCCTTACGATTAAGTTGATGCTGAGAAATGGAAAATCTTTATCATCGCTAATGTGAATACTATTCTGCGTAGTAGTTACAAAAGGGAAAGCAAAAATGCTGATGAAATATTTATTTTTATTATTGACGATATGCTGAACGTCTTTCAAATTAGCGGAGAACAACTTTTTTAATTTTTTATATTCCTTAATTAATAACGCATAACTCTCGTTGCTCTGATCGCCATAAAGTACTACCTGAAAAAGTAGTCTTCTATGATAGTTTAAAGAATCTTTGTGTTTAAAGAGTCTTGCTTCACTAATATAATAGGCAATTGTATCTGTGGATATATCAAATGGGTTGAATGAAGTTGAGTACCCTTTAAAAAAATAGGAACTATTATCGGTTAAATATTGTGAGGTGTCGATAACAGTACGTGTGTTTTTCTGAAATTCTTCCAGCGTTTTTAAAAGTGGGTTGTCGGCAATTTTTATTTTAAAAAAACGAAAGAATAAGTCGTTAGAAAACTCAATAGCGTTGGATGCTTGAGCTTTGACAAATATGCTGCATAATGAAATAAAGAGTGTGGAGATGATTGTTTTTACTTGCGACACTAAATGAAATTTTTTATCCATTTGAATAAGGCAATATCCCAGCCGAGCATTTTGAAACCGCTGTAAAATATAATGACCGCAAAAATTTTTTTCATCAATTCTTTGTCAATAACGATAGCCAACTTTCCGCCGAACAAGGCACCAATAAAAAAACCACAACATAGTAAGCCAACAATTTTAAAATTGATAGGTGTGCCATCTGCCTGACATTTATAAAAATAGGTTATCGTTGCTAAAATTACTACTGGTAAACTGAGTACAGCAAGTGAAGTGCCTTGAGCCTGATGTTGGGTATAATTCATAAAAAATACTAATGCAGGCACCATAATGATACCTCCGCCAACGCCTACTAATCCACTCAACATTCCTGCTGCAAGGCCTATCAGCAGTGCTACTAAGATTTCAGGAGAGCTCATATTGTTTTTTTGTAAAGAGTTCAATGAATTCTATTTAAATTAACGAACCAGTTTCATTCCAAGCAAGGTTGCTAAAAGTCCGATAAGTACACTGCCTATAACATAAAGCAAAAAATCGGTTAAACGATTTTCTTTAATAAGGCCAATTCCCTCAAGTGTAAAGGCAGAGAATGTAGTAAACCCGCCACACAAACCGGTCATTAGAAATAATTTCCAACTTTCATTATTTTCAATTGATTTAAAACTCAATCCCCAAAACAAACCAATTAAAAAGCAACCCACGATGTTTACAGAAAGTGTTGCCCATGGAAAACGATTTGAATGATAGAATGTAATCCAATACTGACTGGCGTAACGTGCAATACTACCTAATGAGCCACCTAAGCCTACTAATAGAATATTCTTTATCATTTTTTAAGCGAATCAGAAATTGGTGCTTTCTTAATGGTTGTATCAAAATCGTGTTCAAACAAATATTTTAAATCCACTAACCACTTTCCCTTTTCTTTTAATAGTTTAAGCGTATCGTGATCATTTTTAAATGAGTTGGAATAGATTATGACAGTAGTAGTGTCATTAATTGGCGTTACATTATGAATATTGATTGATGAATTACGATAATTTGTTTTGGTGTCTAAATCTGCTTTTTGATAATTGCGCTCTGCAATATCTAAGTAGTTTTTATTGATGGAATCAGGGAGCATATAATTTTGTGCTTCTTTGAACTTACCATCTAATGCAGCACGAATAAAGCTCGAAGCCGTATTCACATCATCATCTTGCGACTCATTTTGTTTTTTGCTACCACAGGCTGCTAAAAATAAAAGCAGGAATAAAAAGAGTGTTTGATTACTTTTCATTCCTGCAAGTTAAGAAATTGTTGCTGTTTATTATGGCAAAAGAATTTCTATGGTTGTTTCTTTTCGGGATTTTCCCGTTCGTGTTCTTTGGTATAAGCTCTTAATATATGTTTTACAAGTCGGTGACGCACCACGTCTTCTTCATCGAGTTCGATATGAGCAATGCCGTCAATATTTTTTAAAATACGCACTGCAGTAGCCAAACCACTCCTTTGATTGCGTGGTAAGTCCACCTGAGTCATATCGCCGGTGATGATTGCTTTCGCATTGGCCCCAATTCTGGTTAAGAACATTTTTAATTGTAGCTCCGTAGAGTTTTGTGCTTCATCCAGAATTATAAAGGCGTTGTCTAATGTACGACCACGCATATAGGCAAGCGGTGCTATCTCAATCGTGCGTGTGGTCATATAATAGCCGAGTTTATCGGCAGGTATCATATCATCGAGAGCATCATATAGCGGGCGTAGATATGGATCAATTTTTTCTTTTAAATCGCCGGGTAAGAAGCCAAGACTTTCTCCCGCTTCTACAGCAGGGCGTGTGAGAATGATTTTTTTGACTTGTTTATTCTTTAATGCTCTTACTGCCAGCGCAACAGCCGTGTAGGTTTTGCCGGTACCTGCAGGACCAATGGCAAAAACAATATCATTTTTATCGGCTTCTACTGCCAACTTTTTTTGATTGGCTGTTCTTGCTCTTACCGATTTTCCATTTGGCCCAAATACTAAAACATCACTTGGATTTCTTTCGGTAAAATGATCAACGATTTCAGCATCATCTCCTCCAAGAACTTGTTCAAAATAGTTTTCACTCATGTGGCCGTTTCGCTCCAGATAATTAACGATGAGTTCAATTTTTTCTCGGGCAGGTTCAATGTGCTCAGGAGCACCACTCAGTTTAATTTGAGTGCCACGAGATAAAATTTTTAATAAAGGAAATTTCTTTTTTAGAAGATCGAGTTTACCGTTATTTACTCCGAAAAATTCAATAGGGTTTACTGTTTCGAGGTTAATAATTGCGTCTGTCAAATTCAATTAGTTTGAGTTTCAAAATGCCGGCATAGGGTGATACCGGATTATTGTTTGTCTTTCCACTATTTTGGAAAGCTTCACCCTCACATCTCAATATTAGCTATGAAATTTGAATTATTGGCAATTTAATTATTCACATTATGTGGAAATAGTGGATGTGAAAAGGATTGAGATAGTATAGATAAATCCTAAATGATCTTGATTATAGCTGCATTTCTAAAACTTCAAAATGTTATTACTTTATAAAACTATTTCGTTCGTGCAACGTGAACATTACAATTGCTGTCGTATGAATGCATAGCATATTTGCTTTATCTGATTGTTAAGATTAATAACTCAGGAATATGAATTTTTCTAATTATGGATGTTAATAAATTCAAAAGATTGCATAGCTGCTGCTGTTATTCCAAATGTAATTTTAATTTTTGCTTTGAAAAATTTGATCATTAACCAATGAACTATCGCATACTCTTTTTTACTTTTTTTATTCTACTATCTTCTATTGCAAATGCCCAGTTGTATAAACTTTCAGGCACTGTGCTGGACGACAAGAAAGAACATCTTGCTTTGGCGAGTGTAGAGATCAAAGAATTGCAACGAGGCTTGTTGAGTAAAGATGATGGCAGCTTTGAATTTTATTTGGAGCGAGGTAAATATACTTTGGTGGTGAGCATGACGGGTTACAAGCCTTTGGTACGTACTGTTTACATTAATAATAATGATGTAACCGAAACGGTGATCATGGAAGAAAATGAAGCTGCTACTTTAGGTGAAGTAATTGTAAAGGCAAAAAGCAGAGATAGGGCAGAGGAGTTGATAAGAAATGTGGTTCGGATAAAGAATAGTATTCTGGATGCAATCGGTTCTTATTCTTATAATGCATATATAAAAGCATTTCAGTTGGATTCAGGGATCAATAAAAAGAAATTGTCAGATACTGCTTTGATAACACCGGACTATTCCGGAATGGCACTGTCTGAGATTGCAGTACATGTAGATAAAAACGAAAATGGTCAAATTAAAGAAGAGAGAATTGGCGTAAGTAAAAGAGGAAACACCGAAGGATTATTTTATCTTACTGTAACGGATGGTGATTTTTATTTGTATGGAAATTTAATTAACACGCCACCCGTTTCTAAAATTCCTTTCATTTCACCATTGAGTAATGCAGGCCTGCTGGCCTATAAGTTTAAGACTTTAAAAATAGACCGAACCATTGCACCAAAAGTTTATACTATCTCTATTCGACCAAAGCAGCTCAGTAATGCAGTGATCGAAGGTGAAATAAAAATTCAAGATAGCACATGGAATGTAATCAGTGCCAATTATCGTTTGCCTGCAGCACACATGCCGGGATATGATTATATGGAAGTAAAACAGGATTATCAAAAAGTAGGGGATAGCGCTAGAATGATTAGCCGACAGCAATTTTTGTATTACACCAAGTCAAAAAATGGGAGGCTCTATGGCGAAACAACTGTGGATTATACAAATTATGAATTAAAGAAAGATTTTAAAAAAGGATATTTTGGCAATGAAGTGAGCACTACTACAGTACAAGCTTATGAAAAGGATTCTTCATTTTGGCAATCGGTAAGAACTGTGCCATTATCTGTGCAACAATCTCTATATGTAAAATATCAAGATAGCATTTATGCCTATCAACATAGTGAGGCCTATCTTGATTCTATGGATAGAGTCTTGAATAAAATCACTTGGAAAAAGATGCTCATCTTCGGACAGATATTTAATGATCACAGGAAAGAACGTATGTGGATTTTACCTCCGCTTACTTCATTGATAATGCCCATTTCATTTGGTGGAGCAAGACTTCATTTGGCCGGCGCTTACAGAAAAACATTTACAGATAAAAAAACACTTTCGGTAGAAGCTGATTTGAGTTATGGCTTTAGAAATAAAGACGTGAATGGAATGGTGAGTGTAAGCAGAATGTATAATCCTTTTAATCGAGGTAAATTTAAAATAAGCGCCGGTAGAAATTTTGAATTTATTTATTCAGGTGATTCCTGGGTAAATGTGTTGAAGCGCAGTAATATTTATTTGAATAATCAAATAGAAGTTGAACACGAGCTGCAAATTATAAATGGGGTGCATTTGATGAATACTGTGCAAGTGGCCTTGCGAAGGTCGGTAGCTCATTATAAAGTGGGCACCAATACCAATAGCGTTTTCGGAATCAAAAATGAACCGGCGATTGATTTTGATCCTTATAATGCTACTTATAATGAAGTGAAACTTTATCTCACTCCTAAACTGAAATATATTCGTGATGCACGAGAGAAAATATTCTTGGGCTCCAAATGGCCAACTTTTTATACTATTTGGAGAAAAGGGTTACCAAAAATTTTCAACAGTGCAATCAACTTTGATTATTTAGAATTTGGCCTTGAGCAAAACATCAAATTCGGAGTAGCAGGAAACACTTCATACATTATTAAATCAGGAGATTTTTTAAATACAAAAGATTTGAGAGTGATTGATTATAAATTTATGCGACGTGGAGATCCATTACTCTTTCAAAATCCGCAAAAAGCATTTCAAGCATTAGATTCTACATTCCCTGTGTTTAAGCGCTACTATCAAGGGAATCTTGTTCATGAGTTTAATGGATTTCTGATTAACAAAATCCCCTTTATGAAAAAACTGAAAGTTCAAGAGATCGCCGGAGGCGGATTCTTATTGGCTCCGGAACGCAACTTGAGGTACATGGAGTTCTTCGCAGGCTTGGAAAGAGTTTTTAAATGGCCATTCAATCCATTGGCTCGTATTAAGTTGGGTGCTTATGTTGTGGGTTCGGTGGCGAATAAATTCAACAATCCGGTTCAATTTAAAATAGGGCTTACCACTTGGGATAGATTTAGAAATAATTGGAGATAAGCAACTCCTTAGCTTTTGGCTGCCATAAAAATGGTAAGAAAATAATCAATGTTTATTGTAAACAATTCACCCTTAAATTTGGGGCTTAATTTTAATAAAAAATGAAAAAAACATTTATCCTTTTAATTTTTGTCGGAAGCGGCTTTACCATTAATGCACAGAAAACTAAAGTTGTGCCAAAGCCAACAACTAAACCGGCTGCAAAACCGGTTCTTAAACCTGTATCAATTTTAAAAACGCATAATGACTCATTAAGTTATGTTTTGGGTGAGATGTCAGCTTTTAATTTAATTCAACAAGGGTTTGGTGATATTAAAATCAATGAAGTAGCATTTTCAAAAGCGGCAACTGATATCATGTCTAAAAAGCAAACTTTAATAGATGATCTCGCAGCAAATGCTTTGTTGAATAATTACATGGGAAGACTGCAAGAAGAAAAAGCGAAAGCAAGAATAGATTCAGGAAAAGTATTTTTATCTGACAATGCAAAAAGAAAAGAAGTAAAAACTACTGCAAGCGGTTTGCAATATGAAATTCTTACTGAAGGAACCGGTATTAAACCTACTACTCAGGATACATTTGTAGTAAACTATCGTGGCACATTGATCAATGGAACTGAATTTGATGCATCTGCTAATCGTGGTACGCCATTAAAAATGGCACTTACTTCCGTTATTCCCGGTTGGACAGAAGGACTGCAATTAATGAATGTAGGTTCTAAATTCAAACTCTTTGTTCCGTACACACTTGGTTACGGAGTATATGATAATGGCCCGATTCCCGGTGGCTCTACACTTATTTTTGAAATGGAATTAGTAGATGTGAAGAAGAAAGGACACGAATAAATTTGAATTAGTTAGTATAAAATATTTAAGGAGCATTGCTCCTTTTTTTATGCATACTAATTATGATTAGCTAATGGTGTAACAATAGGTTAATATTTTTACTGTTGGTGATGCTTCTACTGAGATAAGTAGTTAGATTATCAAGATTTATAGTGAGTACAATATTTTGATATTGTGTTTTTATATTTTATTGAATAAGTAAATCTGTCAAAGCTGTGTTGCTCAATATGAGCAAACTGAATTTTCAATAGGCATTAAGCTTTTTGATTAGACCAAAAGGTGAACATAAAAAAAGGGGGCAGACATTAATATGTCACCCCCCTGTGCTAATTTAAACCTTGAGTATTAGCGTTTCATGATCTTTTGTGATACTTTACTATCCGGAGTGATTAACTCTAGAATCATAAGTCCACTATTTAGTTTGTCCAATCCCTCGTTCACTACCAATATGTTTTCACCTTTTTGTAGGCTAACATTTGAATTATATACTACCTGACCTAAAGTATTAGTAATTCTTAACACACCTGTTGTTTCAGATAAACTATTTACTTGCAATTTAATATCTGAAGTAAATGGATTAGGGAATACTGTAAAGTCTTTTATTGAACCTCCATTTAATCTTAATGGAATTATTTTGCTATAGCTGGATTTTGTATCAGCATCAACAGATTTAATACGATAGTAAACAATTTGATAGCTATAATTGATAGCGTCTGTATATTGATAGCTGATATCTGAAGCAGAGTTTCCGGCAGCAGATTTCACACCAATCTTTGTGAAGTTTATACCGTCATAACTTCTTTCTATTTCAAAATGATCTGAGTTGATCTCTGTAGCTGTTTTCCAGTTTAGCATTGCATTATCGCCTTGCTTGCTCACTGTAAAGGAACTCATTATGACAGGTAGTGTAGTTTGCTGAGGGAATACATTGCTCGCTAAGTCTTGTAATCCTGAAACAGTTGCTACCCAGAAACAGCCAACAGTACCGCTACCTGTATTTACTGTATTAGCATCTACATAATACAAGCCTGTAGCCGTAGATATGTAGATAGAGCCAGCCAGGTCAAATGCCACACCATTTACACTTCCAGAGAAAGTATTGCCATTCTCATCAACTAAATCAAATATTTTGGTAAACGTAGTGTTACTGCCATTAGGTGAGCCTTTAAAAATTCTTGTTACACTACCATCGCTAGAATTTGCCAATGCATAAATAGTACCGTTACCACTCACACAAAGATCACCATTAAAGAAATCGGTAGCATTGCCGCCTACCAAACTTACGCTTGCGTCTTCAACGGTAACTGTAGCAGCGCCTAAGCCATTTGTGCCAGTTGGTACAAATTTCACTAAATATACTGTGCTGCTTGCATCACCTGCTAATATCCATCCCGATCCATCAGGTCCCATGCCAAGACGTACAAAGGTGAGATTTGTATTGTTGCTGCTTCCATTCACGTCCATAGTTCCTACCTGAGCAATTGTACCGGTTTTATCACGTCCATAAATTGTTACTACACCTGCATTGGTATTCCAATTGTTAGGCAGGTAATAGAATGTGCCGTTAGCGCCTTGACCTTGCTGATCGCTTAAACCCAATGCAGCTGTAGAGCTACCACCACCTGTACCGGTGAATGTAGGTGTGAACAAATTTGTAGGACCGGAAAAATAAGTACCATTTGCTACAACAAAGCTTGATACCTTAGTACCATTTGATGATGTAGCCCAAATACTTGGTACAGTTGGCGCTGCTGCAAGAACGGTTACTTTTTTAGTGGTTGCAGAGATTGTTTGGCCGCCTGAACCTTGACGTGTAACGGTACAAGTGATAAAGTAATCACCGGCAGTAGCAAAGCCACTTGCTGTAGTAGAAACACTTGTTCCTGTTATTGTCTGATTATTATTAGAAAAGCTTAATGTCGCAGGGCCTGTATTAGACCAAGCATAATTAAAATTAGTGCCACTTCCTGTCCAATTAGTATTATCATTTCTAGTAGCTGTAAGATTGAGTGTACTACCAACCAAAATAGTAGATACTGACAATGCAGGTGGATTAATCGTAACAGTAGGTACATTAATTTTAACCGTAGTTGTTAAGGTCCCATTTGTAGTATTTGTACCACTGGTGTTATTAGTGTACGTGTACGTTAGTGTAAAAGTGTATGTGCCTGCAGGTGTATTTGCCGGAATGGTAGCTACGGCATCTGCTGTATTGTTATTGCTACCTGAGCTAAGAGTCGTAGCACCAACAGTAATAGCATTAAGTGGTGTAAGGTTATTTACAGACCAAGTAGCAGCAGTATAACGGCGATTGGAGGCTGAGGTTCCTTTAAGTGCCACTGTAGTTGAGGAAGGGCCTATCCAAGTTGAGGGTGCTGCACTTCCAGATTGCGCCATCAATTCTACCGACATATTCAATGTCAATGCAAGAACGAAGGCAAATTTTAGAATTCTTGTAAATTTTTTCATGACTTCAAGGTTTTTTGTTTAAAAAGACATTTTTTGTTTCTATAATTGAGCTAAATACTCCAAAATAATTAACCGTTTACTACAAGAGTAATCGGATGAAAGTCATTCAAAAGAGGGAATTACAAACGCTCACACAGTTGAAATACCAAATGAATGATATTCAAAAAAATTAAATCAGTTAATTCCTGTTTTCGGATTTCTGTGCGGCTTTGTCTAAGGAGTGTTGGAAAGAGGATTGGTGCTATACAAAGACAAATGTAATACCTACTTCGTAAACTTGCAAGTGTTTTGCAAAATATTTCTAAGAAATTTTACTAAGTATCCATCCCATCGCCTTTTCAAACTGTTGATTCTCTGTTAAATGGGTATTATCTAATATATATGCATCTTCTGCTTTTCTAAGTGGGCTAATTTCGCGGTTGGAGTCTATATAATCTCTCATTTCAAGATTATCTTTTACTTCTTCAATAGTAATATTCGGGTTTTTGGCATAGAGTTCTTTAAAACGGCGCTCCACCCGAACTGCTGTATCGGCAGTCATAAATATTTTTAACTCAGCATCAGGAAATACCGTGGTACCAATATCTCTTCCATCCATCACGATACCTTTTTTGTCACCCATTTTTTGTTGTTGTGCTACGGCAAATTCTCTTACCTCTTTGATCGCTGCTACATCACTCACTTTTTCGGCAATCAATAAATCACGGATCAAGTATTCAACATTTTCACCATTGAGATATATTTCACTTGATTGCGTGTTAGGGTTGGAATGAAACTCCAGGCTAATTTGCTTTAAAGCTTGTTTTATTTCCTCATTTTCTTCCAAGTCAATATTATTCCTTAAAAAATAAAGAGTGATAGCTCTGTACATAGCACCACTATCTACATATATATAGTTTAATTTCTTTGCCAGTTGCTTTGCCAGGGTGCTTTTCCCGCAACTACTCCAGCCGTCAATCGTTATAATTATTTTCTTTGCCATTGCCAATGCAAAAATAAAAGGAGTACCGATAGTCAGCACTCCTTTTTGAAATTTATCAAAATAAATTTTTATGCCTGAGTCTTTTCTTCTGCTTTTGGCTTAAAGCTAAAAGTAAGTTTTCCGTGTTCTGTATCGGCATCTGCTACTAAAACATCACCGGCTTTTACATTCATATTCAAAATCTCTTCAGCAAGTGGGTCTTCTAAGTATTTTTGAATAGCTCTGTGTAAAGGTCGTGCGCCAAACTGCTGATCATAGCCCTTATCGGCAAGAAATGATTTGGCAGATTCTGAAAGTTCTAACCCAAAACCAAGAGTAGTAAGTCTTTTCATTACACCTTTCATCAAAATGTCAATAATGCTAAAGATGTTTTCTTTGGTAAGACTATTGAATATTACTACATCATCAATTCTATTTAAAAACTCAGGAGAAAATGTTTTTTTCAAAGCCTTCTCAATAACTGCTTTGTTTGCTTCATCTTCATTTTCCAATCGGGCAGTCGTGGTAAAGCCCACACCACTTCCAAAATCTTTTAATTGACGTACACCGATATTTGATGTCATGATGATGAGGGTGTTTTTAAAATCTACTTTTCTGCCCAATCCATCTGTCAATTGTCCATCATCTAATACTTGCAATAAAATATTATAGATATCCGGATGTGCTTTTTCAATTTCATCCAATAAAATAACACTATACGGTTTGCGACGTACTCTTTCGGTCAGTTGTCCGCCTTCTTCGTAGCCAACATATCCGGGAGGAGCACCGATTAAGCGGCTCACTGTGAATTTTTCCATGTACTCACTCATGTCAATGCGTATCAGCGATTCTTCACTGTCAAACATTTGGCGGGAGAGTGCTCTGGCCAACTCCGTTTTACCCACACCCGTAGGGCCAAGAAATATAAATGAGCCAACCGGTTTCTTAGGGTCTTTTAATCCAACCCTATTCCGTTGTATTGCTTTTACTACTTTTAAAATTGCTTCGTCCTGTCCTATTACCATACCTCTCATATCATCCGCCATCTTGCGTAGCTTTTCAGTTTCTGCCTGCACCATTCTTTTTACCGGTATGCCCGTCATCATACTTACCACTTCGGCAATATCTTCTTCTCCAATAGGGTAGCGTTTGTGTTTGCTCTCTTCTTCCCACTGGCTCTTGGCATGTTCCAAATCTTCCTGCAATCTTTTTTCTGTATCACGAAGTGAAGCGGCTTCTTCAAATTTTTGACTCTTTACCACTTTGTTCTTCTCGTTCTTTACATCTTCAATCTTGCTTTCTAAGTCGATGATATTTTGTGGAACATTGATGTTTTTAAGATGCACTCTGGCACCTACTTCATCCATCACATCTATAGCCTTATCGGGTAGCAGGCGGTCGGTGATGTAACGATCGCTCAACTTTACGCAAGCGTCTATTGCTTCGTTGTCATAATTCACATTGTGATAATCTTCGTATTTGGATTTAATGTTATTTAAAATCTGAATAGTGTCATCTACACTTGGTGGATCAATAATTACTTTTTGAAAACGGCGATCTAATGCGCCATCTTTTTCTATGTGCATCCTATATTCATCCAATGTTGATGCACCAATGCATTGAAGCTCGCCTCTGGCTAATGCCGGTTTGAAAATGTTGCTGGCATCTAATGAGCCGCTGGCGCCGCCAGCACCTACAATGGTATGTAATTCGTCTATGAATAAAATAACGTCACGATTTTTTTCCAACTCATTCATGATGGCTTTCATCCGTTCTTCAAACTGGCCACGATATTTTGTGCCGGCTACCAATGCAGCAAGATCCAAAGAGATGACTCTTTTATCAAAAAGTACACGGGAAACCTTTCTTTGTACGATTCTCAATGCAAGCCCTTCCACAATTGCTGTTTTACCCACTCCGGGTTCGCCAATCAGAATCGGATTATTCTTTTTACGACGTGAAAGTATTTGCGAAACTCTTTCAATCTCAGATTCTCTTCCTACGATTGGGTCTAAGGTGCCCATTTCGGCAAGTTTGGTAATATCTCTACCGAAATTATCCAATACAGGTGTTTTGCTTTTTACGCCACCTGCTTGCTTGCTTCCCCCTTTGGGCTGCGAATATTTTTTTTCTTCATCAAACTCTTCTTCGCCTTCTTCATTGTATTCGGAACGAATGTCGTTTGATTTTACAATGCCTAATTCCTGGCGGAACAAATCATAATCCACATCAAATTGATTTAAAATCTGGGTGGCTACGTTTTCTTTATTCTTTAATATAGAAAGCATGAGATGCTCTGTTTCTACCGTGGGGCTTTTAAGCGCTTTTGCTTCTAAAACAGTTACTCGGATTACTTTCTCTGCGGGCTTGGTAAGCGGCAGACTGTTGATATTGGCAATATTCTTTCCGGATTTATCTTTTACAGCTAATTCTACTTCTTTTCTGAGCTCGTATAAATCTACATTGAAACTTTTCAGAATCCGAATAGCTGTATTTTCACCTTCACGAATAAGTCCAAGCAATAAATGCTCTGTTCCGATAAAATCATTTCCCAATTTCAAAGCCTCTTCTCTGCTATACGAAATGATTTCTTTTACCTGTGCTGAAAAATTATTATCCATAATGAGATAATTAGTTGTGCTACAATATTACTAAATAAATTTGTTTTGCCTTGCCGAATAATTATAAACGAAGTGTTGATAAATTTAATCAGAGAAAATCACCCAATTTTGTTTTCTTAATTTCGCTTGTTACTAAACGACATAAACTCAATCTATGAAAGTCAAAATTGATACCAAAGAAAAATTTAATAGCGTTACACTGTCAGAAACTGTACTAACTGCCGCTATGACTGAAGAATTGTCTGATACCTTAATTGTTTTTCTGGAAAAATCTGTTAAAAATGTAGTGCTGATAATGACAGAGGTATCGGAAATGGATATAGTTGCTGCAGAGAAATTGGTGACCATTCAACAGCAATTTTATGAAAATGGGGCATCATTTGTAATCTGTAATCTTCAAAATTCTGTCTTAGACTTTTTGGATAAAAACGAATTGCTGGAGATGATGAATGTAACACCGACCGAAAGTGAAGCATGGGACATCGTTCAGATGGAAGAAATGGAAAGGGAAATGTTTGGAGATGATGATGCAGCTAATTGATATTATTTTGAGTCTTTAGAAGTATTATTCAAAACCAACAATACATTAATGTTTGCAGTAACCATTTTAGGAAATAACTCAGCAGTGCCGGCATTTGGCAGGCACCCTACTGCTCAGGTGGTTACTTTTAATGGAGTTAATTATTTGGTGGACTGTGGCGAAGGCACACAAATCCAAATGATAAATTACAAGATTAGGCGTAGCAAAATATCTCACATCTTTATTTCACATTTGCACGGAGACCATTATTTTGGTCTGATTGGGTTGATTAACAGCTTTGGTCTGCTCAGTCATCAACAAGAGCTGCATGTATTTGGCCCCGCAGGGTTGAAAGAGATTATTGAATTGCAATTAAAAGTTGCTGAAACCACTTTGCCCTTTAATTTATACTTGCACACCATCACCGGCGCTGCTACATTGGTGGATAATGAAAAAATTACGATCAAATGCTTCCCAACCAATCATCGTATTGAATGTTATGGATTTGTATTTGAGGAAAAAAAAATGCCTCGTAAATTAATTCCTGAAAAAGCAATTGAGTTCGAAATTCCACAATCTTTTTATGAACGGTTAAGACTTGGAGAAGATTATACAAAGAAAGACGGGAGCATTGTGAAAAATGAATGGCTCACAGAAGAAGGGCCACATTGCAGAAAGTATGCTTTTTGTGCGGATACTAAATATGATGAATCTATCATACCGCACATAGCAAATGCAGATATGATATATCATGAAACTACTTATTTGGACAATTTAAAAGATCGAGCAGAAAGCCGATTTCACTCTACAACGAAGCAAGCGGCATTAATAGCAAAAAAAGCCAAAGTAAAAAAATTACTCATCGGTCACTTCAGTAGTAAATACGATACCCTGGAAGAATTTGAATTAGAAGCCAAAGAAGTGTTCCCCAATACCCGATTGGCATTAGAAGGCACTTGCTTTAATATTTGATTTTTGCTTGCCGAAAAGAATAGATGCTACATACCCGGCAATAAATGTCTGCCTATGCCTGAGCCTCTGAATGGCCATGGAACTGCAACTAAAATAAAGATGAGTGATGTTACTAATAACCAGCCCGCAGCTTTATAATTAAATGCTTTAGCTTTTCCTCTTGCCATTGTAATTAAAACAATAGCAACAATCATCAGCAATGGATGCTCTACCCAATAAAAGCGATAAAAAGAATCTTTCATCAAACTTGTACCTGCTGGTAATCCTTTATTAATCATTCCAAAACGGCCTAATAGTAATTGGTATAATCCGATGCCCAACATAGTATGTGCACAAATCATCAACCAAAGGCTCGATTTTTTTAAACTTTTGTTTTTAGAAAATGCCTGATAGATGGTAACAAAAAGTAGAACAATAATTATCCAACGAAGAACGCTGTGCAGATCCAACATACCCTTTTCCATAAACGTGGTTTTAGTTTTATTAAAGCGCTAAAGTTACAATATACTGGCCTTTCAAAATTATTCTACCCAATCTGCAATAAAAACATTGGTGTCGTGTGTACCGCCATTATTTCGGTTGCTGGAGAATAGAATTTTCTTACCATCGGGTGAAAACATTGGAAATGCATCAAATATTTTTTCGTGAGTTATTTTTTGCAAATTTGTCCCATCGCCATTGATAGAATACAAATTGAAAGGGAAACCACGCTTGTATTCCTGATTGCTGGCAAAAATGATTCGTTTGCTATCGGGGAAGAAAGAAGGTGCCCAATTTGCCTGACCAAAATTGGTTATTTGCTTTGCATTACTACCATCGGCATTGGCAGTAAAAACTTCCATATTCGTAGGAGCAACCAATCCTTCGGCCAATAATTCTTTGTACTCTTTTACTTCCGCATCTGTTTTCGGACGACTTGCACGCCAGATGATTTTTTTACCATCGGGGCTAAACCAAGCGCCACCATCGTAACCCAACGTATTGGTAACACGTTTTTCTTTTCCTGTTTTTAAATCCATTATATAAAGATCCAAATCGCCATCTTTATCACTTGTATAAATCATTTTTTTGCCATCAGGGCTTAATGTTGCTTCTGCATCATAACCTTTTGCATTTGTTAGTTGCTTTACAATTTTTCCATTCAGATCGGCCATAAAAATATCATAGGTATCATATAACGGCCAGATATAGCGATTACCATATTTTTTTCTATCAGGTACCGGTGGGCATGTATCTGCACCAAGATGTGTGGACGCATAGATGATGTGCTTGCCATCTTTCGTGAATGCACCACAGGTTGTTCTTCCTTTACCGGTACTCACCATTTTATAAGTGAATTTTTCTCCTTGTTTCGGTACCTTACCAATAAACATTTGATCGCATAAAAGACCATCTTTTGGATCGGTACGTTGAAAAATAATCCACTTACCATCATAACTGAAATAGGCTTCAGCGTTATCACCACCGAATGTAAGTTGCTGCACATTTTTTAAATGAGTTTCCTCCGGAAAATGAATCGTATCAACAGAAATTGGTGATACAAGATTCATTGTAGTGCCCATGCGAAAAGAAGTAAGTGCAAAAGTTGTTATTCCGGCAAAAAAGAAAAAGAATATACGTTTCATTGCTATGGTTTAAAAATGAGTGGCAAAGATATTTTTGTTAAAAAACTCATTTGTCAGATTATTGTCACATCTCGGGTTGTAAAATCGTATAGTTTTGTACTTATTGTATCTGAAATAATGTAAATCAGCTATTCACTGCAATTCAAAAATTTATGCTGAAGAATACAAAAATTATTGGGGCACTTATTTTATTTATTTTCTTGCTAAGCGGTTGCGGAAATGGGGATCAAGAGACTTCTCCTTATGAAGACTTATTCAATCAACCCACCTTTTCAAAAATAACAGACAGTATTCGTGATGCACCCAAAAATGATGAACTCTATTTTCATCGTGCAGTGCTGCTCAACTCAAACAATTATCCTGAGCCTGCCTTGGAAGATTTTAAAATAGCGTGGGCAATAAAAAAAGAAGAACGTTATGCTTTAGGCGTGGGTAATCTTTTATTGGAAAATAAACCTGATACCGCCATCGCATTTTTAAACGCAGCAGTAAAAGAGATTCCCAATAGCCTTTTATTGCAAATAACCTTGGCTAAAGCATACAATATTAAAGGTGAATCAGAAGCTGCACTTACTCTATGTGATAAAATTTTGACTACACTACCGCAACAAGTTGATGTATTGAAATTAAAAGCTGATATTTTAAATAAACAAGAAAAGCCGGAAGAAGCAATTAAAATTTTAGAGCAGGCTTATTCTTTAACACCTTATGATATTGCTTTGAATTATTCATTGGCAAATCTATATGCCGAAAATAATAATCCAAAAGTTTTGCGTATCTGCGATTCTTTAATAAAAGTAGATACATTAGGTCAATTTGCCGAGCCTTACTATCTCAAAGGCATTTATTATACAAACATTGAAGACGATGTAAAAGCACTGAGCATGTTCAATACCGCTATTCAAAAAAATTATACATTTCTGAATGCGTACATTGAAAAGGGTAAATTATTTTTCAATCAGAAAAAATTTGTAGAAGCCTTAAAAGTATTTCAATTATGCAGTTCTATAAAGCCTGCTTATCCTGATGCCTATTATTGGATTGGTATGTGTCAAGAGGCGACTGGGGAAAAAGAAAACGCATACCTAAATTTTCATCGGGCTTATGAATTAGATAAAACATTTACAGAAGCTAAAGAAGCAATGAGTCGGGTGAAGTAATCATTGATGTTAACGGGTGCAGATGCTTACTGCAAATCATTTTTTGTAGTTTAATGGATAAACAAATTCCATTGCCTAAATTGCATCAAAATATACGCCGATGGCCATAATTGCTCCTTCACTTCTTTCTGCAAATTTCTTAAATCTGCAAGCCGATTGCGATATGCTTAACAAAAGCGAAGCCGACTGGTATCATTTGGATATTATGGACGGTCGTTTTGTCCCTAATATTAGTTTTGGGCCAATGCTGGTTGAATTTTTTAGAAAAGCAACAAAAAAAGAATGTGATGTGCATTTGATGATTGAGGAACCGGAACGCTACGCCGAACAGTTTAAAAATGCAGGTGCCAATCATTTATCTGTTCATATTGAAGCCTGTAATCATTTGCATCGTAATATTCAACAAATAAAGTCTTTGGGTATGAAAGCCGGAGTGGCGATTAATCCACACACGCCAATCAATCAATTGGTCGATATCATTGCAGATATAGACATCGTATGTATGATGAGTGTGAATCCGGGTTTTGGCGGACAAAAATTTATTACACATACATTAGAAAAAATAAAGCAACTACGCAAATTGATTGATGAAAAAGGGCTAAAAGTGTTGATTGAAATTGATGGTGGTGTAACAATAGAAAATGCTCCTTCCATCATTGCTGCTGGTGCTGATGTATTGGTGGCAGGAAACACCGTTTTCAAATCGCCAAACCCAACAGATACAATCAGTCAATTAAAAAAGATATAAAACCTTAGCATCTTGTATCACATACTTATGAAAGTGCCAAAACTGACTATACTGTTCTTTCTTTCTCTTTTCGTTCTATCTATTTCAGCGCTTGCACAAAAGAAGACGGCAATCGTATCAGGAAAAGTTGTGGACGAAAATGAACACACGCTTACAGGCGTGTCTATAATAATTTTAGGCCAATCAAAAGGTGTGGTAACAAATGATTCAGGTTTTTTTAAAATTACGGTAAGTGCCAACAAGGCTTTTGCATTAGTATTCAGTTATACTGGTCATAAAAGTGAACAAAGAAATTTTTTATTGAATGAAGGTGAAGAAGAAACTGTTTCAATAAGATTAGAAAAAGGTGAAACAGAATTAACACCCGTGGTTGTAACAGATCAACGAGACAGAAGAGAAGCAGGACTAATTCGCCCCAATCCGAAAACAATTTTAAATCTTCCTTCTGCAGTTACAGGTGTGGAAAGCTTGATTAAGATTTTTGTGGGAAGTAATAACGAATTAACCTCACAATATTCGGTGCGTGGCGGCAGCTATGATGAAAATCTTATTTATGTAAATGACTTTGAAATATTCCGCCCCTATTTAGTGCGGAGTGGACAACAAGAAGGCTTGAGCTTTATCAATCCTGAAATGGTGCGCAACATTAATTTTTATAATGGTGGCTTTCAGGCAAAGTATGGCGACAAGATGAGCAGCGTACTGGATATTCAATATAAAAAGCCAAAGCGTTTTGGCGGTTCAGCATATATCAGTATTCTGGAACAAGGTTTGTCATTAGAAGGCACCAATAAAAATTCAAAATTCTCCTATATCGTTGGTGTACGCAATCGTAGCAATAGAAACCTATTAAGTCGTCAAGATACAAAAGGAAACTATGTTCCTTCTTCTGCCGATTTTCAAGGTTTGTTTACTTATCAATTCAATCCAAAATGGAATGCAGAATTATTAGCAAATATTTCTAAAACAAAATTTACTTTAATACCTGAGTTTAGTCAGCTGACTACTTCTGTTTTCTCACCGCTGTTTAGCGCTACGATTGGTATTGACATAAACTTTGACGGAAGTGAAAAAGATGAATACCAAACGGGAATGTTGGGCTTTTCCATTACCAATACAGTAAATAAAAAACTCCGATTAAAATGGATGGCTTCTCGGTTTGAAAATGATGAAAAAGAAAATGTAGATATTACGGGAGCTTATTTATTTGGTAATAGAGATTTTGATCGGCGTAATGCAACTTTTGGTCTTATTGTTAATCCGCTCGGTGCAGGCATTTTTCAAAATTTTTCAAGAAATAATCTGAGTATTACAAATTGGAATATTGCACATAAAGGAAATTTAGATGCAGGGAAACACGCATTTCAATGGGGCTTAGGATATGATAAAACAATTATAGCAGATAAACTTAAT
The DNA here is from genome assembly GCA_018268055.1 of Bacteroidota bacterium. Classification (GTDB taxonomy): domain Bacteria; phylum Bacteroidota; class Bacteroidia; order Chitinophagales; family Chitinophagaceae; genus JJ008. Next base: position 66,640 of record JAFDXF010000019.1, read on the forward strand.
GAGTGGGAGTTTCAGGATTCAGCAGGTTATTCTTTGCCTTATCAACCCAATATGCTGCAATTGAATAAAGTTATAAAATCGAATGCCCATTTAGACATCAATAAACTATCCGGGTATTTTCAAGATAATATTTTATTGGGCAAAGATTCTGCACGTTCTGCAACACTTACTGCGGGTGTGCGATTTAACTACAATTCACTCAATAATGAATTCATTATTTCTCCTCGTATCGGTGCAAGCTGGAAGCCGAAATGGAAAAGTGATATTGTATTTCGTGCTGCAGCAGGTATTTATGATCAGCCTCCATTTTATCGTGAGTTGAGAAGATATGATGGTACTATAAATACAAAATTAAAATCCCAAAAGAGTTGGCAAACTGTAGCCGGATTTGATTACAACTTTATTGGTATTGGCGACCGGCCTATGCGTTGGACTACCGAAGTGTATTATAAAAATATGTGGGATGTAGATCCTTATGATGTCGACAATGTGCGCATACGATACTTTGGAGAGAATATGGCAAAAGCGTATGCAGCAGGTGTAGATATGCGTTTGCATGGCGAGTTGGTTAAAGATGCAGAAAGCTGGGTGAGTATAGGAATTATGAAAACCAATGAAAATTTAGTGGGAGATCACTACTACCGCTATAAAAATGCTGCCGGCGATTTTATCACTGCACAAAGTACAGATCAAACTCCGGTGGATAGCGTACGCTACGATGTAGGTTGGCTTCGCAGGCCTACTGACCGAAGAATCACTTTCGGCTTATATGCTTCCGATTATTTGGCAACGAACAAAAATTTCAAAGCCTACATCAATTTACTCTATGGCAGCAATTTGCCTTACAATATACCCAATGCCGTGAAGTACAGAAATGCCGCAGTAATCGATCCATATATTCGTTGCGATGTTGGTTTCAGCGCATTATTGATGGATGAAGATAGGACGAAACGTAGAAGCCATTCACCATTCAGAAACTTTGATAATATATGGGCAACATTAGAAATTTTTAATATCATAGATAGAGCCAATACCATTTCATATTTATTTGTAAAAGATTTTTCCAATACAATCTATCTGATGCCCAATCGACTTACTCCAAGATTAATCAATTTCAAGATAGTAGCAAGGTGGTAAAGAATTATTTAATGTAAATGATTTGGAAGTGTGTATTTACTTTGTCTCTTTTTCATTATTTTAGTTGCACAAACATGGTTTAATTCAAAGAAATGGAAATATTTAGCTATCCTGTATTTATTCGCTGGGCAGATATAGATGCAAACAATCATCTCCGTCATTCTGTATATTACGATTGGGGTGCTACTTGTCGTATGGAATTTTTATTTATGCATGGAGTGACGATGCAATTGATGGAGCAAATTAAGTTGGGACCTATTTTATTTAGAGAAGAATGTGTTTTTCGCAGAGAATTAAAATATGGCGATACTCCGGAGGTTTCATTGGAAATAATAGCAGCCAAAAAGAATTATTCTAGATGGAGTATAAGACATAATGTATGGAAAGATAAAGAAACAGTTTCAGCGATTATAACTGTAGAGGGCGCATGGTTAGATACGATAAAAAGAAAACTTGCCGTTCCTCCGGAAGATGTAGCAAAAGGTTTTGCTTTGATGCCAAAAAGTAAAGACTTTATTTGGTTAGATAAATAATTAATGGAATCATTAAATTTCTATAGCACTTGAACGATGAAAAACTGATAATGTTTAAAAACAGGCTTGCAAAAGTGTATAAGCATCTGAGCAAGCAAGCAAAAAGAATGGGTGTTACATGTTATCGTATCTACGATCATGATTTGCCAGAATTTCCGTTTTGCATTGAAGTTTATCAAGATAAAGTATATGTGGCAGAATACCATCGCCGTCACAGGATGGAAGAAGACATACATCAAAATTGGCTGATAAAATGTGTAGCAGTGATTTCAGAAATTTTGCAAACAGGCAATGAAAATATCTTTTTAAAAACACGACAACGAAAACAAGGAAGGCAAGGGCAATATCAAAAAGTTGATTCGGCGAAAGAAGAGTTTGAAGTAATTGAAAATGGGTTGAAATTTTTTGTAAACCTTACTGATTATTTAGATACAGGTTTGTTTTTAGACCATCGTACTACTCGCCAGATGGTGCGTGAACAGTGTAATGAGAAAAAAGTGTTGAATCTTTTTGCTTACACCGGTTCTTTTTCAGTTTATGCTGCCTCAGGCAATGCAGCAGCAGTAACGACCGTCGATTTATCCAATACCTATCTTGCCTGGGCAGAAAGAAATATGAAACTAAATGGATTTACAGATGAAACAAAATTCAAATTGGTGCGTGCCGATGTAAAACAATATTTAAAAACCATTCCCTCGGCATCTTTTGACTTGATAGTAATGGATCCGCCAACTTTTAGTAACAGCCAAAGGATGGAGGATATTTTAGACATACAACGAGATCATCCTGGGCTGATCAATGATTGTTTACGGGCATTAAGTGCAGAAGGAAAATTATATTTCAGTACTAATTTTACCAAATTTGTTTTGAACAAGGAATTAATAAAATCTTCAGAAATAAAAGACATAACCAAAGTAACAACACCGTTTGACTTTGTAGGCAGACTTAATAGATGGTGTTATTTGATTAAGAATAATTAAATTCTTCAGTTTCTTTTAAGGCTTGTTTTTTTGAGCATCTAAAACATGCCCTTTTATAAATAATACATTTAATGCTGGGTCTGTATTTGTTTCAACAATTGTTGTCTTTAATATTTCGCCATCATCATTTTTGCTGTTATATTGTATGTGTATCGTATCCTTACTGCCAATAGCAATCGTGTCTCTATGAAAAAAAACTTTTGTACATCCACAACTTGCCTCCATATTTTTGATTATTAATGGCAACTTGCTAATGTTTTGAAATGGGAATGATGCAATAATCGAATCGCCTTTTTGTATTGAATTAAAATAAAAAGTGTCTTTCTCGAATTTTATTTTTGACAGTGGTTCACTATGTGGGATTTTATTGCCTATGTTTTTACAAGAAGATATAAATAACACTAAAAAAAATATATTATTTTTCACGTTTCAATTCATTTATTTTAGCAATAGTTTCTTTTTTATAAATAGATGCTATTGACACGCCAAAACCAAGCAATGAAGATGCTATTTTCCAATTCTTGTCTATTATAAATTCTGTGGGATATGCCTCTATGGACATTTCTTGTGCATTTTTTCCATAAGCGTCGTACGCAAAGGTGATATTGTCAGGAAATTTTTTTATTTCCTTTTGAAAATTATTGAACGTATCAGAGCCGGATCCTCTATCAATTGCAAGTATTACTATAGAAGTGTCGTTTTTATAATATTCAGCAAGATAGCTTAATTCTTTCATCTTGGTTTTGCAAGGGCCGCAACCGATGAACCAATAATCCAACAATACAATTTTATTTTTTAAAGTAGAAGAAGAAATTATATTACTGTCTTTGTCAATAAACTGAAACTCTGGCGCAGCATCCCTTTTTTGATAATTTGCGTACAACTTTTGATATTGAGCATTAAGTAAAGGTGGATAAACAATGTATGCAAGGCATAAGACGAATGTAATTAACAAAACAGTTAGCCCAAGTTTTAATTTAATATTGAGTGTGTCAATATAATACCCTAGAAGATAAGCAGGGAAGCCGGCGGCTAATTCCATGAGAAATAAGTGTGGATCATTGAGATGTGTGAATATACCTATTGCCTCAGTGCCCAATAAGCCAATCAGGAATAATAATCTGTTTGGAATGAATTTTGGCCTTAATTCTCTTATGATATAGCCTACTGCAAATAAACTTATCATAAGAACAATTAATTTGTAATGGCTTGGCAAGCCTCTGCTAAACGTCAATAAATATTGAACCGTTAAACCTCCAAATAGATAAATGAGCGCATCTATTATTTTTCGTTTCATTGAATAAATTTTATGTTTTAGTTTGGATTTTTTGGAGCACGAATGCACCATCCTTTATATTCTAATGTTAATTGCAGCATTTGTTTTTTCTTTTTTACACGCCGTATTTAATAGTAAAAACGTTATAATTATATAAGAGAATTTCATGATTAATTTTTTTAAGATAATAAAGTATAAGATTGCCCAAATAGTAGCTCTAAAGAGAATTAATAAAATAAGTTCTTGGCTAAAACTATGGCGGTTGATAATTGATTAAAGTACTCGGGGGGGGGGCACTTTCTTAATAAGCAAAAATTATAGCTTATGTTTTTTGCAAGAAGAGTATGAAAAAAAATGTATGTCATAATATTTTCTCGAATTGCAAAATACTAAAATCAGATATATTCTTTTAAAATATTTCAAGGAAAGACTTAGTTTATAAAGCCTAAGGCAATATGTTCTGTGCATTTTATTATTTTCTACTAATTTTGCCCCACATCAAACCCTTTTGAATGAGTTATCCTAAAGGAAAACTGATAGCCGTAGGCGGCGCAGAAGATAAAGGCACAGACCTGGAGACAGGCGAGATACACAGGAATAATCTAAATTTTTTTGAACTCGGTATTCTTCGCAGAGTTGTAGAAGAAGCCGGTGGCAATCATGCACATATTGAAGTGATTACTACTGCATCTACTATACCTTTTGAAGTAGGAGAAAATTATCTGAATGCTTTTGGTAAGATTGGTTGCACCAACGTGAATGTGATGCATATCCGAAATAGGCATGATACGATGGAGCAGGAATATTTAGATAGAATAAAGACTTGTGATGCTGTCATGTTCAGTGGTGGAAACCAAATGCGACTAAGCGTTACAGATGGTGGCACAGAGTTCCTCTCTATTCTGAAAAAGAGATATAGTGAAGAAGATTTTTTAATCGCAGGAACTTCTGCAGGCGCAATGGCAATGAGCCAAACAATGATTTATGAAGGTAATGCTGCACGAGCACATTTGAAAGGAGAAGTGAAAATGACCAGCGGGCTTGGATTTATAGAATCAGTAATCATTGATTCTCATTTTGAAAAACGAGGGAGATTTGGCAGACTTGCTCAGGCAATAGCAACGAACCCTTCTTCAATTGGAATTGGTTTAGGAGAAGATACCGGTATGTTGATAACAGAAGGAAATAAAATGGAAGCGATTGGGAGCGGATTGGTGGTCATCATAGACGGGCATCAAATTATGCATTCCAACATTGCTGATATACCCGAAGGAAATCCAATTAGTGTGGAGAATCTGAAAGTTCATTTTTGTGAAAAAGGAAATGGATATTTAATCAATGAGCGAAAATTTTTACCACTTGCCAGAGAAGGAGCTGTAATAACGAAGCAAGTTGATGTAGAATAAAGTTAAGTTTCAGTTGCAATAATTTTTCACAAAATAGAAAGACAACTGTTGGTTTTGAAGATGCATCTAAAAATAGATTGGTGAACAAAACATCATAAATTATTTAATATGAAGAAAGTTCTGCTACTGTTTATCCTGATACCTTTCCTATTTAGTTTTGCTCCACAAAAGAAAACACGAGTTATATTTTTTGGCGACTCTATCACAGAGTTGGGTGTGAAGAGAGATCGATATGTAGGCTACATTCTCAAGATGGATAGTATGCTAAAAGCAGAAAAGAAAGACAACCTATTTGAGTTAATCGGCTCCGGAATTAGCGGAAATAAAGTGTATGACTTATATCTGAGAATGGAGGAAGATGTATTGGCAAAGAATCCGGATGTTGTTTTTATTTATGTGGGAGTAAATGATGTGTGGCACAAAACATTATTGGGTACAGGAACAGACGCTGATAAGTTTGAAAAATTTTATCAAACGATGATCAATAAGTTAGTTGCGAAAAAAATAAAAGTTGTATTAGTTACACCTGCAGTAGTAGGAGAGAAGTGGAATGGTTCTAACGCTTTAGATGCAGATTTAGATAAATATAGTAATATCATTCGTGACTTATCAAAGAAAAATAAACTTCCCATCGTCGACTTGCGGAAGGATATAATGGAAAAATTGAAAGTAGTGAATCCTGACAATAAAGAAAAAGAAGTACTTACTTACGATAAGGTACACATGAATGACAAAGGCAATCAGTTTTTGGCTGATGAAATGATGAAGGCACTTAAATCATTAAAATAAATCTCTATTATATAATCCAATTGTTACGCACACTTAATAACAAAATGATTTTTCTTTCCTTTCTGAGCAAGTATGTATTTGTCGTGCAGTAAATGATTTTTATTCAACTTGAAGTCTATTGTATCTACTTTTACCCGATTAATGCTTATACCGCCGCCTTGAACTAATTTTCTTGCTTCCCCTTTGCTTGGAGCAATACTGGTTTCTGCAAGAAATGAAACTATATCAATTTCTGCATTTACTTTTCCTTTAGCAAAACTAATTTGAGTAACGCCTTGCAATGCTTCAATATCTTCAATGCTTAACTCTTCAGCAGGAATTTCTTTTTGTGTAAATGCTTTTTCAGTAGCAGTTAAAGCTTCTTGTAAGGCATCATTGCCGTGTACAAACTTTGTTATTTCCTCTGCTAATTTTTTTTGTATCAACCTTTTCTCGGGCGTTGATTTATGTTCGTCAATCAATGGATTAATTTCGTCAGGAGATAAGAATGTGAAAATTTTAATCCATTTCTCTGCATCGGTATCACTTGCATTGAGCCAAAATTGATAAAATTGAAAGGGTGAAGTTCGAGAAGTGTCCAACCAAACATTGCCGCCTTCTGTTTTGCCAAACTTTCCACCATCGGCTTTTGTAATTAGAGGATTGGTAAATACAAAAGCTTCACCACCACATTTTCTTCTAATTAGTTCTGAACCTGTAGTCATATTCCCCCACTGATCGCTTCCGCCCATTTGCAGTTTGCAGTTCTTGTGTGTGTATAACCAATAAAAATCATATCCCTGCATCATCTGATAAGCAAATTCTGTATAGCTAATTCCTGTTTCTCCTTCGATGCGTTTTTTCACACTGTCCTTCGCCATCATATAGTTCACGGTGATGTGTTTTCCGGCATCTCTTAAAAAATCAATAAAAGAAATGTTTTTAAACCAATCATAATTGTTTGACATCTCTGCTGCATTCGGTAATGCGGCATTAAAATCAAGAAATTTTTCTAATTGAGCTTTAACGCCGGCTACATTTTTTTGTAATGCTTCTTCACTTAATAAATTTCTTTCCTGACTTTTTCCGCTCGGATCTCCGATCATACCGGTAGCGCCACCTACCAATGCAATAGGTTTGTGTCCGGCTTTTTGAAAATGAACCAATAATAAAATGGGAACAAGACTTCCAATATGCAGGCTATCGGCAGTAGGATCAAAACCAATATAACCTGTTACCATTTCTTTTTCTAAAAGTTCTTCAGTTCCGGGCATTATATCCTGAATCATTCCCCTCCATCGTAATTCTTCTATCAATTTCATCGTAATATTCTGATTTTGAGCAAAATTAAGGCAGAATGAGTAAGACATTTTGCAATATTTTTAAAAATGAGCCGTTGATAATAATTGCGCTCATTTTATTTGTTTTGAATGATAAATACTATTTTTACATTCAATCGTACCTATTGAAAGCGTGTTATTAAACAAACGCTATTGAAAATCATCCGAATGAAATCAACCACTACCTACCTGTTATTGGTGATGACACTGTTGTCACTTTCTACTCATGCACAATTTAGAAAATATTCAAACGAATTTTTAAACATTGGTGCCGGTGCTCGTGGCTTAGCAATGGGCAGTGCTCAGGTTGCTTCTGTATCTGATGGTACGAGTGGATATTGGAATCCTGCCGGATTGGTAGGCGTTGAAAAATATCCTCAGATTAATTTGATGCATGCAGAATACTTTGCCGGAATTGGTAAGTATGATTATGTTGGGGTAGCACTTCCTACTTCAAATGGGAAGAGAACGATTGGTATTACCGGCCTTCGTTTTGCAGTGGATGATATAATGAATACACTTTTTTTAGTGGAACCGGATGGTTCATTAAATTACAATAACATTCAATCGTTCTCATCGGCTGATTATGCGTTTATTTTCTCAATGGCGCAGAAACTCAAAGAGAGCGATAAGAAAAATATTCATTTTGGTGTGAATGCAAAAGTGATTCATCGTGGTGTAGGAAAGTTTGCAAAAGCATGGGGTTTTGGATTAGATGCAGGCGTGCAGATATTTCATAATAAATGGAAATTTGGTATTTCAGGAAGAGATATAACCACCACTTTTAATGCATGGTCTTTCTCATTTACTGAAAGAGAAAAGCAAGTATTGTATCTGACGAATAATGATATTCCTGTGAAATCTACTGAGCTTACAGCGCCGCGATTGGTTTTGGGTGTGGCTCGCGATTTTAAACTTGGAGAAAAATTGAGTTTATTGGCAGAGGCAAATCTCGATGTGACATTTGATGGAAAACGAAATACAATACTTAATTCAGATCCAGTAAGTGTCGATCCTAAATTAGGCCTTGAATTAAATGTAAAAAACATATTCTTTCTTAGAGGTGGCATCAACAATTTTCAACGAGCTTTAGCCGATGCCGATACATTGAATCAGAAAAGAGTTTGGATTTACCAGCCGAGTGCAGGCGTAGGGTTTAAAATCTCGAACGTAACAGTTGATTATGCATTTACAAATCTTGCGAATCAGTCGAATCCGTTGTTTACGCATGTTTTTTCTTTGAAATTAAACTTGGCAGCAAATAAAAATAAAGACCAATAATCTTTGAATCAGGAAAACCTATTAGAGATGAAAAAAATTTTACTTATATTTTTTGTTTTTACTTCCATCAATGCTCTTTCACAGGGCTATAATAATGAATGGATCAATTATAGTCGCACTTATTATAAATTTAAAGTTGGTGCAACAGGGCTGTATAGAATTACTCAACCTACTTTGGCGTCTTTAGGCATTGGTGCTACTTCGGCTGAGCAATTTCAATTATGGAGAAATGGAGTACAAGTGCCATTATATACTACGGTTCAAACGGGAGCAATGGCAAGTAGTGATTATATAGAATTTTGGGGCGAAGCAAACGATGGTAAACCTGATAATGTATTGTATAAAAATTCTGATTATCAGTTGAGTGATAAATATAGTTTGGAAACTGATACAGCCGCTTTTTTTCTGACAATCAATCCCGATGGCGGTAATTTACGATTTTCTCCGACTGCTAACTCAATTCCTTCTGCACTACCGATTGAACCATATTTTATTTTTACAAAAGGTAAATATTATAAAGAAAGGTTGAATTTAGGAGATGCAGCAATTGTAGGTGAGTATGTTTATCCTTCCGACTATGATAAAGTGGAAGGTTGGACTTCTTATGACTTAGGACCCGATGCAACGAAACTAGAGCCATTCCCTAATTTATTCCCCTATACAGGTTCCGGAGCACCTGCTCCTCAATTAAAAATAAATGCAGGCGGTAATCAACCTTATAATCCAAGACAGTTTGAATTAAAAATAGATAACAATCTAGTTGCTACACAGGTAATGGATTATTTTGAATATGTTAAAACCACTTACCCTGTTGATCCTTCATTCATCGCTTCCGGAGGAGTAAATATAAATATTAAAAACCTTGGCTCAATAGCCGGTGATAGAATGGTAGTAGGGCAAATTGAATTGGTGTATCCAAGACAATTTAATTTTGGCGGAGAAAATAGTTTTGCATTTGAATTAGCTGCTAATCCCTCCGGAAACTATCTTGAAATTTCAAATTTTAATCACAGTGGTGTAAGTCCTGTGCTCTATGATATTACAAATGGTAAAAGATATGTAGGAGACATTTCCAATCCTTTATTGGTAAAAGTAGCTTTACAAGGTTCCTCTACGGCCAGAAAATTATTGTTGGTTTCACAAGCACCTTCATTTCCCATTGCAGTTACTTCATTAGAGCAAAGAAATTTTGTGAACTATGCAACTACAAGTAACCAAGGTAATTTTTTAATTATTTCACATCAGGCGTTGATTTCCGGCTCAGGTGGAACTAACCCTGTAGAAGATTATCGTGCCTATCGTGCTTCGGCAACAGGCGGCAGTAATAATGCAAAAATTTATATGATTGACCAATTGATAGATCAGTTTGGATTAGGGATTAAAAACAGTCCACTGTCTATCCGCAACTTTATACGTTGGGCAAGAGTTAATTATACAGATCCTATCAAGAATGTTTTTTTAATAGGTAAAGGAGTTAATTATAATGCCTTTAGGGCAAATGAGAGTAATCCGAATATCAATAAACTTTCTTTCATTCCAACATTTGGATTCCCTGCATCCGACAATCTATTAGCATGCGATCCCGGAACTTCAATAGTTCCTAATGTTTCTATCGGTCGTTTATCCGCAATTGCTCCGGATGAAGTTGCGTTATACTTGGTCAAAGTGAAAGAGTATGAACAACAGCAGGCTTTTCAATCACCATTCATTAGAGATAAAGCATGGATGAAGAATATAGTGCATACAGTTGGTGCTGGCGAGGAATCATTAGGTAATTCGTTGTTGAACAGTATGAATAGTTTTAAAGCCATTATCGTTGATACTTCCTATGGTGCTAATGTGCGTACATTTAGTAAAGTATCACCGGATCCTGTTCAGCAGGGTACTACCGCTCAATTGGCTAATCTATTCCAAGATGGCATTAGTATGCTTACCTATTTCGGACACTCATCTGCTAGCACATTAGAATTTAATTTGGACGATCCACAACAATATAATAATCAAGGAAAATATCCTGTGATGATTGTGTTAGGTTGTAATGCGGGTAATTTTTTTACATTCAATTTACAAAGGTTAACTACAAAAGAAACTTTATCAGAAAAATTTGTCTTAGCGCCACAAAGAGGCTCAGTAGCATATATAGCCAGTACGCACTTAGGCATTGTTTATTATCTGGATTTAATGAACAAGCAAACTTATCACGAAATATCTGATGAGCGTTACGGAAAAACTTTAGGTGAGATTATGCGTCAATCATTTACGAGATTGATGAATCAAATGCCGAATGATTTTTATGCAAGGTTTCATTGTGAGCAAGCAACTATTCATGGCGATCCATCTATAAAACTTGATGTGTCAATGGATAAGCCGGATTATGTAATAGAAGATCAATTGGTAAAAGCTACGCCTCAGTTTATATCGGTTGCAGAATCAAGTTTTAAACTAGATATAAAAGCAATGAACCTCGGTAAGGCAGTGGATAAAAAAATCGTAATTGAGGTAAAACGTACATTCCCTGATTTAACTACACAGGTTATAAAAAGGGATACTATACCTGGAATACGTTATATGGATTCAGTTGTTGTAGAGGTGCCTATCGTTGCTACAAGAGATAAAGGGTTGAATAGATTCAGTATTTGTGTAGATGCAGATAATGTAGTGGATGAAATTTATGAAACGAATAATTGCATTACTAAGGATATTATTATATATGAAGATGAGGCTAGACCTGTTTATCCTTATAATTTTGCAATAGTTAATAATCCATCTCAAAAACTTTTTGCATCTACGGCTAATCCTTTTAGTGGGACGAAGCAATACACAATGGAAATGGATACAACAGAGTTTTTTAACTCTCCTCTTAAAATAACTCGCTCGGTAACTTCTACAGGTGGAGTGATGGAGTTTACGCCAAATATTACGCTTACTGACAGTACTGTTTATTATTGGCGTGTAGCCCCTGTTCCTGCAAGTGGTCAACCTGTTTGGAATAAATCTTCTTTTGTTTATTTAAGTAATAGCGGACCGAATTCGAGCGACCTTGGCTATAATCAATCACATTTTTATCAACATACTAAATCCAATTATGATCGGATAATTCTGGACTCAGCAACGCGTAGTTATAAGTACGATGTAATCAGTAATAATGTATTTATGCGTTTAAGCTCGTGGGTTACGGGATGCGTTCAAGAAGCATGTATCAGTGTTGCCATAAACGGAGTAGCCAATATCAGGTCAATGAATTGGTTTCAGTCGCTTCTTTTTAATATTGTAGATCCTGTTACTTTTAAACCATGGGAAAATCAATTGGTCGTAACTCCTCAGTGTCCTGCTGGGCCTTTCACCGATGTTGGAGCAGGTAGATTTGGAAGTGCTTCTCCAATTGACTGCTATGGCAATAATAGGATTTATCACTTTGAGTTCAGATACCTAAATCCGGTAGATCGTAAAAAGATGATGGATTTTATGAAAGATTCAATTCCGAATGGGTACTATGTTATAGTTAGAAATATGACACTAGATCCAGTAGTGTTTAGTGGTTGGCCTCAAGCTTTTATTAGCGATTGGCAGTCTGATCAGGCAATTTATGGAACAGGTAATTCACTTTATCATTCCCTTAAGAACGCCGGCTTTTCGGGTATAGATTCTTTTTATAAAGCAAGGCCATGGGGCTTCCTCTACAAGAAGAACGATGCCTCTTTTGCTCCTAAATGGTTTATGGGTAATAATACTTCAGAGTTATATACTTTCTCTGTTGATTGCCCGTCGCCGGATACTTTAGGTACTATCACTTCTCCTTTGTTTGGCCCAGCTCGTTCATGGAAACAATTGAAATGGCGGGGTAGTAGTGAATTAACTCCCGGTGATGTAGCTACAGTAAGTGTAATTGGTGTAACCAATACAGGTGCTGAATCAGTATTGTTTAATAATATTACGACCGCACAACAAGATTTTGATGTTTCATCAATCAATGCTGCTGTTTATCCCTATGTGAAATTAAGATTAACCACTTTAGACACTATAAACTTTACGCCGTATCAACTTCGTTATTGGAGAATAACATATAATCCCGTACCGGAAGGTGCTATCGCCCCCAATATTTATTTAAAAACGAAAGACACGGTTGATGTTGGTGAGCCAATGGATTATAAGATTGCATTTAAAAATATTAGTGACGTAGGTTTTGACAGCCTTAAAGTGAAATTAGTTATAACAGACAGAAATAATGTACCACACATTATTCCTATTCCACGGAAAAGGCCATTACCGGTAAATGACACACTACACGTAGGCACACTTATTAATACCAGCACTTTTCCGGGACTTAACACCACATATTTAGAAGCCAATCCCGACAATGACCAATTAGAACAATTTCATTTCAACAATTTTGCATTTAGAAATTTATATGTAAGACCGGATAGTTTGAACCCTCTACTTGATGTAACTTTTGATGGAGTACATATTTTGAATAGAGATATCGTTGCTTCAAAACCTGATATTTTGGTCAAACTTAAAGACGAAGCACGATGGATGATTTTGGATGATACAACCTTATTGACTTTGCAAGTGCGTTATCCGGATGGTACTTTAAAGCGTTTCTTCTTTAATAATGATACAGTTAGATTTATTCCCGCAGGACAGGCTCCAAATGCAGACAACACTGCGAGTATTCAGTTCAAACCATATTTTCCTATGGACGGAGAATATGAGTTAATGGTTTCGGGCAAGGATAAAAGTAATAATGGGGCAGGAGATATGCAGTATCGTGTCATCTTTGAGGTGATCAATAAGCCGATGATTTCTAATATGCTGAACTATCCTAATCCATTTACTACTTCTACAGCTTTTGTATTTACAGTTACCGGTAGTGAAGTGCCACAGAATATTAAGATTGAAATTATGACCATAACTGGGAAAATTGTACGAGAAATTACAAAAGACGAACTTGGTCCATTGCATATTGGAAGAAATATTACTGAGTTTAAATGGGATGGAACAGATCAATATGGTCAAAAATTGGCTAATGGTATTTATCTATATCGTGTAGTAACTAATTTAAACGGCAAAGCATTAGATAAGTATAAAGCTGATGGCGATAATACTGATAAGTACTTCAACAAAGGTTATGGAAAAATGTATTTAATGCGATAGATTAAAAATATTCCTGAAAACGAAAGCCTTGTCTATCTAAAATGATAACAAGGCTTTTTTTTGAGCATGAAGAACCCGAATTTTGCAGTTGATTTTTAAAAATTGGTTTAAAAAATTACTGTTGAAAAAATAGATAATTATAATTTATGGCAAAAATTGCAATCAATATAGCAACGGGTAGTTTACAGCAAGAAGAAATGATCGTAGGGATAGATTTAGGAACAACAAATAGTTTAATCTCAATTATTCATCCCGAATCAAAAAGGCCTATTGTATTGAAAGAGTACGACGGTGCAGCGTTAGTGCCTTCAATAGTACACTTTGGACAAGCAGGAAATATTACTGTAGGCGATGATGCTAAAAAATATTTAATTGCAGAACCGGAGAATACCATTTTTTCTGTGAAGAGATTGATGGGTAAGTCGTATAATGATGTGCAGCAGCAAACAAATTTTTTTACTTATAAAATAATAGACGATAATTCTGAAAGCTTAGTAAAGATTCAAGTAGGCGAGAAGTTTTATTCACCGGTAGAGCTTTCTTCATTTATTTTAAAAGAATTAAAAATCAGAGCAGAACATATTTTGAAAACCACTGTTACCAAAGTGGTTATCACTGTACCGGCTTACTTTAATGATGCACAAAGACAAGCTACCCGAGATGCTGGCAAGCTTGCGGGCTTAGATGTATTGCGAATCGTAAATGAACCCACTGCTGCAAGTTTGGCTTATGGTTTAGGTTTGAATAAAGATGAAACAAAGACAATTGCTGTTTATGATTTGGGAGGCGGTACTTTTGATATTTCTATTTTGCGAATAACCAGCGGTATCTTTGAGGTGCTTTCTACGAATGGTAATACATATCTGGGTGGCGATGATTTTGATGCATCTATTGCTTCTTTTATAATGGAGAAGATTGGCGTTTCAAACGATGCATTAAATCAAAACAAAAGCCTTGCGCAAGAAATTCGTCTCAAAGCAGAGGAAGCAAAAATAGAATTGAGCTATAACAACGAATTTGAAGGTGTTGTTGATGGAAAAGTTTTACTTATTACAAAAAATGAATTTGAGCAATTAGCTACTCCATTAATCGCTGAGACAATTCAGTGCTGCAAGAATGCTTTGACAGATGCAAACTTGACGATAGCGGATATTGACGAAGTAATCATGGTAGGCGGTTCTACTCGTGTGCCCTTGGTAAAGAAAACTGTTAGTGAATTTTTTAATAAAACAGTGCATGATACTTTAAACCCCGACGAAGTAGTCGCAATGGGTGCTGCAGTGCAAGCAGATATATTAGCAGGGAACAATAAAGATTTTCTTCTATTGGATATCACCCCTCTTTCTTTAGGTATAGAAACAATGGGTGGTTTAATGGATGTGTTGATACCCAGAAATTCAAAAGTGCCATCGAAGGCTGCACGACAATATACGACTCAAAAAGATGGCCAAGGAAGCATGCGTATATCCGTATTTCAAGGAGAAAGAGATTTGATAAAAGATAATCGTAAGCTTGCCGAATTCAATCTTACAGGAATTCCCGGTATGCCTGCAGGATTACCAAAAGTTGAAGTTTCATTTTTGGTAAATGCAGATGGCATTTTGGTGGTGAATGCAAAAGAGTTAAGAAGCGGTGTGGAGCAAAGTGTAGAAGTAAGACCTCAGTACGGCCTTACTGATGAAGAAGTAGAAAAAATGCTTCTTGATTCTATTACACACGCCAAAAGCGATATTCAAACAAGAGCTTTGGTAGAAGCACAAACTGAAGCGACTCAAATTATAGATACGACGAATTTGTTTATACAAAAGAATAATGACTTATTAACGGATAACGAATTAGCAGATACGAATGATGCAATAAATACACTTCAAAAATTAATAGTGAACGGAAATAAAGACAATATTCAAGCAGCAATTGAAAAACTGAATGAGATTTCAAGACCTTATGCCGAGCGATTGATGGATTCAGCTATTAGCAAAGCAATGAAGGGGAAAAATATATTAGAGTAATTTGCGAGCCTTTGCAATAAATAAGATAATGATTAATAAAAATGTGAGCAGACTTACAAGTATTGAAAGTTTTATATCTTTCGCTTCATATTGAAATGAAAAATGATGATTGCCGGGGGGCAACTCAAAGCCCATAAAACTTAAATTCGTGAGTTGAATATCCTTTTGCTTGTTATCTATATATAACTTCCATCTTGGATAATGATTTTGAAGTAATACAAAATATCCACCTTTGCCGGTTTTTATAGCTCCTTCAAAATTATTCGGAGTAAATTTTGTAATGTTTATATCTAACGCACTGTCTTTGTCAAATATTTTTATGTCAACTTTTTTATTGATAAAAGCCCATTTGCTTGTCGAGTCAACTTTTGCTTGACGATAAATACTTGTGTCTGAAATAGCATCTGCTCTATAAAAGAGTGGGTAGCTCATAATCAGATTTCTGAAATCTTCATTAAACCAAAAATTATTTTGATTGAGCAAATTGCTGGGTGTAATTCTATATTCACTCCTAGTAGGTTTTTTGTTATATAGCGCAGCGCAACCTATTTCCGAGATGTTTTGTTCATTGCCAGCACCAAGAGTATTCAAGCTTTTCGTTATGTCAGGGATAGAATATTCTGATACAGAGTTTTCATTAACCATCATTTGCACTTCCGATGCTTTTTGCATTTTTACAACTGTAAAAGGTTGAAATAAAATAGTAAATAAAACACTATTTGCAATTCCTAATGTCAAGAGAAGCTTGGGGCTTCTTTTCTTTTTGACAAACCACCATATAAAATGTAAAAAGAACAACTGTATAGCTGTATTGAACAATACTATGTCAGCAAAACTCAAATTGTCAAATTTGTCTTTGATCCATTCAATGAATCCTTTGTTGGCTTCAGTTTTAAAAGAATGATTGAAAGCGAATAGATTGAATGGTGTGAAAACAGATAACATCCATACTAAAAGTAAAAAACTGGTTACTATGAGAATAGCCGTTTTTAATTTCTTGAAGTTTATCTTTTCAAGTACATAGTCATTAAATGAAAAAGCAGTCAGTAGGACTGCGAAAAATGTAGTGAATATTTTTGCATTGGCTGGATGCCTAAAGGTATTCATCAAAGGCAACGTGTAATAAGAAATTGTTCTTAGGCCGCCCATTTCTCCAAAGCTAAAAAACAGAAAAATAAAAAAAGCCCATTTCGAAAATTTAATCAATGGTTCTTTTGACTTGATAAAAAATGAGAATATTAAAAACACAAATGCAACTATGCCAATATAAGAGTTCCTTTCTAAAGGATCTGTAATATTTACACCCGGCATTTTCCATACTCCAAGCGGAGTAGTGTATGAGCTTAATAAAAATGGGTGTAATGGATTACTCATCACTTGTTCAAAATCAGCGCCACTGCCTCGCTCAGTTAATGGAAGACTTTGCAGATAGGAGAGGATTGCAGGAGAAGATAATAGGATGAATGTAATGATTAAGATGAAATGATTTAACAGGTTGCTCTTTTCTAGAAGCCATTTAGGTTGCGATTTTCTTACTTGAAAATAATTCCAAATAAATAATCCTATCATTAAATAGATTGAAAGTATGAAATCGGCAGGATAGGCGCTTGTGAAAAAAACGTATAATACTAATGATGTGCCAAGCGACCATATCACTTTATTTTCTTTTAATAGTCTGTAATAAAATAAAAATAAAAATGGTAAACAAGAAGCCGAAGTTATCCAGTTGAGATACTGTGCAGAATCACTATTGAAACCACAAAGCATGTAAGCGATAGATGCTAATAAATTGGCATAAGGATGAACTTTGAAATATTTCAAAAGAGAAAACATACCAATGCCACTCAGATAAACATAAAGTAATGTTTCTAATTGTAAAGTGTATAAATTGTATGGCCCAAATAATGAAAATAATTGTACAAATGGGTTCCAAACGCCCGATTGCATATCCCCATGAAGCGGATATCCAAGATTAAGAAATGGTGTCCATAACGGGAGAATACCATTATAATATGATTCGCTCACTAATTTTCGAACAGGGAGGAAATAATTTAATGCATCATTCTTTAAACTAAATATATGAAAGCTAATGGGCCAATACGCAACCCATACTATAATGAAGAATAGCAAAAGATAAAGCCAATTGCTTTTATATTGAACTGATGAATTAGTTTGTTTTTCGGAAAACATTAATTTTTGCTATAGTTTTTAAAAAGTAGAAAGATTTCTTTTAATATCATGGGAAACTTCCAAATATTTAATTTCGATCCTCCATAATTTTTCCATTTTTTTAATGGTTGTTCTATCCCTTCAAAAGTCGATTGATTATTTCGGATACGTAAAAATATTTCTACATCAAAAAACCATTTTGTTTTAAAAGGTTCATTGCAAACATGTTCAATTAAATTCGAAGAAAAGCATTTAGCACCACATTGTGTATCATATATACCTAATCTGTATCTGACATCAATGAGTGTTGCTATAAATCTGCCAACAAAGTGACGGAATAAACTTCTTTCAATTTTGCTGCCCAACATTTTTACTCGAGAACTAAAAACATAATCAACTTGTTGTTTATTGGCAAGATAATACAGGTTATAAAATTCGTCTAAACCGGTAGATAAGTCAGCATCGAGATAGCCAATATGTGTAAAAATATTTTTAGCAACTGCATTTCGAATCCCTTCTCTTATCGCAACTGCCTTACCTTGATTTTTGGGGAGGTTAATGACACTGACTTTATTATAGCTCTCGTTTTGTAGCGCATCTAAAATTTCGGAAGTTTTGTCTTTACTGCCATCGTTTACAAATATTAGTTCGATATCAGATTTGAGAATCAGAAAATTCTTAAATATTTCCGGACTCAACCGCTTTGCTTCATTATAGCATGGTATTATGACGGCAATTTTTGGCATATACAGTAGCAAGATAATCCAGGAAGATGAATTCCCAAATTGGACAAAAAGTTACATAATTTAAAATCCAACCACAACATTGATGTAAGAAGCCTCGTACTAAAGGCTTCTCCTTTCCAGTTATCAATAGTTTTCTTTGTTTTTTTTAGTCCGATTTTTTCTAAAAACTTTGATATGGCTCGTAGAAAAACTAATGAAAAGAAGAAGTAGCCTGATTTTTTCACTACTAAATTATTTGCAATGCATAAACTTATCAATTGTTTCCTGCCATATCTTCTATAATGATTTAGTATTTTATCGTGTTCAGAAAATAAGGATTGAAATGCAGGTACAGTTATGAGTATTGCTGCATTTTTTTCATTTTGAATTTTGGAAATACTATTTGTTAAAACAGAATGGTCATCCTTGCAATGCTCCAACACATCTAATAATAACAGGCCATCAAAATCATTTACGCCTTTAGTTATTTCTTCAGTTGATTTAAGAAAATTTATTGGTGCAGAGTTGTTATTAGATTTCAGAATATTAATAATGTCATTGGTATATTCAGTATCAACCGCAGTATATTTTATGGCAAGATTTTGTTTTTGCAGATTGTTTAGTATAAATACATCTCCGCTTCCAATGTCTAAAATGTGATCAAAAATATTCTTTTCTTTTTTTAGAAAAGAATACACAATTCTTGCCCTTGTTATTTCCCAAGGGTGTCTCTTTATGTTTACCGATTTTTCTCTGTTAAGTTCTGATAAGTCCATCAGGAGTTATTATGTTCTGATTGTGTTTTTAATTTTATTGAATGTTAAACAATAAAATTTTGGGCTAAGTTAGTCTTATGCAAATTTATCTTTCATTTTTAAGAATGGCCTTTCAAAATAATTGAAACTGAGCCAGCTTAATAGTAATGCGACCAGGGAAATAGCAATTGAATATATAAATTCGGAATACCAAGGGTTAAAAATACTACTCAGCCAACTTATTGCTAAGGGTTTAAAACCAATATACATTGGCCAATGAAAAATATAAAAACCATACGAAACTTTACCAATAAACCTGAGTGGTGAAAAATTGAATATCAAATTAATCAATTTTGTTTCTTTGGTAATAGCCTGATTGACTAATAGGCCCAACAGCATTGCAAACGTTGTATATCCAACTATTGCCAAGTATGGATAAAAGAAATGAGATGATCGGTTGATAAAGAAAAATACAAAGTTAATTGCTGCAAAAAACAAAACAATGAATGAAGTGTATTTGGTTAAAAAATTAGGATTTATTCTGAGAAGAATTGCAATCATACTACCAATACAAATACCATCAATACGTGAAAAAGTATATAGGTTATAATAAGAAAGACCTGGTACATGATGCAGCCATGCCCAAAGCCTAAGACCTATTATGCTTAATAATATTACAGAAACTGTTATCAGTAAATATTTGGGATTTCTAATTAGTAAGATAACGAAAGGCCATAACAAATAAAATTGCTCTTCTACAGCCAAAGACCATAAATGTGTTAATGAAGATGTATCATTAGTCGGCTTAAAAATGTAAAGCCAGTTTTGTAAATATGTCCAGATATATTCCTGATTGTTGACATAATAGTTAAGATTTAATGGGGTATTAAATCTTGGCAGGATTATTAAAAAAAGAATCAGTGCGGTATAGTATAAAGGGAAAATTCGTAAAGCACGCCTAATATAAAAATTGCGTAAATAATTGGGTTGCAAAACAGTTTTCAATAAAATATCGGTAATTAAAAAACCCGAAAGAGTGAAAAATAAGTCCACACCTATCCATCCGAAAAAGAAATATTCTTGAATAAATCCAAAATTGTGGTAGATGACAACAAGTAGAATTGCTGCGCCCCTTAAACCGTCAAGGGCTGGGAAATGTTTCCTTTCAACTTGTAGGGAGAGCATCCGTTTTGGTTATTTTTGTTTTCAAAGATAACTTATTGATAATAAATTGGTTTAATTACAATGGGGCTCAAATTTTGTAAAAATCTTTGTTTTATTATATAATTTCCTCTTATCTTTGCAATCCCAAAAAAATACCAAAGGAGGTATATAAATAATATGCTAATTATTGATTCAAAAGATTGCGAAAACATTGACAAGGCTTTAAAAAAGTACAAGAAAAAGTTTGAAAAGTCTAAAGTGCTTCTTCAGCTTCGTGGTCGCCAGAGTTTTACAAAACCTTCTGTAAGACGTCGTGATCAAGTACTGAAAGCTATCTATAAGCAGCAAATCGCCAGCGGGAAAATAGAACTTTAGTTTTTTCTATTGGATAATATTTAAGCTGTACCGTTTTCGGTACGGCTTTTTTTATATCTTTATGATGCAACATCCAATATGTCTGACAATACCATTCCTGCAATAGATGTTTTTTTGGAATACCTCAAATTTGAAAAAAGGTATTCACCACACACTATTGTTTCCTATCAAACGGATTTAATAGACTTTTATCAATTTGTTGATGCTCAATTTGGCAACACGCCTGTTTCACGGATAGACCACAATATGATTAGAAGTTGGATGGCAAGGTTGAAGCAAAACGACTTGACTACTCGTACTATAAATCGTAAAGTGTCGGCATTGAAATCATTCTTTAAATTTCAATTAAAAAATGGACTCATTTCTGTGTCGCCGATGTTAAAAGTGATCACGCCTAAAAATAACAAGCGACTCCCTGTGTTTATTCAGGAAAAAGATACGCAATCATTATTACAAACTTTGGAAGTATCTACTGAGAACTGGAAATCGTTTAATACTCAATTGCTTATTGCCCTATTTTATGCAACAGGACTGCGGCTTAGTGAGTTGATCAATCTTAAAGAAAAGCAGATAGATTTTAGCCGGTTGCAGATAAAAGTATTAGGTAAGGGGAATAAAGAAAGAATTATTCCTATTTCTGATAAGATAGCCGAGCAATTACGATACTATCAATCAGTGCGGAATCGTGATATTGTTGTTTCCGAAACTTTATTCGTTACAGAAAAGGGTAAAAAGCTATACTCAAAATATGCCTATTTGCTGGTAAAAAGCGCTTTGGAACAGGTACGTACATTGGAAAAGAAAAGCCCACATGTATTGCGTCATACTTTTGCCACACATCTTATGAATAGTGGGGCTGAGCTAAATGCGGTAAAAGAATTATTAGGACATAGCAGCCTTGCGGCCACACAAGTTTACACACATAATACTATAGAAAAGTTAAAATACGTTTATCGTAAAAGCCATCCGAAAGCATAATTTTTTGTATGAACTGCACAATAAAAAATAGCGCCAATTTTCTTTGGTGTTAGAAATATTGTTATGTAAATTAGTGCTGACAAAAGAATCTAAATCCTTTGAAGTAACAAAAGCGTTAGTTCTTTATTTATTATTTTAAAAATAAAATATCAAGATTATGAACGTAAACATTCAAACAGTTCACTTCAGCGCAGACAAAAAATTACTTGATTTTATCAATCAAAAAGTACAGAAGCTATCTATTTTTAGTGATCGAATTGTCCGCATCAATGTATTCTTGAAGTTAGACAATGTAATTCATGTTGTAAAAGATAAAGTAGCAGAAATTAGTGTGCATGTACCGCGACAAAGTTTTTTTGTAAAGTCAACCAGTAAATCTTTTGAGCAATCATTTGACGAAGCGATAGATTCTTTACTCGGTCAAATGAAAAAGAATAAAGAAAAAAAAGCAGCATAAAATTTAAGCCCTGTAACAACGGGGCTTTTTTATTCTCAATTCGTGTTACCCCGATTTCTATATTATTCGGTTAAAAATTAAGCAAAAAAAACCTTTTCAAAGTTTTTCCAATTATTTAATTCCCTTAACTTTGCCGTCCCAATTAATGGGGTAGCTCTTTATTGCTATTACTTATATACCTTCTGAGCAAAGAATCGGATGTGTTTTAAGTTGAGAATACCACTTTAGCTTCGTTGGTAGAGCATCCCGAAATTGTATCGGGAAGGTCGTTGGAAAGGAGTTGAAGTGAATTGAAATAATAGAGAATGCCACTTTAGCTCAGCTGGTAGAGCATCCCGAAATTGTATCGGGAAGGTCGTTGGAAAAGAGTTAGAGTGAATTGAAATAATAGAGAATGCCACTTTAGCTCAGCTGGTAGAGCATCCCGAAATTGTATCGGGAAGGTCGTTGGAAAAGAGTTAAAGTGAATTGAAATAATAGAGAATGCCACTTTAGCTCAGCTGGTAGAGCATCCCGAAATTGTATCGGGAAGGTCGTTGGAAAGGAGTTAAAGTGAATTGAAATAATAGAGA
>JAFDXF010000001.1 GCA_018268055.1 Bacteroidota bacterium
TTACAATTGCCTAAATCTAAAGAAAACATCAACATGCTGCTGATAAAAACTGAAGAACAAAAGCTATTAGCTAAACTATTTGAATGGAATTAAAGTTTTGGGTGTCCCAGTGCGGAAAACAGGAGTGGGAGGGAGTTTTTAGACAGTCTGACGGTTCGGGTATTGGCGAAGTTGGGGCATTTGAAATACGTCAGCTTGGATTTTGCACAAATGCCCAATAGAATTACAAATGTTGAGTTTACAACTGTCAGCTCCACTATTGCCAATACGATGTTACCTGCTGCCCGATTCATTGCGGATTCATAAAATTTTCAAGTGTTTCAATATTTTTCTTTACTTCTGTCATGTCCATAATTTTTGAACCTACTTCTACTGCTTGTCTATAAAATGGCAAAATGATTTTTGGAAAATTTCTTTGCTTAAATCCATTTGTTTCAGCAACCATTTTCTTTAAACGAATGTCTCCAAACTTTACTAATAAGTGCGTCGCTCGATATATTTCGTCTGCATTTTTTCTTTCAAGAATCTTGTCAACTAAATTCTCAAATTCTCGGTCACTTCGGTTAATATCCTCTTTGTTTTCATATCGTGTCAGTGATTCCCGTATTTCTATCGTTTCAATATTTGCAAAATCAAACCTGATATTATGTCCAGCCCACATGCCAAATTTCTCGTCAAACCATATTCCTGAGTCATGCCATTCGCCATAAAATTGGACTGAATTTTTAATTTTAAAACCTTTCAATCCGTCTTTTGAACCTAGAATAATTGCTTTACATGGATTTGGAAATAGTGCGTCAACTTCTTTGTCTGCCTGATAAGAAGCAAAACTGTCCAAATACAACCTTTTGAATGCATCAAAAAATATTATAACATTCTCAATTTTTGGATACAAAAATTCTGAAACACTAAAATAAGATTGTCCTACTCCGTTAATTACTATTGATTCGGAATCGTGAAGGATATATTCTCCATCACCCAAAGAATATGCAGAATGAAAAAATGTGTTTCTTATTTGCTTGAGGTGATTATCCTGATAGAATGAGATAATATTTGGTTTGCCAGCATCGTCCAAAAGCTCTAACAGAAAATCTTGTTTTTCTCCAATTCCCAATAATCGTTCATACTTTTTTGTTTTCCAAAAAAGGTAAGTTGAACCTTTGTAGCCCAATTTTACTTTACATAAGCTCCCAAGAATGTTATAAAAGTCGCTGTTTTCAAAAAATGTTGAATAGAGTAATGTTCCAATTCTTGTCTTCTCCTTTTCAGTAAACTGATAATAAAGTCGTTTGTAAAATTCAATTGCATCAAACCATTCATGAAGATTTGATGATAGTTCTTTCGCTCCAATACTTTTATAGTTGATGAGTATTTGCACAAATTCAAACTCAACATTTTGCTTCGCTTCTTCAAATAATGTCGTCAGGTTATTAATTGTATCTTCCATATCGTTCTTCTTAGCTGTCAATTTTTATTTGCAGTGTCACAACGGGTTGCAGGTAACGAACAGGGCTTTATGCAGGTTGGGAATTAGTATTCCGTCTGCCGATAACCGCTGCCGATTGAAAATATTTTGTTGAAGTTATGTACAAAAGCTGATAGTAATTCGTCTGCCCGAACTGAAGCTGGGATTTGCAATTAGCTGATGTTACAAGGTCAAGCCCAACTTGCATAAAACCCAATGTTATGGGCAGTTTTTATGTGAAATGAAGATTGTAATATAAATGGTGTATCTCTACATATTTATAGTCATCGCCAGGTAATGTGTGTTTTGAAACAAAGTGACTAGTAGTAAGTTTTTGGAAATTCGCTTCGTAAGATGAATGCTTTTTTATGATTGATTCGGCGTCCTCCAAGATTTTACTGAAATTCTTTTGTTTGCAAAAACTAATCATTATTCCATAATTCTGCCTCCAAGTTAAGTATCCTAAAAGCTGTTCAATTGTTTCGTGATATAATTTTTCTCCACCATAAAACTTGCATTCATTTACCAAAATATTACCCTTGTCTATGTTCAAATAGATGTCAGTCTTGCCTTTGTTGTTAAAAGTTTCTCCTGTGGCTTTACCTTCAAATATAGAGTTTAAGTTTGCAAGTATTAGGTCTCGCAAATTTGTTTCTCCAAAAGGTTCATATGTTTTGGGTGTTTTTTCAAACTGTAAGCACTGGTTATCGATTAACTTAATTATGTCTATTACTTTTTCTCTGTCTAACTGATATTCTTCTTGTTTAGTCTGTGGTTTTAGCCGTTTCACAAATGGCTGCTTGTCGATATGAATTTTCTTAATTAAATCGTCATCTTTTCTTGCAAGAGGAATTTTTACAAGGTTTATCAAGTCGCTTATTTTCTTTTTGTCGGCATCGAGCTTTTCCTTTCTGTCGTTTATGAACTGGGTCAATCGGTTTATCAGTTTTTGATTCTCTGCGTTAATTTCTGAATTCTTCGAGTGAAAATGATTTTTTATGAATTGCCTAGTTGATAATATTCTATTGCTGATGTCTTCATTAGTGAGATTAAAGCCATACCCTTTTATTTCTACTTCGATAGTTATGTGATTAGTGCTTATTTGAAATTCTGGACTACCAGAAATAGAAATAGAGTTTGTTCTTAATGAGGTAATTTGGCTGACGTCTTTGTTTGGAATTAGAGGTATTTTTACAATAACTTTTTCGCACTCCATTTTTAAGTCCCCTTCGTTTTGATAACCCCATTCTCTTTGGTGTGCATAAATAGTCTTGACGTATTTCTGATGGTCAAGAGACTCCTCTCTTTCCAAGTCAAATCCTATTGGATTTAGGCAGTTGCTTGTATAATATTTTATTAAGTCTTCTGTCGGTTGTGTTATAATATAATTGTCGGGCTCGGCAGCAATCTTAAATTTAATGCTGTCGAATAGTTCAGAGTAAAATTGTTCAAATGTCTTATCGAAAATTCTGTTCATAATTGAGATTGGTCGTAAAATTGCCCATACGTTAGGGCTTGGCGATGGCGGGGAAATTTATATTCTTTCGCCCGAACGTCAGCCGATAAAAGAACTAAAGTACAGAATAAGTACAAAAGCTCATCAAAGAATTTTCAGCCCGGACTAATGATGAATAGCGAACAAAAAGCTGATAGCCCCGAATACCGACTATTTGGCCGGATTATTGATAGGAAAGTTTTTTTGTTTGAATTATTATTTCCTTACCTTTGCAATCCTTTATTTTGGCCAATAATATTTTGACATCCCGAATTATGCTTTAAGTAATTGATTTTGACAGACTTATGAATTGTAAAAATTTTTTAAGTTTGAGCGTAATTGGTATGTCAACCATTTCGTAAAACCGGTAGTTACTAATATGTCTTCAACAAAAATGAACTCAAGGGTGGATTTCGGTAAAATAAAGCATCTTGCCGACGCCCCCGACTTGCTCGAAGTGCAAATTCAATCGTTTAAAGAATTTTTCCAGTTGGAAACCACGCCCGATAAAAGGAATGTGGAAGGCTTGTTCCGAGTGTTTAAGGAAAATTTTCCGATTACAGACACCCGCAACATTTTCGTACTGGAATTTTTGGATTACTTCATCGATCCTCCCCGCTACTCTATTGAAGAGTGTATGGAGAGAGGATTGACGTATGCTGTTCCGCTGAAAGCCAAACTCCGTTTGAGCTGTAATGATGAGGAGCACGTGGATTTCCAAACTATTGTTCAGGACGTGTTCTTGGGCAATATCCCGTATATGACACCTCGCGGCACATTTGTAATTAATGGCGCTGAAAGGGTAGTCGTATCTCAGCTACACCGTTCACCCGGTGTGTTCTTCGGTCAGTCTGTTCACCCTAACGGAACAAAAATCTATTCTGCCCGTGTGATTCCTTTCAAAGGAGCTTGGATGGAATTTGCTACAGACATCAATAACGTAATGTATGCATACATTGACCGTAAGAAAAAATTCCCGGTAACTACGTTGCTACGTTCTATCGGTTATGAAAGCGATAAAGACATTCTGGAACTCTTCGGTATGGCCGATGAAGTGAAAGTAGATAAAAAGACCTTGGGCAAATATGTAGGCAAGCGTCTTGCCGCAAGAGTATTGAGAACTTGGGTAGAAGATTTCGTGGATGAAGATACCGGCGAAGTAGTATCTATTGAGCGGAATGAAATTGTGATGGAAAGAGATACTGTGCTGGATGAAGAAGCTATTGAAAACATTATTGATTTGGATGTGAAAAGTATATTCGTGCAGCGTGAAGACGTGGGTGGCGATTATGCTATCATCTACAATACTTTGAATAAAGATACTTCCAACAGTGAGTTGGAAGCGGTTCAGTTTATCTATCGTCAACTTCGTGGGTCGGATGCTCCGGATAACGAAACAGCTCGTGGTATCATCGACAAATTATTCTTCAGCGATAAGCGTTATGACTTAGGCGAAGTAGGTCGTTATAAAATCAATCGCAAGTTGGGCATTGAACAGCCTGTGTTGAAAAAGACACTTACAAAAGAAGATATTATCCTCATCATCAAATATCTGGTACGCCTTACAAATGCTAAAGCCGAGATTGATGATATTGACCACTTGAGCAACCGTCGTGTGCGTACAGTGGGAGAGCAATTGTATGCTCAGTTTGGTGTTGGTCTTGCTCGTATGGCAAGAACTATCCGTGAGCGTATGAACGTGAGAGATAATGAGGTGTTTACTCCGGTTGACCTGATAAATGCTCGTACACTATCTTCCGTAATCAACTCTTTCTTCGGTACATCACAGCTATCTCAGTTCTTGGATCAAACGAATCCACTGAGTGAGATTACACACAAGCGTCGTATCTCCGCACTCGGACCCGGTGGTTTGAGTCGTGAGCGTGCAGGCTTTGAGGTGCGTGACGTACACTATTCTCACTATGGTCGTTTGTGTACTATTGAAACGCCAGAAGGTCCAAACATCGGTCTTATTTCTACACTTTGTGTACATGCTAAGATTAATGATATGGGCTTTATAGAAACACCTTACCGTAAAGTAAAAGATGGTAAAGTGAATATGAAAGAACTTACATTCCTGAGTGCAGAAGAAGAAGACTTGGCAAAGATTGCACAGGCCAACTCTGCATTGAGTGAAAAAGGTGAGTTGGTAGATGAAAAAATAGAAAGCCGCCAAACAGGTGACTTCCCAATATTGGAAAGAAATGAAGTGGAATATATGGACGTGGCACCCAATCAGATTGTTGGATTGAGTGCTTCATTAATTCCATTCCTTGAGCATGATGATGCGAACCGTGCCCTGATGGGATCAAACATGCAACGTCAGGCTGTACCGCTTATTCGCCCTGATGTTCCTATTGTAGGAACAGGATTGGAAGGAAAAGCTGCCAGAGATGCAAGAATTCAAATTCACGCAGATGGTAATGGCGTTGTAGAATTTGTAGATGCCAATGAAATTCATGTTCGCTACGATCGTGATGCATCTGAAAAGTTAGTAAGTTTTGAAGAAGATCTTAAAGTATATAAACTAACAAAGTTTATCAGAACGAATCAGGAAACTTGTATCAACCTGAAACCGGCAGTTAAGAAAGGGCAAAAAGTGAAAAACGGCGACTTCCTTACTGAAGGTTATGCTACACAAAATGGTGAATTGGCATTGGGTAAAAACCTGAAAGTGGCATTCATGCCTTGGAAGGGTTACAACTTTGAAGATGCCATTGTGATAAATGAAAGAGTAGTAAAAGAAGATATGTTCACTTCTGTTCACATTTCAGAATATGAATTAGAAGTAAGAGATACAAAATTGGGTGAAGAAGAATTAACACCGGATATTCCAAACGTATCTGAAGAAGCTACAAAAGATTTGGATGAAAACGGAATTATTCGCATTGGTGCACAAATCAATGAAGGGGATATTCTGATTGGTAAGATAACGCCCAAAGGAGAAAGTGACCCTACTCCGGAAGAAAAACTACTTCGTGCCATCTTTGGTGATAAAGCGGGTGATGCAAAAGATGCATCTCTGAAAGCGCCAAATGGTGTAGAAGGTGTAGTAATCGGTAAGAAACTATTCCAAAGAGCAAAGAAAGATAAGACAGGAAAAATCAGAGAGAAAGCACTTTTGGAAAGATTGGAAAAAACACACGAAAAGAATGAAATCGATTTGATGGAAGTTTTGCTGGGCAAACTTTCTACATTATTAGCAAATCATACTTCAGCAGGTGTAAGCAACAATTTTGGTGAAATACTGATTGGTAAAGGCGCAAAATTTACTGAGAAAAATCTCAGAGGCTTGGATTATGCAAACATCAATCCGCTAGGTTGGACAGGTGATGCTAAAGTGGACGATTCTATCAACACTTTATTACACAATTACAATATCAAATTCAACGAAGAGCTTGGACGTTATAAGAGAGAGAAGTTCAATATCAGTATTGGTGATGAATTGCCGGCAGGTGTATTAAAACTTGCAAAAGTATATCTCGCTGTAAAACGTAAGTTGAAAGTGGGAGATAAAATGGCCGGTCGTCACGGTAACAAAGGTATTGTAGCAAAAATCGTTCGTCAAGAAGATATGCCTTTCTTAGAAGACGGAACACCGGTAGATGTAGTATTGAACCCATTGGGTGTACCAAGCCGTATGAATCTTGGTCAGATTTATGAAACAATTCTAGGATGGACTGGTGAAAAGCTTGGCTTGAAATTCTCCACACCAATCTTTGACGGAGCAAGTGTAGATGAAATAGGAAACTACTGTCAGCAAGCAGGAATACCTATGTACGGCCACACTTATCTGTATGATGGCGAAACAGGTGAGAAGTTCCATCAGAAAGCTACTGTGGGCATTATTTATATCATCAAACTACATCACATGGTAGATGATAAAATGCACGCACGTTCTATCGGGCCATACAGTTTGATTACGCAGCAGCCGCTCGGTGGTAAAGCTCAGTTTGGAGGTCAGCGTTTTGGTGAGATGGAAGTTTGGGCATTGGAAGCTTATGGCGCATCTAACATCTTACAAGAATTATTGACTATAAAATCAGACGATATAATTGGTCGTGCGAAAACTTATGAGTCAATAGTGAAAGGTGATAACCTTCCAAAAGCCGGCGTTCCGGAATCTTTCAATGTATTGGTACATGAATTGAGAGGTTTAGGTCTTGACCTTAAGTTTGAATAAGCAGCGTTAGATTTTTATTTATGTACACAGTTTCAATAGGAATACACAATAAATGAAAAGTAAACGTAGCAGGTAACAAAAATTTAAAAAGATAAACGAATAAACGTAATATGACAAACAGAAAAGAAAATCGTCCTAAATCGGCTTTTTCGCAAATCACTATCGGACTTGCATCGCCAGACACTATTCTGGAGCGTAGTTTCGGAGAAGTTTTAAAGCCGGAAACTATCAACTATCGTACTTACAAGCCAGAACGTGATGGTTTGTTCTGCGAAAGGATTTTCGGACCTGTAAAAGATTTTGAATGTGCTTGTGGCAAATACAAACGTATTCGTTACAAAGGAATCGTGTGTGATCGTTGTGGGGTGGAGGTAACAGAGAAAAAAGTACGTCGCGAAAGAATGGGCCATATTAAATTGGTAGTACCCGTTGTACATATTTGGTACTTCAAATCATTGCCTAATAAAATCGGATACCTCTTAGGTGTAAGCTCCAAAAAACTTGAAACGATTGTTTACTACGAACGTTTTGTAGTAATTCAACCCGGTATTAGAGTTGATAAAGGTCAAAATATCGGTGATCTTCTAACTGAAGAAGAATATCTGGATATCTTGGAAACATTGCCAAAAGACAATCAATATCTTCCTGATGATGATCCAAATAAGTTCATCGCAAAGATGGGTGCTGAAGCAGTGCATGATTTATTAGCACGCATTGATTTAGACCAGTTATCTTTTGATCTTCGTAATGCAGCTGCAAACGAAACATCACAACAAAGAAAAGCAGATGCATTAAAGCGTCTAAGCGTTGTAGAAGCTTTCCGCGATGCAAATACAAGAATCACTAATCGCCCCGAGTGGATGGTGATGCAATACATTCCGGTAATTCCACCTGAGTTACGTCCATTAGTTCCACTGGATGGAGGTAGATTTGCTTCATCCGACTTAAATGATTTATATCGTCGTGTAATCATTCGTAATAATCGCTTAAAGCGTTTGATGGAAATCAAAGCTCCTGAAGTAATCCTTCGTAATGAGAAAAGGATGTTGCAAGAAGCTATTGATTCTCTTTTTGATAACAGCCGTAAATCTAATGCGGTTAAAGCTGAAGGCGGAAGAGCATTGAAATCTTTGAGCGATGTGTTGAAAGGGAAGCAAGGACGTTTCCGTCAAAACCTTTTGGGTAAAAGGGTAGACTACTCAGGCCGTTCTGTAATCGTAGTAGGCCCAGAATTGAAACTGCATGAGTGTGGTTTGCCAAAAGATATGGCGGCTGAATTATTTAAGCCATTTATTATTCGCAAGCTGATTGAAAGAGGGATTGTAAAAACTGTTAAGTCAGCTCGCAAGCAAGTAGATAAAAAAGAAGCTGTTGTTTGGGATATATTGGAAAACATTTTGAAAGGTCATCCTGTAATGCTCAATCGTGCCCCAACACTTCACCGCTTGTCTATTCAAGCATTTCAACCAAAATTGATTGAAGGAAAAGCTATTCAGTTACACCCATTAGTATGTTCTGCGTTCAACGCCGACTTTGATGGTGACCAGATGGCCGTTCACGTTCCATTGAGCAGTGCTGCTGTTTTGGAAGCACAATTATTGATGCTTGCATCGCATAATATCCTTAATCCACAGAATGGTACACCAATCACTCTTCCTTCACAGGACATGGTGTTAGGTCTTTACTATATTACGAAAGGTAAGAGAACCAATAGCACAGAAACATTAAGAGGTGAGGGTAAAGTCTTTTATTCGGCAGACGAAGTAATCATTGCATACAATGAAAAAGTAATTGATCTGCATGCATGGATTAAAGTAAAAGTAAATATTCGCAATGCGGATGGATTATTGGAACATAAACTAATTGAAACAACTGTTGGGCGTGTAATATTTAACCAACACGTACCTGCTGAAGTTGGTTTTGTAAATACTTTGCTTACAAAGAAAAGTTTGCGTGAAATCATTGGTAACATTATTAAGATTACGAATGTTCCAAAGACCGCGAAATTCTTGGATGATATCAAACAACTTGGTTTCCGTACAGCATTCCAGGGCGGTTTGTCATTCAACATTAATGACCTAATCATCCCCGATACAAAAGAAGAATTATTGGATAATGCAAAATCTGAAGTAGATGGAGTATGGGATAGCTACAATATGGGTCTTATTACCAATAATGAACGTTACAATCAGATAGTGGATATCTGGAGTCGTGTAGATACCAGAATTACTGAAACGTTGATCAATGAACTGAGCAGTGATAAACAAGGATTCAATTCTGTTTATATGATGCTTGATTCAGGAGCGAGAGGTTCTAAGCAGCAGATTAAGCAGTTGGCAGGAATCAGAGGTTTGATGGCTAAGCCAAGAAAATCAGGCTCTACGGGTTCTGAAATTATTGAAAATCCAATCCTTTCCAACTTTAAAGGTGGATTGAATGTATTGGATTACTTCATCTCTACGCACGGTGCTCGTAAAGGTCTTGCGGATACTGCCTTGAAAACTGCCGATGCCGGTTATCTTACCCGTCGTCTGGTGGATGTGGCACAAGATGTTGTTATCACAGAAGAAGATTGTGGTACACTGCGTGGTATTGAAATTTCTGCATTGAAAGATAATGAAGATATTATTGAACCATTGAGTGATAGAATAGAAGGTCGTACTTCATTGCATGATGTGTATGATCCTGTTTCTGATCAACTATTGGTTGCAGGCGGTGAAGAAGTAACGGTTGATATTGCAAAACGAATTGAAGAATCAGGAATTGAAAGTGTAGAAATTCGTTCTGTATTAACTTGCGAAAGTAAACGTGGGTGCTGTGTGAAATGCTATGGTAAAAACCTTGCCAGCGGAAAAATTACACAAAATGGTGATGCTGTAGGTATCATTGCAGCTCAGTCAATTGGTGAACCGGGTACACAGCTTACATTACGTACCTTCCACGTGGGCGGTGTGGCAGGTTCTGCTTCAGTAGAATCAACACTTTATGCGAAGTTTGATGGTACTATCCAGTTTGATGGTTTGCGTACTGTAACAACAGAAAACGTTGAAGGCGAAAAAGCACAAACAGTAATTGGTCGTACAGGCGAAGCTCGTATCATAGATACAAAGAATGATCGTTTACTTATTTCAAATAATATTCCTTACGGTGCAACGCTTGCTGTAAAAGACGGGCAAAAAATCAGTAAAGGTGACGTTATTTGTACATGGGATCCGTACAACAACGTAATTATGTCGGAGATCAATGGTACAATTAAGTTTGACAATGTAATTGATGGTATCACATTCCGTGAAGAAGCAGACGAACAAACAGGTCACCGCGAAAAAGTAGTAATTGAAACAAAAGATAAAACAAAAATTCCTTCAATTTTAGTAAACGGAAAAGAGGTTAAATCATACAACCTTCCAACAGGAAGCCACATTATGATTGATGAAGGCGAAGATGTAAAAGCAGGTCAAGTAATCGTGAAAATTCCAAGAATACTTGGTAAGTTGAGAGACATTACCGGTGGTCTGCCACGTGTAACAGAATTGTTTGAAGCAAGAAACCCAAGTAACCCTGCCATTGTATCAGAGATTGATGGTGTGGTAACAATGGGCGCTGTAAAGAGAGGTAATCGTGAGATTGTAGTAGAAGCAAGAGATGGTGTTCAAAGAAAATATCTAGTACCTCTTACCAGACAAATTTTGGCACAAGACGGAGACTTTATTAAAGCAGGTTCTTCATTGAGTGATGGCCAGATAGCACCTTATGATATTCTTTCTATCAAAGGACCATTTGCAGTGCAGGAATATGTGGTGAATGAAATTCAGGAAGTATATCGTTTACAAGGTGTAAAAATCAATGACAAGCATATCGAAGTGATTGTTCGTCAGATGATGCGCAAAGTAACAATTGTAGATCCGGGTGATACAAGATTCTTAGAAGATGATTTAGTAGATAAGTTTGAATTCGTAAATGAGAATGATTTTGTTTACGATAAGAAAGTAGTAACAGAAACCGGTGATAGTGCTAAGCTTCGTGCCGGTCAGATAGTAACACTTCGTGAAGTAAGAGAAGAAAACTCTATCTTACGCCGTAACGATAAAAAAATTGTAGAATATCGTGATGCAAAACCTGCTACATCAGCTCCAACACTTTTAGGTATTACAAAAGCCTCATTGGGTGTACAAAGCTGGATTTCGGCAGCATCATTCCAGGAAACGACTAAAGTGCTTTCTTCTGCAGCTATCAATGGTAAAACAGATGAAATGCTCGGATTGAAAGAAAATGTAATCACCGGTCATCCGATACCTGCCGGTACAGGACTAAGAGAGTTTGACAAAATTATCGTAGGCAGTAAAGAAGAATATGAATTACTGCAGACTACACGTGAGGCAATGGCTTTTGATGAAGAAGAATAAAATTGCACTCGTGCAGTAGATAAACTTATAGAGGAGTGAGCGATGCTTGCTCCTCTATTTATATTAATGAGTCTTTAGATAATTGATGTTAAGCCTTTCCTAAAGTAATTTGAATGATTATATTTGCCCGACTCAAAATGCTTACTTTGCAAAGAAAGAAGATATGAAGAACGGAAACTTGATATGGAATTCTATTTTGACAATTTTAGTTGGTATCCTTCTTTTTTTCCAATTAAAACCTTCACCCAAAAAGAATACTATTGTTGCCCCCAAAGGTGATTCATCTCATACAGGTTTTAAGATTGCATATTTTGAAATGGATTCTGTAGAAGCACATTTCGATATGGTAAAAGATGTGAAAGGTGAAATTGTAACGAAGAATAATGAGTTGACAAAAAACATTGCAGACTTAGACAATAAGTACAAAACAAAGTATGAGGCACTTGCTTCTAAAAACTATACTTCACAAGAAGAGCATGATAAAGCACAAGACGAGTTGCAGCAATATGCTGAATCTCTAAAAGGGCAAAAAGACGATTACGAGCAAAAGTATCAAGACTTTGTAATGCGCAAAAATCTCGCTGTGAAAGGAAGAATAGAAGATTTCTTGAAACAGTATAATAGCAATCATGAATATGCCTACATTATTTCTTATGAGGTAGGTTTATTTTATTACCGTGATACGGCGTATAATATCACCGGCGACCTGATTAAAGGTTTGAATGAAGATTACCGAAATAAAAAAGGGAAACAGGAACAAAAATAATCACCTTCTTATGGAGGACTTCAAAAAATTATTCAATTCGTTTTCATCACTCAAGATAGGTATTGTTGGCGATGTAATGTTGGACTCTTATATGTGGGGGCACGTGGATCGCATATCCCCGGAAGCTCCGGTTCCCATTATACTTTTAGATAAAAAAGATCATCGAATCGGCGGTGCAGGAAATGTAGCATTGAACTGTAAATCTTTGAATGCAACAGTATCCGTTTTATCTGTTATCGGGAATGATGCGAACGGACATATATTGAAGAGGCTGCTAATGGATAATCAAATTGATACATCTTTTCTGATTCAAAGCGATCAACGAATCACAACCAATAAAACAAGAATCATCAGTAAGAATCAGCAGATGATGCGATTGGATGAAGAGATGATTACTGATTTAGAAAATGAACAACAAGAATTGCTACTCAAAAGAATTCAAGATTATATCTCAATAGAAAAGCCGGATGTTGTCATCTTAGAAGATTATAACAAAGGAGTATTAACTGAAGAGATTATATCAACAGTAATTAGATTGTGTAAAGAAAACGGTATCGTAACAGCTGTAGATCCCAAGCGGAAAAACTTTTTTGCCTATAAAGATGTAGATATTTTCAAGCCTAATCTAAAAGAGATAAGAGAAGCATTAAATGTTATTGGCGAAAATATTGATTTGAAAACATTGCAACATTTTCATGACGTTCTTCAAGCACAATTGAACCATAAAATATCTTTTATTACTTTATCAGATAAAGGGGTGTATTATCATCAGGATAAAAATGCTGCAATGATTGCTTCACATCTACGAGACATTGCCGATGTTTCCGGTGCGGGGGATACAGTTATTGCTGTAGCCGCAATGGTTTATGCTGCATCCCGAGATGTAAAGCTGATGGCAGAGATCGCCAATATAGCAGGTGGCCTCGTTTGTGAAACAGTGGGCACTGTGGCTATTGATAAAGAAAAACTCTTGGCTGAATGTGAGTCAATATTGAAGTATTAGTTTTCTGCTTTTTTCATCCCATCTTTTATCATGCGCTCATAATCAATAAATAGCTCAACGATTATTTTAAAGATTGCAAAAATTAAAATAAACACTTTGCCGGCTCCAAACATTAAAAACATTCCTCCGAAAATAACAGTGAACTGTTGAATAATAACTCTGATATAAGGCGCAAACATAATTTCAACCAAAGACGCTGTTTGATATGCTTTGGTGAAGATAAAATCAACAATCATTTTGAGGCCGTAACAAAAGAAAAATACTCCAATCATAACTAATCCGTCATTATGAAGTAGTAAAGGCCATTTGTAAAAAAAATTGAAAAAACTAATACCTGATTTTTCTGCTATACCGGTTATGCTAAAGAAAATGCCCATTTGTATTGCTACAAACATTCCAAAGTGAAAAATAAAAAAGAGCATTAGAAATAAACCCGATGGAATTTTCTTTCCTGATCTTGTTTGCATCTTATCTTCTTTTCTGAAAACGGTTACGATTCCCATTTTGGCTAATGTGATTAAGCCAACGATAATTGTTTCTGCGCAATACACGATAAACACTTCGTGTGGATTCCAATTCCATGCGAAAACGCCGATAACAGGCAATAAGTTTGCTGCAATTAGAAAATACTCTGATGGTGAAATATTTCTTTTTAGCATAGAAGACAGCAAAATAACTAATTTCGTTCTTTGATAGAAATAAATTATGGCAAAATATACGATTGCTATTCACGGCGGGGCAGGCACTATACGCAAAGAAGAAATGACTGCCGAAAAAGAAAGCGCTTACAAGAATGGACTAAATGAAGCACTAAACGCAGGTTTTCATGTATTAAAAAATGGGGGAACTGCTGTAGATGCTGTGCGGGCAGCAGTAGTTTCTTTGGAAGATAATATTTTATTCAATGCAGGCAAAGGCTCTGTATTTGGTAATGATAAAAGCCAGGAAATGGATGCAGCTATAATGGATGGACGAACTCGTAATGCCGGCTCTGTATCCGCTGTGAGAAATATTCGAAACCCGATAGAATTAGCTTATAAAGTGATGACAGAAAGTGAACATGTAATGCTGAGTGGGAGAGGTGCGGAGGAATTTGCAAAACTACATCATATAAGAACTGAGCCTGATGAATACTTTTTTTCTGCATTCAGATTTGAACAATGGAAGTTGGCACAACAGACAGATAAAGTAATTTTAGATCATACTTCAATGGAAAAAAAATTTGGTACTGTTGGTGCTGTAGCTTGCGATGAGTTTGGAAATATTGCTGCTGCTACAAGCACAGGTGGTATGACCAATAAACAATGGGGAAGAATTGGTGATAGCCCCATAATTGGCGCAGGAACTTATGCCAATAGTAAAACCTGTGCAATCAGCTGCACCGGACATGGTGAGCCATTTATTCGTGCCGTTACTGCTTATGATGTAAGCTGCCTGATGGAATATAAAGGATTAACCTTATACGAAGCAATGCATCTGGTGGTGCATGATAAACTATTACAATTGGATGGTGAGGGTGGAATGATTGGGGTAGATGCACAAGGCAATGCAGCTATGCTATTTAATAGCGAAGGTATGTATCGCGGCAAAATGAATAGCGAAGGCGAGAAAGAAGTACTCATTTATAAAAATTAATGTTGAAAAAAATTGCCATCATAGTAGCCGGCGGCTCCGGTATAAGGATGAATAGCAGTGTTCCAAAGCAATTTATGTTGTTGGGGGATAAGCCTGTAATCTATTACTCCATTGATGCATTTCTTAATGCTTATGAAGATTTGACAATTATTCTCGTGTTGCCTAAAGAATATATTGAGAATGGCGCTGAAATTATAAATCAATATTTTGATACAAATAGAATCACTATTACTGAAGGTGGTGTGACGCGGTTTCATTCTGTAAAGAATGGATTAAAATTTGTAAAAGAAGCATCCATAGTTTTTGTTCAGGATGGAGTTCGTTGTTTTGTAAGTAAAGCGTTGATACAACGCTGCTATGAAGCTGCATTGAAAAATGGCACTGCTATTCCTGCCATTACTTCCAGCGATAGTGTGCGAATAGTTGAAGAGGGCAAAACAAAATCTTTGAACAGGAAAAACATATTGTTGATACAAACGCCGCAGACATTTAAAAGCAATATAATTTTATCTGCATTTAATACTGACTATAATGAAGGTTTTACTGATGAAGCTTCCGTAGTTGAAGCCAATCATCAATTGGTGCATATAGTGGAAGGGGATGAGAAAAATATTAAAATTACTACTCAGGCCGATTTGGCTTTTGCAGCATTTTATTTGAATCAAATACAAAACACTTAGCCTTTAATCCATTTTAAATAAAATGGCAACCTGTTTATTTTCAAGTGAAAATATTTTTCCTCACGTGCGCCAAATCCACGATAGAAATTTGCTAATGTAGTAATGTCTGAACCTTCAAAGTCAAGTATTATGTTTTTGCCCGAATATTCTTTGATAAACTCATTGATTAAAGCGTGGGATGCTCCTATGTTTCGCCCTTCAGGATTATTGCCTACGAGTATATAATATGCTCTGTTGTGCGAAAAAAAGAAAACGCATGATGATAATAATACACCGGTATTAGAGAAGATGCCATAGGTATTCGCCATGTTTTTTTGGCGCAGCATTTCATATAATTCATTGAATCGCTCTATATCTCTATCTGTTTGAGTTCCTTGGGTTTTCAATTGCAAACGAGCAAACTCTATTACTTTATTTATGGAAAATCCTTTTTGATAAATATACTTTATAGATTGCGCTTTCCTTATATTTCTTTTTGTGTTCTCGTTGAAATGTTGTTTTAATGTTTCATAGTCATAGTTTAGTAATAGGCTGAAATTTGTTCTTTGCAAACTGAATTTTGAATGTGTATTAAATTGATTGCTACTGTTTAACATTATATCTACAAATCGGAAATTTTTGGGAATATTGGATAAGAATTGATTTTGTGTTTCTGAATTGATATCCTTTCCAAATATTCCTAATTGTGCTGTTAAAAAAGGCTGGTATAAATATTTAATGCCATATTTTTTATTCCATGTCAAAGGCATCACGTATTCATAATCGTTCAATACTAATGCATCCCAATTCTTAGCCATTGAATCTAAATAAAATGAATAGGCATAAATAAGTCCATTGTAGGATTGATGAATACATTGGTCCCATTTCGCCTTATCAATTTGTGTATGGGTGAGATACCTTATATTTTGCGACGCACACATTAGAAATTTAATTTCGGGCTAATCTTCCGGGTATTGAGATTAGAAATATCAATACTGAAAGATATCTTTTTTAAAAACCTTCCTTTCTTTTCAATAGTGGATAGAATATAATCCTTATAAATACTGCTGTACACAATCGGCATATATAAGTTTACAATATTTTTGAATAAGGATAACTGAAAGCCTGCATCATACAAGAATCGATCATTATGTTCCTTATCCTTCCAAGCTTCTGAATATGTACCAATATCAACAAAAACTTTTAAAGGAATTTTTATAGGTAAAAGATTTAATGGATTTATTTTATTGGGAATAGAAGTAACAAAATTTGCTGCCATTAACCAATCGTCTGTCTTCCCTATTTTGCTTGCTAACAAATCTGTTCTTACTTTGAAGCCTCCATCACGCATCATTATCTGCTGACTGGCCACGCCTTGAAATTTGTTTCTGCCAATAAAATAATCACTGTAAGTATAATCTTCATAACCATTCGCTCCGGTCATATTTAAGTGATAACGATCTGTAGCGAATTGTGTAGAATATGTCTTAGTGGTTGTGTAAATAAATTTTCCGGCAAATAGTCTTACCTCCAATCCACCACCTTTTGGATAATTAAAAAAATAGTTACCGGTAAATGTAGGACGAATGAAATTTTTTCCTTGTTCTATTTTCAACTCACCTCTGTAGGGATATAGCACTCGATTATTTTCAATAACATATTTTAATTGATTGATAATAGAGAATTTATTTACTTTATTGAAATTTGTGAAATATAAATATCCTCCTCCGGGGATTATGCTGCTATCTCGGAAGAAACTGAGTTGTTCATCATTGATGATAAAGGATTTATATTGTAGAAATTTATTAATGGTGCTTCTTGGATTTTTCTTTTTAAAAGTGAACTTAACACCCGGCACAATTTTTTGAAATCCCATGGTTATTTTATTACCCTTATCATCTTCGTATTCATCATCGCTAAATTTGGATACGGTAACACCTAAATCAATTCTATAAAAAGATTTTTTGGGAAAGAAAGAATAGTTTATATCAGCAATACCATTTATTCTTTTAGAACCGATTCCATATAGTGCAGCACCATAAAAGGATAAAGGGTTCGGTGGTAAGTAATAGTTCGTTATCCCAATTCCGGGCATTAGTTTATCATAGCTATTGTATCCAATTATCGGGGAAATAGTAAGGACAGTTTTCTTAGTACTATTCTTTTCCATCATCTTTTTTAATCTGTCGCCGAAAGGGGTTTGTATTGCTGTGCCATTCTTTTGGATAGATGGAAGATTGCCTGTTTTGTAAAGAAGTGAAAAAACAGTGTCTAAATTTTTATTGCCTACTTCTTCCATTACAGTTTTAAAATCGTTGGGTTGAGGATGTTTAAACTTCCATTGATCAAAATATGTTTTCATTGCATTGTTGAAAACATTAACACCCATTTCTTTTGCGAGCAATTCTGTCCATTTGGCCGTTTTGTAATAGGCCACTAATCCATAATTGCTTTCAGTAAAATTTTCAGAACTCGTTGCAATCGGCTGATCTTTTTTTAATGCAACAGCGGTTTCTAATAGCATTTCATTTTCTTGTGTTGAAAAATTTGCATCTTTATGTTTTGAATAAAGATATTCGTAATAAGAATTAATGCCTTCATCCATCCATGGGTATTTTCGTTCGTTGCTTCCCAATATTCCATAAAACCAGTTGTGCCCAACTTCGTGTGCGATGGTATAATCCAATTCTTTTGTATTATTTGTAGGAGAGATGATAGTGATTGTTGGATATTCCATTCCACCACCAAAACTATTTGGCCCTTCTACTACACTTACTACATTATAGGGGTATTCGCCAACTAATGATGAATAGAACCTAATGGCATCTTTTGTGTATTGTACTGCATCTTTCCACAATGATTCAGGTCTATAAATATAATTTGCAAAAACGGTAATAATTTTTCCTGATTGAAGGAGAAGTGTGTCTTGCTTTACAATAAATCGTTTATCGGCAAACCATGCAAAATCATGAATGCGATCTTGTTTGTATGTAAGTGTTTTTGTTTGATTATCTGAAGGAGGAAATTGAGTCGTAGTAATTTTAATTTGCCCATTGCTATTTTTCTCTTTTAATTTTTCAGGACTCCAAGAAAAATTTGCTCTTGATTGCAGCCAATTTTTTTCATCGGTGTTTTGCAAATCTCCTGTAGCAGCAACAACATAATTCTTTGGTACTGTAATTTGTACTTCAAAGTTTCCATATTCGCTGTAAAATTCTCCTTGATCCAGATAAGGCATCGTATGCCATCCGGATTGGTCGTAAACTGCAGGCTTAGGATACCATTGTGTAGCCTGATAACTTTCTCCATCGTGTCCGCCTCTTGATAAATTGAATGGCAGCTTAACATGAAATGGTGTAGTGATAACAATTGATTTGCCCGGAGGGAGTGGAGCAGGTAAAATTAATTTCACTACATCAATATATTGTGGATGATCTTCTAAGGCTGCAGTTATATTATCTACTTTAAAATCTAATTTATTGATATAGCCTTTATCTTCTTTATCGGAGAAATAAAACAAAGTACTTCCATTTTCAAGAAATTGGTCCGTCATAGCTGTTTTGTCATTCTTATAAGCATTTGGCCATAGATGAAACCAGATAAAATGAAGTGTATCCGGGGAGTGATTGATGTATTCAATTCTTTCAAATGCATCTAAAGAATGTTCCTTATCGTTTAGCGAGACATTAATATTATAATTGACTTGTTGTTGCCAATAAGTCGATTGCCCGAAAACGGTAGTCAACAGTAGAAAAGAAGCGAATAGAAGTGATAATTTTTTCAAGCGATTTATGAGTTTCTCAAAAATAGAAACAAATTGCCAATTTAACGTAATTAACGTGACTCGCTTATTTGCCTTTTCCAGAAAATATAATGCGTAGTGTGTGGAGCATTATTTTAAAGTCAAGTGCCAGCGAAATGTTTTCAATATATAAAATATCAAACTTGCTTCGTGCTATCATTTCGTTTACATTCTCGGCATAGCCAAATTGTACCATGCCCCAACTGGTGAGCCCCGGTTTTACTCTTTGTAAATATTTATAATAAGGTGCTTGAATTAGGATTTGATCAATGTAAAACTTTCTTTCAGGTCTTGGGCCTACTAGACTCATTTCTCCAATCAGGATATTCCATAACTGTGGCAATTCATCAAATCTCCATTTGCGCATTATCTTACCCCAACGAGTAATACGTGGGTCGTAGTCTGAAGATAATGCAGGGCCGTCTTTTTCAGCATCTACCATCATAGATCGAAACTTATAAAGGCGAAAAGGTTTTCCTTTATATCCTATTCTTTCCTGCGAAAAAAATATCGGACCTTTTGATGATAGCCTAACTCGCAAAGCAGCAAACAATAATAATGGCGATAGTAAAATAAGCCCCAATAATGCAATAGTTACGTCAATGATTTTTTTTATATTTTGTTGCCAGTCCGGCATCAGGCCAGTTTGTAAATCAATGAGTGGCGCACCCATTACATTTATCGTTTTGACCGAGCCTGATAATATGTCTAATGTATTGGGTTGAATTTTTATTTCTACATCTTTTTCACTCAACCTTCCAATAATTGCTTCTGAAATTGTTTGCTGATTTTTTTCTAATGCCAGTACTACTAATCTTATATTATACTCATCAATTATTTTTTCAAGGTCATTGATAGTGCCAAGTCTGGGAATTAATTTTTGAATACCGTTTTTTGTTTCACGACTTTCATCTGATTTTGCACTCACGAATCCTGTATATCGATAACCACCATCCAGCAAACTTGCTTCTGTTTCTTTGAAAATATGTGTTGCATTTTCATTGCTACCTATCATTAAAGATGGGAATGACACTTTCCCGCTGAGTAACTGCATTTTGGCACGAGTAAGAATATTCAGCCTGCCCAAAAAGGTAAGTGCAAATTGAATTCCTGTTAATACTGCAAAGCTGATAAAATAGTAGGAATAGTCGGTATGTGGATCATTGAGTACGAATACAATCATTAAAGCGATAGAGCCTATCAAGGTGCTGACAAAGGTTAGCGTAAATTCTGCGAATCTTGATTTTTTATAAAGCGCATTGTATGTTCCTGCCAAAGTGTAAAGAATCAACCATCCTGCGGGCACAAGAATAAAAATAAAAAACCAAGAACGTGTACTGATTGGATAAGCGCCGATATCGTTAAGTACATTAGAGCGATAGAAATAAAATAACAACCAGGTCAAAGCAGCAGTCAGGTAGTCTGACAAAACATACCAGGCTAAAGATATTTTTTCTCCTGCTTTTTTCATTGAGCAATAACGTTGTTACCAATTTTTTCTAAAATTTGATGCGCAACATCCATTGCCATCAAGCCATCTATTTCAGATACTACAGGTCTTGTATTATTCAGAATGGAGTTCTTAAAAGAAAGTAACTCTTCTTTGATTGCATTCACTTCC
This sequence comes from Bacteroidota bacterium, assembly GCA_018268055.1. Classification (GTDB taxonomy): domain Bacteria; phylum Bacteroidota; class Bacteroidia; order Chitinophagales; family Chitinophagaceae; genus JJ008. Next base: position 21,033 of record JAFDXF010000001.1, read on the forward strand.
GGAACTGTGGGGTTTGCCATTGCGATCGTTTTTTTTCCGGATGTGGTTTCAATGTCAAAAGCAAATACATTCGTGTCTTCCGGCTCTTTTAATTTGATGATCTCCGTTTTTTTATTAAGGAAATCAACTCCGATATACGCATCTTTTTGGAATAGCCGAATCTTTCTCATTTTCTTCATAGAGATACGGCTACTCGTAAGATTTGCAACACAGCCATTATTGAATTCTATCCGGACGTTTGCAATATCCGGTGTTTCTGTCATGACTGCTACGCCACTTGCTGAAATACTTTTTACATCACTTTTCACGATACTTAAAATGATATCAATATCATGAATCATTAAATCTAAAATCACACTTACTTCCGTTCCTCTGGGATTAAATTCGGCTAGCCGATGTACTTCAATAAACATCGGATTAAGTGATAAATCTTTGATGGCTAAAAATGCAGGATTGAATCTTTCTACATGGCCTGTTTGCAATTTGACACCCGATTCTTTTGTTAAAGTAACCAGTTGACGTGCTTCATCCATTGTGTTCGCCAAAGGTTTTTCTACAAAAACGTGTTTCCCTTTCTTGATTGCCGACTCGCAAATTGCGAAATGATGATTTGTAGGAGCAACAACATCTACTGCATCGCAAGCATCAATAAGTGACTCCACATCATAAAACCGTTTAAGTTGATATTTATCAGAAACCTGATTCGCCATTTCATCATTTGGGTCGTAAAAACCAACCAATTCAACATCAGACAACTCTTTCCAATTATTCAAATGAAATTTACCTAAATGACCGACTCCAAAAACGCCTACCTTGAGCATAGAAACAATTTATTGTTCAAAGATAAACAATGCTTGTGGGCACAATGCGAAAGAGTTTTTAACAATAGTGATTAACGTAGTATTTGTGATTGGTGCATATAAGAAGGATGATATATGAAAACACAAGTTCCGTTTTTAATTGCATTAATAATTTTTGCAGAAAGACTTACCGGAACTGCCGGACATCCCTGGCTTCTTCCAATATAACCTTGACTTTTGGCTAAATCCTCATTGACATAAGCTGCGCCATGTATTACAATGCCTCGTTCATAAGCATTGTCGTTAATGCCTTTTTCTATTCCTTCCAATTTGAGTGAATAGCCGTTTTTGCCTTCGTATGTTTCTCTGGTAATATAAAAACCAGGACTGCTTTTGTATGACGAGGCTGAATTTGAAAATGCTTCTGCCCACTCTCTACCTGTATTACAGCCATGCGCCACTAAAGTTTGGAATAATACTTTATAATTTTTTGTATCAAGAATAAACATTCTCTTCTCTTTGCTAGGCATGGTGAAATCTATTATGGCTATTAAGGAGTCGTTCAATAATTTTCCTTCTGCAATTAATTTGTCAAAACCCTTTTTAGCAAAATCATAGGCTTGTTGGCTTAATCCTGAAAGATTAAGGTGCAGACTATCATATACAGATGCTACAGTGTGCAGCAGATTGGAAGAATCTATTAATGACTTACTACTATTCTTGATAGGCTTGTCGAAAAGCTTAGCACCGGTAGCAGATTTTGCAAATGAAAATGGGAGAGAAGCAAGCCCAATAATCACTGAAGTAATAAATAGATAAAAGGATTTAATTTTTCTTGACATAAGAACACACTCTTCAGCTTTTATAGCCGATTAAATTTTAAGGGATAAAATAAAAAAACACTAACACCTGCCTGAAATGCTAAATAGAAATCGAAACTTGGGTAATCATCAAAAAAAAACTGCCTACGAATTTTCGTAAGCAGTCAGTTTTGGTTTTAATTTTTTCTTGCGGACCGGATCCCGATACGAATCGGGACGCCCTCATTTTTTTTGCGGACCGGATCCCGATACGAATCGGGACGCCCTCATTTTTTTTTGCGGACCGGATCCCGATACGAATCGGGACGCCCTCATTTTTTTTGCGGACCGGATCCCGATACGAATCGGGACGCCCTCATTTTTTCTTGCGGACCGGATCCCGATACGAATCGGGACGCCCTCATTTTTTCTTGCGGACCGGATCCCGATACGAATCGGGACGCCCTCATTTTTTTGCGGACCGGACGGGACTCGAACCCGCGACCTCCGCCGTGACAGGGCGGCATTCTAACCAACTGAACTACCGATCCAAGTTTTTCAGTTCCGAATTTTTCGGGTGGCAAAGATAATCCTGCAACGTTTTACAACCAAAATTTTTTGTTTTATTTGGTGTTGAAAATCAATATTTCTATTGAAAACTTGATAATATCTAATTATCCTTAATTTAGCCCCTCATTTATAGCTTATGCCAACTGACGCAAACAGACAGTTTTTAGATTTTGAAAAGCCTCTTAAGGATTTGATCGAAGAAATCAGCAGCATGAAAAGCAGACAGGAAAAGACAAAGCTTGACCTGAGTGATGCTATTGGTAAATTAGAACAGGCGATAACTGAAAAGAAGAGAGAGATTACACGCAACCTTACAGACTGGCAGCGAGTACAATTAAGCAGGCATCCCGACAGGCCCTATACTTTGAAACATATTTCTAAAATGACCGATCACTTTATTGAATTATTCGGCGACAGAAATGTGAAAGATGATAAGGCTATGGTAGGAGGATTTGCCAGTCTTGACGGAGAAACCGTAATGATCATCGGGCAACAAAAAGGAATCAATACAAAGACCAGGCAAATGCGCAACTTCGGTATGCCCAATCCAGAAGGATATAGAAAAGCACTACGATTGATGAAACTGGCTGAAAAATTTGATAAACCTATTATTACACTGATTGATACACCCGGGGCTTATCCCGGACTCGAAGCTGAAGAAAGAGGACAAGGAGAAGCAATAGCTCGTAACATTTACGAAATGATGCGATTGAAAGTACCTGTTATATGTGTGATTATTGGTGAAGGTGCAAGTGGCGGTGCTTTAGGAATAGGTGCAGGAGATAAAGTGTTGATGATGGAGAACACATGGTACTCAGTAATCTCACCCGAAAGTTGTTCTTCTATTTTATGGCGAAGCTGGGATAAAAAAGAAGTAGCCGCAGAACAATTAAGACTCACGCCGGATAAAATGCTGGGCTTCGGTCTTATTGATGGTATTATACCCGAACCGGATGGAGGCGCACATTGGGATTATGATGATGCAGCACAAAAATTAAAAAACTATTTAATACCGGTTATTAAAGAACTAAAACAGGTTAGTGCTGAAAAAAGAATCAACGATCGCATTGAGAAGTATGGCAAAATGGGATTTTGGGAAGAAGTATAAAAGGGTTCCGCTTATTGTTTTGTTTAGCCTTTCATTTTGATATTCTAAAAAACACTTATGTCAATTAAAAATAAATTTAAAGGAACAGGTATTGCCATTGTAACGCCATTTAATGAAGACGGAAGTATTGATTGGAAAAGTCTTAGTGATTTAGTTGAATTCTGGATAAATGGTGGAGTGGAGTATCTTGTTGTTTTAGGTACTACCGGCGAGAGTGCTACTATTCATGGCGATGAAAAGCAAGAATTATTTTCATTTGTTGCTAAAAAAGTTGCAGGCAGAAAACCCTTAATTGCCGGAATAGGCGGTAATGATACAAAGGAAGTAATTGATGGGTTTAAAAGATTTGATTTAACGGGCTATGATGCGATTCTTTCTGTTTCGCCATATTATAACAAGCCAAATCAAGAAGGAATTTTTCAACACTATAAAGCATTGGATGCTGCTACGCCTTTACCGATTATGATGTATAACGTGCCGGGACGTACAGGACAAAGCGTGAATGCTGAAACACAGTTGAGAATAGCTCGAGAATGCAAAAATATTTTTGCGACAAAAGAAGCGAGTGGCAATTTTGATTTAATCAATCAGTTGATAAAAAATAAGCCTGCAGATTTTATGGTAATCAGTGGCGATGATCCTATTACGCTTCAGATGATAGCGCAAGGTGCTGATGGAGTAGTATCAGTTGTAGCCAATGCTTATCCAAAAGATTTTTCAGAAATGGTACGTCTTGCACTGAAAGGTGATTTTGACGCTGCGAACAAACTGCATTATAAATATATTGACATCATCGCTTCTATGTTTACAGAAGGAAGCCCAAGTGGTGTAAAAGCATATCTAAGCAAAATGGGATTATGTAAAAATACATTTCGCTTGCCAGTGTGGCAAGTAAGTGACAAGCATTTTCAAAAGATTAAAGAGTTGATGAAGGCCATTTAAAAAATTAAACCATTAAGGCATTAAGACACATTAAGAGGAAACCTTAATACGCTAAACTTCTTGTATAGTAAAAATAAAACCATTAAGGCATTAAGGTACATTAAGAAAACCCTTAACACATTTAACTTCTTAATGGTTCAAAAAAAATAAAACCATTAACTCATTAAGGCACATTAAGAGGAAACCTTAATACGCTAAACTTCTTGTATAGTAAAAATAAAACCATTAAGGCATTAAGGTACATTAAGAAAACCCTTAACACATTTAACTTCTTAATGGTTCAAAA
>JAFDXF010000020.1 GCA_018268055.1 Bacteroidota bacterium
CAGAAAACCACGAAGAACATCAACACGATGAAAGTTCTGAAGCTATTGAACTCAACAATGGGGAGAAATGGTTGGTGAATGAAGAAATGAAGCCATTTGTGATGAAAGGCGAAGAATTGGTAAATTCTTATATCCAGAATAATCAGGCAGATTATAAAGCATTAGCTCAACAATTAAAAGAGCAAAATGACCAGCTAATAAGAAGTTGTACAATGGGCGGAAAAAGCCACGATGAATTACACAAATGGCTACACCCACATCTTGAAATTGTAAAAGCATTGGAAGATGAAAGAGATGCAACTAAAGCAAATGAAACTGTTTTGCAACTACAACATTCATATCAGCAATTTCACCAGTATTTTAACTAAATAATAATTGAGATGAAATTCCAACAAAAATTTACCCTATTTCACAGACTGTTGCATTGGATAATGGCAATTGCAATGCCCATTTTATTCATTACAGGTTTTTTGAGAATGTATTGGATGAATAAAAACAATATTGTTGCTGTTATTGAAAGCAAAACATCGGCAATTCCAAAAGAACAAATGACAGACATTGCAAAGGCAATTAGAGAACCTATGTGGCAATGGCACGAAGTTTTTGCTCACGTAATGATTTTTGCATTTTTAGCACGGATTATTTATATGCTTGTAAAAGGTATTCGTTTTCCAAATCCCTTTAAAAGCAATCAACCACTTAAAGAACGCTTACAGGGCTTCATTTATGTTTATTTCTATCTTTTTGTTTTTATTTCAGCCGTTACAGGTATTTGTATTGAAAAAGATTTGTTCTCTACTTACCACGAGCAAATTGAAGCCGTTCATAAATGGGGCATTTATTGGTTTCCCATTTTTATTCTACTGCATTTTGCCGGAATTGTTTTAGCTGAATTTTCAAGCAAAAAAGGAATTACTTCCAGAATGATTGGAGGAGATTAAATAGCTGAAAAAATTATACAAATGCCCCAATACAATATCCCCAAACAGCTTTCCGGTCTTACGGAAGCGGAACTAAAAAACTCCCGTGAGAAATTTGGTTTCAATCAGGCAGAAAACACCATAAAAAGTGCGTGGTACACGCTGTTATTTGACATTCTGAAAGAACCAATGCTGCTTTTGCTAATTGCCGTTTCGGTGATTTATGTTATAGTGGGCAATTATTCCGAAGCGCTGTTTATGTTTGGGGCTATCATTGCCGTTTCTGGAATTTCTTTTTATCAGGATAATCGCAGTAAAAAAGCTTTGGAAGCAATAGAAAAACTGAATGAACCACTCAGTACGGTGATTAGAAATTCTAAAGTGATGCAAATTCCTACGCACGAAATTGCATTGGGCGATTTGTGTATTATCGAAGAAGGGAAAATGATAAATGCCGATGGGAAAATTGTACATAGCAACGATTTTTCGGTGAATGAAGCATCACTTACCGGAGAAAGTTTTTCGGTTTTTAAAAATCCAGAAACAGACGATAATAAGGTTTACAGCGGCACTTTGGTAGTTTCCGGCTTGGCAGTGTTTGAAGTGGAAAATATTGGAGCGAAAACTAAACTTGGAAAAATTGGTCAGTCCATTCAAAACATCAAAGAAGAAATTTCACCATTGCAATTACAAATTACAAAGTTTGTAAAGTGGATGGCATTCATTGGAATTGCTGTTTTCTTGACGGTGTGGGCATATAGTTTTTTGCAATCAAGAGATATCGTTCAAAGTTTGTTGGCGGGATTAACCCTGGCAATGTCTATTCTACCAGAAGAAATTCCGGTTGCTTTTACCACTTTTATGGCATTGGGTTCCTGGAAATTGATGAAACAAGGTGTTATCATCAAGCGAAGCAGTATAGTTGAAACTTTAGGAAGCACTACTGTAATTTGCACCGACAAAACGGGCACGATTACCGAAAATTCAATGAAACTGAAAGCTCTTTTTGATTTTAAATCCAATCAGGTTTTTGATGATACAAGTTTTGATAAATCTGAACTATCGGAGCTCATTCAATTTGCCATGTGGAGCAGCGAACCCTTTCCTTTTGATCCAATGGAAAAAACCTTGCATAAGGTATATGAAGAAACTCAAACTTCTGACCAAAAAAAAGATTTTCAAATGGTGCACGAATATCCGTTGGAAGGCAAACCACCGTTGATGACCCATATTTTTGAAAACAATTTGGGAGAAAGAATCATTGCTGCCAAAGGTGCACCGGAAGCTATTCTTGCGGTTTCTAAACTTTCTGAAGATGAAAAAGAAAACTTGCGTCAACAAATTCAGGAATTTGGAAAACAAGGTTATCGGGTATTGGGCGTTGCCAAATGTGATTTTAAAGGAAATAATTTTCCTGAAAAACAACAGGAATTCAACTTCGATTTTCTTGGGTTTACAGTGTTTTATGATCCGCCAAAACAAAACATTCAACAGGTTTTCAGAAAAATATATGATGCCGGAATAAAAGTAAAAGTAATTACCGGAGACAATGCCGATACCTCAAATGCCATCGCCCAACAAGCCGGCATCAAAAACAATAGTCCTGCTGTAAATGGTTCTGAAATAACGCAACATTCAGAAGCTGAACTGAAGGCACTTTTAAATGAAACCACCTTGTTTACCCGTATGTTTCCGGAGGCTAAACTGTCTGTGGTGAATACCTTAAAACAATCAGGAGAAGTCGTGGCCATGTTGGGTGATGGTGTCAATGACGCACCAGCACTCAAAGCGGCTCATATTGGTGTGGCAATGGGCAACAAAGGAACAGAAATAGCAAAAGCAGCAGCAGCCTTGGTTATCACCAACGATGATTTGGACAAACTCATTATAGGAATAGAAGCAGG
>JAFDXF010000021.1 GCA_018268055.1 Bacteroidota bacterium
AGGACTTATCTACTTCTTTAGGGCAGTAACTCCCGTTAATAAATCCAATAGCTAAAAATCTTCCTGAGTTTCTTTCAAACAGCAATGGTTTTCCGGCAAATATTCCTGTTGCATATTCATAAAATCCCTCAGGTGTTACAGATAGTACATTTGCAGTATTTAATCCTTTAGCCTTCATCCACCTCATTATACTTTGCTCATTTTCTATTTGTAATTTCTTTATGCCTCTTACTTTTCGAGCTACAAAAGAGCAACTTGCAAATGGCAGCAGCAGAATGAGTAGAAAATAATATAATCTCATGATTCCTATTTTTTAAAAAAACTAATTATATCGTAATTAATTCATTTAAGATTTAAATATACCATCTGTATTGTTTGATTTTTCAAAAGTATTTGTTTTTTATTTCTTTACATAATCCCCATTCCATAAATAAAAACTCCCGCCTATTAGCGGGAGTTTAAAATACTTCATCCTTCTTTTAATTACAGTTCAGCTGTTTTTAATTTCCGTGGTACTTTCACTTCAACGGTTTGCGTCTTTCCTGAGCGTACTACCTGAAGTTTTACTGTAGCCTGATCTTTTTTCTCTTTAATTGCTTTTGATACTTCATCCACATTGCTTACAGCAGTATCATCTACTCTTGTAATAATGTCATTCTTTAAGATGCCGGCTTTTTGTGCATTACTCTCCTCATCTACATCTAATACTTTCACGCCTTTACCATCTTCAGCATCTTGAACAGAAATACCCAATTTGGGTGTTGTACCAAACTGCATCCTACCCATATTGTAACCTTCTCGAATACGAGGCAAATTTCTAAACATATCATTTATGTCAATCCCTTGTGTAGTCATCTCCATTTTATTGCCTTCCCATTTAGTAAGTTCAGCAGTTGCCTTCTGCTCTTTTTTACCTCTTAGATAAGTAACGATTACTTTCTCACCAGGTTTAAAATTTTTAATTGCGGCAGATAATTCATCAGGTGTAGCAATTTTAGTATCATTCACTTTTGTAATAATATCATTTTCTTTCAAACCTGCTCTTTCTGCTGCACTTTCTTTTGTTACTGATTTTACTTGCACTCCTCCTTCAGTCTTTTCTGTTGCAACTCCGAGCATCGCTCTGGTTTCAAACATGCTAAGATTAAAATTATTGTTATCAAAAAAACCCAATACTTCATTTACATCGCCTTTTTTGTAGGGCATTCCTTTAAGCATGGATAAATTTTCCAACTGCTTAAATTTATTTACTCGAACAGTTAAATCATTTATTTTGTCTTTCAATTCGTCTATCGGCTTACCATTCACGGTTATTTTATCCCCGTCTATCTCTACCACTACTTTATCACTCACCCCTTTATTGGTGATGATGATTTGCTGCACGTCTTTTTTCTTTGCAGTCGTATCACTTTGCTCTTTTTGAGCCATTGTAACTATTGGCGCTACGAAAGCAAAATTCAACATAAGAATTCCAGCTTTAATTGATTTCATACTCATAAATTTTGTTTTTAAAAATTAACTACGTCAAGTTTCGTAGTCAAATATAAAGAGTATTTTTGAAATACGAAGAGTTTCGGAAATGTTAAAATATTTTGGCTTTATTTACCGATGATTTTTAGCCCAATTATAATAATGCTTTCACCGTACTGATTGCTTCAGAAAGGCCTGCCACTTCTTGTCCGCCGGCAGTAGCTAATGTTTTTTGTCCTCCACCGCCGCCTTTGAGTAGTGCAGCTATTTTCTCTTTAATAATTTTTCCTGCATCTAAGTCTTTTGCAGCCACTACTGTTTCAGATATTCCAATTGCAATAAATGGCTTGCCGCCAATATTGGCACCCAGTACTACTACATAATCTCGCAAATGATTTTTTAAATCAAAACAAAGTTTCTTCAATGCATCTGCATTACTCACTTCAATAATATCACCAATAAAATTTACGCCATTGATGATTTCATCTTTTTGTAATAGCTCATTTCTGATGCCTACTAACTGTCGTGCTTCCAATGAATCCAAATGCTTTTTCAGTTCAGCATTTTCATTTTGCAACTGATCCACAGCTTTGACAATATCTTTTGGGTTCTTCAAAGATTCTTTAATTGTATTCAATAAAGCAAACTGCGTATCGATATAATCTTCTGCCTCTTTTCCACACACTGCTTCTACTCTTCGTACCCCTGCAGCCACTGCCGATTCCGCTATCAGTTTAAACAATCCTAATTCGCCTGTAGCACCAACGTGTGTGCCGCCGCATAATTCAATAGAATAATTAGCATCCATAATCACTACTCGCACCACGTCGCCATATTTTTCTCCGAATAAAGCCATCGCACCGAGTTTCAATGCTTCTTCTTTGGGCAATGATTTGATGACCACCGGCACATTCTCTCTTATTTTTTCATTGACAATAGCTTCTACCTGAGCTAATTCTTCATTGGTAACCTTTGCAAAATGAGAAAAGTCGAAACGAAGATGTTCTTCATTAACCAAAGAACCTTTTTGTGCAATATGATTGCCCAATACTTTTCTCAAAGCTGCATGCAGTAAATGTGTTGCCGAGTGATGCAACTCTGTATTTTTTCTTGTAGCAGTATTTACCGTTGCCACCACAGTTCCTGAAGGATCATCGGGTAATGATTCTGTAAAATGTATTATCAGGTCATTATCTTTTTTGGTATCCACCACGGGTATCGGTGTATTCCCGATTACTAGTGTGCCTTTATCTCCTACTTGTCCGCCGCTTTCAGCATAGAAAGGTGTAGTTTCCAAAACCAATTGATACAACTCTTTGCCTTTTGCTTTTACCTTCCGGTATTTTAAAATTTCGGTTTGTGTTTCTAATGAATCATAACCTACAAACTTATTGCTGCCTTGTTTTAATTCAATCCAATCTCCTGCATCTATTGCAGTAGCAGCACGGCTACGAGATTTTTGTTGCTGCATTTCATTTTTAAATCCTTCTTCATCTACTTTCAATTTATTTTCAGCAGCTATCAATTGTGTAAGGTCAAAAGGGAATCCATAGGTATCATATAGTTCAAAAGAATCCTTTCCTGATATTTCTCCTTTAGTAATCAAGTCATCTACTCTTTTCAATCCTTTGTCCAAGGTTCTCAAAAATGCTTCTTCTTCTTCTTTAATTACTTTGCTTACAAAGTCTTCTTGTTTTTGTAATTCAGGAAACACTTGAGCAAACTGTGTGGCCAATGCAGAAACTAACTGAGTAAGCAATGGTTGTTTGTAATCTAAATAAGAGAAATAATAACGCACAGCTCTTCTCAATATTCTTCGGATAACATAGCCGGCACCTGTATTGGAAGGCAACTGTCCATCTGCGATGGTAAAACTAATGGCACGAATATGATCGGCAATAACACGAAAAGCAATGGCTGTTTTATCGCTTCCAAAATCATATTTTTTTTCGGTTATTTTTTCAACGGCGGCGATGGTGCCGGAAAAAATATCGGTATCATAATTTGATGTTTTGCCTTGCATTACTCTTACCAATCTTTCCAAACCCATTCCGGTATCCACATGTTTTGCGGGTAATGGTTCGAGGCTTCCATCCTTTTTTCTATTGAACTGAATGAATACATTATTCCAGATTTCCATCACCATACCCGTATCATCATTATTCACTCTATCGTGTCCATCATTATTTGCTTCGGGGCGAGTGTCATAATGTATTTCGGTGCAAGGGCCGCAAGGGCCGGTATCTCCCATTTCCCAAAAATTATCTTTTTTATTGCCCATCAATATTCTGTCTTCAGCAACCCATTTTTTCCACTCATTATAGGCTTCTTCATCTTTGGGCAATCCTTCTTTTTCGTCTCCTTCAAAAATAGTAACATAAATTCGGCTCTTATCTAATTGATAAACCTCTGTCAATAATTCCCAGCTCCAAGCTATAGCGTCTTTCTTAAAGTAATCGCCAAAACTCCAATTGCCCAACATTTCAAACATGGTGTGATGATAGGTATCCACACCCACTTCTTCTAAATCATTGTGCTTTCCACTCACACGCAAGCATTTTTGTGTATCTGCAATGCGTGTATGTGTGGCCGTTTTATTTCCCAAAAAATAATCTTTGAATTGATTCATTCCGGCGTTGGTAAACATCAGGGTTGGGTCATTCTTTACCACAATAGGTGCAGAAGGAACTATTTCGTGTCCTTTGCTTTTAAAGAAATCCAAAAATGCCTGTCTTATTTCTTGTGCTTTCATCATAAATACTAAAACAATTTGGGTTGATTTTTGCTTTTTGAAAGATTATATTTGCTTCCCGCATTTTGGCTGAAACAATTCTTGCATAAGCCGTGCAAAGGTAGTTTATTCAAGTGTCAAAATATCGGGTTTAGGTTAAGGGCAATAATGAAAAAAATAAAATATTATTATAATACTTCATCACTCCGCTATGAGAAGCTGGAGACGCCGCTACGGGTAAAACTGCTGCGGATATTCGGATTTATTGCTGCTGCTTTAGTTACTGCTGCCCTGATTACTTACATCGCATTCCGTTTTATCGGTTCTCCTCGTGAAAGAATTTTGGACAACCGATATAATGCTTTAAAAGGCGATATGAGTGAAATAGAAAAAGACCTTGCTTCTATTCAAAATCAAATGAAGGAATTGGAGAATCGCGACAACAATGTATATCGTTCCATATTTGAAGCCAATCCGATACCTGACAGTGCCCGTGCAAAAGAAATTGAGACAGAAAAGGAAATAGCCAATGTAGAAAAAATAAAAGATTTTCAATTGGCAGATGAAATCATGAAAACCTTGGCCACCTTAAAAGCTAGAATTGCTGCGCAAAAGAAATCTTATGACCAAGTAGAATCATTGGTAAAAAATAAAGAACAGCTTTTGGCACACACTCCGGCCATTCAACCGGTAAGTAATAAAGACTTGAATCGTATTGCCTCCGGCTTTGGCTATCGTATTGACCCCGTTTATAAAACCACAAAATTTCATGCAGGACTTGATTTCTCAGCACCACAAGGCACGCCTATCTATGCTACTGCCGATGGCACTGTAACTACTGCTGGAAATACCGGCAATGGCTATGGCAACCACGTAATCATCAATCACGGCTATGGATATGAAACACTTTATGGGCACATGGTGAGAGTGAAAGTGCGTAATGGACAAACAATAAAAAGAGGTGAAGTGATAGGCTGGGTAGGAAGTACCGGAAAAAGTACCGGCCCACATTGCCACTATGAAGTACATAAAAATGGAGAAAAGATTGATCCGATTTATTTCTTCTACAATGATCTGACACCCGATCAGTTTGATCGCATATTGAAAAAAGCTGCTGCAAGCAATCAGAGTTTAGACTAACAAACCTGATTTTAGTAAATTTTCCACACATCTTGATAAGCGATAAATAGGTAAACATACCTTAGTAACTTTACACTTGTAATGCGCAAACAACTGACTCAAATAGCATTTGATTTTTCTACGCCGGTTAATGAAGAAAAACCTGTTGCAAAAGAAAATATTGTTGAAGAAACAAAACCGATTATTGAAAGTAAAGTTGAACCTGCATTAGAAATAAAGCAGGAAGTTCAGCCTGCAACGGGCAAACGTGGAAGAAAATCTTTGAAAGAAATTACTATCCATGCCGATTTGATAAATATTCCGCCGGATGAAGTTCTTTTTGAAAAACAATATTATCCCATTGGGCAAGTAGCAGAAATGTTTAGAGAAAATCAATCACTCATCCGTTATTGGGAAACAGAATTTGATATACTTGAACCAAGAAAGAACCGGAAAGGTGATCGCTTTTTCCGCCCGGTTGATATAAAAAATCTAGTATTGATTCATGACTTGTTGCGCCGAAGAAAATTCACGATTGAAGGCGCTAAAGAGTATTTGAAAAAAAATAAAAAAGCAGAAGAAAGATTTGCAGCAATTCAATCTTTACAGAAAGCAAAAGCGTTTCTATTAGAATTAAAAGCAAATTTGTAATTAAAGCAACCTTAACAAGTCATTCTACATCTGTTTATTTACTCCTTATTATTTTTGAACTTATGAGAAATTTTTTAAAGAAAATAACGCCCGTTTTTATCCTTACCTTTTCATTCGCCTTTACAGTTCATGCACAAAGCCAGTATGAAGTATTGCACGAGCAGCCAAATGAGAAAACACTCAAAGGGATTATTTCCCGCCAATTGCTAATAAGTGATACTTCTTTTCATTGGTATGCAGAAAATTTGAAAGGCTATAAACCGAATGCCGCTGCATTGGAAGGTTTGCAAAAACAAAAAGATTCTATTCAGCTTTTAGTGTTTATGGGCACTTGGTGCGAAGATTCACACTTTGTGATTCCTAAACTTTTTGCCCTTACAGATGCGGCCGGATTTCCGCAAGACAGAATTACACTAATTGGTGTGGATAGGAACAAACATACATTAAGCCATTTAAGTGAAGCGCTGCACGTGGATAAAGTGCCCACCATTATGGTAATGAAAAACGGCAAAGAGATTGGTCGTGTGGTAGAATATGGGAAGTATGGTTTGTACGATATGGAATTAGGCGAAATTTTGAAAACGCTTAATGAGCATCCTTAATCACTCGTATTTCAGTACTACTTCCGGCTACCTCTACATTCATCTCTTCCAATAATTTAAGACAGGCAAGATTTATTTTTTCTTTGAATGCAATAAAATGGTGTATTTCAATGGGAGCCGTGTAGTAGTTTGCAGTGATTACAATAGCGGTACCGCTTATATCCGATACATGCACATAAGAATTTATCACTTGCTCATCCGTCAAAATTTTTCTTAATCCATCGGATATCTCTTTTATTTTTTGCATAGGCGTTTGCAAACTTAACTGTAAACTAATGTCTGCTCTACGCTGCATCCTGAGAGAATGATTGTCTAAAATATTATCCACCATTTGCTTGTTAGGCACACTTATATATGTTTGATATTCTGATCGGATTCGAGTGCTGCGCAAACCAATTTTTTCTACGGTGCCTGAAACATCTTTTATCTTAACAAGATCGCCGGTAGTAAACGGCTTATCTAAAAAGATGACAAATGATGCAATCAAATTTTCTAAACTTTCTCTTAGTGCAAGTGCGATAGCCGCACCTACAATGCTCAATCCGGTGATGAGGCTTCCGATATGATATCCAAAAACGAAATTGAGTACCATCATCACGCCGATAATACTTATCACTACTTTAAAGAAATCACGAAAGAAAACCACTAATTGATTTTCAGCCTTATCATGAGCAAGGTCTGCTTTGCTTTTTAATATCAGTGCAATAAAATCAATGATGCGTAATAACAGCCAGATAAAAGATATAATCAATATCAACCTTCCAATGGAGTGAATGATTTGCTTTGCCGTATAACCATACAATTCTACATTGAGATTGGGCGGAAAATTTAATTTATGCAGCGAAACAATTGTAACGAAAATCAACAAGAATAATCCAATGGGTTGAAAAAGTAAATTGATAAAGGATTCTCTATCCACATCCTTCCATATCTTTTTTACTATTTTAAACAATAAAGACGCACAATAACGTGCAATTATTCTTTTTAATAAAATCGTAAAAAGAATTACACCTACAACAATAAAATAATTCCGAACAGGATTATCTTCCCAAATCTGATTTAAAAAATCGTTCATCGTTTACAAATCTTATCGCAAAAGTATTGAATAAAAAGGAGTTGCTCTTAACGGAAAGAATAAATGAATAATTGATTATTCTTTAGCGCATATAAAAGGGTAATCGTAAAATCAAATTTCATTTCACCCTCTAATGGCTGAGGCATTTTCCACTCATCATATTGATAACTATTGACATCATAACGATAAAGCGTATCTGCCTTGGAACCATAAATATGTTGATCGGTTACTTTGAGATTTTTCCATCCCATTATTTGTATTCCGTTTTTCAATGAGCCAAAATAATCAAAAACATAAACACCTTTTTCCGGGTCATAGAGATAAACATATTTATCTTGATCAAATATTTTTATCGGGGAAAAAGACTGATTCAGAATCAAACGAAAATCGGGTGTTTCTTGCAGCACCGTTCCGTCCTCATCAATCTTCTTCAATTTGTTTTCCATCTCATCGTAAATCCAAATCTTATTATCATACGATGGGCAAATTGCTTTTACCTGAAAGATATTTTGTTTACGCAAATCAATTGTATTACGAATGTTCAAAAACCTATCCAACATTACAATGGTGGAAAAATCTTTGTAATACAAAAGCACTTTCAATGGATTAGAAGCATCAATCAGTGTAGCTCGGCCATACTTTTTAGTTTCGCTATACACCGCTACCGAATCGCCATTGGCATTTACTTTCTTTAATTGATTTCTACTGTCTATTAAATAGACATTGTTCAGATTATCTGTTGTGAAATTGATGATGTCACTATTTAATGTACGCATCAATTGAAAAGCCGTATCCGTTTGAGCGCAGAGCATAAACGGTAAAAAGATTAAGAAAACAGATATGACTTTTCTTACATTCATCTTTTAAAAATTATTTTATCATCCTTCCCTTTATACGATTTTAAAGCAATATCATTTCCGTCAAAAATCGCATAAGTATAATAGCTAATCCAATCACCCAGATTGATATATCGGCTATTTTCAGTAAGACGATAATCAATAGCTAAATGTCTATGTCCGAATATAAAAAAGTCGATCTTTTTTTTCTGAAGCACTTCATTGCAATAAATCAACAGCCACTCTTTTTCTTCTCCCAGAAAGATTTCTTCTGTGGAGCCGGTTTGTTTTCTGCTTCTACGGCTGAAAAAATTGGCCAATCCAATGCCTAATTGTGGAGGAAAAATGCCAAACATCCATTTACTAACCGGATTACGAAACACTTTTTTCAGCATTTTATATTTGTAATCCTTAGGGCCAAGACCATCGCCATGCCCAATCAAAAACTTTTTTTCATTGCGTTCAAACTCTTGCGGATGAAAATAGACAAGAATATTCAATTCCTTCTGAAAATAATCACGCAGCCACATATCATGATTCCCTACAAAATAATGTAAAATAATTCCTGCATCAGTCAGCTCTGCCAACTTACCCAGCAATCGTACATATCCTTTTGGAACAACTTCTTTGTACTCGTACCAGAAGTCAAATAAATCACCAATCAAAAAAATTTCAGCTGCATCATTTTTAATCTCATCCAGAAAACGAACAATTTCTTTTTCTCTTTCGAGACTTGAAGCAGCATCCGGTGCGCCAAGATGAAAATCGGAGAGGAAGTATATTTTTTTTTGTGCGTTCAAAGAATTATTTCTTTTGACTCAAATATTGAAGCAGATCACCCGATTCAATTATCGGATGATGACTTGTATCGCCATTGTACCAATAAATCCATGCTTGTGTTATTTTGCCATCAATCAAAACATCAGTCAATCCTCTGCGATAAAGTTGCACTTCGTCTGCTTCTACAGATACGCCTTCATAATCATCCAACTGACCAATAGCCCATGAAAATTCATTATTGTTTCTGGCCACATAAAGTTCGCCAATAATATATGTATCATCAGTTGATGGAATGCCTGCCGGATAATGCCCCATATCCACTAACTTTCCTTTTGCTTTTGCCAATCCAATTAAGTTAAAAAACTGGCTGATATATTCATAGGCAGGGCTTTTAAAACCGCTGCGCAATGATCCATATACAAATACTTGATTGATACCGGAGCTTGACATGGTGTAAAGATAAGTTATGAATGTAAGAGAATAAAGGAAAACCGACTGAATTACTTTTCTACCAAAAAAACATAAACTTCTTTTGGACCATGTATTCCCACTACCAATGTTTTTTCAATATCTGCGGTGCGGCTTGGGCCGGTTGCCATGGTTATCAAAGAAGGGAGATTGTCTTTATATGTTTTTTGCAAATCCTGAAGTGCATCTTTAATATCGTACACCAATTGATTGGAATAGGCGATACAGATATGCACCGGAGCATACACACTTGCACTCCGTCCGCCGGGTTGATCAGCAGTTAATATAATACTGCCCGTTCTTGCGATTAGATATTTACATCCTGTAACAGATGCGTCACAGCCTGCCAAGTCATTATCTTCAATTACTTCGCTTATTGCAGTAATCTCCGATTTTAGTTTTTCATCTACACAATATATTTTTTGCCAACCTTGTTTTTTAATCAAGCTGCTCAATTGAAAAGATAATTCCTGATGATTGATACAATAAATAAATCTTCCTTGCAGCTTGGTAAACTGTTCGGCAAACTCAACTTCTATTTCTTGTTCTAAGGGTTGAAAAACAGGTTGATTGCCTTCGCTTTGCGGAAAAGGCAAAGGCGTTGAATGACTCAACGCCTTGCGAATTTTTTTCAGAATGTTTTCTTTCGATGGAGAAACGTTCATATTAAATTAATTAAATAGCTGCATCATCGCCTAAATTTCCGGGCTTTACTTCACTATTCTCTGTATTTGGTTCTTGCGATGAAGCTTCACTTGTTGCTTCAGTTACTTTAGCATCAAGTGCTGTATCGTCTGCCAAAACCTTTTTCTCTTCAAAAGGTCTTTTTCCGATTAAGGCCTCTACATCACTTTGAAACAATACTTCTCTTTCCAATAAAGCATGTGCTAATTTTTCTACTTCTTCTTTTTTCTCAGAAAGTAAATTTTTGGTTCTTTCATAAGCTTTATCGATCAACTTACGCACTTCTTCATCAATAAGTCTTGCTGTTTCATCGGAATAAGGTTTGGTAAATGTATTCTCCTGTTGAGGATCATAAAAACTTATATTACCTACTTTATCATTCATACCATATACAGTTACCATTGAATAAGCAATGCGGGTAATCTGTTGCAAGTCGTTTTGTGCGCCTGTTGATATTTTATGGAAGAAGATTTCTTCACTTGCTCTACCGCCCAATGTCATACATATCTGATCATTTAGCTGGTCTGTATTATATAGATATTGTTCTTTGGGTGTGTATTGTGCATAGCCCAAAGCTGCAGTACCTCTTGGCACAATAGTAACTTTGAGTAAGGGGTAAGCATGCTCAAAAAACCATCCGCAAATAGCGTGTCCGGCTTCATGAAATGCGATAATTCTTTTTTCATCGGGAGAAATGATTTTATTCTTTTTCTCCAACCCGCCGATCACTCTATCCACTGCATCTTGAAAGTCTTGCATATCAACAGCGTCTTTATTTTTTCTTGCTGCGATCAATGCGGCTTCATTACATACATTGGCAATATCTGCTCCTGCAAATCCGGGAGTTTGTTCTGCTATTTTGTGAATATCCAACGTCTTTGAAATCTTAATGGGTTTCAAATGCACTCGGAATATATCTTCACGACCTTTTAAATCCGGCTTATCGATCGTTATTTGTCTGTCGAAACGACCCGGGCGAAGCAATGCAGAGTCCAAAACATCCGGACGGTTTGTAGCTGCCAGAACGATGATCCCGGAGTCTGTACCGAAGCCGTCCATTTCTACGAGCATTTGATTCAGTGTGCTTTCTCTTTCATCATTGCTCATCATTGTATTCTTGCCTCTTGCTCTTCCTATTGCATCTATTTCATCAATGAAAATAATACATGGCGCTTTTTCTCTTGCCTGACGGAATAAATCACGCACACGACTTGCACCTACTCCTACAAACATTTCTACAAAGTCAGAACCGCTCAGACTGAAGAATGGTACTTGTGCTTCACCCGCCACTGCTTTTGCCAATAATGTTTTACCCGTTCCCGGAGGGCCCACGAGCAATGCGCCTTTAGGTATTTTACCTCCCAGGTTGGTATATTTTTTTGGACTTTTCAAAAAGTCCACGATTTCCATTACTTCTACTTTTGCTTCGTCTAATCCTGCTACATCTGCAAATGTGATGTTCACTTTTGTACCTTTATCAAACAGTGTTGCTTTAGACTTTCCGATACTGAAAATGCCCCCGGCTCCGCCACCACCACCGGCTCCGCCACCCATCTTGCGCATAAACATTATCCAAATAAACACAAAGAAGATAACGGGAAGTATGAATTGAATAATACTAAAAAACCAGTTATTGCCATCTTCCTTTACATCGGATTCAATCTGATTAGAAAGTGGAATATTATTTTCCTTATAAAAGTCAGCCATCTGCTGCTCTATATCTCCGGCATATCTAAAATACATCTGCGGGCCTTTGTCCGTCAATTTTCCGCTTACTTCTTTATCCAATTTATTTTTCAAGGAATCGTAAGCCTGTGGAGTCAGATATACTCTCACCGATTTACGATTATCAATAACATCATATTTACTTATCTGGCCTTTTAATATCATTGATTTAAACTCTATACTGCTAATCTTTACCAAATTGGGAGATAAAGCACCGAAGAAATTAAATCCGAGCAATACAGCAAGTACAATGAAATAAATCCAATACCCATTAAACTTTGATCCTTTTTTGGGTGGCGTATTCGGATCGTTACCACCTCCGGGACCTCTGCCAAACAATGGGTTTCTATTTTTCTCTCTATTATTTTGATCCTGTGACATATCTGGTTTTTATAAAATTGGTGCTAATTAGCAATATTTCTCCAATCTGCTAAAGTCTTTAACTTATTTAACAATTAATCGTTGTGCCTTTGTTCATTTGCATCATTCCACATTTCTTCAAGCCGATAAAACTTTCTCGTTTCGGGCTGCATGATGTGTACCACCACATTTACATAATCTATCAGCACCCATTGTGCATTACTCATCCCCTCATGTCGAAAAGGATTTTCGCTACATTTCTCCTTTACTTCATCTTCCACATGATCTGTTATGGCTCTTATCTGCGGCTGATTGTTCGCTTCGCAAATAATAAAAAAATCAGCTACTGCCTCTTTTATTTTTCGCAAATCAAGGGAAACAATATTTTCTCCTTTTTTATCTTGAATAGCTGCAATAATTGTTTTAAGAATTTTTGAGTTACGTGTAAGCCGAGAAGTCGTTTTCCTTTTGGGGCTTTTTAATGATGTAAGATGTTCCAAATACGAATTTGTTTTAATAAATATAAAAGTTGTTCCAAATGCAATTTTGTTTGCTGTAAGCTATCAATTTCTTTACTAAATCAGCAAACTTTGTTTCTTTGCCAAAAATAGCAATTAATTGTCACACCCTTCCCATATAAAGCGTATCGGACAGCACTTTATTGAGTTACAGTCGGTTGATAGTACCAATATTTATGCCCGAGCGTTAATAAGTGCAGATTTGGCACAAGATGGAGCCTGCATTTTTGCACACGAGCAAACTGCCGGTCGGGGTCAAAGAGGCAAAAAATGGATAGCAGAAAAGAGCGCTAATATGGCGGTAACCACCATGCTCAAGCCTGATTTTTTATCTCTATCACAACAGTTTTGGCTCAGTACCTGCGTTGCGGTTTCGGCTCATCAATGGCTGCAAAAATATTTAGGCGACGAACTTAAAATAAAATGGCCAAACGATCTCTACTGGCAAGACAGAAAGGCAGGCGGCATTCTTATTGAATCGGTAATTGGCAGTAAATGGCTTTGGGCTATCATTGGCGTTGGTGTGAACGTGAATCAAACAGTGTTTCCTGAATTGGCAACTAATGCCGTTTCTATCAAACAAATCACCGGAAAAACGCACGATCCTGTTGCATTATCAAAAGAGTATTGCACTGTTTTGGAGACAAATGTAAACCGCTTAATCAAAAATGGATTTGATGAATTCTACACCTACTATCAAAATGTTCTATTCAAAAAAAATGAAATGGTCAGGTTTAAAAAGCAAAACAGAGTTTTTGAAGCCAAAGTAAAATCAGTAACCCGTTCCGGAAGACTTTTAATAGAACATAGCAGTGAAGAAGAAATTGACTTTGGAGAAGTAGAATGGATTATCAAATAAATTCAACATCGTTCAACAGGCTCAAGTCACATTCGCTTTCATTCGCCTCTTTTTCAAATCGATTATTAGCATAGCCGTTTTTCATCCAATCCCATAAGTATTTACCCAGAAAGGGAACGTATCCATGTTGGCGAAACTGTAGCACATGTCTTAATTCGTGACAAACCCAAGCCTTATCGAGCAGAAAATCCTCCTTAGTCACATTGTGCAGGTGAATGGTATTGCCCAGCACCATAGCCATGCGCTCGCCTTTCAGCTTTCGTGCTGCAAGAAGTGCATAGCGAGAATTTTCTTTGATATAAACTTTCACAATAGTATGACAGCATTTTTTTTAAATACGCTGCAAGTGAAAAAGTCTGCGGCAGCACATTTATTTCAACGCTTCAATTATTTCCTGAGCATGTACATTACTTTTTGGCTTTAGAAATATTTTATTGATTACGCCTTTATCATCAATTACAAAAGTGGTACGATGAATGCCCATGTATTCTTTTCCATAAAGTTTCTTTTTGCCCCAAACTCCATAAGCTTCACATATTTTATGATCTGCGTCCGCCAGCAATGTAAAGGGCAGTTCGTGCTTTTCTTCAAATTTTTTTTGTACCGATTCTTCATCGCCACTCACACCTACAATTTCAAATCCTTTTTTGCGTAGCATTGAATAATTATCTCTGAGATTGCAGGCCTCTACAGTGCAGGTTGGCGTAAACGACCTCGGATAGAAATATAATATCAGCCACTTACCTTTAAAATCAGTAAGCGAAACCTTTTTTCCATTTTGGTCAACTCCTTTAAAGGCAGGAGCTTTTTGACCTTCTTTAAGTGCAACCATTGTAGTCAATTTTTTAAAAATCACTTCTTCCTTTTGCTTGTTGGTTTTTGTACTGCTTTCTTTGTTGCGGTAGTTGTTTTTTTTGTGCCGGTTTCTTTTTTCTTTATGGATGATTTTTGCTTACCGCTTTCTCCTTTTGATTTTTTTTCTTTTGATTTTGATTGATGTGCTGCTTTTTTCTTTGGCGGTGGCGGAGTATAAGGAAAACGTTTCACCCACCATTTTTTTGTAGTAGCGTTTCCAACAATATCTTCTACTGTAACTTGTAAGAGATGAACGCCAAAAGGAAAATTTTCATCAAAGCGATAAATCCATGTTCTGCCTTTATCATTGGTGAATCGCAACCACTTTTTTTCACTTAATGAATCATTACTGCAATGATATCCTGTGCTATCCGAAGCGCAGCTATACAGCAATGCTTTAAAACTTTCTATGCCATAATTATCTGTTGGTGTAAATGCAATGATGGATGATTTGCTCAAGTTTATAGTATCACCATTTCCGGGAGCACTGAGATTAGGTGCAGTCATATCTACAATAGCCTGATAGCTTCCAAAGTCGGAAAATTGAGCAATAAGCCATCCATTATCCCAGTTTGCTTTTTTAGCAGTTGTTTTCTTTTTATCTGTTCTTACCATTACTATTTTATCTCGTTGCGCAGCAGGTATTTCTTTGTTTGGCTTGATGCGAATAGTAATTGGATCTTGTACAGGATATGCAGCATTACCAATACTGAAAATATCTGAAACAGAATTATAAGCCGATGAAGCAGTGCTAAAATAAGAAACCGGAATCGTATCATAAATACAAGCCGTAGGGAGCAATGCTTCAAAAGAAGGTTTTTTAAATTCATTTAATCTACCGGGCACAAAAACCGGTTCGCCGCTATAATAATTTTGTGTTGCAAGACTATCATAATGCTGAATAGCAAAGTTCAACACAGCAGCATTGCCATAAGTGTCTTTTACATCAATAGAAATAAAATGCACCAATGTATCTGATAAACGTATGACGCCATCGCCATTCAATTCTTGATATATGCCACCAAAGTCTCCCGGCAATCTGGATAAATGTTGAAGCCAGATACCTCCATTATACCGAAGTTTATAATCAATTTGCGCATTCATGTATCTGGTGTCCTCATAGCTTACACTGTCCAATCTAAATTTTACCTGCAATATGCTATCCACTGATATCATTGCCGAATAAATCCCATCATCACTTCCGGAGCTATTCATTCTATCCACTGCTTCAATAGCAAAACTTACTTTCGCTAAACCGGTTTTAATGATTGGTGTTTTAGGAATAATGTATCCACTGTCTGTTTTCTTTAAAGTAAAAATCAGAGGATTTTGGGAGTAAGTGCTTTTACTGCGATCATACATTGCCAATTTGAATAAAGCCGGAGGTTGATTATCTATAAGTGGAAAGCCAAACATCAATGGGTTCAATCTTTTCTCAGATTTCGTATCAAATATTTCAAAATGCAAATGCGGCCCTTGAGAACCGCCTGTGTTACCACTATAAGCTATGAAATCGCCTTTACTTACTTTAAATTGATTGGGAGCAGGTTTCCATTCTAACGGCCACGATTCATTGGCTGCTTGTTTTGCTCTTACTGCATTTTCAAGTGCAGGATAAAAATCATTCAAGTGTGCATACAAAGTAGAAAGCCCATTCGGGTGATTGATAATGATAAACCTTCCAAAACTACTTGGGCGAATACCGATAGCAGCAATATATCCCGAAGCTGCAGCATATACCGGTAAATTTTCTTTGGCATTCGTTCTTATATCCAAGCCCATGTGCCAGTGATTAGGTCGCAGTTCACCGAGGTTGGCTTGTATCTGCATTGGAATACCAACGGGGTTTCTGAAATAATCTTTAGGATATACAGGTGTTTGAGCCTTTGATGAGATGACAAACAACATCAATCCGCTCAATATAAAAGTAAATAATCGCATAGCTACAAAAATAAGGATATGAAGTGCAAGTTCTAAATAGTATGTTGTATGTGATCAGTTAAAAAATGATTGAGAATTGTTGAATGTTCATCGCACAATGCTTATAATATTTAAAAACTACAATCTTTCATCGTTCAATATGAATATAAAATTCCCTTAACTTAAAAGATGCTAATAAATAATTGAACGGCATCCACACTCATTCAACTTACCGAACCAACATCAATGTTCCTTTCATCATTTTTAATGGCTTATCAAAAAACTGATACTCGCATTTCCATACAAAGACACCGCTTTGTTGTAAGATATTTTTATAAAAACCATCCCATCCGATGTTTTTAT
>JAFDXF010000022.1 GCA_018268055.1 Bacteroidota bacterium
TGTGATTGGATAAGTAATAACTGTCAATTATGTACCGGTCATAATATTTCAACTTATTGCCTTTATGATGTACAGCAAGGTGGCGATGATGGTTCAGGTGGTGGTTATGAAGGAGAAGGAAGCGGTGCAGGAGGCAATGGCGGCAGTGGAAGCGGCGGTGGCACTCCACCCAATTGCACACCCGGACACCACAGAAGTGCACAATACCCGCCTTGTGAGCCAGGGTGGATACCGGAGGAAGATGGTGGTGGTGCAAATTTACCGACGAATGATTCCACTATTGCTGCGATACTAAAAAGGTTAATTTTAAAATCCGGTAATACCCCTGATTCTATATTTACACTTGCACATGCACAAACTCCGACTAAAGAATGGGTATATTCTATTAATGTTGTGAGAGGGAATGATACAATAGTACAATATATAAAACAGGGAGGCAATTCTGATGCAGATGCAGTAATTGGATTAAATACTATTGCCATTGTGCACGTACACAATGAAGATGACGCCAATGGCGGTGATAAAAATTCTTGTATAAGTCCGGGAGATATTTATAAATTTTATAAAAACAGAGTCATAGATTTATACTTATACAATTATTCAATTGTAATTACAAGAGATTATTACTATGCTGCTATCATCACTGATGTAACAAAGTTTAGAGATTATATCAGATCTCTATGTGGAACATTTGTTCTTAAAGATATAAATTTTAAATTAGAGGATTTGTATAAAACAGGGATGACTAATTGCCAAAGTGGTTGTAATTGGCAGAAATTGACTGAGTCTGGAGTTTTGTCATTAACGAATAACAACAATTCATCTATTTCAGGAATTAAAATATTTAGAACTCTTAAGTCAAATGTGAATTTTACTTTATTAACCCCTTAATTTTTTCCCATGAAAAAACTTTTCATAATTGCATTTATACATATTGGTTTCAATGCATTTGCCAAGCAAAGAGGTATTGTATCTGATGCTGTCAAGTTTCCTACCGACACAACTGTACTTCCACAAATATTAGCTTTGCCATTGAATAATTATATTGGTAAGCCCGTTGATAGTTTGTTTTCTGTACTGCCAGTTGGTTATACAAGCAGGGGAATGATGACTACCCGTGTTGGCTACGCAAAAGGTGTTTACCAAACTTATTACACAGCAGAAACAAATAATTGCTATATTGAAATCTTTATTGATACAATTCAATATTTGCCAAAGCCTAATTATTCGCACATTTGGGATATGAATTTAGTAAAAATGGAAACGATCGCTTTTATTAAAGTTTGGAAAAATAATAACATCTGTTTATATGGATGCAATAACCCAAATTATTATGATTAAATTTAATCAGAATCTTATGCGATGAAAAAAATAACTTTAATGATAATTGTATTTTTTAGTTTCACAACTCTAATGCATGCACAGGCGGAATTCGACACCTGCCATAATGTTCATCGTTTTGAGGGCGAGTGGCTGTATGCCAACGGAAATGATACAATACGAATTTATCTAAGAACGCAAAGAGATTATTACCCCGACTATGATAAGATAGAAGACAGAATTTTCGGCTGGCATGAATACAAGCAGGGTAATACAGTAATAGAAAGTGTGTATTCAAATAGATTTATGACCATATCTGATGTGGATACTATTACCGAAAAAAGTGTTTCTATTGGATTGGGTATAGCATCAGGTGCTGCATGTGAGAATTTACCATATATCGCAAGGGGTGCGATTAATGATTACTTGCAAGGCAATCAGGGGAAAATAGTAAAAGCAACTTTAAATGCAGCAGGAAATCAGTTGACATGGGAGCAGTGGAATAAGTCTGATGCGGGCATGTTCGGTCAAACTTACGGAATGACATTACCAAGAGAGTTTATACTGATAAAGCAATAATATTTTTAAAAAATATCTTAATGTTAGCCTAACTGTTTTAGATTATTATAAAATATTATTAGCAATGAAATTATTTTTACAATTGGGTTTGGGTTTAGAAAAAAAGAAAAAAAGTTTAATATATATTGTTACAATTTTATTCACACAAGCTATAGCAAATGCACAAATCCCTCAGGAAAATGAATATATAACCAACAATTGTATAAATAAATTCAGGGAACATGGAAATGTACACGGCATTTGCGTTTTATTATCCGGCAATAGCCGAGGATGTTTATTTAACGTATCCTTGCTTGGAAATTCATTGGCAGACACCATTAAATGCTAACCAATCGTTTTTATTGTTTAACTCAAATGGAGGGGGGCAATGGAATGTATCAGTTTACAATTATTACAAGAGTGTTATAATAAAAGATATTGGAATCTTAGAATAAATAAAATAATACATGGGTGGGCAGTGTAGAAAATTAAGCCATTTACTAACTGTTTTATTACTTTGTCAAAACATATTTCTATCTTGGCATTAGAAAAAAATTATACCTTCACCAACCAAACTTGCAGATAATGAAGGTTAATACTAAAATACTACTCACTATAACTATTGCTGCGGGCATTGTTTATACCGCTTGCCGCAAAGTTGATAGAATAGTTACCCCCCCCGAACAATTCAGTAGTTGAAGAAAAATTTTTCAATGCCCACCGAAGCAATGATGCAACCGAAAAGGCTTTAGTTTCGTATTTACAAAGAGTAAACAATCAAAAACATTTTGTGGAGCAAACTGTAAAACAAATAGGTTACCCGAGGTGGGATAAAATGTTGGCTTCAAAAAAGAAGGACAATACAAAAGCTTGGCGAAATAGCTCTGCTGATTCTACCTACATTTATAATATTCCTCTTGTAAGAGAGAATGAAAACTATGTAAATGCTTCATTGAATTTGAAAATCACCGGCGCGGATACAACTTTTGGATATAGCTGCGACTGGCAGTATCAGCAATTTCAAAACACTCCGAACTCGGTTACAGATAGCGCAGAAAACTTTGTAGTATTTTTAATGGTTTTGGACTACACCGTCTTTGGCCATAAAAAATTTATAATCAAAGACACCTCTATTTTCAAAGAGAAGGGTAGAACTCCTTTTTATGTTACAATAGAACCTCAAAACCTTGGAGGGAA
>JAFDXF010000023.1 GCA_018268055.1 Bacteroidota bacterium
CATCGTTAATGGTGACAGCAGCATCGCTCAATGCCGATGCACGTGCTCCTCCGGAAGTAAGATAAGTCTGGGCAGATATATTGCTGAAACAGAAAAGAAAAATGGCCAGTATTGTTGGCTTCATAAGCTTGATTTGACGAACTCAAACATAGGGCAAATAAAATGATTATGCAACAAATTGTTTTTATTCAAAAGAATCAATTTATTGAATCATTTTAAATATGTTAGATTTTTAGTAGGGCATAATATTTGTTTCTGGGTAATAAATTGTGCTTTTGAAAATAGAATTTGTAAACTATGAAAAAGGTTGTTTTGAACTTGATTTGTGCAATGCTTTTTAGCAACTTCAAATCATTTTCACAGAATTGCGAATTACTTTGTAATGGTGATTTTGAAAACCCATTAGTGATTTCAACACCTCATTTTGTCAATAATAATGCAATGCGTTGTTGGCAAACAACTGCCACAGATAGTTTGATGGAGTTGTGGGAGTCGGGTTATAATGGTGTAACAGCCTATAGCGGTAATCAGTTTATGGAAATTAATGCAAATCAAGTAGCAGCAGTTTATCAGGATGTTTCTTTAATAGCCGGAGATTCTCTGACAATTAGTTTTGCTCACAGAGCAAGATTTGGTATTGATACCATGAGCGTTTCTTTAGGAACTCAAAATAATCTTCCTACAGTTTTAGGATATTTTGCCGATAGCACTTCCTCATGGGGGCATTATGTAATCAACTACACAATACCAGTATCAGGTTATTATAGGATTAGTTTTAATTCTGTTTATTCAGGAGGAAATTTGGCAAGTTTGGGGAATTTTATTGATGCCGTTTCCGTTTGTGGATCATCAGTTGGATTTGATGACTATAAACAAACGGGAACATTTTTTATTTACCCAAATTTAAGTACTAAGGGCGTAACAATTAAACTAAATGATGATGGAAAAGGCGTTTTAACCATTTGTGATATTTTGGGCAAGACTTTGTATAGTGCTACTTTAAATCTTACAGAAAATCAAATAGAAACAGGTCCTTTAGAAAGAGGTGTTTATGTAGTTAGTTTGTTAAAAAATAATAAAATAGTCAGCAAAAGATTTTTGGTCAATTAACGTTGTTTTTCAGCAACTATGATAACTGAACCGGCAATTTCTTTTAATAAAGGTGTTTTCTCTACAATTTTTCCAATTGAGTTAACGGTTGTAATCAGGAAGCCAGGCACAACAGGATGTAAGAAATCATAAGGAAAAATATTGACGTTGGTAAACCCTTTTTGTCTTAACAATTTGGTGAAAGACCAACGTACAATGGCTGTTTCATCCGGTGAATCACCAAGCCATTTTTTTATAAATGGAATATTTTTTTGAATAAATATTTGTGGATTTAACATGTTTGGCTCTGCAAAAACCATACGACCTCCCGGTTTTAGTACTCTGAAAATTTCATTCAGCGAGCGTTCAAACTCTAAATGATGTAAAACGGAACTTCCGAAAACAACATCAAAAGTATTTGCATCAAATTGTATTTGCATGGCATCCGCCAACACAAACTCTACTTCCGGATATTTTTCTTTTGCAACATTTAGTAATTCCGGTGAAATGTCAGTAGCAATAATTTTTGCACCTGTGCGCTGATAAAATTTACCTGAAAAAAGTCCTGTTCCACAACCTATTTCTAATACAGTGCTGCTTTTATCTGCAAGTGAGTATTGGGCTATTAAATCTGCACGTCTGTCAGCTCTTACTTTCCCCGCAGGACTGTCCCAGTTCCATATTGCTTCTGCGCCACCTTCCAGAAGTTTTTTACCATGTTCTAATTCGTTTGAAATTCTATCGCTCATCAATATTTTATTTCATATAAGTAAGAAGGCTCACTTGTTCCAACCTGCTTCACTAATTTTAATTTATCAGGATATTTTTGTCCTACAGGCCCCATCATTCTATGCAATGTGTTGATAACATAGCCATCATTCTTCTTCGGGTTTCGCCTTAAACTTGCAATCAACACATGAGTTACTTTATTTTCTTTTAACAATGCAAGTACAGAATCCGGGTCAGTGCTCGGTACTGTATAAATAGGATAAAATGATTTTCCATTGGAATAGATAAACGACATAGGTGCTTTTCGTGAAACTACATAGGCCGTTTCAGGAAGACTGTCACCACAATAACGACTCAATTTTAAAAAGTTTGTCCAGTCTTCTGTATAACCATAATAAATATCGCCACCCATATTCTTTTTTAATATCGGTAAATTGGCAACAGACTTATCAGCTGTTTTTATCAGGCTACTCATTATTATAATGATGCTAACAATAAGAAAAACAAAGCTGCGCAGTGCAGGAGTGTTTTGAAAAGCATAATATAGCCCATAAAAAATAATCATCATAATAAATGGTACGTAAACTAAAACCATGCGCGGTTGATCCCATGAAGTTTGTAAAACAAAAAAGGTTAATCCTGCCATCAATAGTACATACAGAAAAGTAAATTGCATGATTCTGGCTTTATTTTTAAAAATGAAATACAAACCAATGCCAACAAAAAGAAATGTAATCAACACTAGCCCTGAATTGGTTTTTGTATTTTCCGGTGAAACAAATCCCAAAATCTGATAAAGCCTTTTACCAATATAAATACTTGTATTTGAAAAAAGTCTGTCAACAAATCCTCCAAAATCATCTACACCTTTTGATGCATTGTATGGGTCTTTCTGAATCAGAATCTGATACTGGTTACTGAACTGATTTTGTGAACCCCAGATAAAAGATTTAATAACTTCAAAAATACCACGCACTACAACAAATGAACCAAAAGCATAAGCTAATTTTTTAAAGTCACGATTAAAGACAAAATACAATGCTACTGCAGCAATTGCTCCCACAGTGATATTTTTTGTTAATGATAACAAGGTAAGAGTAATTCCAAAAACTAAATACTTAGCAATAGGTATGTTGTCTTCTTTAGAGGCAATAAGAATAGGCCGTATAGTAATAAATAACAATGCTTGTAAAAAACAAAAGAATGCCTCAGAATAGGTTTGGCTTGCAAAGTATAAAAAGTAACTGTTTATTCCGGTGAAAATTAGGACAGCAAACAAGATTGAGTAAGGTATTAATTTGCGAAATGCATAATACATTGCAGTTAAGTTCAATAGACTAAATAAAATAGAAAGTGATTTTAGAATTGGAAGATTAATGCCCCAAATGCTAACCGGCAAACTTAAAAATATAGGATAGAGTGGTGCTTTGGTACTGTAATAACTACTAAAATCTTTGGTAAGTTTAAATGCACCTTCAATATAATCAGAGTCATCATTTCCTTCACTCATCTTTATGTCAAAAAGCAAAACGGAAAATATCAATGATACAAGCAGAATTGAAAAAAATATTATTGTCTCATTCTTCAATAAAAAGTTCTCAAGTTTTACTAAAGTTGTCTCGCTGGAAGATTTATTGGCAGTTTTTGTGTTACTTTTTTTAGCAACAACTTCTTTGTTTTTTTTCATTACAATAAAAGTTAATTCGCAAACTTCTTTGCGTCAGCAAGAAACTTTTCAA
>JAFDXF010000024.1 GCA_018268055.1 Bacteroidota bacterium
AATACTTTGTACCATACAAACAGCACAAACGTCGGCCAACGTAAAAGTATACCGACAAGCCCGCCAATATCTTTTAACTACGGGCTTTTTTTAGGTGGGCTTGTCGGATACTTTTATAAGAGTTACCAGCAACCTTAAAAGACACCCTTAGCTGTTTGACAACTAATAATTATTATAATCTTACTTAATGGGAACTTGGGGAACTAACATAAAAGAGAACGACACTTCAGGTGACATTTACGATAGTTTTTTTGAACTTTACAATGCTGGACAAAATCCAGTTGACATTTCTGCAAAACTTATTGCAGACAATACAGAGTTAATTGACAATCCTGACGATTGCAATAATTTTTGGTTTGCACTTGCATTGGCACAGTGGGAGACAAAATCATTAGACCCAGATATTTATGGAAAAATCAAGGAAATTATTGAAAGCGGCAATGACTTGCAAATATGGAAAGACCTTGATGCCGATGATAAAGATATAGAAAGCAGAAAAGTGGATTTGCAGAATTTCTTGAAGAAACTTCAAACTGACAAGGCTAAAGCAAAACCACGAGCAAAAGAAAAAGTAAAAAATGTAAAACCAATTTTTTCAATTGGCGACTGTTTGGCATTTATTCACGAAAATGGAAATTATGGTGGCGTTATTATTTTAGGGGAAATTAACGACAACGAAACTGGATTTAATTTAGTCGCTGGAACAAGAATAAATCAACCAAGTAAACCTACGTTAAAAGATTTTGAAAACGCAGAAATCCTTATTAGAAATTATGCAAACTGGAAGGACAACCCAATTATAGTTTGGACATACCCTGACAGTTTCAAAGAAACGTTCTCAAATTTCTTTGAACTTATTGGCAAAATAAAGGTTGACAAAGAATATAATACAGAAAGGAATAAGTTTGGTTATGTCGCTGATTGGGGTATTACAAAATTAGCAGCCAACTTACAATTTGAACACGAGAAGAATAACCCAAAGCCAACAAAGAAAATTATGGTTACAGAGTTGACAGCAAAAAACAAATGGTGGAAATTTTGGTAATCAACGTTGCCTTGACGACAAGGCAGCCGATAACATTCGTATTGCCGATAGCAGGGCTGAACGAATAAACATCAGCTTTTTGTTCGCTGTTGGGCTGTGGTTTCGGCTTAAAAAACTATGGTGGACTTTTGTTCATATTCTGTACTTTTAGTTCTTTATTCGGCTGACGTTCCGGGCGAAAGGAACATTGAATCCCCTGCCATCGGCAATACGTGGCCGTTACAGGCAATGTTAGAATACCGCACTGCCTAACTCTGCTGACAGTTAAAAAATATTGCAAATGACGTATTGACGATTTAGATAAGGAACAAGAACTTCGTAAAAGAAAACATCCAACAGCAAACCATTAAACAAAAGACATAATAAACGAAATAAAAAACCAATACAATGAAAACAAGAACAAGCGATATACTCTTTATCGCAGCAATAATATTCGCACTTTGGTTTGCAGCCGCAGGATGGGTTTGGGTGTATTATGCCAACATCATCTATGCTTTGCCTTTCGGTATTGCCGCATTGTTCATCTGGCTAAAGTTGAAAAAAGACGGCAGGAAAAGAAACAAAGTCATTCCGGCTATACTTATTACCGGACTGCTTTTTTCGCTGGGTTGGCTGCTGTATATGATATTGGTGAAAAGGTAAACTGTTTTTAAAATGAAAACAATCATCACAATTTGCTTTTTGCTCTTCGGGGCGATGATTGCTCAGGCACAACGCACCTACTCTCCGATTGCCGACCCCGATGACAGCAACCGCCTCGTCATTGACGAATTTTTTCCGGCAGACAACCGGAACGGATGGAGCATCTTTCAAAACGAGTTTACCCGCACTTACCTCGATTTTAACGGAGGATATTTCTCGCTTTCCAATACCAAGCAAGACCAATCTTATGTGGTGCTGCTCCCAAAATGGCAGCACAACCTTGAAAGCGATTTTGTGGTGAAAGTGAATTTCAGTTTGCTGAAGCCGCTCATCAAAAAACCTGTGGGCGGAGTTTCGGGGGCGGGTTTTGCGTGGGGCGGAAATGCTCCGTACCGAAATATGCAGGTGCTGTATTTCCGCTACGACAAACCTTTGGCTGAATACACCGTATGGAACGAAAAAGGCGAAGCCAAACTGGTTTTGGAAAAAGCCGTTCCCCAAAACAATAAAAAAGAATACAGCATCGAAATGCAACGCAAAGGCGGCACCATCTCCTTTTACGATGCCTCGAAGGAAGACGGTTTGGAACTGCTGTTTTCCGCACCTTTTCAATCTTTTCAGGGGCAAAGCAACTTCGGTTTTTATGTAAGCGGAGAAATGTCTATCACTGCAAAAAAATTGCTGATAAAGGAAGCGATGACGGCACAGGAAATTTCTTTGGCAACACAGCAGCGGGCAGAAGATTTCCGGCTTTGGAACGCCACCGCCGAAGCCAAGGCAAAAGAACTGCAAAAATTTGATGGAAAGGATTATGCGAAACTGAAACAAAAAGACCGGGAAAAACTAAGCGACATCTGCCGCGACCTTGCCGAGTCTTATTTTGAGATGGGAAACATCAAACGCCTCGACAAAGACCCCGAAGCTACGGTGGTGTTTTACACGATGGCAACCGACCTTTCGCAACAGTACAAAGTGCCGTATTTCGACCGCATCTCGGAGTTCTACCTCGGAAGGGCTTTTGAGGAAAAGTACAAAAAATACGGTGCGGAAACCGACAAAACTTTGGCATTGTCGCACTACCTGAAAGCTGCCAAAAAAGAACGTACAGATTTAGGATTTCCCGATGGGCTGAAAGCGTATTACCGGCTCAAATATCCTTTCATTACCGATTATTCCATTATCAGTCCGTATTGGCAGAATGAAAATATAATTCCGAAAACAAAAGAAGAGTACGAAAAAAAGCAAGCCGATATGCTTGAATATCAAAAACGAAGCAAGGCTTTTGCAGAAAAATTGGCAAAGCGACCTCATTTTTTTGTAAAATCTGTTGTCATCGACAGCTATTCGTCTGATGAAAACAAATCATACATCACCACCTCAACTTCGGGATATGAAAAAATTGTTTTGAAAAAAATACCGTCTGATAATCTGAAATATGGCGATTGTTATTACGACATACACCAAAAAGATTTCGTTCCTTTCACCTATAAAAAAGCGGGAAAAATGCAGGAGATTGTGATGGGATTGCCTTTTGAAGATTATAACGTGGATTTTCATTTTGTTGACAGACAGGGCTGTTCGGCTTGTTTTGGTGAAGGTTTTGTAAAAACATCTTCCGGATACTATTCCTACCAAGTTGCAACCGGACGCTACACCGAAACACGAAACAGCACTATCGTAAGCCAAACGGAAAGCATAACCCGGACTCCAATTTATGAAACCCATACGATACAGACAGGCGTACCAAAATATGAAATATGCAAAGTTTGCGATGGAACAGGCGGTGAGAAAAGAGAAAAGATAATTGAAATAATCGTTGACGGAAAACGCATCAAATAAAACAGAAAAAAGAAGAGGTTAAGCAGAGCACTATTCAAAGAAAATCACTGCCTGTAACAAGGGCTTGGTGCAATGGCGGGTGACGGATTTCTATTGAACGTTTGTGCTAAATTGAACGATAGTAATTCTAATCAACAGTAGTGCTATGAATCCGCCACTACGCCAAGCCCCGTTCCGTTGAACCAACATTGCTTTCAGCAATGAGTTAAAGCGAGTTTCGTTAGATTTGGGGTTACAAAATTTTTAGTTATGGAAAAAAAACGCTAACACCCTTTGCAGTGAATGCCCTGCAACGAACC
>JAFDXF010000025.1 GCA_018268055.1 Bacteroidota bacterium
CTTTGTACCATACAAACAGCACAAACGTCGGCCAACGTAAAAGTATACCGACAAGCCCGCCAATATCTTTTAACTACGGGCTTTTTTTAGGTGGGCTTGTCGGATACTTTTATAAGAGTTGTGTGCCATTTTAGGGTGACAGTGCCTCATCAAAAAGTTGTGAATAAAAACGACAAAACATCTGACATATCAACTTGATTTTTTTTCTATCTTTATAATTAGGTATTTGAAAATGGAAATTTCCGTAAAACATATAGCCAAAAACAAATTCGGACAATACTTTACACCAAAAGTAGTGGCTGACTTTATGATTGATTTGGCTGATACTTCTACAAATTCAAAAATTTTAGAGCCGTCTTGTGGTGAAGGTATTTTCTTAGAAATTTTAAAACAAAAGGGTTATAATAATCTAACAGCTTATGAAATTGACCAAGATTTAGCAACAGATTTTTCCTTTGTCCGCTATGAAAGTTTTGTTTCCGCAGACATTGACGAAAAGTTTGATTTAATTATCGGAAACCCGCCTTACATACGTTGGAAAAATTTAGAAGACGAACTAAAATCGGAGCTTTCACAAAATCCGATTTGGAATAAATATTTTAATTCACTTTGTGATTACCTTTATATTTTCATCTTAAAATCCATTGAACTATTAAACGAAAATGGACAACTAATTTTCATTTGTCCTGAATATTGGATGAATACAACCCATTCCATTTCGTTGCGTAATTATATGGTTCAAAATGGCTACTTTGAAGAAATTTATCATTTCAACGAAACACCAATTTTTGATAAAGTAACCGTTTCTATTGTTATTTTTAAGTTCGTAAAAAGCAAGGCTTTGCTTAGCCATAAAAAAATTAGAGTTGCAAAATTCTATGCCAATCAAAAACTAACTTCTGAAACGCTTGAAAAATTGCAACAACAAATTCCGTTAAAAGATGCAGCTTATTTGCAAGTTTCACAATTCAAAATAAATGAACGTTGGTTGTTGCAAAGTGATGAAGTGCGAGAAGAATTACAGCAATTAGAAATAGTTTGCCAAAAACAAAATCCTACTTCGTTACTCAGTTTCTTTGAAGAAGAAAAAACAGAATACCATACTATTGGAGAAATTTGCGACATCGGGAATGGATTGGTAAGTGGTTTGGATAAAGCGTTTCAAGTAAATGGACACGAATTGAATAATGCCGAAAAATCCGCAACAATAAACGTAGTTAAAGCAAAAGATTTGACACCATTTTTTGCGGAACACATTACAAAATACATTTTCATTAATGACGGTTTAGAAGAATACGAATTTCAAAAAGCATATCCTAATTTTTATTCGCATTTTCAGAAATATAAAGCTGATTTAGAAAAACGCTATCAATACAACCGGAAAATAAATTATTGGGAGTGGGTTTTCTTGCGAAACTTCAATCTATTCAGCAAAGCGGACAAACGAATTTTTGTTCCTTGTAAGGAGCGAATTTCAAATAAAGATTATTTTCGTTTTGCGTTAGTGGACGGAGGTGTTTTTCCTACACAAGACGTAACGGCAATTTTCAGAAAGCCAAAAACAAAAGAAAGTATAGAATATATTTTGGCTTATCTCAATCAAACGATAATTTTTGATTGGCTAAAATGCAATGGCATTGTAAAAGGAAATATCGTTGAGTTTTCCGAAAAACCGATTGCAAGTATTCCGTTCCGAAAAATAAATTGGGATAATAAAAATGAAGTTTTACTACACAATTCTATTACTGATTTGACACAACAATTTTTGACAAACAAAGACGAAAAGTTGCTTGCAAAAATCAATTCACTATTTAATCAACTTTTTGGAATATAAAAATGAATGTAAATTATAGCAGGTTAGCAAAAAATATAAAAGGCACTTCTGTTCCTAAGCCACTTTCAGGAACATTATCGGGACACGCAGCAGGCGAGCCATTTGATAAACACGTTTACAATGAAATTAAAAAGCAATTTCCGAAAAATACTTTTCGCCAATATGAATACTTGAACGATTTGTTTAGTAAAAATCCGAATGTAATCGGTTTTGAGGCAAGACAAAATTTATTCAATTCGCCAACTGTTTTGTTTTTGCTAAGCCGTGGTAAAAACGCAACAGACAAATGGAGTATTGAAAATCCCTTTGACGAAAAGCAAAACGATACCGCAGATATTTTGGTTGTGAAAAATGATTTTTACGAAATTATTGACATCAAAACAAGAAATATTTCCAAATCTGCACAACCACCGAATATTATTTCTGCTTTTAAATTGGCACAGGTTTGTGCGAAAATGTTGGACAACGAGGAGTTTGACAATTTCACAATCAACTATTTTGAAATTGATTGGTTGCTCAACAATGAAAAATTAATTTGTCAAGACACACATTTTGCGTGTTTATTTAAAGCAAATCCCGAAAACTTATACATCAATTGGGCTGCTGCAATGCAAATTCAATTTCACGTTAGCGATTTGGACCAATCGTTTGACGGAACAATGAAAACTTGGGCAAAATCATATTTGAAACATTTTGTAACACAAGCCAAAAAACGTGCAGATGATATGATTAAGAAATTCGTGAAACCATTTGAGAAATATATAAAATAAAAACGGCACACAACAAAAAAATTGGCAATAGGCGGGCTGAACGGCTTCGTATCAACGGAAGTACAAAATTCAACTTTCGTTCTTCGTTTGAGCTTTGGTGCTAAATCTCCCGCCCATCGCCAATTTTCCACCCGTTGAACCAACATTGCTTTCAGCAATGAGTTAAAGCGAGTTTCGTTAGATTTGGGGTTACAAAATTTTTAGTTATGGAAAAAAAACGCTAACACCCTTTGCAGTGAATGCGCTGCAACGAACC
>JAFDXF010000026.1 GCA_018268055.1 Bacteroidota bacterium
ATTTTGTACAACAAAATCTTGCTGCTTAAAATCAAGATGCCTTAAAACGCAAACGAATGCTTGTGCGATAATTTTATCAATAATATTTTAAGAGAAACTGATTTTTTTCACAGCCTGACGTTTTGCAGCTACCCGAAGGGCGGGACTTTGACCACAAAACTTGATTTGAAAAATTAATGTTTGATTAACTTCCAAACGGTCTTTGGAACACGAAACCCCGCCTTTTGGGTAGGTGCTGTTGTCAATTATCATCCCCCTTTTTCTTAGCTTTGCTTCAAAACCATTGTAAAATAAGCATTTAAGCCACTTTCTAATTTCATTTAGGTGCAACAAAATGTACCAAAAAGCTTGATTTGTTGTACCCAATGTTGTACCTTTGTACTCAGTTGCACCGCATTGCACAACCCTGTAAATAGTTAGATATGGCATCAATCAAATTAATACTTCGTAATGATAAAGTAGGTAAAACAGGCGAAGCCCCTTTATACCTCCGACTTATCAAAGACCGCAAAACAAAATTCATTTCGTTAGGTGTTCGCCTTCAGCCAAATGAATGGGACGAAGATAAACAAAGAGTTAAAAAGAATCATTCAAACTCAGCACGAATTAATGCACTATTGGCTCAAAAGGTAGCAGAAGCCGAAGGACAGGTTGCTGACCTGGAAAGGAAGAAATCACAGCCATCAGCCAAGAAATTAAAAGAAGCCATCAAAGGCAAGGCAGCAACAAACTTTTTTGAATACAGCTATGCAAGATGCGAGAAGCAGAAAACAACACTATCCCCTGCAACATACCGCAACTATGTAAAGTACCTCAATAAGTTTGAAACCTATATGGGTACAAAAGAAGTTTACTTTGAAGACATCAATGTAACCACGCTAAAAGATTATGCGAACCACTGCTCAAAGAACCTGAACAATAACAACACCACCATTCACTATTCTTTGACTATCCTTTCCATAATGTTCAAGGAAGCACAGCGAGAAGATATTATCCCGGTTACTTTATACCCCTTTGATAAGTTCAGAGTAAAGAAAGAAAAAGGCAAACGCAACTACCTGAGCAAAGAACAGCTTGAAGCCCTCATAGCTTTAGAAGTACCGCAAACAGGTAAGGCACAAGTTTGTAAGGATATGTTTTTATTTTCTGTTTACGGTGGTGGTTTGCGTTTTGGTGATATGGTAGAACTGCAATGGAAAAACTTCAACGCAGCAGACAACAGAATTACAAAGGTTATCCGCAAAACAGGAAGGCAGCACAGTTTCAAGCTCGGCAGTTTGGCCATTGAAATTTTGAACAAGTATAAAACATACAGCAATCAGCCGGAAGATTTCATCTTCCCGCTTTTGGAATACAGCGACCAATATTTCAAGGACAATTTTTTCAGAACAAGAGAAACCGAAAGGCACAACGCACTTTGCAATTTCCACCTCAACAATTTTGGCAAAACACTTGAACTGCCCTTTTCACTATCCTTCCACCTCAGCCGTCACACATTCGCCACCAGAGCATTAAACAACGGTATGAGAATTGAGCACGTTTCAAAATTGATGGACCATTCCGGTATTGGCATTACACAGGTGTACGCCAAAATCATCAATGAAGAATTAGACAAGGCAGTAGATGAATACATAGGTTAAAAACATTATTTTTTCGCATTATATGGCAATACTTTCAGACAATCAGATCAACGCCCACATCGACAAGCTGCTCAACTTCGTTGATGGCTTGCCTATGGGCGACAATGGCAAAGCATACATCAGAGCAAAAATCATAGTTGATTTTTTAGACACTTGGCAGTTTGATGATGAAGCCAATGGCTTCACCTTTGAAGAATACATTGCCAATCCTTCAAATCCACGCTTCTCAGACGTGCAAACTACCTATGGCATAAGAAACACCACCCAAATAGAAAGGTGGACAGAAGGCTTTAAAACAGCCTTAAAAAGGGCAAGGGGTATGGCATTGGATAAGCAGTTGAAAGAGTTAGACAAATTACACCCAGCCCTCAAAGCTGCAAGGCTTTCAAAAAGCCTGGCAGCCATTACCCGAGCAGAACTATTTGAGAAGCACGGCATCCAGTCCATTAAAGACCCGGAATGGAACAACCAACTCAAAGAAATTTTAGGTACTGAAATCACCTTTTCAAAAGAGCAAGCCGAACTACTTACAAAAGCCCCTGACCCAATTCAACAGCAAAAAAATGATGAAGAAATTTTCATCGTAGAAGAATTAGAAAACCGCTTGGCAATTGAAGCAGTAGAGTATAAGCGGAAGATTGACAACCTTTGGGAAACCCACAAATTCGACCCGAATTATTTTGGAAATTTCATTTCCGGTCCTTTGCTCAATGAGTTTTCAAAATCCATCTATGAACGCATCCGCCCATTGAACAATCAGGAAATAAACAGATACCTCAGCCTATCATTGCAACAATTCAAAACCCATACACCACCAAAGCGACACAAAGCATTTTTGCTAAACTATCACAATACCTACTGGTACCCGAATGTAATGGAGTACAAGGAAAATGAGTATGATGCAAAATACGCCACCCACGTATGGAAGCACTACACCAACCATTTTCAGACCTTTAAAGAAATACTGGAAAAGATATATGATGATTTTAGAGCAGGTCTAATTGGTACTCCTGAACTCCCACCACCACCAATCAAGACAAAGCCTTCGGCTTTATCTTTCAAATACAAGAACAACATCAGCGGTTCGGTAAACCTCACCGATCTGATGAACTCATTAAAGCGTTCCGCTTTAATTCATCAAGAAACCTTACTTGGCAATTTCAGAAGCGTATTCACTGATAAAGAGATTGAGCAAAAAATCATCTGGACAGGCAATATTTCAGAATTGGCTCACTTCATCAAAACCCTGCACAACACAGCCAAGAAAGTAGAAGATACAAAGCAGAAACAATGGGAAATCACCATCAACTGTTTTGAAATGGC
Source organism: Bacteroidota bacterium (assembly GCA_018268055.1). Classification (GTDB taxonomy): domain Bacteria; phylum Bacteroidota; class Bacteroidia; order Chitinophagales; family Chitinophagaceae; genus JJ008. The sequence goes on from JAFDXF010000026.1 coordinate 2,964, forward strand.
AGACGGTACAGAACTAACCAAAGACAAACTCCGAACACAAAAAGCACCTGCCCGTGCATCCATCATTGAAAAAGCGGTCAATATTCTCTGATTTGCACTCTACACCTTCTCGAAACTTTTAAAAATCTTTCATCCAATACCAAACGCCAGGCTTAACAGCTTGGCGTTTTTTTTGGCATACTCTACACTCTGCACCATACTCTAAACCCTTGTCAGTAAAGCGTTTTTGCCTCTCCTTACTACCCAAATTTGCTTCCGAAATCATTCATAAACGTCAAAATTTTAAAGTAATGGAAGCAGTAATCTTACCAAAAGAACAGTATCAAGAACTGTTGAAGCGAATGGACGAAATCAAGTCCGTTTTAACCGAAAAACAGAAAGACCCCAAAGACCTCTTTCTGGACAACCAAGAATTTCTCCAGCTGATGAACATCAGCAAAAGAACCGCCCAAACGTGGCGTGATGAAGGCATCATTTCATTTTCACAAGTAGGCAGCAAAATCTACTACCGAATGAGTGATGTGCAAAAGCTACTTGATAGCAACTACAATCAAGCATTTAAAAAGAGAAAGTAATCAGTTTAATAACCCTGTAAAAATTAGAAGAATGGCAACAGCATCCATATTTCAGAACTATGTGCATTTGGTAGAACACAAAGCACTAATCATCATCACCAAACAAATTCAAGAAGGCAATTACAAAGAGCAGGTAGAAGCAATTCGCAAGCTCATTTCCGAAGGTCAAGAAAAAGAAGCCGACAGACTCAAAAAACAACTCCCGGCTTTCACCCCATCAGGCACATTTGAAAGTGGCCGTAAGGCTGAATTGCTTACGCAATACAGCGGATTTGTAATTTTAGACTTAGACAAATTAAGCCCCGAAGATTTAGAAAAGGCAAAAAGTTTGGTCGCTTTAGCTCCCTACACTTTTGCCGCTTTTATCAGTCCAAGTGGCAATGGCTTAAAAATTATCGTACCTGTAAACAGTACCGCAGAGCATCACAAATTAGCATTTCAGCAAGTTTCCGATTATTACGAACAAGCCTTGCAGCTTGTCGTTGACCCATCAGGCAAAGACGTTTCACGCCTTTGTTTTATGTCCTACGACCCCAATTGCTACCGCAACATCAATGCTGAACCGTTCAATGTAAACATTGAAACGGCTGCACAAGAACCACCCAAAAAGGAAAAGCCAAAGACAGAGCAAGAACCCACCAAGCCAACAGAAAGTAGTTTAGATGATACCGATTGGCTTGAAGTATTTGGAAAGTGTGTTGACTTTACTGACCGTAAAGCCAACTACACCGAAGGCAACCGAAACAACTATGTGCATTTGTTGGCTTGTAACTGCAACCGTGCCGGAATACCCGAAAACATAGCCCTTGGCTATATTTTGAGAGATTTCGACCTCGATACCGAAGAAGCAACCCCCACCATTCAAAGTGCCTATAAAAACAATGTAGCAGACTTTGCAAAGTTTGCAGACTTTGCAAAAACCAACGAAGCAACCCCACAATCAAAAGACGAGCTTTTGATGAATATGCCTTTCATTCCTGATGAAGTATTTCCTCTTTTACCCGAAATTCTGAAAAATGGATCAAGCGTATTTGAAGACCGCAGAGAACGGGATATTTTCCTCACAGGTGCATTGAGTATCATTAGTGGCTGTATGCGTAATGTAGTGGGCTTGTACCGTGCCAAAGAACACTATGCAAATCTGTTTATTTTCATCATTGCCCCTGCCGCAAGCGGCAAAGGGTCACTGACTTTTGCCAAAGCATTAGGCGATAAATTTCACGATAAGCTGGTAGCCGAAAGCACCGAAAAACTAAAAATCTATAAGATTGAATTACAGGAGTACAAGCGTAAACTCAGCGACAAAAAGCAGGACATATCAGAGTTAGAGCCACCCGAAGAACCACCTTTTAAAGTACTCTATATCCCTGCCAACAACAGCAGTGCAAGAGTAATTCAACACCTCAAAGAAGGAGACGAACAAGGCATTTTTTGCGAAACAGAAGCCGACACAATGGGTGCAGTACTCAAACAGGATTGGGGCAGCTATTCCGACTTGCTTCGCAAGGCGTACCATCACGAACCTATTTCATACAGCCGAAAAACAAATAAAGAATGGGTTGAATTAAAAAAGCCTCGTTTATCTGTAGCACTGGCAGGTACACCCGGACAAGTTGAAAACTTGATTAAGTCAGCAGAAGACGGCTTATTTAGCCGCTTCATTTTCTACACCTTCAAATCTGAAATAGTGTGGATGCCAGCAAGCGATACCTTAAACGGTATCAACTTGACAGCACACTTTGAGAACCTTTCAGATACGGTCCTCAACTTCGTTGAGTTCCTTCAAAGCTATGAAACTGTTCGTTTCAAACTCACACCAGAACAATGGGACAAACTCAATGTGTATGGTGATGATTGCCTCAATACATTGGCAACTTTTGTAAGTGAAGACCTGTCCAGTACTTCCAAACGTTTAGGGCTTATTCTTTATCGTGTGGCAATGATTATCACTGCACTCAGGTATTTTGACAATGGCGAACTTTTACCGGAACAAATCTGCTCAGATGAAGATTTTGACATTGCCTTAAAGTTGGTGAAAGTATATCAGGAGCATTCAGTTTTTATGTTCAAAGAGCTGCCCAAACAAGCCACCGTTACCGACAAATTGCTAAAGCAATTCTTTGACAAGCTCCCAACTTCTTTCCGCAGAAAAGAAGCCGTTACACTTGCCGAAGCTCAATTTGGCATCAAAGAGCGCACCGCAGACCTTTATTTATCTAAGTTGGTAGCGTTCAAATGGATTGAGAAAACCCGGAATGGCATCTATCAAAAAATCAAGCAGTAAAGAGACTTTGCAAGTTTTGCAAACTTTGCAAGCTTACTTTCATATTAATTACTATATTTGCCCTTTATAGGACAAGTCAATAAAAGGTATAACCAATGCTCGGAGAGAAACTCAAAGAATTAAGGGAATCAAAAGGACTTTTGCAAAGGCAAGTTGCTGCTGAATTAGACGTTGATACCGCCTACATCAGCAAAATGGAAAACAACGACAAGCCGGTGAGTAAATCTCACTTGGAAGCCCTTGCAAAAGTTTATGATTTACCCGAAAGTGAATTAATGCCTTATTGGTTAGGAGAAAAAGTGCTTCACGTTTTGGAGAATAACGAACATAGCATTCAAGCCTTAAATCTTGTGCTCAAAAATATTAGAAATGTAAATGAATAGCCTTACTCCATATCACGCCAAATACTTTGCCTACGAGCTTACCAAACGTAGTTCGTCTGACAGTATGCAAAAGTTAGCTTCAACTTTGGTGGATGCACAGGTTGACCTCAACCCCCATCAGGTTGATGCTGCCCTTTTTGCGTTCCGTTCTCCTCTGTCCAAAGGAGCTATTTTGGCAGATGAAGTTGGATTGGGCAAGACTATTGAAGCAGGGTTGGTTATTTCTCAAAAATGGGCTGAACGCAAAAGAAAGATTATCATCATTACTCCTGCAAACCTTCGTAAACAATGGTCACAGGAATTACAAGACAAGTTTTTTTTGAACTCTGTTATTTTAGAAGCTAAATCATTCAATGAGTTCATCAAGAAAAGCAAGTTGAACCCATTTGACCAGCCGGATATTATCATCTGTTCTTATCAGTTTGCCCGTACCAAAGAACCATATCTGAAACTTATTCAATGGGATTTGGCGGTTGTGGACGAAGCACACCGACTGAGAAACGTATATAAGGCAAACAATAAAATTGCAAAGTCCATCAAGGATTCTTTAATAGAAGCTCCAAAAATTTTACTCACAGCTACACCATTACAAAACTCCTTATTAGAGTTGTATGGCTTAGTAAGTATCATTGACGATTATTCTTTTGGTGATTTAAAGAGTTTCAAAACACAATACAGCCGGGTAAACAGTGGTGCAGATGCCGAAACTTTCAATGAATTGAAAGAACGGCTAAAACCCATTTGTAAACGTACACTCAGAAGGCAAGTTTTAGAATATATACGCTATACAAACAGAATAGCACTGGTAGAAGAGTTTTTCCCTACAGAAGAAGAACAACGGCTTTATGATATGGTCAGCGATTATCTGCAAGCAGATAATCTTTATGCACTTCCGGCAAGTCAGCGTAAACTGATGACCTTAATTTTAAGAAGATTATTAGCTTCTTCAACATTTGCCATTTCAGGCACTTTAGAAGGTTTGGCAAATAAATTAGAAGGCATTGTAAAGGAATCCGAAACCAACAATACAGAAGAAGTTTTTGCACTCGATTTTGAAACCTATGATGAACTAAAAGACGAGTGGGAAGGCGAAGAAGATGAAGAACAAGAGAAAGAGAAAAAGACCTACACCCAGCAAGACATTGAAAATATCCGTACAGAAATTGACTCGTTAAAAGAGTTTGAAAAATTAGCTAAGTCCATCCGCCTCAATTCCAAAGGCGAAAAGCTATTTACAGCCCTTGAAAAAGGTTTCAATGAAATGGCTCGTTTAGGTGCTCCCAAAAAGGCCATCATTTTCACAGAGAGCACCCGAACACAGCTTTATTTGAGAAACATATTAGAAGCAAGGGGCTATGCTGATAAAGTGGTTTTATTCAATGGCTCAAATACAGACGAAAAATCAAGAAGGATTTATGCAGATTGGGTAGCCAGACATAAAAATACCGATAAGATTACAGGGTCAAGAACGGCTGATATGCGGGCTGCATTGGTTGACTATTTCCGTGATGAAGCCACGATAATGATTGCCACCGAAGCAGCAGCCGAAGGTATCAACTTGCAGTTTTGTTCTATGGTTATCAATTACGATATGCCCTGGAACCCCCAACGAATTGAACAGCGTATTGGAAGATGCCACCGTTACGGGCAAAAATATGATGTGGTGGTAGTAAACTTTTTGAATAAAGCCAACGCAGCAGATGTGAGAGTTTATGAGTTGTTACGTGATAAGTTTCAGTTGTTCAATGGTGTTTTTGGTGCTTCAGACGAAGTTTTGGGGAGCATTGAAAACGGAGTTGATTTTGAAAAACGTATTGCCCGGATTTATCAGGAGTGCAGAACCACAAAACAAATTGAAGAAGCCTTTAACGAATTGCAATCAGAATTAGAAGTCAATATTTCTGATGCTATGCAACAGACAAGGCAAAAGCTATTAGAAAACTTTGACGAAGAAGTTCACGAGAAGTTAAGAATCAATTTACAGGAAAGTAAAGACTACCTTTCAAGGTACGAATCTTGGTTGTGGAACATAACGCAGTTTGCTTTAAACAGCAATGCAGATTTTTCTTCAAATGAGCATTCTTTCAGATTGCTCAAAAATCCTTACAGCGACCTAAAAATTCATCCCGGACCTTATCGGATAGGCAAGGCAATAGATGATTCAAATGTGTACCGTATTGGTCACCCATTAGCTCAACGCATTATCGAAGAATGTAAAAAGCAAGAATTGCCATCGGTTGAACTTACTTTTGACTACACCAATACCATCAAGAAAATTTCAACCCTCGAACCCTATGTTGGGCAATCAGGCTATATGTTGGGCAGGGTGCTGAGTGTAACATCTTTTGACGTAGAAGAATTTGTTCAGCTTTCTGCTATTACCCAATCAGGCAATGTATTGTCAAAAGATATTTGCGAACGATTTTTCTCTTTACCTGCTTCAATTTCGGGCAGCAAAGCAAACACACCTGATACAGTTATAGATGAATTGGAAGGACATTTAAAAGCACACCAGTTGCAAGTTATTGATGAAATAGGTCAACGCAATGCCAACTATTTTGAAATTGAATTAGAGAAATTAGACCTATGGGGCGAAGACAGAAGAAACTCACTGAAAATAACTCTTAAAGACCTCGACCAGCAAATCAAAGAAATAAAGAAACAGGCAAGGCTTGCGCCCAATCTACCAGAGAAGTTGAAATTGGAAAAGGAACGTAAGAAGTTAGAAAGTGAACGAGATACTGCTTGGCGTGAGTATGATGGTGCAGCAAAAGAAATAGAACAAAGTAAAGACCGCCTTATCGAGCAAATAGAGCAAAAGTTGCAACAGGAGCTTATCAAGAACGACCTCTTTTTAATAAAATGGAATTTAATCTGATGGCTATGAATGAAAATATACAAACACTGGCAAAGGGTATTGAATCCAAATTGAAAGAAGCCAATCTGATTACGGATAAGGATAGCAGGTTTGCCAATAACTTGGCAATGGGAAATTTGAAAGACACGGATTGGAAAGTAGCATTGGAAGAAGTAATAAAACAACAAGAACAAGATGAACTAAAAGAAAATGAAGCTGAGTAAACTGCACATATCATCCTTTAGGGGTGCTACCAAGCCCGTTGATATTCCTTTCGAGAAAGGAAAGAAGATCACTATGATATTTGCTGAAAACGGCAATGGTAAATCCACCATTGCAGATGCTCTAATTTGTTTACTCACTTCCGATAAAGGCTCAATAGACGATAAATCAGGCACAGAAGCAAGGTTTATCAAATCATTAGATGCCACAAACGCCAAAATAGAATTACACACCGATAAAGAAGTTTATTCAGCAACTCTTTCAGGTACTTCAAGGGATTTTGTGAAGTCCAACCACGAGTTAATACCGGAACTCAGATATTTAAGACGTTCTCAAATTGTTGATTTGCTAAACAGAAAAGCAACTGAACGATACGAGAAATTAAAGAGTTACATAGATGTTTCAGGGCTTCTTAAATCAGAAGAAGAACTGCGAAAATTAGCTCGTGAAACAGAATCAGAAGTTGAAAGACTGGTATCGGTAATAGACAATGCAAAATCAACTTTAGAAGCTACTTGGCTAAAAGAAGGTAGTCCGTTAGATGATATGTTTGTTTGGGCAAAGGGGGAATCCGAAAAGGACTTAACCAAAGAAAGTGCTCAATTAAAGGAAGTTGATAATCTTTCAAAACAATGGACTGCTATACAATCAAAGTATAGTGAAATACAGCAATCCATCAAAGTTGTAGGAGCTGCAAAAAAGGCATATAATACCGCATTAGAAGCATTACAGAAACTACAGGAAAAGAATACAACCAGCAATGCCGACTTATTAAAATTACTCAATCAGGCTAAAGATTTTATCTCAGGGCAACCCCAAATAGACAATTGCCCAGTATGCGATAACAGTATTAAAAAAAATACAGTGGTAAAATCATTAGGCGAAAAAATCGCTTCAATGAGTGCCATAGGTGCAGCAGCAAAGACAGTTGAGAACGCAAAAAAAGATTGGGATGGCAAAGTGGCTATTCAGAAAAGAGCAGTTGAATTATTTAGCAACTTACTTATCAAGTACCAAAATGCTATTGCTAAATACAAAACAAGTGTTCCCGAAATAGCAACATTTATTGATGGTATAACAACTGATATAAAAACAAACTACCAGTGCTATCAAGATAACCTAACACAATTATCTGACTTATCCAAAAGGATTGAAGCTGCTAAAGATAAATACACCAAATCCATCAATCAGCACAATTCAATAAAGCAACAATACAAGTCCATAATTGAGAGTTCAAAGAAGTTTGAGCAAAAATCAAAACTATCACTGGCAGCTTCAAAGGCTTTGAATATTGTAGAAAAAAGCCGAAAAGAGTTTTACGATAATGAGTTGCTTTCCATTTCAGGTGATGTTGAACGTATGTATCAGCTTTTGCACAAATATGAAGGTCTTGGTGGTATTAAGTTATTTCTCAATCCACAATACAAAACTTCATTAGAACTACAAGCCAATTTCCATACAGAAGAAGGTATCACCCCACAATCAGTATATAGCGAATCCCATCTTGACACGTTGGGCATTTGTATCTTTTTGGCTTTAGCCAAAAAATACAGCAAAGGCGATACTATTCTTGTGCTGGATGATGTGGTAATGTCGGTTGATGAAAATCATTTAGATAGATTCATTAAGCTACTACACGAAGAAACAGATCATTTTTCTCAGATTATCATTACAACTCACTACAGACCTTGGAAAGATAGATATAGAACGCATAGAGCACCTGGTGGAAAAATACATTTCATTGAATTAAGAAAGTGGTCAAAAGAAACAGGTATAAGGGTTCAAAATGGACGTGTTGAATTACAAGAACTTGAATTAGCTCTAAATGATACATCATATTTTGACAGGCAAATTATTTCCAGTAAAAGCGGAATTATCCTTGAAAATATTTTAGACTATCTTACTGATATTTACGAATATCACTTACCCAAAAGAAAATCATTAAAATATACTTTAGGGGAGCTAATTGATACTTTGCAAACAAAGTATTTGAAGAATATTTACACCATTCACACGGTTAAACAAACGAATGAAGCCGGTCAAGTTGAAGAAATTGATGTTACATATCAATTGCAACCAATAATTGATGACATTAAAAAATTAATGTTTATCAGAAATCAGGTTGGAGCACATTTCAATTTAGAACAAGATGCAAGTGATGATGATGTTGAATTATTTGGAGTTAAGACCTTAGAATTAGGCAAAGCACTTGTATGCAACGAAACAGGTCAATTACCTCTTGTAAAAAATGTTGACCATTGGAAATCAAAAAATGGTTCAGTCAGATTATACCCAAGCGAAAAAATTTAAAAGATATGTCAGAAATACAAAAACAGGAACTCACCTCAATGAATATAGCCGAAGAGCAATTGCGTAAGTTAAAGGAACTTTTCCCTGAAGCATTCACCGAAGGGCTGAAAGTAGATTGGGACAAACTACGCCTTACGTTAGGACAAAGCATTGATGTAGGCAAAGAACGCTATGGAATGAACTGGCCGGGCAAAGCCGACTGTTTTAAAATCATACAGCAACCCAGCATTGCCACCCTTATCCCTGCAAGGGATGAAAGTGTGGATTTTGATACCACCGAAAACCTGTTTATTGAAGGCGATAACTTGGAAGTATTGAAGCTCCTGCAAAAAAGCTATTTGGGTAAAGTAAAGATGATATACATAGACCCACCATATAATACAGGGAAAGATTTTGTTTATCCTGATGATTATTCTGAATCATTACAAACATATTTAGAATATACTGGTCAATCTGATGAAATAAATAGAAAATTTTCAACTAATGTTGATACAGATGGTAGATTTCATAGTAAATGGTTAAATATGATGTACCCTCGACTTTTTTTAGCTAAAAACTTGCTAAAAGAAGAAGGCGTAATTTTTGTGAGTATAAACGATAAAGAACAATCCAACTTGAAAGCTATCTTGAATGATATCTTTGGCGAAGAAAATTTTATTGCAACATTAATTTGGGACAAAGGTCATAGCGCTCAGGCAGGTGTTTTTAAAGTATATCACGAGTATATTTACGTGTATGCAAAAAATATAGAATACATTGGAACTCCATCTAGTAGCAATAATGATTTATTTGAAGCAGGAGCAATGAAGAGAGAATCTAAAAGGCACCCTGTTCAAGAATTTTCATTTCCAGAAGGAGTGCGTTTTGATGCAAAAGAAGGTACTGAATTAAGTGGAGTATGGGGTGGAGCTGAAAAGGTAGAATTAGTCCAAGGAAGAATGGTATGCGAAAATGGTAAAACCAAATACCCTATTACATTAAAAGCAGCTTTCACTCAAAGAAATCAAATGCATCAATTCTTTTATGGTGATAGAGATTCTTTAAAAGATAGTCGCGGCCAAAGAGTGGTTGATTTTTACTTTAATTCAAGTGGAAAGATAAAAATAGTTAAAGAGAGAAGTGTATTTACACCAGATACCACACTCTCTGAATATGGCACACAATCAAATGCTTCGAATGATTTAGCATCACTTTTCTCATTGAATGAGAGCCCAATAGATAATCCAAAACCTCCAAAGTTGATAAGTGATTTTATCAATTGGTTTTGCGATGATAAAGATATAATACTTGATTTTTTTGCTGGATCAGGATCAACTGGTCAGGCTGTCATTGAGAATAATTTAAATCAAAACAAAAATAATTCGTTTATTCTTGTTCAGCTCCCAGAATTAACAGATGAAAATACTGTTGCTCGGAGAGCAGGTTATGATACAATATCAAAAATGAGCAATGATAGAATTAGAAAAGTTATTAGTCAGATAAAACAAAAAAATCAAAACTCACCGGACTTATTTGAAACAGATATAAATGATTTTGATCTTGGGGTGAAAGTATTCAAACTTTCAAAATCCAATTTCAAGATATGGGACAGTGCATTAGAAAAAGAGCCGGAAGTTATTCAAGCCAAATTGTTTGAGCATATCCAGCACATTTCACCCGAAGCAGAGCAAGAAGCCATTTTGTTTGAATTATTGCTAAAATCAGGTTTTGAGCTTACCACACCTATCGAAAAACTCACTTTGGCAGGGTTAACAGTTTTCAGCATTGCCGAAGGGCAATTGCTTATCTGTTTAGAAAAAGAACTTACCCACGATTGTATCAAGGCAATGGCAGAAATGCAGCCTACAAGAGTCATTTGCTTAGATGAAGGCTTCAAAGGAGAAAATGCAGATGCACTAAAAACCAATGCAGTTCAGATAATGAAAAGCAAAGGCGTTGTAAACTTTAGAACGATTTAAATATGGCGAAACAATTAGAAATATTTGATTTGTTTAATCAACCAGACTATTTACTATTTACGGAAGTTTTCCCCAATACGGAGTCCGATGAAATAGAATATAAGTCTGCTAAAGGTGGTTTCCCAATGGATTTTTGGAAAACCTATTCCGCTTTTGCTAATAGCTCAGGGGGCATCATCGTTTTAGGAGTAAAAGAAAAAAATGGTCAGTTTCATTTTGATGGATTAGATGATACTCAAATTGAAAAGTATAAAAAAGAGTTTTGGAATGGATCAAATAATCCAAGTACAGTATCTGTCAATTTACTTCGCAATGATGATGTAAAAGAATATCAATTAGAAGGTAGAAAAGTTTTGGCATTTAACATTCCTTCTGCCGAAAGAAGACAAAAGCCCGTCCACTTAACCACAAATCCCTTTAAAAACACCTACAAACGAAATTATGAAGGTGACTATGTGTGTAGGGATGAAGAAGTAAGAAGAATGTTGGCAGATGCCGATTTATCTTACAGTCCAGATAGTAGAATATTAGAAAACTATTCAATTGAAGATATTGACTTAACAACACTAAAACAATACCGTCAGCTTTTCGCTTCTGTTAAACCCAACCATACTTGGCTTACATTAGAAGATATTCCTTTTTTAGAACAATTAGGTGGTTATAGAAAAGACAGAAAAACAAAGAAGGAAGGCTTCACTGTGGCTGGCCTTTTAATGTTTGGCAAATATTTAAGTATAACGGATGAAGAATGTTGTCCCAAATTTTTTACCGACTATCGTGAGTTGTTATCAGAAGATGAAGAAAGCCGATGGTCCGACAGAATTTACCCAGATGGCACTTGGGAGTGCAACCTGTTTCAATTTTATAAATTAGTTTATCCCAAATTGATTTCAAGGCTTCCGAAACCCTTCCAACTAGTTAAAGGTCAAAGACAAGATGAAACCCCAGCTCATACTGCCCTTCGAGAAGCTTTTGTAAATTCATTAATCCATACCGATTATAGTGCCCCAGGTAGCATCATTGTAGAGAGCAAGTCGGAATCTTTTTCGTTTACAAATCCAGGCACCCTATTAGTTACACTTCCTCAGTTTTACAAAGGGGGTATTAGCCAATGCCGAAATACGAATCTTCAAAAAATGTTTTTGATGATAGGTAGTGCTGAAAAAGCAGGTAGTGGAGTGAGCAAAATTCTGTCAGGTTGGATGAGTGCTCATTGGAGAAGACCTTATGTTTCCATTGATACAGATCCAGATAGGGTTGTTTTGGATATGCCAATGTTTAGCACAATTCCAGAGAATACACTTACAGAGCTAATTGACCTTTTTGGAGAAGAAGTGAAAACATTGGGAAAAGATGAACTCACTGCTTTATCCGTTTGCCACATTGAAGGTGACGTAACTAATTCAAAATTACAATATAATATAAACCTGCATAAGTCTGACATAACCAAGCTATTACAAGATTTGTGCAAGAGTGGACATTTAATTTCTGAGAACAAAAGTCGATGGACTACTTATCACTTAAATCCAGATTTCAGGAACTCTCATCATTTGACAAATGATGATACCTCAAGTAATGATGATACCTCAAGTAATGATGACACTTCAAATGATGACACCTCTCAAAATGGTGACACTTCAAATATGAACATCACGAGCAAACAAGGCAGAACACCGTTAGAGTTAAATATCATTGAAGTCTGTAACGAAGCTTATATTTCAATCGAAGAGATTGCTGCAAAAGTTAATAGGTCAGTCAGTCATTTGAAAAACAGAATAATTCCATCAATGATTAAAAATGGCGATTTGGTAAGGTTGCACCCCAAAATAAACCACCCTGACCAAAAATATATTTCAAAAAAATGAAGTTAAAGTTCGACAGCACCCAAGAGTATCAAATACAAGCTGTAAACAGCTTTATTGATTTGTTTGATGGGCAACCATTAAACCAAGGCGATTATACCATAGAAATCAATGCTAAAGCCGATATAGGCCAACAGTTAAGCACCATTCAAACAGAATTAGGTATTGGCAATCATTTGGCTATTGATGAAGATACCATTTTAAAAAACCTGCACAACATTCAGGAAAGAAACGATTTAGACTCAACACCTGAAACAGAGTTCAAAAACAACAATTTCAACTTTTCAGTTGAAATGGAAACAGGTACAGGTAAAACTTACGTTTACCTGCGTACCATTTTTGAGTTAAGCCAAAAGTATGGTTTCAAAAAATTCATCATTGTAGTGCCAAGTGTGGCCATCAGAGAAGGCACACTAAAGAACATTGAAATAACAGCAGAGCATTTCAAAGCACTATACAACAATATCGAGTTTGAGCATTTTGTGTATGATAGTAAAAAAGCAAATCGCCTTCGGCAATTTGCCACCAGCAACCAGTTGCAGATAATGATTATCAATATTGATGCTTTCAATAAGGAAACAAATATCTTCAATCAGGAACGCAACCAATTAAGCGGTTTCAGCCCAAGAGACTTTATCCATTCAGTTCGCCCCATTTTATTGATAGATGAACCTCAAAGTGTTGACAATACGCCTAAAGCACAGGAAGCCATCAAGTCGCTGAACCCTTTGTGTATTTTCCGTTTTTCTGCTACGCATAAAAACTTATACAACCTCATTTACAAGCTCGACCCTATAAAGGCGTATGAATTACGTTTGGTAAAGCAAATTGTAGTGGCCTCAGTAGTGGGTGCAAATGCTCAAAATGATGCTTACATCAAGTTAATGGAAGTAGATAACAAAAGCGGAATCAAAGCCAAAATCAAAATCCAAGTACAAGATAAAGGCAGCGTAAAAGAGAAAGATTTTTGGGTAAAGCAAAATGCAGACCTATACACCCTAAGCAATGAAAGAGAAGCATACAGAAATGGTTTTGAAGTATTAGACATTAGTTGCGAACCGGGCAATGAATTTATAGATTTTACTTCAGGTCGTTTGTATTTAGGTCAGGAAAGGGGCGGTATTACGGATGATCTGATAGAAGTACAAATCAAAAACACCATCAAAAAGCACCTCGACAAAGAACTACAACTAAAGGGCAAGGGCATAAAGGTATTGAGTTTGTTTTTCGTTGATAAGGTTGCCAACTACCGTATTTATGATACAGAAGGCAAACCTGCCAAAGGCAAGTTTGCTGAATTGTTTGAGCACCATTACAGCGAGTTAATCAAATTACCTCAATACAAAGAGTTGGATGTGTTTCCGGTGGATAAGCTGCACGATGGTTATTTCTCAGCAGACAAAAAGGGAGTATTCAAAGACACCAACGGTAGTACCCAAGCAGATGATGATACCTACGCAAAAATTATGCGTAATAAAGAGCAATTACTTTCAATGGACGAGCCATTGAAATTTATCTTTTCACACTCTGCCCTTCGTGAAGGTTGGGACAATCCGAATGTATTCCAGATTTGTGTTTTGAGAGAAGTAGGCAGCACCAAAGAACGCAGACAAACTTTAGGTCGTGGGCTTCGTTTGCCTGTAAATGCTGATGGAGAAAGAGTAAAAGACGATAACATCAATAAACTAACTGTAATTGCTCGTGAAAGTTATGCTGATTTTGCAGCAGGGCTGCAAAAAGAGTATGAAGATGATTGTGGCGTTACCTTTGGTAAAGTGCCAAAAATTGCATTCTCTAAACTATCAGTTTTAGTGGGTGAAGAAGAAAAACCATTGGGCAGGAAAGCCAGTGAAGATATTTGGTCAGAGTTAGTTTCAAAAGGTTTTGTTGATACCAACGGGAAAATACAGCCTGCATTCAATCCTTCTAAAGAAGGATTTTCATTAGGCTTGTCAGAGCAGTTTGTACAACAGGAAGCAGAAATAATCACAGTCTTACAATCGTATCAATTAGAACGCCACATCAAAAAAGATGAAGAACCCAAAAGGCTCAAAATCAATAAGCAAATATTTCTCGACCCTGAATTTGAAAACCTTTGGAACAAAATCAAGCACCGCACTACATATCAAGTCAACTACTCAACAGACACTTTAATTGCTAACGCAATTAAGTCCATTACAGAAATGGAAAAGATTGAAGCAGTCAAAGTATCATACAGAGAAGATATTGTAGGTATTGAAAAGAAAGGCGTAACGACAACCAACACAAAAGCCAACGAGATTAAAATTGAATATACAGGCATTCTGCCTGATATTCTTGCATATCTGCAAAAGGAAACGGAACTCACAAGGGCTACATTGGTAAAAATACTTTCAGGTTGTACACGAATTGCAGAGTTTGCCATCAACCCTCAGAAGTTTATGGATGCAGTAGCCGCCATTATCAACCGTGAATTACACAAGTTAATGATTGACGGTATCAAATACGAAAAACTAACAACAGGACAAGTAGAATGGAGTATGCAACTTTTCAGAGAAGAAGAATTGAAAGACTACTTTGAGCAGTGTTTACAGGTGCAGAAATCGGTGTACAATACGGTAATTTACGATAGTGAAGTAGAAAGACGTTTTGCTGAAGAATTGGACAAGAGAGAAGATATAAAGCTATTTGTAAAGCTACCCGGATTTTTCAAAGTAGAAACCCCAATAGGCACATACAACCCCGATTGGGCAATAGTAAAACACAATGATGAAACCATCTATTTAGTAAGGGAAACAAAAAGCACCAAAAACTTTGAGAAGCTCCGCAATTCCGAAGCAGACAAAATCAAATGTGGCAGAAAGCATTTTGAAGCCATTGGAGCAAACTTTGATGTGGTAACAAGTTCAGCAGAAGTATAGCTATGTATATTATCAATAAAGAAACCAACCGAATAGAGAAAATTGAAAGCACCACCTTTAAGCAGTTGGGCTTTAAAGAAAGAGAGCATCTGCAAGAGTGGATTGCAAACAATCCATCTTGCCTCAATGAAGATTTACTCATCATTCAAAAGGAGTTTGATGGCTTTTATGATACCTCTGAACGCTTGGATTTATTGGCCATTGATAAGCAGGGCAATCTCGTAATCATTGAAAACAAATTAGACGACACAGGGCGTGATGTTACCTGGCAGGTGCTGAAATACTCATCCTATTGCTCTACCCTCAATGCTTCTCAAATCATTGCCATATACAACCAATACCTACAAAAAATAGGCAGTACAGAAACAGCAGAAGAAATGTTGGAAGAGTTTCTGGAAACAGAAGACTACAAAGAAAAACTCAACAATGGCAACTCACAACGAATAATGATGATAGCCGGAGAGTTTCGCAAAGAAGTAACATCAACAGTGCTTTGGTTGCTCAATTACGGCTTACGCCTTCAATGCTTCAAGGCTACGCCTTTCCGCTTAAACGAGCAGCTATTTTTGAATATGGAACAAATCATTCCAATCAAAGAAGCAGAAGAATTTGTCATCAGTATGGCGAACAAGTCAAGAGAAGAAGTAGGCACACAAGAACTGATGAAAGAACGCCACATTATAAGGCGTAAATTCTGGACAGCCTACCTCAAAGAAATCAATAAAGCAACCTCACTCTATCAAAATGTAAGCCCCGGAAAAGACCATTGGATAAGTGCCGGAAGCGGTATCAGCGGAGTAACATTCACGAGTGTAGTAACAGGCGATTACATACGAATAGAACTATCCATTCACGGCAAAACACAAGAAGAAAACAAAGCCATCTTTGATGCCCTTGAAAGTCAAAAGGAGAAGATTGAATCAGCCTTTGGCCATCCACTCGAATGGGAACGCCTTTCCGACAAGCGGATGAGCCGCATCAAATACCAGTTAAGCGGTGTAAGCGTTTTCAACGAAGAAGACTGGAACAAAATGTTTGAGTTTATGGTGCAGTTCGTACCAAAATTTGAAGCAGCTTTTAAGAAACCGATACAGTTGTTAAGTAGAAAGTAGCAAAGCCCTTTTTTAAGTAGCAGTTATAATAATAAGAAATGATCAATAGAGAGGAAGCAATCAAAAAGCTAAAAGATTATTGGGGAACTGACAAATTAGTTTTCCAAGCAGATTTTCATGTTCCAAAAAACATTTCACTAAGAGAAGGAACTAAGCCATTTGGTTATTTCAGGAACATTCGATTTAAGGGTGAATTGATAGAATATCCCATAGATACAACTGCCATACATGAAAGACGAGTGAGTGTCTATCAAGTATTAAAGGACAATTTAAAAGACCAGGAACAATATGAAGTAACATTGGATTTAGCTAAAGATGAATATAGAAAGAAAAATCCATTCCAGCTAATCGTAAAGCAATATAGGAAGCTTGAAAATAAATCTGTCCCTATTGACATCACCCTTCGTAAAACTATTACTGAAATTTTCAATGAAAACATAAATATAAATTCACCTTTTCAGGTAGTTAACCTAGCCAATTCTGTTGAATCCCTGGCAACTGATATCTATTCAGAGGACAAGCGTTTTATCTACGAGTTAATTCAAAACGCAGACGATGCTGCTTTAGACGAAGAATCAGAACTCTCTATTCAAATACTTAAAAATTACGTAATAATCTCACACAATGGAGCCCCTTTTAATTCAAGGGATATAAGAGGTCTATGTAGTATTGGGTTGGGTACAAAAACAAATGATGCAACTAAAACCGGTTATAAAGGCATAGGTTTTAAGTCAGTTTTTGGGCAGCCAGATGGGTTGGTATATGTAAAATCAGAACACACATTATTTAAATTCGACAGGGAATATTCGCGTAAAAAAGGCTGGAATAATAAATGGGGTAATAAGCAAGAATGGGAAGAACGAAACGGAATTACATTTAATTGCCCTTGGCAAATGATGCCAGTGTTAATAGAAAATGTAGATGATTTTGAATTAGCAAAGGTTTTAAACAATGAAAACTACACAGTAAAAACTGCAATAAAAATTTTAGATAGTGAACAGATTTTTGAAAATATCAATAGGTTTTTCGGGGATGCTAAATTTCTGTTGTTTTTAAGACGCATTACCCGTGTTGAAATTATATATGACAATCAGGGTGTAGCTTTTAATAAAGAAAAGAAGCAGGATAAGAAAGAAATAGTTAGTCTCTTTAGAAACAATAAATTACTTTCAAATTGGTATGTAAGGAATTGGATTCATAATATTCCACAAAAGATACAAAAGGAACTTAAGTCCGACCCTAAAACACCCAAGAAAATTCAAAGCATGGAAAAAACAGAAATTTCCTTTGCTTTAGAAATAAATGAAACTTTTGATAAAATTAAATTATTAAAGGAAGGCGATAGTGTACTTTATTCATACCTTCCAACTACTGAGAAAGAATATAATTTCCCTTTTATTGTAAACTGTAATTTTTTGCTGGATGCAAGCAGGGAAAAGATTCACAAAAATAGAAAATGGAATGAATGGCTTTTTCAAGTAATTGGTTATAAAACTGTTGAATGTTGCGCTGAATTGTTGGCAAATAAGCTATTTGAAACCACTTACCTATCGATTTTAAAAAACGGCTTCTACCCTGAAAGTGACAATTTACGTACAATAATAAACGCAGGATTAAAAATTGGGTTAGAAAAATTTGCCATATTAAAAAACAGGGAAAATGAACTTTGTAAACTTTACGAAGTAGCAATGGACCCATTTAATCTGTATCAAGTAGAGCCAGTACTTACTAATAGGTTAGCTGCATATATAAACGAATCAGAAAAAACAATTTCGTTGGATTCCAAAAATATTGTTGAATTAAACGAGGCAAATACCCCAGTTCTTAAATTAAAGCCGTTTGGAATAACAGAAAGTGATTTGCAGGATTTTTTTAGTTCTGCTTATGCAGGGCAAGCAATAACCAAATCATCGAATCATAAAATTCTATCTTTCCTAAGTCCTCTAGAAAAGAAGGATGCAAGCGGCAGTTGGTATACTGTA
The DNA here is from genome assembly GCA_018268055.1 of Bacteroidota bacterium. GTDB lineage: Bacteria > Bacteroidota > Bacteroidia > Chitinophagales > Chitinophagaceae > JJ008. Next base: position 21,409 of record JAFDXF010000026.1, read on the forward strand.
GTAACTAAGAACAAGCTGATTATAAATCAAGAAGGGGAACTAGATTATATAAAAAGAGTATGTTTCCCAATAGAACTGGAAGTAACTTTTAATACAGAGTTTAAAAACACATTAATAGATAATGATGTTTACGAGTCAATTAAAAGTGATACTGAGCTAATTGCATGGCTTGAGAAACTAGGTGTAACTGAACCAGGAAGTATTGCTTATTTAGAAAAAGAAATCATCGGAAACATTCAGAATGCAGTTAACGAAACTAATTTTTTGAATGTTACCAAGTTTATTTATAAACTCCACACCGACAAAAAGCTAACAGAAGCACATTATGTGAATTTACAGGAGTTGCATCTGAAAACCGATAAAGGGTTTATAAAAGCTAATTTATGTGTACTTCCACAAAGTTATAATCCTACTTTAGACTTTAGTGGTAAACTGCCTGAACTTGCTTATTTGTCTGATGAATACATTCAGATTGCAACCTCACGTGACTGCCGCATTTTCTTTAAGATGTTAGGGATACGGGATGATATAGAGTTTATTAAAAAAACAAAAGTCAACTCAACGGATTTGCCAAAAGCATTTATTGACTCTTCAAATACTTTTGCCAAAGAAGGTCATTCTTACCCTCATTTAATTGGTGTTTTTTATCCGAATACTCCTATTTCAAATGTGCCATATTATCTGCAGACATTCACTTTTTTGATACACACAAACAAATCTGATTTTGCAAAATTATTTTGGAATAGAATATTTGAGAAGTATACACTTTCAAAAGATAGGGACGGAATGACGCCTCATAACTATTCACCACCCAAAAACTTTACGGCATACAAATTAGGCGGAGGAATTGAATTCACAACGCTTGATGAAATGGCATGGGGTAGGTATCTTAACAATAGCACTCATATTCCATCATTTATTTTATGGTATATCCAGAATGCAAAGTGCATCCCTACGAATAAAGGTTTAAAACTAGCTAGTGAATCATTTATAAATATAGCCTCAATATGTGAGCTAGCGGGCGATTTTCTACCAGTTATAAATATTGAACAAGAAGTACCTGATGATTGGAATAAGCTACTGAAACTTAAAACAGCGTTATCAATTGACGATTTATTTACTGTACTAAATGGCATTTCAGATTTTGTGCTTTACAAAGGATACCTAGATAAAGAAAATGAAAAAAGACTAGGACTAATTTATAATGAATTAATGTCCAAGCTGAAAATTGACTATAACAATGTACATAGTAAGATAACGATTTGGGCCAGAAATGGACGATTAGTTAGTTCTGCAAAAAAAAGTGTCAAATCAACTGATTTATTGCATATTAACATTTCAGGATTTGAAAACACTAATACAGGTATTGAAACTATTTTCTTACCTAAAAATGTAGAGATTACTCAAGTTAATTTTATTGATTTATTAAATGCTCTTGGAATTACGGTTATTGATGAATTCAGTTATCAAGCTGAAAATATAGGTGAGATACATGACCTTAAAATAAAATTACTTAAGCTAGTAGGGCCAGTTTGTTTATTATTAAAAAACAAAATGATTGTGAGTGATATGGATAAATCTATGTACGATAGATTTACTAAAATATCAAAAACAAAATTCAATTTATCCAGAAACATACATCCCATATTTACTAATAAAAACGATATAATTAAAGGTGAGATAGCTAACTACTATTATGATAAAGCTGATAATCAGTTTCTTTTGTCTAAAGAATGGAGTAATCCTTTGACTTTATTAGAAATCTCCTACGAGATAAGTTCATTATTGTCGGCAATAAGGCTTGAAAAGGAAATAATCATGCTTTTAAATTTGCCATTATCGCAAATTGAACAATATCTTATTAGTCAAAAGCTAGATTTAAAGGAATATCAGAATTCTGAAATATATCAAGATATAATTGAAGAAATAAGGAAACTAGAAGATCTAATAAAAATGAAGCGTGCCAACAACTTGGCAACAACAACGGGTTCAACAAATTCTACTGTTGAAGAAGTTGTTGATAGAAATGTAGATGAAGAAATATCTAATGCCATAGAAACTGATAAAGTAACAGAAGCCCTAATTGAAAATCCTTTTAAGGATATTACACCTGATGATGAAACGTTTATTCGTAGAATTATAAAAGGGGACTTTGAACTAAACGAAAAGCTTGATGCAAATACTACAGCAAAGATTAAAACGCTATTGGCTATTAGGGGGCAATACAATGCTGATGAAATTAGTGATGAAGGTCGCTTCTTAAAAGCTGGTGACGATGAAATAGTTGTCCGTTCTGCACAAAACGGTTTATTGTATCTGGATGTTTATCATTGGAAGCGATTAAGTGAATCAAACGTTAGTCTATCGATATACACAAAGAACCAAATACAAATTTTTAAGACACAAGAAGATTTAATAGACCATACCAGACCACAAAATAAGTTTGGTATTGTGCGGATGCCAAATGAATATGATGTAGAAGATTATAATTCTCTTGATAACATAACAGATAAAGGAAAATGGCATTACGTTTTCATAGTTAATGAGAATACAAAAGCAGCGCAGAGCTATAAAGAAGTAATGAACCTTGACGACTATAATTTTTAAATATGAAGCGGCTCACCAAAGAACAACAAGTAAAGTTTTACGAAGAAGAAATTAAGAAAATTCTGTCTGACTATAAAGCATATCTCGATTCAAAGTGCATTGACTTAGTTAATAAGAATGAATTGTATGTTGGCTCTTTTGAATATATTGATGAAGTAAGGAATCAAGTTGTTTTCTCATTTCCCAAAGACAAACTACCCAAAACAAAAATCCCACTTACTGCAACCAAGCCCAATTCAACAGATATTTTAGCTTCAAATTTTTATGATTTCAGTTACAGCCTGTATCGAAAAAATTATGTAGCAATTTTCAGTGAGTGCTATGGTGTATATTATCACGAACAGGAAGGAAAATTCAATATAGGTTTCAATAATTTCGACTTGGAGTTTTTAAATTCACTGTCCAAAGGCGATAAAATTGTGTTTGGTATATCTGACCCACCCTTAAAATACTATTTCAACCTTATTCAGATTACCAAGAATGATGTTAAGTCAGCAAAGGCAGAAGAAATTTTAGACGGTACATATCATTTAAACGATTTCAAACCTGTTCATATTGATGACTCCTTAGACTTAATTGCCAAGTACAAATCTGATTTAAAGAACCACGATACCATCATCATACAAGGCCCTCCGGGTACTGGTAAAACCTTTTTCATATCAAGGCTACTGGAAGTCTTAAACAAAGAAAACAAATCGGTGCTTGTTGCAACTTTAGCCAATCGGTCATTGATTGAATTGGCAAAGAAGTATTTTGAATTAGATACAGCCAATAAGATGGTGGTTTTTAAATCTAACCTTACGTTGGAAGAATCAAAAGAAGTAAGTTCGTTAAAGCCTATGCCAAAAGATTCCCTGCCTGCGGCTGGAAGTATTCTGCTAACGACTTTCTATAAAATGTCTGGCATTGCGGTTGAAAATATTAGTAGTCCTGTCTATGATTATATCATCTTAGAAGAAGCGAGTCAGTGCTTTTTGGGAACTATTGCAGCTGCAAAACTACTTGGGAAAAAAGTAATTTTAGTAGGCGATCCAATTCAGTTGCCCCCAGTAGTAAATCAAGATAATCCGGGTAACATATCAGCCAATATTGACTTGATGCTTGAATCTTTTACTTATTATGCATCCACTATAAATTGCCCAAAGTTTAGGCTTACAACAACCTACCGTTTTTCTGAAAATGCCTGTTACCAGACAAATACATTTTACGAAAACAGTCTTAAATCAAAGTCAGATATTCAAAAAGGAAATGAGATATTTTCCCGAATACCCAACATTTACAATAACAAAGGCGGTTGCTCATTATTCTATTATGATTCAACAAATTTGAAAAGTATTTATGATTTGTTGTTAGGTCAAATAAATTCCTTACTTCAAATAAACCCCAAGTTTGAAATAGCGATATTGTCATCTACCAAGAAAGGTGTAAAGTTGCTGAGAGATAATTTGCTTCATAAATTGAATGATAAGCAAGACCAGATACTCATTAATACCGTTGACAGTGTGCAGGGGTTAACAATAGATTTCTGCTTTTATTTTGCTTTTTCTGATGGTAGTCCTGCATTTTCATTCAAGCTAAACCGTTTTAATGTGGCAACAAGCAGAGCAAGATTTTGTACTTTGATTCTATTAGATGAAGTTTACAAAGTGGTACAGCCCTATAAAGGTTTGGTAGCCGAATTTATCTCAAAGTGTGATTTAAACAATGATACTTCTGCTCCCAAAATTATAGAAGAAACCAGTAATAATGATTCTATACCGCCTAAAACACCAGGGTTAAAAGTTATCGACAAGATAGACCTATCCAAGTTTGAAAAGCCTAAAAAGGAAATCATCAAAGGCAAGGAGAACATTTACATCATAGATACCAATGTCTTTGTTGACCACCCGGAAATAATCTCAAAGATAGACCCAAAATATAGTGTAGTTCTGTCTGCCAAAGTCATTGATGAGTTGGACTATTTGAAAATATCGTTAACAGAAGAGCAGAAAAGGAATGTTCAGAAGGCTTTGAAACAGATTAACGAGAATATCGATAAGCGTGGAATTAAAATGGAAACAGCTGACTTGTCCTTATTGCCCAATGATTTCAACAAAAAATCTCCTGATAACTTCATTCTTTCGGTTGCCCTTAAATTCAAAGGTGAAAATCCAATTATGCTCACATCTGACAACGGATTACAGATAAAAGCCAAAGGATTAGGGATAACTACTATAACGTTAAAGGAGTTTTTGAATCAAAGGAAGTATTAAAGCGGTGTGGCAAAGCCACGAGTTTAATAACGGGCAGTTCCGCAGGGTTTTTCCCCCAGCCTAAAAAAATCCCCGCCCTTCACTTAAAATGAAGCGTTCAGGGCTTGCACGGTCTTTTTTTTAGGCTTCCGCACAGCCACCACTTCTGTTGTTTTTTTCTGTCACACTTTTTGCAACCCAACGCACATAAGGCACAAAGCCATCCTCGTTCCTGCGGTGGCTTAGAGCCTTGCCAACCCTCAAAAGCAAAAAGGCGTAGGGTACTCCAACCACCACCACCGTACCCACTTGTGCCAGAAAAAAAACAACCCAAAGCTACATTAACATAATGTGGCATTATGGTACATACCACAAGGGCTTCGCTACGCTACGGGGACAAGCCCTATGTCCCATAATAACATTATGTTAAGTAGCCGCACAAAGCCATCCCGCAACCCTGCTTCACTGCCCGAAGACCACAATTCCCCACCGCCCTTTCAGCGGTGCAGGGGATAAGTAAAGCATAAGTCTGTTTTATTGCCAATGTGCTTGCGGTAGGTTCATTCATTGCAGCTACATTTCGTTACAGCGTTTCGCTATCGCTACACTACCTTCCACTACATTACGCTTCCATTCATTTCACCCACCTCAGCACCCCACAGCAAGAGTGGCTCATTCACTACACTACACAACCCCCACGCAATATTCCATTCCGCAACTCCGGCTACTTCCCATTCCACAAATGCAACTTTGCAAGGTTTGCAATTTTAGCAAAGTTCAGCCCACGAAATAAGTAGCCGAATGTTGCTCCATTCCATACCCAACGCAATTGTTCCGTTCCGTTCAATCGCCAAACTTGCTTTTTCCCACCGCACATTTTAAGCGGCATGCTTTACTTACCCCTGCGAAGTGTTTACCCCATTGGAATTGTTCCACCCATCAACCTTCCGTTTCAAAATTTACGTTTTCTGCTCCTAAGCAAATAATTAGTAGCCTCTTGTTCAATTTCAACCCTCGTTTTCCTCCTCGATTGACTTATCCATTCATCAATTTCAGTCCTTTTAAAATAAAGCCTTTTACCTCGTTTAGAATTAGGGATTTCCATTTTATGAACCAAGCCATAAATAGTTTGTACTGATAAGGTAAGATATTCAGCCACCTGCTGAACATTCATCATCTCATTAGCATACACAACAGGCACATTATCAACCTGCTTACCTGATTTGATTTCATAAAGCAATCGTTCAATAGCATCTAATCTCTCAATAATTATTTCAAACGGATTTTCCATATCAATTGATTTTTTCTACAAAAGAAAACAGTTAACCGTTTCACAAGAAGTTCATCGGTATCTAATTAAAAGACGAACATTTAATTCAAAAAAATAAAAAGGAAAGCAAAGATAGGGTGGCTACGCACAAGCCCACGCATAGGGCAGTAAAGGTCAAGCCCTACGGGTTTTGCAAAAAAAATCTCCACCCTATCGGGTAGTATTTTTTGTTGCAAAAACCTTGACAGCCCTGCCATAGCCACCCTTAAAATCGGCTTTCTTTTTCTTTTTTTTTTTTCGTTTTTTTTTCTGTTTTCTTTTGAAAAAATGTGCGAAGCGAAGCGAGCAAAAATTTAATGGCTCATACTATGCAATCGCTAAACATCAAATCGCACAGGCTCGGAAATAAATATCCAAAGCCTCATTTTTTCATCCTTAACAAAGGCAACAACAGCGGAAAGCCACTTACAGCACCCTGCCCGAATTGCTTCGTTATCCAGTTCGATAATGAAGAAGAAAAAGAGCAGGTTTACTGGCTGCTTTTCGGTTTGTGGCGTTCAAAAGCTTTTCATCAGTTCCTGCGTGGCTCTGTTATTCCTTTCGTCAATCTCAAAGATGTAAAAGACTGCATCCGTGAAGGCTTCCAGAAGGCAACAGAAAGCCCTGAGCAGTTCAAAAAGTCAGTTACCACCCTTAGAAGCCTGGAGCAGATGGAAAGCCAATACAAGCAAAATTTGCTACTCATTGAAGAAGCCAAGCGGATAGTATTTTACAGGTACATTTTGAAGCGGTGAGCATTCCTCACCGTTCCGACCATAACCCGACTATAAAGCGACCATAAAGGCAACATAATTGCCATCATTATGAAAAATGATGCAAAAAGAAAACCCCGCCAAAAAATTGACGGGGCTTCTTTGTTTAATAACCCTGTAAAGTTATTAGAAGATAGTTTGAATTTTCAGAGCATTACCCGAATTGAACAGATAGTAATCTGACCCCACTTGCTGATAAAACTCAATTCCAATACTATTCAACACACTCACATCAGCCGTCATTGAAGGCGATCCCGGTAGGGTAGCAGTGATTGTGGTTGAAGTTGCGATTGGAGTTGCCAAATCAAGATAGCCGGAGTATGCAACATCAGATAACTCATTTAGAGCAGCATTTATTGGCTCATAAATGTTTGAAGTTGAATTGTACGCATAATCAGAAATAACTGAAATAGCGTTAATCAATCTGAAGTGAGTTGCACCAGCAGGAGCATTGATAAAATTCAACGGATTGAAAGCTGCAACTGTTAAATCTGCACTATCACGGGTTGGTGTGTTAGAAAGAGAGAAAGGAGCATAAAACACACTATCAAAGCTGATATTTTTGTTGAAGTTCAACCCATTCAGGTATTGACCTTGTGTTGATACCAGGATAGCACGATAACCCCTTGCTTCGGTTTGGTCTTCCAAGTTGATTTTTTTCATAATACCAGTTAACCGACCTGTTAACTGCGGGTCACTCATTTGCTTCATTAGTTGAGCAAGTCCAACACGAACAGATTTTGCAGCTGCTGCACAACCGCCAAATTCATTCATATTTTCACGGGTTCTCTCAAACTCTGGAGCCGTTTTAACTTGTTCACCTGTTGGGCCTCCAATTAAGCCAGCGAAGTGGCCAGATAAACCTTTGATTTTGAAATGGCGAATATCGCCTAATGTTCCTTTGTACTTTAATGGTCCTGATTGACGTGCCATAACTTATTTTTTTAGATGGTTTTTAATTAAAAAATTTAGTGTAAATTTACGCCATATCTACTTGATAATCAAGTATTAAAGTAATGCAAAGCAGTGAATATCAGTGTAAAAGAACAACAGATTTTAAAAACACATCTAAAAGTCGCCAAAGTGGTGGATGGTGATGGCTTAATTGTTACCAATCTATTCAACAAACAAGAAGAAGAAATCAGGCTTTTGGGGATTGATGCACCCGAGTTGAGAATGTGTGGAAAGTTAGATCAGGATGAAAGAGAAACGCATATAGCCGGGCAGCTATTGATGAAGTTGGGAAGAATGGCTCAAAAATTTATGATTAGTGTTGTACCACCCGAAACCAATGTAACGATAGCACTGGAAAAAGAGAACCAAAAAGATGCTTATGGTAGAACCCTTGCTTATGTATATTTACCTGATGGCAGATGCTTGAATGAAATAATGGTCACAGAAGGCTATGCAAAGCCCTACAATCGATTTTTTTGCTCCGAGGTACCAAAGTATCAACTATTGAGCAACACCGCTAAAATCGAGCAAAAAGGGCTATTTTCGATACTTCAAAACTGGTAAAAATTACCTTTTCATTTGTTGTACCTATGTTGTACCTTTTTTGGCATAATACTTACAATAATTTGTCAATCAATTAGTTATAAATTTACTTGCGACAAGGAGCTGTTATAGGGCGTTTTTCTTCGGGTCAAGTGTGTCATTTGTGTCTTTATAAAAGTTTTCTTTGATTATTGAAATAAGGTCTGCAACTTCTGATTGATACCTTGAGCCACCATTGTAATTTGCAATAATTTCGTAATAAGCTGAATACTCATAATATTCTCCTTTTTCTTTAGTCAGCTTGTCTAAATACTGTTGGTAGGCATTAACAACTTTAGCTGTCCCGAGCTTTACGCTTTCCAAATCAGAAATAATTTTGTCAGATTTAACTTGCATTACACCTAAGGTATGAGGCTTTTTGGTAATTCTTTGTTTAATGTTTTCAATTACTCTTGCAACTTTGGGTCGGTTGAAATCTTCGTAAATTAATATAGCAAATACAACAGCTTCAAGTGCTTCATTTTGTGTTGCTTCTTTTATCAATTTTCCATAAAGCGACTTAAAATAGTGAAGTCGAGATCTTAAATAATTCTGTTTTCTCTTAAAAGTCCCATCTTGTGAAAGTCTAATGTTGTTTGTTACCTGAAAAACAAAAATTAGTATTATAATCCATAGTTCATTTGCAACTGTTGTAAAGTCAGGCAGAATGTTCGCTTTGACCCTAATTAGTTTGTCGTAGGTGAAATAAGAAATTACAATAATTGCACCCCAATATAAAAACTGTCTATACCAGTTTAATAGCAATCCTCGATTAGTAATAAGATTAAATAAAAGTCTGAAAACAACGTAGTAAATATTTACAAGAAATATATTCCAAACATATTTGTCCAGTCGGAAATAGTAAAGAATTGTTGAAGTAATAATTATATATACTACAGGTGTCAGAACACGAATGAGAAAGTTTAATGCAGGTGCTTCTTCTGTCTTAACGAAAATAGATATTTCCATATAGCCGATGGAATACGAATGTTTTCCAATCCAATTGATTAGAAAAAATAGTCCGATGCCTAAAATTATTTGAACTATAAGTATATCCATGTTTTCTGTGTCGTGTGTGCCGTCCTAAAATGCCCTATAACGGTTTGCAGCTTGGCGAAGTGGCGGAAATCGAAGCACAAATGTTCAGTTTTGCACAAAAGTTTAATCGAAGAACTGCCGTTGAATTTAGCACAAAACTCGCCATTTTGCCAAACTGCTGTGTGCGCTTTGCATGAGCAGAAGCACACGCTAATTCAAGCTATCATAAAATTTCAAAAATACAAATATATTTTATGTGAGCAAAGAATAGCGTGTAGTTTCAAATTTCCAGAGGGTGCAAGTC
>JAFDXF010000027.1 GCA_018268055.1 Bacteroidota bacterium
AATACTTTGTACCATACAAACAGCACAAACGTCGGCCAACGTAAAAGTATACCGACAAGCCCGCCAATATCTTTTAACTACGGGCTTTTTTTAGGTGGGCTTGTCGGATACTTTTATAAGAGTTGCCTGCAACCGTATGGGGACAGTGCTAACATCAAAGTTTCGGGCTGACAAACAAGCGACAGACTAATTTTCGGCAAAGCCGTCTGGCTATTCTTCGCAAAATTAAAAGAGGTGCAAGCCAACACACAAAACCAACGCTATTGCACCACATTTAATTTTGCCCCAACGCACCCAAACCCACCTACCACCCAACTTGACTGTTAAAAACTTTTTCCGCAAAACTTGTATCAATTCGTATCAGTTTATTACCTTTGTGATACTATTTGATACTTTAAAAAAACAGCAAAAATATGGCTTACAAACAAGCAATAGCAGAACCCGAAGAAGAACTTCTGACAATTAAAGAGGCAGCCGAACTATTAAAAGTTTCAGAAGTTTCTGTCAAACGATACATTTCAAAAGAGATAATTCCGTCCGTAAAAATTGGCGGTGCAAGACGAATAATTAAAAACGATGTGTGGGACAGTTTTGTAGAAAAAATTCAAGACGAACACAAGACAAACATTGTTGCAGAACCCGAAACACCGTATTTGGTAAAACGAGAAATTGACAAAGAAGAAAAGAAAACCAAACTTGGTTTTAATGGTTTGACACCAAGCGAATGGGCTTTGCTTTCAAAAAATGTTGTGAACGAGAACGAAATTTTAAATCCTGTTTGGAACGACCTTTCATCGCCAAGAAATAAATACCAACTTGAACACGGAGCAGTTTATCCAGTAAAACTTGCAGAGCGTTTAATAAAAATGTATTCAGTGGAGGGCGACACAGTGTTTGACCCATTTTTGGGAATTGGCTCTACAATTATTGCGGCACAAGGACTAAACAGACACGGAGTTGGGACAGAGTTAAATCCAAAGTTTGCAAACATTGCCCAACAATGGCTTGACGATGTGCAAGGTTTGTTTGCCAATGACAAGCATTACAAAATCATAAATGACGATTGCCGAAATATGCTAACGCATATTCGCAAAGAAAAAATTCAACTTACAGTTACATCGCCACCTTACGCTGACTTTATTCAAAAATCTTTGAAAGACCGTGCAACGGTTCATAAAACTTCAATCATAAAACACGAAAACAACAGCACGGTAAAACAATACAGTGAACACGAAAACGACTTTGGAAATTTGCCTTACAAAGACTTTTTAAAGGGCATTAAAAAAATTCTCAAAGACAATTTTGAAATTACAAAAGCAGGCGGTTATTCTTGTTGGGTTGTGAAAGATTACAGAGATACGAAAAATAAAATTCCATACATACCTTTTCATTCTGACCTTGCAGTAGTCGGACAAGAGGCGGGTTGGCTTTATCAAGACCTTATTGTTTGGGACCAAACTGGACAACGCAGATTAGTGTTGTTAGGTTATCCAAGTGTATTTTACGTTAATCAAAATTGTTCATTCATTGTAGTATTCAGAAAACCGAAATAATGATAGCAACACAAACAAAAGAAACACAATTTAGTTTTAGTGGCGAGGATACTTCGTATCTAACACACTCTTTGCACCCTTATCCTGCAAAGTTTCCGCCACAACTACCGAAAAAAATTTTAGAAGATTACGCTTTCAAAGGACAAACAGTTCTTGACCCTTTTTGTGGTTCGGGAACTACATTAGTTGAAGCAAGAATTTTCGGTGCAAACGCAATCGGTGTTGATGTAAACGGACTTTCTGTTTTGCTTTCACAAGTGAAATCTACACCATTAACGGAGCAACAATTTTCAATCGTAGAAGATTTTATTTCAAAAATTGAAAAGGAAATTTCTAAATGGAAATCCGAAAAAAGACCGAAAATAAAAATTAAAGAAATTGAGGGACAAGAACATTGGTTTCAACAAAATGTTTCGGAAGAAATAACTTTTTTGCTCAATGAAATTTCAAAACAAAAAGACAACGACATTCAAAATTTTTTAAAAATTGTTTTGTCCTCAATCATTGTTAGAGTTTCAAACCAAGACAGCGACACAAGATTTGCAGCCATTGAAAAAAACATAAACAACGGTTACACGCTTGAAACGTTTTGCAAAAGAGCAAAAGAATATAATTCACGAATGGCTGAATTTTCTGAACTTGTTCACGACAAAACAGAATTGCATTTACACAACGCAGACAGTAGAAATTTGAATTTCATTCCCGACAATTCAGTTGATATTGTTATCACTTCGCCACCTTACGCAAATACTTACGATTATTATTTGTATCACAAATTCCGTAAGCGTTGGCTTGACCTTGATGTAAAATTTGCTCAATACAATGAAATTGGTTCAAGACGTGAGTATTCAAGTTTGAAAGAGAAAAAAGAAAAATGGAATGAAGATTTGATTAAATGTTTTGCAGAAATGCAAAGGGTTTTAAAGCCAAATCATTTTGCATTTATCGTAATTGGCGACAGCGTAATTAAAAAGGAATTGATAAAAATTGAAAAGGAAATTTCCGACTTTGCACCGAAAATCGGTTTTAAAGTGAATGAAATCTTATCTTCTGATTTGTCAAAACATTCAAGAATTTTCAATCCGACTTACGCTCAAAAAGGAAAGAAAGAACATTTAATTATTTTAGAAAAAATATAATGCAAGAAATACGACTTTATTACGAGAGTTTAGAACAAGGCAGTGATTATTTATTGCCGATGATTAGCGAAGTTGTTCCAAAAGGAACAAACATCAAACTTGTGAAAAGACCGAAAAAAGCAAACCAATTTTCAAACGGTGCTTTGTTTTCAATAATGTCTTTCACAACGCCAGACGCTTTAATTACAGGAATTAAAAATGGAATTGAATATCCGTTAGCAAACATAGAATTTACGGAAGCAGTAAAAACAGAAGACCACGAATTACAACGCACCTACGGTGCGTTAGCATCGTATCTTTCAGAAACATTTTACATCAAAATTTCGGGACATAAGGAAAGTGAAAAAGTTTTTGGCGGTGCAGAATACAATCCATATTCAACACCAAAAATTTTAATTGACCAATTTGGTTACGAGGGTTACATTATTGCAGATTGGGGAACACAAACAGGAAACAAATTTACGTTAGAACGAAATCTAAAATTCCCTTCTTGTCCGCCTGAAATTCCAATATTGAAAAGCACAATTCAGGCAATTGTAAAATCATTTTTGAAGTCAGAGAAAAATTGGTTTGAAAATTCAATCAAAGATTTAAAACAAACTTCGTCTTACAAAAATTATCGCAAAGAAATTGATAAGGCAACAGGTGCAAAAGAATTATTAGAAACGTGGAAAAACCGCAGAGCAACGAACTTAAACAAGTTGCGTTACTTCGTAAATAAAGATTGGGTTGGTGCAAAAATCAATCGTTTCAGCCACGCAATGGACCCTGACAGGGGAATTTTGAATTTCATTTCGTTTGTGTATTCCAACACTCACAAAATTTTTGGCATTTACGCTTTGGTTCGTCCAAGAGGAAACGAAATTTTGAAAAAGGATTTGGATAGTTTAACGACATTGAGAAGTAAACTAAAAGAAGCGATTGAAAAAGATAGTGGAGGTGTTCCAAGTTGGTTTACTGACGAATTAGTGAAAGCCGCAAAGGGGGCGAAAAAACAAGATGAAACAATAAACTTTCAACCTGTTTGGGAAAAACATAAAAGTAAAATTTCAGACAACAAAGTTGTTGCTACGATTGCGTTTTTGTTGGACGGAATGTATTTAAACCACAACGGAATTAAACTTGTTTGGGACAGAAGAAAATTATTAGGCAACGGAAAAGGCGAAATGCTTGACTTGCTAAAAACTTATTTTTCATCAACACAATTTACAAGTGCTTCCGCACTTATTGAAGAAAGCAACGAAGTTGATGAAGATGAAGTAACGTATGCGATTGCACACAGAGTTTTAATTCCGAACAAATTTAAAATCGTTTCAATTTCATATCCGGGTTCGCAAGGCGGTGGAGCAATACTTCCCGACCCCGAACTTGGAAAAGCACAACCCCGTGAATATCCCGACATCATTGCGTTACCACCGACAAAGAATGCGAAAATTGATGTTATGCTAAATGAAAGCAAAGGAATGTTCCGACAAGCAGACATTGAAAAAGACACAGCAAAAATCTTGCGTTACAAATACGACAAGAAATTGCAAGAAGCACTAAAAGAAACTTTGGTGGTTGCACAAGTCATAGACAAAAACGACAATGTTAGAAACATAATTATTGGCGTTGCTTTCGGTGTAAAATCAAACACACCGACAACTTGGAAACCAGACGAAGTTGATTTTATTTTTCGTATCACAGATAGAAAAAAGTGGGCAATCGGAATTTTTAATCAAGCGTTGAGGAACTTAATTCCAAAAATTGAAGGCAATACAAATTTCCCGATAGTGTATAAACTTGCACCGAAACAGAAAGATAAACAACAAATTTTGAGCTTGTAACTTTTAAAGAATGACAGATAATACTTTGATACAGGCAAATCATAAAGTCCTTGTTTGGGCAAGGGAATCGCTTGCCATTAACCGAAATCAAGCATCTGAAAAAACAGGTATTTCAGCCAAACGATTGTTGCAATTGGAAGAAGGCGAAAAGCAGCCGACATTAGATGAACTAAAAGAATTTTCAAAAGCATACAAAAGAACTATTGCTACTTTATTACTTTCTGAACCACCAAAAGAAAAACCTTTACCAGCCGACAGAAGAACAGTAAATTCAGAAGAACTTGGCAATTTTCACGAAAAAACAATTATGGCAGTCCGTAAAGCGAGGGCTTTGGCTCAATCCTATGTGGAACTTCGTCAAGAATTAGGAATTGAAATTCCTAAATTAAACGTCTTCGCTTCCATTAACGAACAACCTAAAGCCGTTGCTGTCAAGGTTCGGGAAATGCTAAACCTTGATGAAGTAAGCGAAATTAAAAATATAAACAACGCATTAGAAGCATATATTGAAAAAGTTGAGTTATTGGGTGTTGCTGTTTTTCAACTTAGTTTAACACAAGACAAGCTAAGAGGATTTTCAATTACGGACGACATTATTCCAATAATCGGTATTAAAAGAGGTGGCGAGCAAGCACATTCAAAGACATTTACTTTATTTCACGAATTAGGGCATATTTTACTGAATGAGGGCGGACTTTGTGATTTATCCGAAAAGACCAATATTCAAATAGAAAAATGGTGTAATTCATTTGCAGCAGAGGTGCTTATTCCAACTTCTGAATTTCTGCAAATGGAAAAAGTTATTGAGCAACAACGAAGCGGGAATAAAATTTGGGCTAAAAAAGATTTGGTTGAACTTGCCAATTATTTTCACGTTGGACCTTTGGCTATTTTGAGAACTTTGCTTGAAAATAAACTTACAACATCAGCTTTCTACAAAGAAAAACATCAGGCTTGGAATAAACCAAGTTTTGGTAGAGCAAAAAATCCCGAAGGACGAAACATTGCCAAAGAAACTATAAAAGAAAAAGGAAAGACATACATTTCGTTAGCATTTTCCGCTTACGACCAAAATCGTATTGACTTAAAAGATTTGTCAGATTTTTTAGGTATTAAGTTATCATACATTCCTAAAACCAGACAATTATTGCACGCTTAGAAAATGAATTTGTTTAACGAAAATAATACGGTTTATCTAATTGATACAAGTGGACTGATTATGCTTGAAGCGACCTTTAAGCGAGATAATCCAGTATTTACAGCTATTTGGGAGGAAATTGAAGATTTGATAAGCCAAGACAGTTTTAAAACAATTGATTTTGTTGAGGAGGAAATAAATAGTTACGAGGGGAAACAAGAATTCTTAAAAAATTGGGTAAAAAAATGGAAAAAACATTTTGTGGTAAAAACAGATGCAGCAAGTATTAACGCTGCCATTCCAATAATCAATGACGAGTATAATTCAGGGTTCTTTGATGCGAAAAAACAAGCAGAGGGAAAAGAAGAAGCTGACCCGTATTTAATAGGTTATTGCAAAGTTCAT
This sequence comes from Bacteroidota bacterium, assembly GCA_018268055.1. Classification (GTDB taxonomy): domain Bacteria; phylum Bacteroidota; class Bacteroidia; order Chitinophagales; family Chitinophagaceae; genus JJ008. Next base: position 6,062 of record JAFDXF010000027.1, read on the forward strand.
AATTGCATATTGATTACCAATGAAAGTAAAACCAAACACAACAAAATACCTGCGGTTGCAAACAAGAATGAAGTAACTTGTATTGACATATATGACTTTTTAAAGGAAAGAGGACTAAGAATGGAAAGGAAGAAAGAATAAACCAACGCTTTTGGTAGCACATTTGCATTTTTGCCGACACACAAAGCCAAACAAAAAATGCAAAAGAGCCACCAGCCAACGCACCACAACAGACCAAATGAATGGACAAACAACATACAGAAAAGAAGGGCGAACCGATAACAAGCGGTTTGAACGCAAGCAGGGCGAACCGTCTCCGATTGAAATTTTGTGCTATATTTGGAGTTCGGTCTTCGCATCAACGGTAGTGCTAAAATCCCTGCCTGCGTCAAGCCGCCTCAACGTTGAACCAACATTGCTTTCAGCAATGAGTTAAAGCGAGTTTCGTTAGATTTGGGGTTACAAAATTTTTAGTTATGGAAAAAAAACGCTAACACCCTTTGCAGTGAATGCGCTGCAACGAAC
>JAFDXF010000028.1 GCA_018268055.1 Bacteroidota bacterium
ATAAAAACATCGGATGGGATGGTTTTTATAAAAATATCTTACAACAAAGCGGTGTCTTTGTATGGAAATGCGAGTATCAGTTTTTTGATAAGCCATTAAAAATGATGAAAGGAACATTGATGTTGATTCGGTAAAATGAATGAATAAGAATAGACGTCCAGTATTTTTTTCTACTGTGTTCAGACCGTTAGGGGCTATTTATTTGTGAAATAAATTTTCTCATAAGTTAGTATTACATGTTTATTCAGGTACTAAGAAAAAAAATTAGTATATTTCACATTTCATATTAACACTGCATAATGAATGAATTTTTTGCACATTTGATGGAGCAGTTTCAATTGCCATTGAAAAATCCTGTACTCGTTTTTTCGCTGATATTGTTCATCATTCTTTTAGCTCCTCTTTTATTGAAGCGGATTAATTTGCCGGGCATCATCGGATTAATCATTGCAGGAATCATCATTGGGCCGCACGGATTATATGTTTTGGAAAAAAATTCCGCCATAAATTTATTTTCTACAATCGGCCTTTTGTATATCATGTTTATTGCCGGTTTGGAATTAGACTTGAATGAATTCAAAGCCAACAGAGGTAAGAGCTTGTTGTTTGGTTTTTTCACTTTCATCATCCCATTAGGAATAGGTTTTCCGGTTTGCCATTATCTATTGGGGTATGATTTTAATGCAAGCTTTTTAACGGCGAGTATGTTTGCCACACATACATTGGTAGCTTATCCTATTGTGAGTAAGTTGGGTGTGTCAAAAAACAAGGCTGTTGCCATTACTGTAGGCGGTACTATTTTAACTGATACCGCCGTGCTGATTATTTTGGCCGTAATCATTGGCAATAGCAAAGGAAATTTGAATCAAGAATTTTGGATTAGGTTAGGTGTTTCTTTAGTCGTGTTTAGTGCTATTATGTTTTTGGTTATACCACGCATTGCCAAATGGTTTTTCAAAAAATTAGAAAGCGAAAAACATTCACATTATATTTTTGTTCTTTCGGTTGTATTCTTTGCAGCCTTTCTTGCTGAAGCCGCCGGATTAGAGTCAATCATTGGCGCATTTATGGCCGGCTTAGCACTCAATAAATTAATTCCACATACTTCTGCATTGATGAACCGAGTAGAGTTTATCGGCAATTCGTTATTCATTCCGTTTTTTCTTATTAGCGTGGGCATGATTGTGGATTTAAGTGTCATTTTACACGGCCCGATGGCTATTGTTATTGCATTGACATTGTCAGTTGTAGCAATTACAGGAAAATGGTTGGCTGCATTTTTTACCCAACTGATCTTCCGATTTTCGGCGGCACAGCGGCAGGTTATTTTTGGGCTGAGTAGTGCACATGCTGCTGCTACGCTTGCCATAATTTTAGTAGGCTATGATGCTAAGGTTATTGATGATAGTATTCTGAATGGAACTGTAATCTTGATTTTAATTACTTGCATCGTTGCTTCATTCGCAACAGAAAAAGCAGCGAAACAGTTGGTTGTGGAATCAGAAAATGACAGCAGCGGATTACTAACAGAAGAAGTGCAAAGCGAACATATTTTAATGCCTGTTGCAGATGTATCCGGAATTGAAAAAATGCTGGAGCTGGCAGTATTAATGAAAGACAAAAAATCAGTCAATCCAATATCTGTTCTATCCGTCGTTTCCAATGATGATGAAGCCGAAATAAATATTTTGAAAACGAAAAACAAATTAGAAGAGTTTGTAAAACAAGCATCTGCCTCAGAAACAAAAGTGAGTGCCATTGCCACTATTGATCACAATGCAGCCGGCGGCATTACCAGAGTATCTCGAGAGATAATGGCCGATATAATTATTTTAGGTTGGCCACGAAAGAGTAATGTCGTTGATCGGTTTATCGGTAAAAAAATTGATAGTATTCTAAGCGGTACAGATAAAACTGTTTTTATCGGTCAGATGGAAAAACCCTTACCGGTGCATAAGCGAGTTACTGTTGCAGTTCCTCCATTAGCGGAACATGAAAACGGTTTTGGTATTTGGATAGTGAAGCTGGCGCAAATTGCACAAGAACTAAGCATTCCTCTTTTATTATTTTGTAATCAGACCACACAAAAAGCTGTTGAGCGGATATATAAAAAAGCAAAACTCACCGCCGCATTAAATTTTAAAAAATTTGATGAATGGGATGATTTTCTGGTTTTGTCCAGAGAAATTCATGATGATGATTTAATCGTTTTGATTGCCGCACGAAAAGGGGCGTCATCATACATCACTACATTGGATAATATTCCGGTAAAGTTGAAAAAATATTTTCCAACTAATAGTAAATTGATTATTTATCCGCAGCAATATCAGGATAATATCAGCATTGTGCAATATGAAGATTTCTCCGGCGAGCCTTTGAACAAAGGAATAGAAGCAGTACAAAAAATCGGGAAGGGCATCGGCTCATTCTTTAAATCAAAGGAGGATGAATAAGCGTTAAGTTAAAATTTAATCTAACTTAACGCTTATTAAATTTATTTTTCAGCTACAAATTGAAAAAGTATTTTCTTGCCTTGATAAAGGAAAAGTTTATCCCCTTTGATTTTATATTTGGTTGTTTTTTCTAAACTCCCCAAAAAGGCGTCTTCAATATTTTGCACATCTTGGCAATACATTTTTGTGGAGAATACTTTGCTGAATTTCAAACTTTTTCCTTTTACCATTAAGCTTCCTCCGTAGCTATTGCAACTACCATTTCCGTTTATCGTTTTTTTGTCTTTATTAAACTGAATAAATGCTTTGGTAGAAACATCTTTTACACCATCAGTGCTATAAATTTTTTTCAAACTCCATTTTGTTTCATAAAGAGGCAAATTTTTTTGCTTTACACCAAAAGAAGAAAGAACAATAAGTAATGCGGCGCTCAATAATAATTTAATCTTCATTTTTATAATTTTTTGTTTTGTGCAATATTGATGAATCATTTGAAGGTATTACACAATAACCTGTCTGTTTATACAAATCTTTAACAAATTTGATAAAATGCAGGAAGAAAAAATAGGGATATAAAGCGGCTACTAAACTTTAATATAAATTTTCTTTTTATCCATCCACCAGCAGATAAACCACATAAAGGTGATGACACAAAGTGCGAAAAGCAATGAACCAAAACGAGGATCGCCGGGAATTTTTGAAAAAACATTTATATAAATCCAACTCCATGGGTTGGCTCCATTGCTGAGCCGAATCAATCCAAGTCCTTTTGGAATGAACGCACTAAGTGCAAAAACAAATAAAGCATTTTTACCAAACACATCAAAGAACTTGCTCAACCATCCTTTAGCATTTTTAAATTCTATCAAGTAAATCATAGTAGCAATAGTAAGCATTGCAAGGCCCGTAGTGTAAACGACATAGGAACTGGTCCATATTTTTTTATTGATGGGAAAAACTAAATCCCAGCAATAGCCGGTAACTAATAAGGCTACTCCGGCTACAAATAAGCCACTAATCATTTCAAAATTTTTACCTTTTTGCTGAATGTATTCACCAACGAGATAACCAAATATGACTTGCACAATTGCCGGTAGCGTACTCATTATACCTTCGGGATCAAAGGGTATTCCCTCGCCTTTGTAAATGTGTGCGATACCAAGAACATTTTGATCTACTGCATTGCCAAACCAACCTGTCATGCTATAAGGGTCGCCCGGTTGGCCAAGTGTGAAACATAAAACCCAATATAATAATAGAATCAGTAGGCCAACATAAAATGCTTTTTTCCCTTTCAGATAGTAAATAATAACAGATGCGAAAAAATAACAGATAGCAATACGTGCCAATACACCAAGTATGCGCACGCCTTGCTGCATTCCCTTACCATCAATATATTCCCAAGGCCTAAACACCAATTCAGAGCCCGACCATTTTACAAAAGGCCACCAAGTAAGAAATAAGCCTATAATATAAATCAGCAAACTTCTTTTGATTACTTTTTTCCAAAATGTTGCATCACCTTTTTCTCTCAATCGGGGCATCACAAATGATAAAGCATTTCCAACTGCAAATAAGAAAAACGGAAATACCAAATCAGTAGGCGTTAATCCATGCCATGCGGCATGCTCCAATGGCGGGTAGATGTGACTCCAACTACCGGGGTTATTTACCAATATCATGAGGCAAACGGTGGCACCGCGAAAAACATCAAGAGAATAAAAACGTTGTTTCAAATTTGTTGATTTTGAGTACTAAATGTAAGAATTTGATGAAGAAGTGGAAAATATGAGCACCAATTTTTGACTATTGGAAAATAACTGCAGTTTTTTATACAGTTACAGAAACAAAAATTTCTCAAAATCTTTTCAACTTTTGTGAATAATTCATTCAAAATCCGTGCATTTAATACTCTATTCAGTCACATCAAATATTATATTTGCAATCGCAGGATTGAAAAAATTTTTTAAATCCGCATTTCATATCTAAAACGTTAATTATCAGCAACATAGAAAATAAATATGTGACTGAGGTGGCGAAGCCATGTAAAAAAACGACTACAGGAATGAAGTGGCTTGCCATTTATACACGCCCAAGATGGGAAAAAAAAGTGAATCAAACCTTGATAGACCGAGGGTTTGAAAGTTATTGTCCTTTGACAAAAATCAGAAGAAAATGGAGTGATCGGATAAAAACGGTTGAGGAGCCATTATTTAAGTCTTATGTTTTTGTAAAAATTGCAGATACGGACAGAACTGCTGTCAGAATGATAAACGGAGCAATCAACTTTGTATATTGGGCAGGAAAACCAGCGGTGGTTAAAGAAAAAGAAATTATTGCTATCAGACATTTTTTGGATGAATATGAAAATGTAGAAGCAGTTCCTGTTGATTTGCAAATAAATCAAAGAGTGAGAATAAGCGGAGGTACTTTAATGGATAAAGAAGGCAAGGTGCTTGAAGTAAGACGTAAAACGGTAAAAGTAGCGATTGACAGTCTGGGTTATGTATTGATTGCATATATTGACAGAACTAAATTATCTTCGGTGCAAAGCCGGTAAACCATAAGTTTAATGCCCAAAGCATTTTAATAAACTTCAACTAATGAAATTCTATACTACTGTAGCGTTGCTTATTTTAACTTTATTCACTTTTTCGTGTAAAGTACAGAAAGCAATCCCAACTTATTTAGACAATTATAAAGACTCCGCAGGTACAGACATTGTAAAGATGCCTGAATTGAAAATTCAAAAAGGTGATTTCTTGTCCGTGCAGATTTATAGCTTATCGCTTGATCCTAAAGCATACGAAATATTTAATCTTCCTTGCGCTTCAGCAAGTACTGCAGCTGCAGGTGCAACTACTTGCGGATTTTTAGTCGATGATGAAGGAAATATAATTCATCCACGGCTTGGAGCTATTCATGCTGCAGGATTGACGAAGCAAGAATTGGCTGCATCAGTAAAGAATATGCTTGTATCACCCAAAGAATTATTGACTAACCCAACTGTTTTGGTCAATTATTTAAATTACAAGATTACTGTTTTGGGAGAAGTAAGAAGCCCGGGAACGCTGAGCATACCCGAAACGAAAGTGACTATTTTACAAGCATTAGGCATGTCGGGCGACATTACAGAGTATGGTAAAAAGAGTGAAGTAAAAATACTCAGAGAGTATAATGGTAAAAGAGAAATAGGCGTAATTGATTTAACCTCCAGTAAAATGTTTGAATCCCCATTTTATAATCTTAACCAGAATGATGTGGTAATGGTAGATGCGGTGAAACAGAAAAAAGATAAAACATCACAAGATTTAATCATTGCCAGAACAGGATTTGTGATGAGTGTTATTACATCGGCTATTCTTTTATATAATACATTTAGAAGATAATAATCACCTAATATTTATTTAAATTATTTCAATGCAGGATGAGGTACAAAACAATGGTCGGAGTGAACTCTGGAACATGAGTTTGCGGGATTTGTTTTATAAATATGTTCGGTTTCTTCCATTGTTCGTTTTATCGGTAGCGCTGTCATTATTTGCAGCTTATATTTATTTGCGTTACACCGTTCCTTTATACAGTGTAGGCGGTTCTATGATTATCAAAACAGAGCAGCAAGGTGGAGCAGGTCGTGGCGACTTTGACGCAATGTTTGTAAATGATAAAGCTCAGAATATTCAGAGTGAGATAGAAATTTTGAAATCCAAGCCTTTAATGGCAAGGGTAGTAGATAGTCTTCATTTGCAATGGGGCTATTATGCTATCGGACAAATTAAAACAGTTAATGTTTATAATTCAAGGCCATTCAATGTTAAGGTTGTTCAGATAACAGATTCTTCAAGAGGTTTCTCATTGAAAATAAAGTTTACAGACGATTATGAATTTAAAATTAATGGCGATAAAAACACCTACAAGTTGGGTGATACTTATAAAAACACTAATGGCACATTTATAATTGAAGGCTTTCCTAATACGCCGGCTTCGGGCGAATACAAGGTGATTTGGACTCCTACATATAACGCAGCGTCTTCTTATGCCGGTGCATTAGATGTAAAACCCAAAACACCCGGCTCGGGGATTGTGAATATAGCAATGATTACAGACAACCCGGAGATGGGCGCCAATATCATAAATAAACTAATGAATGAATATGGAACTTATACGATAGAAAGAAAAAGAGAAGAATCGGAAAAAACATTTGAGTTTATTAATGAGCGATTAGGGGTTACAGCAAAGCAGTTGGATAGTATTCAACAAGCAGTAATCAATTTTAGAAATAAATATAATATTATTGATGGTGCTGCACAGATGGCACAAGGGTTTAATAATATTAGTGACTTTGACAAGACAATTATAGAGCAAAGAAATCAGCTCAATAAGACCGAAATTGTAGAGTCTTATTTGAATGATAAAAAGAATGAATTTAGTAAAGTACCTTCTACTGTTTGGTTAGATGAACCGGTTTTTGTAACAATGGTTGGTGAGTACAATCAAGCTCAGATTGACCGACAGATGCTCATTAATTCAGGAGCCGGAAAAGACAATCCATTGGTAATTGAAAAAGCAGTGGCGATTGAAAAAGCGAGAGAACGTCTGTTAGAAAGTTTGAAATCCTCAAAAAAATTATTGAATGATGTTTTGGCTGAAGCAAGACAGAAAAGTACCTCAAGCCAAATTCAGTTAAAAACTTTGCCGGCGATACAAAATGATTTGGCAATAATGGAAGAAAGCGCAACTTCTGTAAAAGCATTAAAATCATATCTCGAACAAGAAAGAGAAAAAACAGCAATAAAAATTGCCTCTGCCACTGCTAATTCAACACCTACAGATAAAGCTTCGCCTTCTACTGACCCCGTAAAACCGAATAGAAAAGCCATTCAAATTTTGGCCTTCTTGTTAGGCCTCGGCCTTCCGGCTATCTTTATTTTCATTGGAGAAATTCTGAATGATAAAGTAAGTACACGCTTCGATATTGAAAAAATTACAAAGACTCCTATACTTGGCGAAATCGGACACTCTTATTCAGAAAATGTTTTAGTAGTAAGTAAGAGCACAAGAAGTATGGTAGCTGAGCAGTTTCGCATTATTCGTTCTAATCTTCAATACATCATTGGTAAAGCAGAACGGTCAACCATTCTTTTTACTTCATCATTCAGTGGCGAAGGAAAATCTTATGTTACCACCAATATGGGTGCAGTACTCGCACTTGCCGGTAAAAAGACAATAATCCTTGAGTTTGATATCAGAAAACCCAAAGTGCTTTCAGGGCTTAAAATGCCCAAGGGCCCGGGTATTTCAAATTTTCTGGTAGGTAAGGCAAATCTGCCGGATTTAATAAAACCTGTGCCCGAGTACGAAAATTTATTTGTATTGGGTTGCGGCCCAATACCGCCTAACCCTGCAGAATTATTGTTGGATCCAAAAACGGATGAACTCTTTGAATGGCTGCAACAAAATTTTGATTTTGTTTTGGTAGATACTGCTCCAGTAGGAATGGTGAGTGATGCTATGACGCTTTCAAAATATGCACAATCCACTATTTACCTTGTGCGGCAAGGCCATACATTCAAAAAACAAATAGCATTGATAGATGAATTGTATAATGAAAAGAAATTACCAAAAATTTCTATTGTTGTAAACGATGTTAAACTAAAAGCAGGTTATGGCTATTATGGCTATGGCCGCTATGGGTATGGATACGGTTATGGTTATGGCAGTTACTATGAAGAAGAAACGCCACCGCAAAACTTTTTTGAGAAATTACTTTCAAAAATAAATATCAAGAACCCTTTTGGAAAGAAGAAGAATAATTAAGAATACCAAGTTTATTAAATGAAGATTTTAGTTACAGGTGGCGCAGGATTTATCGGCTCCAATATTGTTGACAATTTGTTGCACGATAAAAGAGTAAGCCTTGTTCGTGTATTGGACAATTTAGCTACCGGCTCTTTAAATAATCTAAAAACTTTTTTGAATAATCCTTCATTTCAGTTTATAGAAGGAGATATAAGAGATTATCAAACATGCCTTAGTGCTTGCCAAGGAATAGATTTAATTACCCATCAGGCAGCACTCGGTTCTGTACCTCGTTCTATCAATGATCCGCTTACTACAAACGATGTAAATATTACCGGAACACTGAATATTTTTACAGCTGCAAAAGAAAAAAACATTAAACGGATTGTTTATGCAGCAAGCTCATCCACTTATGGCGATCATCCCGGATTGCCTAAAACGGAAGAGGTAATCGGAAAGCCATTATCGCCTTATGCCATTACCAAATATGTAAATGAATTGTATGCGCAAGTGTATGCCAATTTGTATGATATGGAATTCATCGGTTTAAGATATTTCAACATATTTGGTCCGCGCCAAAACCCGAATGGGCCTTATGCTGCAGTAATTCCACTGTTTGCTGAAGCATTATTAAAGAATAAACCGCCAACAATAAACGGAGATGGAAGCCACAGTCGCGACTTCACGTATGTAGGCAATGCGGTGCAGGCAAATGTGCATGCTTTATTTACTGAAAATAAAAATGCGGTGAATCAAGTATATAATATTGCTTGCGGTAAACAAACTTCTTTAAAAGAATTATTTGAAATTTTAAAAGAAGAATCCGAAAGTTCATTACAACCAATATTTGGCCCCGAAAGAATAGGAGACGTAAAACAAAGTATGGCAGATATTTCTAAAGCAGAACAATTATTAGGATACAAAGTAGAAACCAATATTGAAGAAGGATTGAAAAGAACTTTCAATTGGTATAAACAACATGTTGATCTTATGCCTTAATCTAATTCTCAATCTCAACCTTAATCTTAACCTCAATCTTAATTTCAACCTTAACCTCACTCACAACCCTCTCTCAATAAAATGAATCGTACCATTATCATCACAGGCGGAGCAGGCTTTATCGGCTCACATGTAGTACGCCTTTTTGTAAATAAATATCCCGATTATAAAATCATTAATCTGGATGCGTTGACCTATGCAGGTAACTTAGAAAATATAAAAGACATTGAGGGCAAATCGAATTATCATTTTTCCAAAACAGATATTTTAGACACTGCTGCATTAGAAAGATTATTTGCAGAACATAAGCCCGATGGCGTTATTCATTTGGCTGCTGAAAGCCATGTGGATCGTTCTATACTTTCGCCACTTGATTTCGTTTATACAAATGTAATCGGCACAGTGAATTTATTAAATGCCGCTAAGAAAATTTGGAATAATGATTTTACCGGTAAATTATTTTATCATGTATCCACCGATGAAGTCTATGGTGCTTTGGGTGATACAGGATTTTTTACAGAAGAAACAAAATATGATCCACATTCACCATACAGCGCATCAAAGGCAAGCAGCGATCATTTTGTAAGAGCATATCACGATACTTACGGATTACCCATTGTTATCAGTAATTGCTCTAATAACTACGGGCCCAATCATTTTCCTGAAAAACTGATTCCGCTTTTTATCAATAATATTATTCAGAAAAAACCGCTACCTGTGTATGGAGATGGCTTATACACCAGAGATTGGCTTTTTGTAAAAGATCATGCAGCAGCTATAAATTTGATTTTTCATAACGGTAAAAATGGAGATACTTATAATATCGGCGGCTTTAACGAATGGAAAAATATTGACTTGGTAAAATTGCTTTGCAAATTGATGGATGAAAAACTTGGCAATGCCACAGGCACAAGCGAACAATTGATTACCTATATAAAAGACCGTCCCGGGCACGACAGGCGCTATGCAATCGATGCTACAAAAATTAATAAAGAATTAGGCTGGACTCCTTCAGTAACTTTTGAAGAAGGACTTTCTTTAACAATTGACTGGTATTTACAAAATGAAGAATGGTTGAAGAATGTAACAAGCGGTGCATATAAAAACTATTATGAGCGGATGTATGGAGAGGAAGGGCGAGAGAAAGTTTAAAATAGTTGAATGATTGTTTAAAGTTGAGTATTTTTTGATAAACGATAAGATGTTTAGGCGTTTAGGGGTTTAGAAGTTTAGAGGTTTAGAAGTTTTTTGGTTTTAGTCATTATTTATCCATCATGAAAATATATTCTTTTGAAAAATTAGATTGTTGGCAACATGCCAGGAAATTAGCAGCATGGGTATATTTGAATACAAAAAATTTTCCGAGAGAGGAAAAATTGGGAATAGTGTCACAAATGCGAAGAGCTGCAATTTCAATTGCTTCAAACATTGCTGAAGGCACTTCTCGAACAACAACGAAAGATCAAGCAAAATTTAGCGTTATTGCTTATAGCAGTACAATAGAATTATTGAATGATTTTATTATATCTTACGATTTAGAACATTTTGATGAAAAACAATATAATGAGGGGCGGGAATTAATTGAACTACAAACTTTGTTAATAGCAAAACTGCGAAAATCACAGCAAGCGACTAAACGACTAAACTCCTAAACATCTAAACGCAAATGCAACAATACTTTAACCACTATTCACTCACAATATGAAAGGCATCATTCTTGCCGGCGGCAGCGGCACCCGACTTTATCCCATCACAAAAGCCATCAGTAAACAACTGATGCCGATTTATGATAAGCCGATGATTTATTATCCATTGTCTATTTTGATGATGGCAGGAATTAATGAAGTGTTGATTATTACAACACCAGAAGATAATGCACAGTTCAAAAGGTTGTTGGGCGATGGAAGTCAGCTTGGTTGTCGTTTTGAATATGCTGTGCAAGAAGTTCCAAACGGACTGGCGCAAGCATTTGTTATTGGCGCTGATTTTATTGGTGCTGACAATGTAGCTTTAGTATTGGGTGATAATATTTTTTACGGAACCGGATTAGGCAGACAATTGCAGCAATTGAATAATATAGAAGGTGGTTATGTATTTGCCTATCACGTCAGCGATCCGGAGCGGTACGGCGTTGTAGAGTTTGATGCAGATATGAATGCAGTAAGTATTGAAGAAAAACCAACAGAGCCTAAATCAAACTATGCGGTGCCGGGTTTATATTTTTATGATAATGATGTGGTGAAGATTGCTCAAAATCTGAAACCATCTGCCAGAGGCGAATATGAAATTACGGACGTGAATCGTGAATATTTAAAACAAGGACGATTGAAAGTAGCTGTGTTAGACAGAGGTACTGCTTGGTTAGACACCGGCACTTTTGATTCGCTTAGTGATGCAAGTGAGTTTGTACGTGTCATTGAAAAAAGGCAGGGCACTAAAATAGGCTGCATAGAAGAAATTGCATACCGACAAGGATTTATTGCAAAAGAGCAATTGATAAAACTCGCTGCTGAACTGGCAAAGAGTGGGTATGGGGAGTATTTGAAAAAGATGGTAAATGCTGATTAGGTATTGATGTAGTATGTTGCAACGTATGGCAGGTAAAATTTCCCTTCGTATTAAAAAAACCTGGTCTGTCAACTGCCGAAATTATTGAGCATACAAAACATAAACTTACACTTCAATTTCTTGTACTTGATTATTGATGGAGCAACAATCTAATTGTGCTTAGCATGGAAGATTTACGATTAGCCTATCTCGAATTGTTGAAGCAAACAATTATTGACTTAAATCGCTGTGGCTCTAAAGAATATAGACCCATTCATTATGGACGTAAACTCAATTTAACAGTAAAACCTCTATTGAATGTTTTTAGTAAAATGGAACACAAGAGATTAGTGGTTTGTGAAGAGGTTGTCAATACTTTAGAGAATAGAATGAATGGAAGAGATTGGCCACAATATGCAGATAGTATGATAGGTTACAAGCGACTTACAAATATACAAGACTGTGTGACAGATGTACTCCATAATAACATAGAAGGTGATTTAATTGAAACCGGTGTGTGGAGAGGCGGTGCGGTCATTTTTATGCGGGCGATATTGAAAGCGTATAACTGTACCGATCGGATTGTATGGGCTGCTGATTCTTATGAAGGACTACCCCAACCGAATGCTCACAAATATTTTGCCGATAAAGATGATCAACACCATACATTTAATGAATTAAAAATATCGTTAGAAACGGTAAAAGAAAATTTTAGAAAATATGACCTGCTTGATGAGCAAGTCCGATTTTTAAAAGGTTGGTTTAAAGATACTTTGCCTGTTGCACCAATAAAAAAATTAGCTGTGCTGCGCTTGGATGGCGATATGTATGAGTCAACAATGGATGCTTTAACAAATCTATATCCCAAAGTTTCTAAAGGCGGTTACATTATTATTGATGATTGGGGCGCAGTGGAAGGATGTAAGCTGGCGGTTTTGGATTACAGAAAACAAAACAATATTACTGCAGAGATCGTGCCTATAGATTTGGATGGCATATATTGGAAAAAGCTGTAAATGGAGCAAATAGTTACAATAAAGCAAAGCAATACAGAGAAGAACTATTGGAAAGACTTATGGAATTATAGAGAATTATTTTACATCCTTAGTTGGAGAGATATAAAGGTTCGGTATAAGCAAACAGTATTAGGCATTCTTTGGGCTGTTATCCGGCCGTTACTTACTATGATTGTTTTTACAATCGTGTTTGGAAGAGTTGCGAAAATGGAAACACTAAGCATTGTACCTTATAGCCTTATTGTTTTTGCTGGATTACTGCCGTGGCAGTTTTTTTCTGCTGCACTATCCGAAAGCAGTAATAGCTTAACCGAAAATGTGAGCTTGATTACAAAGGTTTACTTTCCTCGTTTAATTATTCCGGTAAGTTCTATCATTACTTGTTTTATTGATTTTTTAATTTCATTTATAATTTTACTGATATTGTTTTTAGTGTATCAATATACTCCACCGGTTCAGATATTAGTATTGCCATTTTTTGTATTGCTATTATTCATTACTACGATTGGTAGTGGCTTGTTTTTAACCACGTTGAATGTTAAGTACAGAGACTTTCGGTATATTGTTCCATTTGTTATACAGTTTGGTTTATTTATATCTCCGGTAGGATTTAGCAGCAGCATGGTGCCTGATCAATGTCAATGGGCTTATTCTTTAAACCCAATGGTAGGAGTGATAGATGGATTTCGATGGTGCATTATTCAAGGTGCGCCAAATCCTTTATTGCAATATCCATTTTATATTTCCTTGAGCATTGCTATCTTACTTGCCTTTTCATCTATAAGTTTATTCAGAAGGATGGAAAAAAGTTTCGCAGATCTTATTTAAAAGAAAGTTTGTTTTCTGTGTCAACTGTTATAAAAGTAAAACAATTAGGTAAAAAATATACGATTCATCACGAAGCGAGAGAACGATATACTGCTTTACGTGATGTGATTAATAAAAAGACAAAAACAGTATTTAGTCGTTCCAAAGAAAGCCAACCCGTTAAAGAAGAATTTTGGGCATTGAAGGAACTGAGCTTTGAATTAAAGCAAGGTGAAGCCTTAGGAATTGTAGGGCGTAATGGTGCAGGGAAAAGCACACTGCTGAAACTACTCAGTCGAATCACAGAGCCTTCAACGGGAGAAATTGAAATTAGAGGTAAAGTAGCAACTTTATTAGAAGTAGGTACAGGCTTTCATCCGGAACTAACCGGCAAAGAGAATATTTTCTTGAATGGCGCTATTTTAGGAATGAAGCGTCAAGAGATTAAAAAAAGATTTGATGCAATTGTTGATTTTTCGGGGGTAGAAAAATTTATTGATACACCTGTAAAAAGATATAGTAGTGGGATGTATATGCGATTGGCTTTTGCTATTGCAGCTCATTTAGAGCCGGATATATTAATCATTGATGAAGTATTGGCTGTGGGTGATGCAGAGTTTCAAGAAAAATGCCTCGGGAAGATGAATGAGGTGACAAAAGATAGTGGACGAACAGTATTATTTGTGAGTCATAATTTATCAGCTGTTCAGCAGTTATGTCAAAACTCAATTTGTTTACAAAATGGTAGTCTGAGTTATAGTGGATCAACCAAAGATGTAATAGAACACTATTTAGGAATAAAAAATGAAGGCAGCCGAATTATTCCACATGTTAATAAAGACATTTATATCACTGATTTTTTGGCAACAGGAAAAAACGGTGGCCCAATAATACCTGGCGAGAGCTGTACAATGACTATAGTTGTGTTTTCTAAAAATAGTTGTTCAAAATTACATTTTGGCATTGGCGTAAATGACAAAATGGGCAATAGAATTTTTACACCATTTACAAAATATGATTCTGAGGGATTAGTATTGCAACAAGGATCAAATCAAGTTCATTGCCAAATTGAATCATTGCCATTGATGCCTGGAAATTATGATATACATCTATATGTGGGAAGTGCATTTGATGCTGATGATTACGTAGCAGGAGGAGTGAATCTCACTATTCATCCTTATCCGTTTTTTAAATACTCAATGCCGGTAGAAGGGCAGGGGTCAGTTATTTTAAAACAGAATTGGTATTTATAAATTAAAGTAGTTTTAGAACAAACTCAATTTTACTTAATAAAATATTTATGAACTTTTTTGCACATACCACTGCTGTAATTGATGAAGGGTGCATAATTGGAGAAGGTACCAAAATCTGGCACTTTAGTCATATTATGTACGGCTGTGTAATTGGAAACAATTGCAACATTGGCCAAAACGTAGTAGTCTCACCCAAAGTTGTATTAGGAAATAATGTTCGTGTTCAAAACAATGTTTCAATATATGAGGGTGTAATATGTGAGGATGATGTATTTCTAGGCCCATCAATGGTTTTTACTAATGTAATTAATCCGAGAAGTGCTGTTTCCAGAAAAGATGAATACAAAACTACTTTGGTAAAGCGTGGTGCAAGTATTGGCGCTAATGCTACAATTGTATGCGGAAATGAGATTGGTGAGTTTGCTTTTATAGGCGCAGGAGCGGTTGTTACAAAATCTGTTTTTCCTTATGCATTAGTGGTGGGCAATCCGGCGAGGCAAGTAGGTTGGGTTAGCGAATTTGGACATAAACTTGTATTTGATGGTTCAGGTAAGGCAGTTTGTTCGGAAAGTGGGCAGGAATATATGTTGCAAAATAATATAGTGAGAAGAAAATAAGCTGGGCAGACACAACGAAACACAGGGAAAAACGTATTCTCGTACTGGATTTTAATAAAAACCACAGCGACCACAGAGCGACCCTGCGCTGTGATATGCTGCGCTCGCTGTGGTTAAAATAAAAAGCGTTTCAAGATATTGTGTTAATAAAATCTCAGCGACCTAGAGCGACACTGCGTTGTGATATGCTGCTCTCGCTGTGGTTAAAATAAGAAGCGCTTCAAGAAATTGTATTAATAAAATCTCAGCGATCCCAGAGCGGCACTACGCCGTGATATTCCGTGTCCGTTGTGGTTAAAATTATAACGATGCATGAAAATGAAATAGGTACTTTGATTCTTGATGCTGCTTTCCAAGTGCATAAAGAGTTAGGCCCTGGATTACTAGAAAGCACTTATGAAGCCTGCATGAACTTTGAGATAAATCAAATGGGAATAAATGTTCAAACGCAGGTGCTATTACCGGTTTTTTATAAGGGAGTGAAATTGGAATGTGGGTACAAGATTGACCTGTTAGTTGAACGAAAAGTTATTGTGGAATTAAAAGCGGTTGAAGCACTCAATGATATTCATCTCGCACAGATACTTACTTATATGAAACTGTCAGAATGCAAGTTGGGTTACCTTATAAATTTTAATGTGAAGCAACTTAAAAGTGGAATTAAAAGAGTCGTGTTAGGGAGTTTTTAAAACAAATCGCAATAGACTCAATGAAAAACCCAATATTCAAAGTGATTTATAAAAACCACAACGATCCCAGAGTGACCCTGCGCTGTGATATGCTGCGCTCGCTGTGGTTAAAATAAAAAGTACTGCAAGAAATTTTGGGGAATAAAAACCACAACGATCCCAGAGTGACCCTGCGCTGTGATATGCTGCGCTCGCTGTGGTTAAAATAAAAAGTATTGCAAGAAATTTTGGGGAATAAAAACCACAACGATCCCAGAGTGACCCTGCGCTGTGATATGCTGCGCTCGCTGTGGTTAAAATAAAAAGTACTGCAAGAAATTTTGGGGAATAAAAACCACAACGATCCCAGAGTGAC
>JAFDXF010000029.1 GCA_018268055.1 Bacteroidota bacterium
ACTAAAAAAAACTATGAGTAAAAAGCGCACGTTAAAAATATGCTGCCAAAGTAAATAAAAACGAGGCACTCTTGCGAATGCCCCGTAGTAGATGTTTTCACAACGGAATAATCCTTATTGTGATTTGCTTTCAATATGCAAAAATGTAAATAAAATTTCATTTTGCAAATTTTTACTGGAAAATTCATCTATTCTTTTATAACTTTATTCGCTCAAATTAATTACTAATAATGTTATGAAAAAAATACTTGGATTAGATTTAGGAACAAATTCTATTGGATGGGCATTGATTGACAATGAACAAAAGAAAATTCTCGGAATGGGAAGTCGGATAATTCCTATGGGTACAGACAAACAAGACTATGAAAAAGGCGTAGGAATTACAAAAAATGCTGACAGAAGAACAAAGCGCACTATTCGTAAAATGAATAAACGCTACAAACTACGCAGAAATAAATTACTTTATATCCTTCATGAATTGGGAATGTTGCCTTACCAATTTCAATTTAAAGAATTAAACGAAAAGGATAATAAGGGGAGATTTTTGCGACTTGTTGGCACGAAAGAAAATGAGTTATTTCAAGAAAAAAACAATGGAATTCCAGTTCCTATTAAATTGGAAGAGTTAGAGCTATTACCTGTCAAGAAAGGAACATTACAATTAGATTCATTAGCTCATTATACATTACGAGCAAAGGCAATTAAAGAAAATGTTGAGTTAAAAGAACTTGGTAAAATTTTATACAGCTATAACCAATTGCGTGGTTATGCAGGTGGAAATAGCGATGATGATACTAAAAAGAAGAAAGAAGATGATAATGATGAAAACGAAAGCGTAAAAAAATACGAAGTATTCAATCAAAAAGTAACCATAAAAGAAGTAAAACAATCGGAAATAAAATTTCAAGGACGAGGAAAGAATAAAGGGCAAGAGTTTAATAAATTTGATATAACCGTTTCTTTTGATGACGAAGAATTGGAAGGCGAAACTGAACTTCAAAATTTGAAAGAAAAGGAAGGACAGGAAGAAGAATTAGAAATCCGTATTAAACGAAATAAAGAAGGAGAAACAACATCTATTGTGTTTGCATTACCTCAGAAAACTAATTGGCGTAAGCAAATGGAAAAAACGGAAGAAGACATTAAACAAGGCAATTTACACGTCAGCCAACTTATTTTACAGGATTTAGAACAAAACAAATGGGCTAAAATTAGGAATCGAGTGTTCTTGCGAAATCGCTATCAAGCCGAATTTGATGCTGTTTGGGAAACGCAAAGTAATGCACATAACTTTTTAAAAAATTGTCCGCAAGAAACGATAGAAAAAATTGCGAATTATTTGTTTCCAGGAACAAGCGAGTCACAAAAACAACTTAGAGAAGCAGCTATAAAAGGTGGTTTGAAGTATATAATTAAAGAACAAGTAATTTATTACCAACGTCCGTTAAAACAACAAAAAGAGTTAATCAGTAAATGTCAATTTGAAAAAGACGAACAAGTTTTGGCAAACTCGCACCCATTATTTCAAGAGTTTAGATGCTGGGATCAAATCAATCGAATGTTTATTACGTCCAAGCAAGAAGTTTGGAATGAGAAAAAGAAGAAAAATGTTCTGCAATACACAGATAGATTTTTAACGAATGATGAAAAACAAAAAATCTATGAAAAACTACAAACTCAAAAACAATTAGGTTTTAGCGAAGTCACAAAAATTGTAAATCTGAAAAATGACAAAACAGAATACTTAAACGGATTAAATCCAAAAGCTAAACTAAAAGGTTGTGACACACAAATAACAATCAAAAAGATACTTGGCGAGTATTTTGAAACGCTTTTTAAAAATGATATAAACATCGTAGAAAAAATTTGGAAAGCAATTTATGATAACGCTAATAATGGAAGTGAATATGACCCGAGAAGTATAAAAGTTTCTTCCATTAAAGATGTTTTAAAGTCATTGAATGATGAAACTGCATCGGAATTAGCCTTAAAATTTGCTCAAACTATTAAATTTCCAAGAAAATACGCAAGTCTTTCTGCAAAGGCAATTCAAAATATTTTGCCCTTAATGCAACTCAATCCAAGTAATGTTTCAGACGAAATAAAAACCAAATTTGAAAACATTAAGAACTTAGTTGAAACAGGCGAAATTGTTAATGATATAGACAATAACTTGGAAGATTATGTAATCAGTTTTGTACAAAATAATCCCAAAGCCATTGAAACGGGAGGTTTAATGTATGCCTTTGCGAGTTCTTTGGTTTATGGAAAACATACCGCAGAAAAAATTAAAGCACAAATCAAGGACTATCACGAAATTACATACAATGATAAAATTAAGGAAGAAAGAAAAAAACTACGAAACCCGATAGTTGAGCAAATTTCCAACGAAACAATGCAGGTGATTAAAGCTATTTGGAAGCAGCACAAGTTCAATCCCGAAGAACTTGAAATAAGAGTAGAACTTGCAAGAGATTTGAAAAATAGTGCTGCGGAAAGAGATAAGATTTGGAAAGGGCAAAGAAAAAATGAAGACACAAACAAAAAGATAAAAGATACATTACAATCAGAGGGTATTCCTATTACTGATAGAAATGTCTTAAAATACAAATTATATGTACAACAAAACTTCATTTCACCGTACACTCAAAATAAAATAATACCACTTAGTGCTTTATTTGATGATAAGTTGTATGACATTGACCATATTATTCCTAAATCAAGATACTTTGATGATTCTATTAGCAATAAAGTTGTTTGTGAAACAAATATAAATGAAGAAAAAAGCAACAGAACAGCTTGGGAATACATCTCACAGCAAAATTCAAAGTTTGAAATACGTTCCGTAGCTAATTATATCAAACATATAAATGATATTTTCTACGGTAAAAAGAAAAAGAATTTGTTGTTAGAAAAAATACCGACAAATCCTGTTGAGCGACAATTAAAAAACACACAATACATCACGGTTGCTGTGAAAAATGAATTGGCAAAAGTTGTTGGCAGCGACAATGTAAAAACTTCAACAGGTGAAGTAACCGATTTTTTAAGAAGTCGTTGGGGTTTGAAAAAACTGTTTATGGAACTTACAGAAAGCCGTTTCAAACAAATGGAACTTTGGGATTTGGACGAAAATGGCAATCCAAAATCCGAATGGGTAAAAAGATATGTTGATGGGAACGGAAAAAATAAATACGAAATCAGAAATTGGAGCAAGCGTTATGATCATCGACACCATGCTATTGACGCTTTGGTGGTGGCTTTAACAGAACAAAGCCATATTCAACGATTGAATAATTTGAACAAGTATTTGCAAGATGAATTAACCAATAGAAAAGAAGAGTTTAAATTAGAAGTAAAAGAAGATGAAAATATTTTAGAAGTTTTTTTTAATCTTGAAGAAAAACGCAGAGAAGAAATCCAAAAACAAATTGAAAGTTCACGATATTTTGAAAAACCATTTGAAGATTTGGTAAGACAAGCTAAAGAATATTTAGAAACAATGATTATTTCCATAAAACCAAAAGATAAATTAGGAATAAAAAAAGATGACAGTGGAAATACACAATTAAAAATACGTGGAGCTTTGCACCAAGAAACTAATTACGGAAAAACAAAAGATCCAAAAACAAGTTTATTACGAGATACTAAAACGGTTGGCATTTCTATTCTGAAAGCAAAAGATATTTCTCAAATTATTGATGAAGTATTGAAAAAGGAAATTGACACACATCGTAAGAAATATGAATCAATGAAAGAAGCCTTTACTGGCGAAGGTCTGAAGGCATTTAATGAAAATAGATTTCAACGCAAGAAACCAACCGAACTAAAACCTCCTGTTTACAAAATAAAAATTTGGTATAGTGCAAAAGAAGATGAAGGAAGTACCTTACAAAGGCTTTATGATAAAAATGAAAAACTAAGTGTTGTTACAGGAGACAATTATCTTTTCTTGGTGGTAGAGAAAGAAGATAAAAACGGAAAAGAAAGAATATTTGATATAGTTTCTCTTTATGATTCTGTTTTTATTGCCAACAGAACATTGAAAGAAAAGAAAGAAAATTATAGAGTAATTATCGTATCAGAAAAATTAGAGTTAATGAAAAGTCAATTAAAAACAGAATTAGAGAAGAATCGAAAAAAGTTAGGAGATAAACTTTCTAAAGAAACTTCTAAGAAGAAAAAAGAAGAATTACAGAAAAAAATAGAACAAATAGATGATGATTTCAAATTGACATTATTATTCACATTACAACAAAATGAATTGGTATACCTTCCTGAAAAAAGTGACGAAGATATTTTTAGTAATATTAACAATATAGAAACTAAAAAGAAATTAGTCAATCGGATTTACAAGGCTGTGAAATTTGATAAATCACAGACAGCTCATTTTGTTCCACATAATTACGCAAATGTTATAAGTATAGCTAAGAATTTATCTAAAACACAAAAGGACGAATTACAGAAACAATATGGAGAAAAGAAAATTCCTAAAAAAGATTTGAATTTTGTTGAGTATGGCTCTTATAGAGATTGTTCTCCTTATCCTGTTGGAGAAATTTTTATCAAAAATTTAACCACCACAAACAAAAATAAAAAGATAGAATTAAAGAAAATCCAAGAAACTTGTATTAAACTAAAAATAGATTGGTTAGGCAATATAAGTCCATTTTCTAATACAAAATTCTACCCAACCACTTCACATCAACCCGATGAAGCGAAAGAGGGTGTATCATATTTTAAAACAGCTAAAATAAGTACCCTTCAACAATCAGAAGAGCGTATGCTATTGCATACTTCCAATATGAATCCTGAAGAAAGAATGGCCTATTTACAACAATTACGTGAAACAACACAAAATAGTAATCTTTCGGAAGATGAAAAAATAAGCATACTGAGCAAGTTTAAAATTAACCCTACTGATGAAAATTCTTGAGCCGGTTTTCATTTCTGTTAT
Source organism: Bacteroidota bacterium (assembly GCA_018268055.1). Lineage (GTDB taxonomy): Bacteria > Bacteroidota > Bacteroidia > Chitinophagales > Chitinophagaceae > JJ008. Next base: position 4,958 of record JAFDXF010000029.1, read on the forward strand.
TGAAAAATTAATTCATAACGAAGTTGAGTTTCTTATGATTGGAGGCTATGCTGTAAATTATCATGGTTATGGTCGTTATACCGGTGATATCGATTTCTGGATAAACCCCAATGACCAAAATAAAGAGCGGTTCCTAACAGTTTTTGGCGAATTATGTAAAAATAAAAATGCTATTGAAACTGTCAAACATTACGATTTTAATCAGGCTCAGGTATTTTCTCTTGGTGAACCGCCTATACAAATTGATTTTTTAACCCAGGTAAACTTAGTTGATTTTGAAGATGCCTGGAAAGAAAAAGTATTCTTTCAGTTTAAAGATATAATGGTCCCTGTGGTAAATTATTATCATTTAATTACCATGAAATTTAACACCGGTCGCACAAAAGATAAATTAGACTTGGAACAACTACAGAGAATTAATAGTTTAAAAAATAAGAAGTAATTCTCAATAGAAATTAAATGATCAAACGCACGCTATACTTTGGCAACCCTGCCTACCTGAGCCTGACCAACAGCCAACTGATGGTGCGCCTGCCCGAAGTAGAAAAAAACAAGCAGCTCGACAACTTATTTAAGCAGCAGGCACAGGCTACTATACCGGTTGAAGATATTGGTGTAGTAGTGCTCGACCATAAGCAGATAACCATAACACATGGACTGTTAGATGCCCTGATGGAAAACAATGTGGCTGTTATTACCTGCAACAACACAAGGCATCCTACCGGATTGCTGCTGCCCTTACAAGGTAACACACTTCAGCATGAGCGCTACCAGCATCAATTAGAGGCCAGCGAGCCTTTGCGCAAACAACTGTGGCAACAAACCATTGTACAAAAAATAAAAAATCAGGCGGCAGTACTGCAACATCAACAAATTGATGCAGCACGTCTCTACCCTGTTTACAACAATGTGAAAAGTGGCGACAGCGAAAATGCCGAAGGCACAGCCGCAGCTTTTTATTGGACTAATGTTTTTACCAAACTACCTGCAGGCATGGCTCATGCACCGGGTAACCTTTTCAGACGGCAACGCGATGGATTGCCCCCCAACAATTATTTGAATTATGGCTATGCCATACTGCGCGCCATCATGGCCAGAAGCATAGTAGCTGCAGGACTGCTGCCTACCAAAGGCATTCACCACCACAACCGCTACAATGCCTACTGCCTTGCCGATGACCTGATGGAGCCCTACCGACCTTATGTGGACAAACTGATTGTTGAAATTATTTTAAAACAGGGAATATCAGATGAACTGAATAAAGAAATTAAAACACACCTGTTGGGTATTCCGGTAATAGATGTTACACTCGATGGCGAAAGCAGCCCGCTGATGGTAGCCACACAACGCACGGCAACATCATTGGTAAAGTGTTTTGCCGGAGAACAAAGAAAATTGCTTTACCCGGAGTTATCATGAGTTTCGAACGTCTAAATGCCTATCGTGTTATGTGGACACTTGTAATGTTTGACTTGCCAACAGAAACCAAGAAGCATCGTAAGTTGGCAGCCAAGTTCCGGAAAGATTTATTGCAGGATGGTTTTCAGATGTTTCAGTTCAG
>JAFDXF010000002.1 GCA_018268055.1 Bacteroidota bacterium
ATTGAAAAAAGTCGGGTGGTATCCCGATTCTATCGGGACGACCCCGTTATACTTTTTGATTGAATAAAGTCGGGTGGTATCCCGATTCTATCGGGACGACCACGTTCCACTTTTTGATTGAAAAAAATCGGGTGGTATCCCGATTCTATCGGGACGACCCCTTCAAATTTAATTTTATAAAAAGTCGGGTGGACTGGATTCGAACCAGCGACCCCTTGCACCCCATGCAAGTGCGCTACCGGGCTGCGCCACCACCCGAACAATACAGATACCAAAGTCGCAAATTTAAGGCAGAAGAACTCAATATTAAAATTAAAGACAATGCTTTATCTTCGCCACTTAATGAAAGTACTCATTAAGCAAGCACGCATTATTGATCCTAATTCATCATTCAACGGACAATTAGCCGATATTTTAATTGAGCAAGGCATAATTACCAACATTGACAAGAATATTTCTGTCAAAGCTGATGAAATTATCATTCTTCCAAATCTTCATGTATCTCCTGGTTGGGTGGATATGTTTGCTCATTTCAATGATCCAGGTATTGAATATAAAGAGACTTTAGAAACCGGTGTGGCATCGGCTGCAGCAGGTGGATTTACAGATGTATTAGTCATCCCAAACACCAAACCTACTATTCACGATAAAGCCGGAGTGGAATATATTAAACAAAAAACAAAACATCTTGCAGTAACCGTTCATCCGATTGGTGCCGTAACAAAGAATATAGAAGGAAAAGAGCTGGCCGAGATGTATGATATGAAAGCAAGTGGAGCCGTGGCATTTAGTGATGGAACAAGTTGTATTCAATCGTCAGGTTTACTATTAAAGGCCTTACAATATGTAAAAGCTTTTAATGGCACAATCATTCAATTGCCGGATGATAAAAGTATTAACTTTCAAGGACTGATGAATGAAGGCATTATTTCTACTCAGTTAGGCCTTCCGGGCAAGCCCGCTATTGCAGAAGAAATAATGATAACTAGAGATATAAAATTAGCTCAATATACCGAATCAAATATCCACTTTACGGGTGTGAGTACTTTAAATTCTATTGAAACTATTAGGAAAGCAAAAGCAGATAAATGTGGTGTTAGCTGCTCCGTTACGCCTTATCATCTTTTCTTTTCAGATGAGGATTTAAAAAACTATAATACAAATCTGAAAGTAAATCCACCATTACGCACTAAAGCAGAAAAAGAAGCATTGAAAAATACAGTAATGGAAGGCTTAGTAGATTGTATCGCATCGCATCATTTACCACAAGACAATGATAGTAAAGTCGTAGAATTTGAATATGCCAAAAACGGAATGATTGGTTTAGAAACATCTTTTGCTGCGATTCGCACAGCATTACCTCAATTACAAATTGAGCAAGTTGTGTCTTTGCTTTCTACTAATCCGAGAAAAATTCTGGGCTTCACATCCGCAACAATTAAGGAAGGGAATAAAGCAATACTAACGCTATTTAATCCGAAGGAAGAATGGATATACACAACAGAAAAAAGCCAATCAAAATCTAAGAACTCTCCTTTCAATGGTGTAAAATTTATTGGGAAAGTTAAAGGAATAATCAACGGTGAAAAAACAGTAATCAATCAAAAATAATAATGCAATTCAAAATAACTCCTGCCTTAAAAGGTTTAATAACGGCGGTATTGATGATCATAACAATGCTTTTCCTTTTTAGTCAATTAAAGAATGGAAATTCAGGGCTTCAATATATTGTATATCTTATTTACGGGCTGGGTATTATGTGGACTTTAATAGAATATCAAAAATCATCGGACAACAATGGCAAATTTGCCACTCTATTCAATCAGGGTTTTAAGTGTTTTATAGTGGTAACACTTTGCATCGCTTTGTTTTATTGGATATTCAATTATATGCATCCAGAGTTTCGTGAAAAAATGGGGGAATTGTTGAAAGAAGATTTAATCAAACAAACAGGCGATAAACAAATGCTGCCTGCTCAAATTGATGAAGAAGTATTAACTTTTAAAAAACAATATGCATTGAAACTTGTTTCAGGCGCAATTTTCGGATATTTGCTCATTGGAGCAATTGTAACTGCAACGGCTTCTGCAATTTTAACCGCATTAAGAAAGAATTAATGGATATATCGCTCGTTATACCACTCTTAGACGAAGCAGAATCATTACCGGAGCTTACGGCATGGATTGAAAAAGTAATGTCTGAAAACAACTTCAGCTATGAAGTAATATTTGTTGATGATGGAAGTAGTGACAACTCATGGGAAGTCATTGAACAATTACGTACAAAAAATCAAAACATAAAAGGAATAAAGTTTCAGCGTAATTATGGAAAATCTGCTGCACTAAATGAGGCATTTCGTGTAGTAAGCGGAAACGTTGTAATCACAATGGATGCAGATCTTCAGGATAGCCCCGATGAAATTCCAAGCTTATATAAAAAGATAATGAACGAAAACTTCGACCTTGTAAGTGGATGGAAAAAGAAACGCTACGACAACACCTTAACAAAAAATATTCCTTCAAAATTCTTTAATGCAGTAACTCGGAAAGTGTCCGGTATCAAATTGCATGATTTTAACTGCGGCTTAAAAGCATATAAAAATAAAGTTGTAAAAAGTATTGAGGTATATGGCGAAATGCATCGTTATATTCCGGTATTGGCAAAATGGGCCGGATTTAAAAAAATTGGAGAACAAGTAGTAGAACATAGAGCCAGAAAATATGGAAAATCAAAATTCGGTTTGCGCCGCTTTGTGAATGGATTTCTTGATTTACTTTCTATCACTTTTGTTGGAAAATTTTCTAAACGCCCGATGCACTTCTTTGGCTTATGGGGAACTTTTTTCTTTTTGATAGGATTGGGTATTTCCATTTTTTTAATTGTTTCAAAAATAATGAACAGTGATTTTCCACTTACAAACAGACCTGGCTTTTATCTTGCTTTGACTTCTATAATAATCGGAATGCAATTATTTCTTGCGGGATTTCTTGGTGAGTTAATTTCTCGTAATGCTGCAAACCGAAATTCTTATTTGATAGAAACTAAAACAGGTTTGTAATGGCTAAAGTTGTCATTATAGGACCTGCGCATCCACTTCGCGGTGGATTGGCTACTTTCAATCAACGCTTAGCAAAACAATTTATAGACGAAGGCAACGAGTGTAGCATTTATTCATTCTCATTACAATATCCTACGTTTCTTTTTCCAGGCACAACACAATACACAGATGAACCTGCACCTGAAAATATCTCTATCCACACTGTTATTCATTCAATAAATCCGTTCAACTGGATTAAAGTCGGCAATCGACTAAAAAAAGAAAAACCGGATATCATCATTGTGCGTTTCTGGTTACCATTTATGGGCCCCGCTTTGGGCACTATCTTAAGACGTGTCAGAAAAAACAAGCACACGAAAATTATTTGTATTGCCGACAATGTAATTCCGCACGAAAAACGCATAGGCGATAAAGCTTTCACAAAATATTTTTTAAAAAGCTGTGATGCATTTATTACCATGAGTGATAAAGTACTGAGTGATTTGCGGTCGTTTCAAAAAAACAAACCTGCTCAATTAGTATCACATCCGTTGTACGATAATTTTGGCGAAATAATCTCCAAACAAGAAGCAAGAACACATTTAGGAATATCAGAACATCAAAATATAGTTTTATTCTTTGGCTTCATTCGCCATTACAAAGGATTGGATATTTTATTGGATGCAATAAGTTTTTTAAAAAAGAATAAATCAGATTCATTCAATTTTAAACTGCTTGTAGCCGGAGAGTTTTATGAAGATAAAAAGCCATTTCAAGAGCAAATAGACAAACTCAACATTGCTGATGATTTGATTTTAAGAACAGACTTCATTCCAGATAGTGAAGTAAAATATTATCTCTGTGCCGCTGATGCTGTAATACAACCATATCGGAATGCGACACAAAGTGGTGTAACGCCCCTCGCCTATCATTTTGAAAAGCCAATGGTCGTTACAAATGTTGGCGGACTGCCTGCATTGGTGCCTGATGGGAAAGTGGGTTTAGTAGTTGAACCCAATGCCGAAGCAATAGCTGAAGGGATTATAAAATTTTATCAATTAGGAGAAAATTATTTTATTCCTCATCTTCGCAATGAGAAACTAAAATACAGCTGGGCCAAAATGGCTTCAGCTATTTCTCAATTAGCAAATGACATACAGAAGTAAAGCTCCTTTACGAGTAGGATTAGCAGGCGGTGGCACAGATGTGAGTCCTTATTGTGACTTATATGGTGGTGCAATTCTCAACGCTACACTTTCACTCTATGCTTATGCCACTATTGAGCCTTTAAAAGAAAATAAAATCATTCTATACGCAATAGATAGAAATGAAACAGAAGTGTATGACTGGGCAACATCTTTACCCGTAAATGGCACTCTTGATTTACTGAAAGGAGTTTACAATCGTATTCAAAAAGATTATGGAATAAAAGAACAAGGATTTCATTTATCCACTTTTGTAGATGCCCCCGCAGGTTCAGGCTTAGGCACTTCTTCTACGCTTGTCGTTGCTATTATTGGTGCATTTGTCGAAATGCTTCGCTTGCCATTGGGCGAATACGATATAGCTCATTACGCCTATCAAATTGAGCGAAGTGACCTAAAATTAGCTGGTGGTCGTCAAGATCAATATGCAGCTACATTTGGCGGCGTAAATTTTATGGAGTTTTATGATACCGATAAAGTAATTGTAAATCCGCTTCGTGTAAAAGAGCAATATCTTTTTGAATTAGAAAATAATCTTTTACTTTATTACACATCAACGAGCAGAGAGTCAGCTGAGATAATAAAAAAGCAAAGCAAAAACGTATTAGATAAAAAGGAAAAATCTATTGAGGCAATGCATCAACTAAAGCAGCAAGCACAGATGATGAAAGAAGCATTACTCAAAGGAAGGCTGAATGAAATTGGCGAAATATTAAATTATGGATTTCAACAAAAGCGGCAAATGGCCGAAGGCATTAGCAATCCGTTAATGGAAAACATTTATGAAGCGGCCATAAAAGCAGGTGCAACCGGTGGAAAAATTTCCGGAGCAGGCGGTGGAGGTTTTATGATTTTTTATTGCCCGGGTACTACCAAACACAAAGTAATCAAAAGCTTAGATAGCTTTGGTGGCACACATCGCAATTATCAATTTGTAGAACACGGATTAAAAACATGGACAATCTGATATTCTAAAAAATAAAAAATGGATAAAATAAAAAACATCATACAATCATCTATTGACACGAAGCAAGCGATACTGAATGATACGATATTACTCAACACAATTGAGTCGGTTACGAATGCAATAGTAAATACATTTAAGAATGGCCATAGAGTTTATTTCTGCGGCAATGGCGGTAGTGCTGCCGATGCCCAGCACCTGGCAGCAGAATTTTCCGGAAGATTCTATACAGACAGAAGAGCATTGCCGGCCGAAGCATTGCATTGCAACACGTCTTATCTAACAGCCGTTGCAAATGATTATGGCTATGATGTGGTGTTTTCCAGAATGATTGACGGCATTGGTGAGCGAGGAGATATACTTGTTGGTCTTTCTACATCGGGCAACTCAACCAATATTTTAAAAGCATTTGAAGTGGCAAAGCAAAAAGAAATTATCACGATTGCTTTTACGGGATCATCAGGCGGGAAAATGAAAGAAGCGGATTACCTCATCAACATCCCTTCCAATGATACACCTCGTATTCAAGAAAGCCATATCACGATTGGTCACATTATCTGTCAATTGGTAGAAGAAAAATATTTTAGCATCAACAAATCATAGATGATAAAAGAAGCAATCATATTAGCAGGAGGATTGGGTACAAGATTAAAAGAAACAGTTCCCGACTTGCCAAAATGTATGGCCCCCGTTGCGGGAAGGCCATTTCTTTTTCATGTAATAAATTATTTACGCAGCCAAGGTATTGAACGTTTTATTTTTTCACTTGGTTACAAACACGATGTAATAGAAGAATACCTAATCGATCAATTTGCCACTTTAAATTATACTTGTGTAATAGAAGAAAACCCTTTAGGAACCGGAGGCGCTATTCAGTTAGCATGCACACAAGCAACACAACCTTATGTTGCTGTGGTAAACGGCGACACACTTTTCAAAGCCAATTTACATAAAGCATTCCGTTTTCATATCCATAACATCGCAGAATGTACACTACTACTTAAACCGATGAATAATTTCAATCGCTATGGAGTAGTAGAAACAGGCAAAGACTATTTGGTGCAGTCATTTAAAGAAAAACAATTTTACGCTGAAGGAAATATCAATGCAGGAGTTTACATTCTTGATGCACAAAAGTTTTTAAATGAAGAATTTCCGGAGGTGTTTTCATTTGAAAAAGATTATTTAGAAAAACTATTTAATCAACGGCGCATTTATGGACTGGTACAAGACAAGTATTTTATAGACATTGGTATTCCTGAAGATTATTTTCGAGCACAAACAGAATTGGCAAAGCCAACATTTCATCTCAAAGAAATAGATAGTACATGGACCGTTTTTATTGATCGAGATGGCGTTATCAATCACGAAAAAAAAGATGATTACATACGAAATTGGAGCGAGTTTAAGTTTTATGAAGGTGTGATTGAATCGTTTAAAATCCTTGCACAAAGATTTCATAAAATAATTATTGTAAGTAACCAACGAGGAGTTGGCAAAGGACTAATGACAGAAGCAGATTTATCGGATATTCATAATAATATGGTGGCAGAAATTGAGGCCGGTGGCGGCAGAGTCGACAAAATATTTTATTGCCCCAGCACAGACAATAAGCATCCCGATAGAAAACCAAACCCCGGTATGGCTTATCACGCACTACATTTGATTGATGGTATAGATTTAAACAACTCAATAATGATTGGCAATAAACCAAGTGATATGCTTTTTGCCAGAAATGCAGGAATATTTAGTGTATTTGTAGCTACTACCAGTCCCGAAGTTCCCTTCCCGCATCCGGATATTGACCTGAGATTTAAGACCTTGGTTGATTTTACAAATTCATTATGAGTTGCTTCAAAATTTTTTATCCAAGACTACGTTACTTGCTCAATAATTTGAACTTACATACAAGCAACCCAAATAAACATTTAAACATCTGTATTTAGTCTTAAATTTGATTATTCTTAAAGTTTTATGTCTAAAAAATTTTACTCCATACTATTTATTATATTCTGTTTAGCAATTGCTCAGTCAGGATATAGTCAATTACCAAAATTCTCGTCTTCAGAAATAAAAATATTCCGACAGAAAGAAGATTCACTCAAAGAATTTGCTCAATATCTAAACACGGATGAAGCGACAGAAGACAGAATGTATTCAGACAGCATTTTTACAAAAACATTAATCAGAGCACTCTTACTAAAAAATTCATTCTACTACCCTTTTGATTCTATATTGGGTATTTCTAAACTCTATGCACAGGATACCAGTTTTCGCATTTTCACATGGAATGTAATTTATGGCCCCGATTATCCTGTGTATTCGCAACAACGTGGAGCAATACAAATGCGCACTACAGATGGCTCACTAAAACTTTTTCCACTGCGGGATGTATCAGAATTTTATGACAATCCGGAAGATTCTGTACGCAATAAATCAAACTGGATTGGAGCTGTTTATTACAATATGATCCTCAATCAATACAAAGGAAAAAATTATTATACACTTTTCGGCTTCGATCCCAATAGTATTCAAAGCAGTAAAAAATGGATGGAAGTGTTGACGTTTAATGAAAAGAAAGAACCTGTTTTCGGAGGCCCTATCTTCACTTTTGAAAAGGACAGTATTCCTAAGCCGCCTAAATATCGCATCAGCATAGAATATAAAAAAAATACCAGAGTGCTTTTTGATTATGTGCCTGATGAAAATATGATTTTAGTAGATCACCTCGTTTCAGAATCGGATCAGCCGGAATTAAAATGGACACTTATCCCCGACGGCGATCAAGAAGGATTCAAATGGATAAATGGCAAGTGGCAACACGTTGACAAAGTGTTTACCTTTAAATTAGAAGATGGCCAAGCACCTGTAGTAGATCCTATTCTTGACATTAAAGGAAATAAAAACGAACAAAAACTTTTGGAAAGAACAGAGAAGAATAGAGCCAAAGAAAAATCAAAAGAAAAAGACGAAAGAGAGAATTAAAATCACCTCTCTTTTCTTTCTATAAATATTTCAATTAATAGCAGCATACTTACTTTTTTTTATTCCCTACTCTGAATGTATTTAGCTATTTTAGCTACACTATAATCTGCTAATGGTGCAAATAAAGTTTATTTTCTGATGCCTGCTGTATCTGTAATCATACCCAATTATAATCATGGCGCTTTTTTAAAAGAGCGAATTGATTCTGTTTTGAATCAAACTTTTACTGATTATGAAGTAATTATTTTGGATGATGCTTCAACAGATAATAGTAAAGAGATAATTGAAGAATACAGCCTTAATCCAAAAATCAGTCATATAATTTATAATGAAAATAATTCCGGTTCACCTTTTAAGCAATGGGCCAAAGGAATTGCTTTGGCAAAAGCTGATTGGATTTGGATTGCCGAGAGTGATGACTCCGCTAATTCGTCTTTTCTACAAAAAACAATGAAAGTTTTACAAGCAAATATTGATGCTGACTGTTGCTATTGTGACTCTTATCTAATAAATGATAACAATGAAGTGACCGATAAGTTTTCAATCGCTAAAAATTATTTTTTTCAAACAGACAAGTGGTCTTCTTCTTCTTTTACGAAAGGGATTTCAGAGTTAAACTCCTCTTTGAAATACGTTTGCACTATCAATAATGCGAGTGCACTCATTTTCAAAAAATCAATCTTCACTAATTTTGAAGAAGATATAATATCTTACCGCTATTATGGTGATTGGTTTTTCTATATCAATGCTCTACGGCTACATAACATTTTTTATCTAGCTGACCCGCTTTCTTCATGCAGAATACATACAAACAGTTTTGTAAACAAACCAAATCCTGGTCTTAATACGAAAACGGAACTTTTCAGAATACTTAGGTTTTTACTTTCACTTCCTGAAATCCATGACAAAAAGAAATTAACTAACTTTTTTTGTCTCCGTTATTTAGGCTCTGGCTGGATAAAAGAAGGATTAAAAGCCTCATCCCTCTTGATGAGCAACTATATAAAAGAAGACAGAAAACTGGCATTAAAAATTATCCCAAAACTTATTTGGTATAAATTATCTAGAAGAAAAATGCCTTCTTACATTTCTAATTCCTAATTTTCCAAAAAATTTATTGAGTATAAAATTCTATTGTATAAATGAGGACAGTTTGTACCATTATTACACCTGATTATATTCCTTTTGTCAAGGTGCTAAGTCAGTCATTAAGAAAATTTATACCTGATATTAACTTACATATATTGGTAACTGGTGAAGTACAACAAAATACTGATGACACTATTATCATACATTCATTAATCTCTGTTATTAATTCTCCTACGGCAAAGGGCATATATAATAAATACGCACATACTAACAAAGACCATTTCCGATGGGCATTAAAACCGGTGTTTATCAGCTATTTGCTAAATAAAGGTTTTGATAAAATATTATATGTGGACAACGATCTTTTCTTTGTAAACAATTATGATTTTCTCTTTGACGAACTTGATACGTTCGATATTTTATTAACTCCACATTGGACCAATATCAACCCCATAGATGATGAGAAAGGCCTTATTGATGTATTACAAGGGGGGTTATATAACGCAGGATTTATAGGTGTTAATAAGAATGCTATTGAGGCGATAAATTGGTGGGCAGAAGCCTGCCATTATAAAACTGAAAAAAATTATCATCTTGGATTATATGATGATCAAAAGTACCTAGATGTTCTGCCTGCTCAATTTAATAATGTAAAAGTGATCAAACATCAAGGTTGCAACCTTGCCTCGTGGAACATTCAAACTTGCAAAAGAAGCATGACCAATAACCAAGTAATGATTAATCAAAAATATGAACCCATATTTATTCACTTTAACAGAGAAACCATCGCTGCTATTTTTAATAAAAAAGATAGGTATTTAGAACCATATCTTGTCCAATATATCAATGCTCTGAAAACTGAAGGATTTGACATGTATCACAATCAAGGAAATCTTGATTTTTCAAATTTCGACTCCCCTATCTTTAAAATTAAGCGAAAGTTGCTAATACGCACTAGACTAAAACGGCTCTTGTTCAAACTTGCTCAAAAATTATAAGAAGTGAATTATAAATTCATAAATGAAAAAAAACATTAATCATCCAACTTCAACACGGCCAAAAACGCTTCCTGAGGCACTTCCACATTTCCTATCTGACGCATACGCTTTTTCCCTTCCTTTTGTTTTTCCAAAAGTTTACGTTTACGGCTTATATCACCGCCATAACATTTAGCGGTAACATCCTTGCGCATTGCAGATATATTTTCTCTCGAAACAATTTTTGCACCAATCGCAGCTTGAATTGCAATCTGAAATTGCTGACGAGGTAATAACTCTTTTAGTTTCTCACAAAGTTTTCTTCCAAAATCTTGCGCTCTGCTACGGTGAATCAAAGCAGATAGCGCATCCACTTTATCATTGTTCAATAGAATATCCATTTTAACAATATCACTATCACGATAGCCAATTGGATGATAATCAAATGAAGCATAGCCTCTCGTTTGTGATTTCAATTTATCATAAAAATCAAAAACAATTTCGGTAAGTGGCATTTCAAAAATCAATTCTACTCTTGTTTGGGTCAGGTAGCTTTGATTCACTAATATACCGCGCTTGCCCAAACACAATGTCATAATATTGCCAATATATTCCGGCTTAGTTATTATTTGTGCTTTGATAAAAGGTTCTTCTATTCGTTCTGTTTTTACCGGATCGGGAAACTCAGTCGGATTATTCACAATAATCTTTTCTCCCTTAGTAGTGTGTGCAATAAAACTAACGTTGGGCACAGTGGTAATGACAGTTTGATTGAACTCACGCTCCAATCGCTCCTGAATAATTTCCATGTGCAACATCCCTAAGAAGCCACAACGAAAACCAAATCCCAATGCCTGAGAAGTTTCCAATTCATAAGTCAGTGAAGCGTCATTCAACTGTAGCTTATCCATACAATCACGCAGCTCTTCAAACTCATCCGTATTCACCGGAAAAATTCCGGCAAATACCATCGGTTTCACTTCTTCAAAACCTTTAATTGCAACGGGATTTTCATTGGTAGCAAGTGTTATCGTATCACCTACTTGTACTTCTTTGGCATTTTTTATTCCGGTGATGATATAACCCACATCGCCACAATTCACTTCCTTTCTCTCCGTCATCTTCAATTTTAAAATACCAATTTCATCTGCTTCGTATTCTTGGCCGGTGCTTACAAATTTTACTTTATCGTCTTTTTTAATAGAACCATTTAATATACGATAGTAAACGATGATGCCGCGAAAACTATTAAATACAGAATCAAAAATCAATGCTTGCAAAGGTGCAGCTTCATCCCCTTTTGGAGCAGGGATGCGAGCAACGATAGATTCCAAAACTTTATCTACACCCAATCCGGTACGCCCGCTTGCGTGCAAAATATCTTCTCGTTTACAGCCAATCAAGTCCACAATTTGATCTTCCACTTCTTCAATCATAGCACCGTCCATATCAATCTTATTGATAACCGGAATAATTTCCAGATTATTATCAATTGCCAGATAAAGATTGCTGATCGTTTGTGCCTGTATGCCCTGAGTAGCATCTACCAGTAGGAGCGCACCCTCGCAGGCGGCTAATGCACGGCTTACCTCATAACTAAAATCCACGTGTCCGGGCGTATCAATCAGATTCAAAGTATAATCCTTCCCGTCATTCGCTTTGTAATTAATCTGAATGGCATGGCTTTTAATGGTAATACCCTTCTCTCTTTCCAGATCCATATTATCCAACACTTGATCCATCATCTCTCTTTCGTTGATGGTATTCGTTTGCTGCAATAATCTGTCAGCCAATGTACTTTTTCCGTGATCAATGTGTGCAATAATGCAGAAATTTCTTATTTGTTTCATCTACTTTAATTCCCCCGCCTGCCCTTAGGCTGCCCTTTTTTTGGGGGTGTGCAAAGGTAAGGAATTAGCAGCGGCAACAGCTTTTAATTGATAGCTTTCAATTTTTGATGACGTAAGCTTCTGTTCCTTGATTGAGCTTCCGTTGCGACGCTCCGTTCAACAGTTTGTTCGCTTATCATCAAACTTTAATTTGGGCAGCAATACTTAATATTGCAGATGCTTTTACAAATCGCCCCCTATCTCGGTTATTTAGCATCTTTTATGCTTGCCTTAGGCCTTTTAGTAAACAATGATTTAAAATTTCGTTGGTTTAATACATGCGGCAATGTGGCCTTTATCATCTATGGCATCATTATTAGCGCCTATCCCGTTCTACTTACCAATGTTATTCTAATATGCATCAATGTATTTTATCTATACCGCATTTACAATCGTAAAGAATATTTTGAGTTGATTGAATTTGACAATGGCGGCGTCATGGTGGATCGCTTTTTAAGCTTTTACAAAGAAGACATTGCCAACTACTTCCCCGATTTTAATAGAGAGCAGATGATTGGAAATTTAAACTTTGTAGTACTTCGTGATCTGGTCATTGCCAACATCTTCAGTGCTAAAAAAGATGCAGCAGGAAATGCTGAAGTGATACTCAATTATACAGTTCCAAAATACAGAGACTTCAAAGTAGGCCGATATATTTTTGACTCTGAAAAAGAATTTTTATTATCAAAAGGAGTACGTAAAGTTTATTATAGAAAAATAGCCAATGAAAAGCATAAACGCTTTTTAGAGGTTACAGGCTTTTCTACAGATGAAATAAATGACCAACCTTGCATTGCCAGAAATATTTAAAGCGATACACAAGGCTCTCCAAAGAAGTGGTTTTGCGGAAACGAAAACACGCTTCAAACCTTCAGTTATCCTATCACTATAATGATCAATACAATAGCGATTTCATCCCCACAAGACTGATTAAAACATTCAATCTCAAATTAGCTAAAATGCTTTTTTATCTGTCTGCTCCGCCTTTGGAGGATTTTGCTGTTTTATCATATCCTCAACTACTTTCACCGCTTGATCCAAATAAATATCTTTACCCAAACTCTTGAGCCACTGATTAAAACGATCGGTCTTTGCTTTATCATTTTCCCATTTATCTAAATCGCCCGGAATGCTGGCAACATTATTTGTATCCTTTAGCTTCAGCAAGGTTTCTAATTGTTTTACAGTAGCACGAATATTTTGCTGCTCTTTACGATATTTAGCCAATTGAAGTGAATATTGTTTGTTATTCTCTTTCGACAGCCATTCAGAAGCATCTTTAATCAATTTAAAGGTTTGATCATTCGCCAATCTTTCATTACTCATTTGTTGCACTAACTTCAAATCATATCCGGGATTCCAAGCATTGTATTTTGCTTTTTTAATTTCATCCCAAGGCAAAGCATCCGGATCATCTTTTTCTCTGATTTTCAAATATTCCAGATTGTCCGGCAATACAATGTCTGATGCAACACCTTTTAGCTGAGTAGCACCTCCATTTATTCTGTAAAATTTTTGTAGTGTCAGTTTCAGTGTTCCCAAATCTGCATTGGAATTGCTGTATCCATTATCCGGATCAAGACCAATATTTCTTTGTACTGTACCTTTGCCATACGTAGAAGTACTGCCAATAATAATTCCTCTGTTATAATCTTGAATAGCTGCTGCAAAAATTTCGGAAGCTGAAGCGCTGAGTTCATTTACCATTACTGCAAGCGGCCCTGAATACAATACACTTTTCTCTTTATCTTTTAATACACTTGGTGCACCATCTCTGTCTTTTACTTGTACCACAGGCCCTTCTTCTATAAACAATCCCACCATCTGTACCACATCATAAAGAGAGCCGCCTCCGTTATTTCTAAGGTCAATCACAATACCTTCTACTTTTTGCTCTTTTAATTTTTCTACCTCTTTAGCTACATCAATATAGCTGCGTGGCCCATTTGAATGTTCAAAATCTGCATAAAATTCCGGTAGAAAAATATAGCCGATTTTTTTTCCATTTTCATTCACTACTGCACTGCGTGCATAGGTTTCATCTTGTACAATTTTATCTCTGATTAAAGTTATTGTTTTAATTGACCCGTCTTGTCTCTTTACGGTAAGTCTTACTTCGGTGCCTTGTTTTCCTCTGATTACTTTTACAGCATCCTGTACAGTAAAGCCAACCAGATCAACAGGCTCTCCTTTGCCTTGTGCTACTTTTTGAATGATATCACCCACTTTTAACTCGCCTGATTTATAAGCAGGGCTTCCTGTAATGATGCTGGTGATTTTTATATTCCCGTCATCGTATTGCAATGAAGCGCCAATACCAAAAAAAGTTCCGCTCATCTCTTCATCAAAATATCTTTTATCAACCGGAGGGAAAAACTCAGTATGTGGATCCATTGTAGTAGTCACAGAATTTACAAATAGACTAAACTTGTCATCGTCATTGAATTTAAAACGATAACGCTCAAATGTCCGATCAATAATTTTTTTCACTTTATCTCTTGCATCTTTCTCCAACGCTTCATCCGACTTGTTTACGGCACTATCCTTTCCATTACTTTTTTCCCTTGCATCCAATAGATCGGAATAACGATCCAAGGTCATATACTTTAATTTCTTTCTCCATCTTTCCTTTAACGCAGCTTCATTATTTGGTGCAGTTAATTTATCTCCATCCAGGTTTGCTTCTTCATCTACATTGAAATCAAAGGGTTTTGAAAGAATCTCTTGATAAATAACAGCGGCCTGCTCCATACGAGTATTGAATATATTACCCGCAGCCTGAAAAAACTCAACGGGCGCAGTACCTTTTATTTCATCATCAATTCGTGTTTCGTATTTTTTCTTGAGTTCATCTATATCACTGCTTAGATAAAAAGTTTTCTCTTCATCCATTTGTTTTATGTACTTGGCAAAAACTTTTTTGGAAAACTGATCATCCATTTTTTGTGGGCTGAAATGGCCTGCTTTCAACATCTCACCTACCAATCTCAGAATCTCTTCATATTTGGTTACAGGTTTGTTAGATCTCGAAGTTCCCATCGTTTTGAAAGCAAGAAATGAACCTGCTACTACCATCATAATTACAATCGGCAATCTCTTCATATTAAATATATATTTTAATGCTTCGGACATTCTTCAAAAATAATATAAAAATGCTGTCTTTGTTGTATTTGCAAGCATTTAACACAGGTTTTTGATAGTCGGAAAAAATTAAGTCATTGGTGTTTCAAAATATTTTTCAAATGGATCTTGTTTTATTTTTTAAAAAAAGGCATTTTACTTATTTTTGCCGTCTGTTAAAATGGTGGCTATAGCTCAGTTGGTTAGAGCATCAGATTGTGGTTCTGAGGGTCGCCGGTTCGAACCCGGTTAGCCACCCAAAATTTCACAACCCTGTTTCCCTTTAAACAGGGTTTTATTGTAATTGTATATGAGCATTTGGATTGTCATTTTTGTTCCACTTATTTCTGCTTTTATCGGATGGGTTACTAATTGGGTGGCTATAAAAATGCTCTTTCATCCGCGTGAGCCAAAAAAAATTTTAGGATTCACATTTCAAGGCATTTTTCCTAAAAGACAAAAACAGTTTGCATTAAAATTAGGAAACTTAGTAAGCAGCGAATTTCTTTCTTTTGATGATATTGAAAGTAAAATAAGCAATCCTGAAAATCTTAAAAAAATTATGCCCTTCATTGAAGAGCATATTGATGATTTTTTGAAAAACAAGCTTAGTGAAGAAATGCCGGTTATCAGTATGTTCATTGGCGATAAAACAATTCACAAACTCAAATCCGCATTGATGAAAGAAATTGAAACACTATTCCCTGAGATAATGCGGAAATATGCTGGCAACTTAAAAACAGAACTTGACTTAGAACAAATTGTTATTCAGAAAGTTTCTTCTTTCTCTTCGGATAAGTTAGAAGACACGCTATATCAGATTATGTCCAAAGAATTCAGGTTTGTAGAAATAATTGGCGGAGTGATTGGTCTGATCATCGGACTGTTACAAGTTTTGTTAACGTTTTTAACAACTAAGTGATAACAAAAAAATCATTTTTCCTTTAGAACTTTACAAAAACCATTCATCAAGATATTACCTTTCAATAGAAGGTTATTAAACCTTAAATCGTCTAACTTATCTAAATCATTTAACTATCACATTAAAATAAAAAAATGAAAAATTATTTAGTTCTTACATTCTTATCCTTATTAACGCTTGTTAGCTATGCTCAAATGCCCGGAGGCAATAGTGGCAACAGACAATCCATGACCGGCTCTTTATATGGTAAAGTGATTGAATCAAAATCCGGTAAGCCTATTGAATTTGCCTCTGTAGAATTAATACAAAACCGTTTGGATACGGCAACAAAGAAAAAAGTAGATGTTGTCGTTGGTGGAATGTTGACAAAAACAAATGGAGATTTTCGTCTGGAAAATGTTCCGGTAATGGGTCAATTAAAACTTAGAATTACTGTTATAGGTTATAGCCCTTATGAACATCCTGTAACATTTGATTTTAAAAAGCCATCAGGCGGCGATCCCAACGCAATGATGACAGCATTGGATAAAGATTTAGGAAATATTAAAATCGACTTCGCTGAAAAAACGCTGGACAATGTAACGGTTACTGCTTCAGGTAGTACAGCATTAAAATTAGGAATCGATCGCAAAATATTTGGCGTAGATAAAAACATTGTTTCAGCAGGAGGCACTGCAGTTGATGTAATGAAGAATGTACCTTCGGTAAATGTTGATCTAGACGGTAATGTTACTATGCGTAATAATTCGCCGCAAATATTTGTTGATGGCAGACCTACTACGATGAGTTTAGATCAAATACCGGCAGATGTGATAGAGAGTGTAGAAATTATCACAAACCCTTCTGCTAAGTTTGATGCATCCGGTGGTACTTCAGGAATTATCAACGTTGTTTTGAAAAAAAATAAAAAGGTTGGGTATAGCGGTAGCGTAAGAACAAGTATTGATTCTCGTGCAAAAGTTGGACTTGGTGGGGACTTTAATATTCGTCAGGAAAAGGTAAATTTTTTCGCTAACTTAAATTTGAATCAACGTAAATCAATAAGCAACGGTAATACAGATAGATTTACTTTCGGTATGCCCAATTCACAATTGGCACAAGACGACAATAGTACAATGCAAGGCACTTTTAAATTTGGCAGGGCAGGATTTGATTATTTTGTGGATAACAGAAACACTTTATCACTTTCGGGCAATATCGCTAAAGGAACAATGAAGCCAAACAGCTCCAGTATGATGTGGACAGATATTCTTGGTTCACCGGTAACTTCTTCTCTTGCAGATAGGCTTTCAAATAGTAAAAACAATTTTCAAAGTACAGGCTCTACGCTCAGCTTCAAACACAATTTTCCTAAAGCGGGTATGGACTGGTCAACAGATATTACTTACAATACAAGTAAAAACAATAATACCAATTTAATCAATACAGACTCTTTAGACTATACATCTCATAACATATTGAAAACAAATTCTCAAAGACAAGATGGTTCAGGTACTAATAATAGTTTTGTTATCCAAACAGATTACACCAATCCATTAAGTGATAAATCAAAATTGGAAATGGGTGCTCGTGTTAGTGTCCGAAATGTGGACAGCAAAAATGAGTTCTATTTTATAGACCCTTCTACCGGTACTGCTATTTATAATCCATTGCTTTCCGTAAATTATAACAGCACCGATAAAGTTTATGCAGCTTATACTACATTCAGCAATCAAGTTAAAAACTTTGGTTATCAACTTGGATTAAGAGTAGAAAGTTCTAACTACACCGGAAACTTACCTGACAAAGGACAGTCTTTTAACATTAAATTCCCCGTTAGCTTATTCCCAAGCGTTTTCCTTTCCAATAAGTTGAAAAATAATCAGGAAATGCAATTGAATTATACTCGGAAAATTAATCGCCCGAATTTCTGGCAGTTATATCCATTCACTGATTATTCTGACACATTAAATATAAGCCGTGGTAATCCTGATTTAAAACCTGAGTTTACCAACTCAGTTGAGTTTTCTTATCAAAAAATATTCAAGAAGAACAACGACAATTTCCTTGCGTCTATTTATTACAAGAACACCAATAGCTTGATTACACGTTTTCAAACGCAAGAAATTAGTCCGATTACTAGCAAGAATATAATTGTAAATACGTATATCAATGCTTCATCGAGTTATGTTACAGGTCTTGAAATGACTTTAAAAACTAAAATGACTAAGTGGTGGGATATGACAACCAATATGAATTTATTTACTTCAAAAATAAATACAGGTATTGCAGGTCAACCGGATCAACCTCAGTTCGCAAGCTGGTTTGGCAAATTGAATAATACATTTAAAGTGTTCAAGAACTTTACTACTCAGTTATCTGCCGAGTATCAGTCAAAATCAATTCTACCCCCCGGCAGTGGTGTGAAAGGTGGCGGCGGCGGTATGTTTGGCGGTGGCGGCATGTTTGGTCAATCTTCATCTGCACAAGGTTATGTTAGAGATAATTACTTTGTGGACTTAGGATTCCGCTATGAGTTTTTGAAAAACAAACAAGCATCAATATCGCTTAACATTAATGATATCTTTGCGACAAGACGCTCCAGCATCCATTCCGAATCTCCTTATTTCACACAAGATGTATTACGCTATCGTGACCCACAAGTATTTCGCTTGAGCTTTAACTGGCGTTTTGGAAAATTTGACCCCAATCTTTTCAAACGTAAAAATCAGAAAAGTCAAGGCGATGGTTCCGGAGATATGAATAATATGGGTATGTAATTGTCTAAATAAATCGATTTTAAGAATAAGGTTTTGCATCTTTGCAAAACCTTTTCTTTTTTAAACTAATATTTTGAAGCGAATTTATTTCACCGTTACGAATGACCTTGTATATGATCAACGCATGCAACGCATCTGCACTTCGCTAGCGGAAGAAGGTTATGTCGTAACATTAGTGGGGAGAAGGTTACCCAATTCGCCAAACCTTCCGGTTAGAAAATACGTTCAAAAAAGGATTTATTGCTGGTTTAAAAAAGGAAAATGGTTTTATGCAGAATTCAATATTCGACTTTTCTTTTTTCTACTATTCAGTAAAATGGATGCGATATGTGCCATTGACCTTGACACAATTTTACCTGTTTTGAAAGTGAGCCAATGGAAAAATATTCCACGCATTTATGATGCTCATGAACTATTCTCTGAATTAAAAGAAGTCATATCTCGACCTTCAGTTCAAAAAAAATGGCTACTGATTGAAAGAAAAGCTGTACCTAAATTTCAATTGGGTTATACCGTAAGCGAAAGCATCGCCCAGGAGTTTCATAAAAGATATGGAGTGCACTATGCTACAATACGAAACGTGCCAATATTAAAAGAGCACATTTTTTCTGAACATAAAACAACAAAATTTATACTTTATCAGGGAGCAGTAAATGAAGCACGAGGGTTTGAATATCTGATACCTGCCATGAAACAAATAGATTGCAAATTGATTGTTTGTGGCGATGGAAACTTTATGCCTCAGTTAAAAGCACTGATTGAAGAAAATAATGTGACAGAAAAAATTGAACTAAAAGGAATGTTGCCTCCTGAAGAATTGATCGCTGTTGCACAACAAGCTACCATAGGAATTGCATTAGCAGAAAAAGAAGGGCTGAATCAATACCTTGCATTACCCAATAAATTTTTCGACTACATACACGCTTCTTTGCCGCAAGTAACGATGTGCTATCCCGAATATGAAAAAATAAACAAACAATATGAGGTAGCTGTATTGATAGATTCATTGGATGTAAATTTGATCGCGAAATCAATAAATGCTCTATTGGCTGACGAGTCGTTAAGAAAACGTCTGCAATACAATTGCAGCAAAGCTAAAGAAGAGCTTAACTGGCAAAAGGAACAAAAGAGGTTGATTGAATTTTATAACCAAATCCGGAAGTAGTGAGTAATGCTTTACATATTGTTTGCTTTGATTGCCCAACGCCTACAGATTATGGCGGAGCAATTGATATGTATTACAGAATAAAAGCATTTTATGATAATGGCATTAAAGTTCATCTTCATTATTTTAATTACAACGAAAGGATACCTAGTGACCAATTAAAGCAATACTGTGCTTCTATTAATGTTTATAAAAGAAAAAGTAAAAGAGAAAGCTTTAGCCGTTCATTACCTTATATTGTTCAATCCAGAATCAGTACTGAGTTAATAACCCATCTGAATAATGACACACTTCCGGTGCTATTGGAAGGCATTCATTGCACAGGAATTTTGCCCCAATTGCGTAGTGACAGAAAAATCCTAATTCGACTGCACGACGATGAATGCGAGTACTATAAGCAACTTGCAACAAATACAAAAAGCATTTTAAAAATAATTTACTACCAACGAGAGAGTCGTTTGTTACGAAAATATCAATTGACGCTTCCTAATAATTGTAGCTATGCCTGTATTATTGAAAAAGATGTATTAGCGTTTAAAACCATTTATGGGCTTGACAAAGTATTTTTTGCTCCGGCTTTTATTGCAACAAATAAGGTGAATTGCATGGAAGGCATCGGAGATTATTGTTTATATCATGGAAATCTTTCAGTAGAAGAGAATGAAGCGGTTGCACTTTGGCTTATTGATAAAGTATTTTCTGCGATCCGCTCCAAATTAATTATTGCAGGAAAAAATCCGGGTAACCGATTGAAGCAAAAAATTAGTACTCAAAAAAATATTCAATTAATAACCAATCCTACTGACGAGGAGTTGAATAAACTGATCAGTGAAGCTCAAATTAATGTTCTTCCTGCTTTTAGCAATACCGGAATTAAATTTAAACTGCTTCATGCACTTCTTGTGGGCAGACATTGTATCGTGAACGAGCAGATGATAAATGGCACAGGTCTAGAAGAAGCCTGTTTTAGTGGCAATAATGAAACTGCAATTGCATCGTTAATAGTACAGTTGCAACATACGCCATTTACAGAAGAAGAAATAAAACTGAGAAGACGATTATTCAGTCAGCAGTTTGACAACAATGCAACTCTAATGAAGTTTACAACACAACTTTGGTAACACTGTACATTTCGGGATCTCGTTCAAAACGAAACTATTCCACTATAAGCCAAACATTCCCTTATTCAATTGTTGCAGTATTTGAGTTTTATAGGCTGCAGGGATCAACAAAGAAATATTATGGGGACTACCGCCGTAAGAAACCATCCGCACCGGAACATTCATGATAGAGCCAAATAGTTTTTTTACCATCGCTTCTGTTTGCGCTATTTCATTTCCAACCACTGAAATAATCACTTGATCTTTATCCACTTCAATTGCCCCGAAAGGTTCTAACTCTTTTAATATTTCTTTTAAATGTGTTGCTTCATCAATTGTAAGTGATACGGCTACTTCTGAAGTAGTAATCATATCGATCGGCGTACGATATTTTTCAAATACTTCAAATATTTTTCTCAAAAAACCATAAGCCAATAACATTCGACTACTCTTGATGCGTATAGCAATAATATTATCTTTGGCAGCAACAGCTTTAACACCAACACTTCCTGCTTTTTCCGTTATCAAAGTACCTTTTGCATCCGGCTGCATTGTATTGAGCAATTTTACCGGTACTTTATATTGCTGAGCCGGCCATATAGATGCAGGGTGTAAGATCTTTGCTCCGAAATAAGCCAACTCTGCAGCTTCATCAAAACTCATTTGCTCAATAGGTTTTGTTTTCTTCACAATTCTTGGATCATTATTGTGCATACCATCAATATCTGTCCAAATCTCACAGCAGGATGCACCGATAGCTGCGGCAATCAATGAAGCAGAATAATCACTACCTCCACGTTTCAGATTATCTACTTCGCCTCTCGAATTACGACATATATATCCTTGTGTAACAAATAAATTTGTGTTCTTATGCTTCTTTAGCAATTGAGACAATTTAATCTTTATACTACCTATCTGTGGTTCATCAAATTGATTGATGGACATAAACTCAAGTGCAGGCAATAGTTTATGATTGATACCTTGCTCCTCCAGATACACAGAAAATAATTTCGTAGAAAGCAATTCACCTTGCGCCAAAATATCTTTGCTCAACGATTCGCTGAAAGAAATTTTTAAAATGATATTCAGAAATTCAAAATGTTCGGCAATAATTGCAGTGGCTTTATCAATAGAAGCTTTATCTTTTACTAATTGTTTAATGAAACCTTGATAATGTTTTTCCAATTTATCAATTGCCGCTTTAGCTTCACTCTTTTCGCCTTTAGACATTAAGCCGCCAATTTCTACCAATGCATTGGTCGTACCGGATAAGGCTGATAAAACAACAATCACCGGCTCTCCCTGAGTAGATACCATTGATGCAATCTGTTGCATTCTTTCTGGGCGGCCAACGCTAGTGCCACCGAATTTCATTATTTTCATTTGTAAGCTACGTAATAGTAAAATAAAGGATCTATGTAATCCACATAGAAGATTGCAAAAATAAGTGTAGCACTTCAAAATAAATATTGATTAACTACCGCTTAAAAAAATACTCAACGTATCGCAAATTATCTTCTACCCTCAACATTATACCTTAAATGGCAATTGCATCTTCTCTGCCAACTGGCGAAGGTCATTGACAACTGCCTCTACCAAAGGAATTCCATTCTTTTTTCTTTCTATTTCAAATGCTCTTTCCGGATCGCCGGGCACCAAAACTTTCTCCTGACCTTGTTGCGGCTTTGCATTGCGAAAACCTCTAATCCAGTTGTCCATATTATTCTTAAACTCATCGGCAGGGCGAAAAGCATCTACTCGCATAGCTCCCAGAAAATGGCCAATACCTTTACCCGGTTGCTGTACGGGCATCGGTACATAAGCAGGAAACGGAGGAACCCATGGAGCATAATTTGCACCACTTAGCAATGCAGAAAAAATATCTACCACTGCACCCAGAGCATAACCTTTATGACTTCCATGCTCTCTGTCGCCACCCAGCGGCAACAATGCGCCACCCTTTTTTAAAATATTTGCATCTGTACTGGGATTGCCATCTTTATCCTGTACCCAACCCATTGGTGTATCTGCATTTTTTCTTTGTAGAATTTCTAATTTACCGTTGGCCGCAGTTGTAGTAGCAAGGTCTGCAACAAATGCAGGCTCTTCCCCGGCAGGTGCTGCAACACAAATCGGATTTGTGCCCAACATTTTATCAATAGAAAAAGTAGGCGCTACTAAAGGGCTCGCATTTGTCATGGCTATACCCATCATATCGTGTTCCAAAGCCATCATTGCATGATAACCTGCAATGCCAAAGTGATTACTGTTTTGCACACTTACCCAACCTGTCCCAACAGACTTTGCCTTTCCAATGGCTATTTGCATAGCGAAAGGCGCTACTACTAATCCTAATCCGCTATCACCATCCACCACAGCAGTAGAAGGCGTTTCGTGAATAATTTTTATATCGGGTGTTGCATTTACTCTCTTTACTTCCCAAAGACGGACATAACCTATCAGCCTTGCTACACCATGCGAATCAATACCCCGCATGTCTGCTGAAAGTAAAACCTTTGTTGCGGTCGCTGCATGTGTATCACTGCAACCAATTTTCTTAAACACAGAATAAGTGAACTCATAAAGTTCATTATATGAATAATGTTTTTCTGACATAGAACAAAGAAACAAAAAAAGTAGAGATGAGTAATATGGTCGGCAAAATTTACGAGATAAAATTTACTGTGTTGTGTTCAGTTTTTTCTAATCAATTCTTTCTTTAACTTTAGGTATGAAAAAATATTTTAGCTTAATTCTCCTCTCATGCATCATTTTACATTCTCGCGCCGCCACAGTGGATACTGTTACTGTTTTCAGCAATGCAATGCACAAAGAATTTAAATGTGTGGTAGTGAAGCCAACAATGAAGAAGCGTGACAAACTGCTCTTTCCTGTTGTATATCTCTTGCATGGATATAGCGGCAGTTACAGTAATTGGATAACTCGTGTGCCGGAGATAAAAGACTATTCAGACAAATACCAAATCATCATTGTTTGTCCGGATGGCGGCTATAGCAGTTGGTATTTTAATAGCCCTATTGATTCAACAATGAAGTATGAAACTTATATTGGTCAAGAGTTACCCGAATATATCGACAATCATTTTCCCTCCATAAAAACCAGAAATGCAAGAGCGATCACCGGCCTAAGTATGGGTGGGCATGGAGCATTATTTCTCGCCTTTCGTCATAGTGATATTTTTGGGGCTTGCGGCAGTATGAGCGGCGGTGTAAACTTATACGGCTCTGCCAATAAATTTGATATTGCAAAAAGAATAGGTGATACAATAAATTATGCCAACAACTGGAAAGAACTTTCCATAACAGGTGTAATCAATCATTATCCAAAAGATTCAGTGCACATTATCATTGACTGCGGTTATGATGATATTTTTTACAAAGACAATCATTTACTACATGACAAAATGGTAGCATTAAAAATTCCGCATGATTATATTGAACGTCCGGGAAAACACGATTGGGCTTACTGGCGCAATGCACTACCCTATCAATTACTCTTTTTCAGTATGTATTTTGATAAAATGAAATCCAATTAGTATCCGGTTGCCCCATCTCTTACTCTCACTTTCTTTTTATTAGAATTTTTCTTTTCGTATTCTATTACTGCCTGAGGTTTTGCTTTAGCTTTTGAAGCCGTATCAGATTTTACATTTTTGGTATTCGCATTATTGTTCAAAGGCTTTAAATCGTCATCGGTCATAAAATGATCCATATCTGTCTGCAACTTATTTAGCCTATATGTTTCAGTACTGGTTACCGTACCTTCGGAAGGGTCATAATAAGTCCATTTGCCATGTTTCATTGAATAGCCTTCATTTTTTACCACTACCCTTTCTCTAACTTTCGTTGGATCTATTAAATCATATACATCCACCGTATCATACAACACTCTTGGATCCATTGCTCTCCAGCTTTCTTCGCGAAGTAGTCCGCCATTATTTGTATAATAATATTGTTTGCCGTCTAATTTTCCCCAACGATAATTTTCTTCAGCAAGTTTCACTCCGTTTTCTGCATATTGCTTCCACACACCTTCTTTATTATCGTTTTGAAATACGCCTTCTTCTTCGTAGCCGCGTTCGCCTCGCAATGCAGGCACTTTGATCACCCATGGCCCTTGCCGCATATCTTTCATATCCATCCGATTGAGCGTGTCTCCACGAACACTTATTTTAAATGATTTCCATTGAGATATGCCATTTATGGAAATAAACAATAAGAAGATTAAAGAATAACGCATAGTTTAGTATGTTTGAGGGGGCACGGTGTCCCCATTATTAACGAGAAAACTTTTAGTTTATGCCTTGCTCACATTTTATTTTTCCTACTACAAAAACAATGCAAAATTATCTTTTATTCAACCTGCTTGGTGTATTGAAAAGAAATATTTTGTTTTTATTTACATTTTGTTTCGCATCTTTTTATACCACTGCGCAAGTAAATCCTACACCCGGTTCAGATATGCTTAAAAGTTTTGAACAAAGAAAATCGCTTGAAGCAAAATCTGTTCTTAATAACATTGCTTTTAAAAATATCGGACCATCTATTATGGGTGGCCGTGTGGTGGACTTAGATGTAAATCCGGACGATCCAACTGAATTTTACGTTGCCTATGCCACTGGAGGGCTTTGGCACACAACCAATAACGGACAGAGTTTTACGCCTATCATGGACAGTATGAATTTGTTATTCATAGGTGATATAGCAGTAAACTGGTCAACACCAAGAACTATTTGGGTAGGCACCGGTGAAGTAAATAGCAGCCGCTCTACTTATGCAGGAGTGGGCGTTTACAAAACTTCAGACAATGGTAAACATTGGGAATATGTTGGGTTACCCGATTCACACCATATAGGAAAAATTCAACTGCACCCTACCAATCCAAATATTGCATGGGTAGCAGTGTTGGGACATTTGTATTCTCCTAACAAAGAAAGAGGAGTGTATAAAACCACTGATGGCGGTAAAACTTGGAAACAAACATTATACATAGATGAGAATACAGGCTGCGTTGATTTAGACATCAACCCTTCCAATCCAAATGAGCTGTATGCAGGTATGTGGTACCGCACTCGCAGGGCATGGAAGTTTGTAGAAAGTGGCAAAACAAGCGGCATTTATAAAAGTATAGATGGCGGCGATACTTGGATATTAGTATCTGGCCAAAATTCCGGTTTTATGACAGGTGACAAAATCGGTCGCATCGGCATTGCCGTATATCCTAAAAACCCACAAATAGTTTGGGCAATTGTAGATAACAATACACCATTACCGGATACTGCAAAAAAGATTGATACCTTTTATAAAAAAGCTGATTTTCAAAATATGTCCAAAGAAAATTTTGCTTCATTAAAAACAAATCTCATTGATACATTCTTACGAAAAAATGGTTTTCCAAGAAAATACAACGGCGCAATGGTCAAAGAAATGGTTGCTGCTGATAAAATCAAACCGTCTGCACTTTGGGACTATCTTGATGCGGATGATGGTTTTCAAAGTGCCGGCATTGCAGGCTGCGAAGTTTATAAAAGTGAGGATGGCGGCACTACATGGAAAAAAACCAATCAAGAGCCCATCAGTATTTTCATGACCTATGGATATTATTTTGCCAAAATTTATACTTCTGCCTATAATCCTGATAAAGTGGTAATACTTGGATTACTCGCTCAATTATCTACAGATGGCGGTAAGACTTTTAAAACGATGGATAAACCCAATGTTCACTCCGATCATCATGCTATGTGGATAAATCCTAAGAAAGACAGTCACATGATCAATGGTAATGACGGTGGATGTAATGTAACTTATGATGATGGTGCAAATTGGTTTAAAGTTATCACTCCTTCTGTAGGACAGTACTATGGTATCACTGTGGATGAAGCAAAGCCTTACAATATTTATGGTGGGCTGCAAGATAATGGAAGCTGGTGGGGCGCATCAAATAATATTGAAAGTTTGAGATGGTTAGACAATGGGCAATATCCTTTCCGAATGATCAATGGAGGTGATGGTATGCAAGCGCAGATTGATACGAGAGATAATGCCACAGTTTATTCCGGTTCACAATTTGGTGTTTATAGCAGATATAATAAGAATGTACGCTTCGCACAGAAGTCTATTAAGCCACAGCATGAATTGGGAGAAAAACCCTTACGTTTTAACTGGCAAGTACCGATGTGGTTGAGCCGACACAATCAAGATATTTTATATTATGGCGCAAACCGTTTTTATCGTTCACTCAATAAAGGCGATACAATGATTGTGATGAGTACTGACCTTTCCAATGGTAAGATTGCCGGCAATGTTCCTTATGGCACGATTACTTCCATTCACGAATCACCATTAAGATTCGGTTTATTATACGCCGGCACAGATGATGGGAATATTCATCGCTCTTATGATGGCGGCAGCACTTGGGAACAATTAAATGAAACTGAGGCAACAGCAGAAAAGAAAATAAAAAAAGATAACAAAAAATCAAAAGAAGAAAAATCAGAAAATAAATTACAAACTAATAAATTATGGGTGAGCCGCATCATCGCATCTCAATATAAAGAATCAAGAGCTTTTGTTTCATTAAACGGCTATCGTGATGACAATTTTGCCCCCTATCTTTATATCAGTGAAAATTACGGAAACACTTGGAGACAAATAGGCAAAGATTTACCAATGGAATCTATCAATGTAGTAAGAGAAGACCCGAAAGATGAGAACATTCTATATGTAGGTACAGATGGTGGCTTATATGTAAGTTTTGACCGAGGCAATAGTTTTATGTTATGGAATGCAGGCATGCCCAAAGCCGTTTCTGTACATGATATTGCCATTCAACAAACGGAGAATGAAATAGTATTGGCCACTCACGGTCGCAGCCTCTTTGTTGCTAAATTAGATGATGTGCAAGGCATCAAAAAAGATCCTGACTGGATGAAAAAGAAAAAGGATGTTAAAAAGCCTTCATCCGGTTTTGAGTTCAGAAATTTTGAACCGGAGAGAGATTAGTAAGTGAGGTATTTTATAAAAATCAAAAGAGAGAATGGAAACCCATTCTCTCTTTTTTTATCTTGCTATATTGTAACCTAAGCAGTCTTTTTCTTCCTCTTCATCATTATAGCAATTAGTGCAATCAATGCTACTGCTCCGCCACCGATATAATAATACAAAGTATCAATACCATCACCCCCTTTATCCAATCCTTTATCAATATTTGTTTGCGTGTCTTTGATATACTTATCAATAAAAGGGAAAGATGGATTCATTTCTTTTACTTCTTGAAATTTTTTCAAAGCTTTTTTAAAACTCGATTTATCAAATAAATTCATAGCAGCTTCATAAGCCAAAGAAATATCACTCATTGCAGGCTTCACATTTCCTTTCTCCAAAAATTCTTTTACAATGGTTGCAGGCACAATAAAATTCATTCCCTGCACTTCTTGTCCTCGTTGTTCATCTGCGCTACCAAAAGTAGCCAAGCCTATCACTTCGCCTTTATCATTCATTACAGGGCCACCACTGTTACCATGTGTAATCGCCGCATCTATTTGTAAAACATCCCAGCCACCTTTCATTTTCTTCCGAGCACTTACGAGCCCTGTTGTTAAAGTAGCTTCTGTCATTGACTCTTCAGAAATCAAAGGATGAAAAGTAGCTACACCGGGATAGCCTAATACGTAAACCGGATCACCGGTGGACATTTGTGTATCATCTCCAATACGAATAGTAGGATACGTATGCTTGTCTTGTAATTTTAAAATAGCTACATCTTTTCCCGGAATCGGTTCACCACGAGTAACCACTTGAGCAGGAACAGTCATTGGAACGATTGCACCATCTTTTCCGGTTACACCAAGTATTACACTATATTCCGTTTTAATTTCATCAACAGTCAGGGTCTGACTGAAATACCAACTCTCTGCGTCGGTTAAAGACTTCACTTCCTCATCGGTGGCTTTTCGTCCCATTGACGTTTCAATATCAGCGATATCTTGATTGATAATTTTTGCAAATGCCTGCTGCGCAAAAGATTGCTTGGTGGATTCATCACTTGCATCAATAACGTGTGCATTCGTTACCACATAACCATCGGGTGTAATTACAAAACCGGATCCTAACATTGTAGTGTTCAATTCTTCACTCATTATTTCATCGCTCTTATACATATATTGATCTACATGTTCACTAAAAGCTTTTATATATGTTGTCCAGAATAATTCTGTAGAGAAATTGCCTGCTGCCTCCAATTGTTGTTTGATTTGTAAAGCTAATTTGCCAAGAGCAGCTTCATCAACATAAGGTTTAGCTGATTTGACTGTTCCTTTAAATGTAGCCAGAATCATTACTGTGCCCGGCTTGTTTCGCTCGGCGATTTGTTTCGGGCTCATTCCTCCCTTTTGTTGTGCTATGGAAGTAATCGTAGAAATCAGAGCAAGAAAAAGAAATATTTTTTTCATAATTGGTTAGGTGTTTAGTTTTACCGCACCAAATTAAACAATATACAGGAATTAAATAGTGAGTGCCGAAAATCAGCATTAAAATATTTTAAACCGTTCAAAGCAGGCCTTTTCGAGAGCCTCACGGTCATCGGGGTGTGCAATATTGATCAATGCTTTTGCTCTTTGTCTTAGATTCTTCCCGAACAAATAAGCGATACCATATTCTGAAACTACATAATGTACGTGTGCCCGAGTGGTCACCACACCGGCTCCTGGTTTCAATACCGGAACAATTCTTGAAATTCCTTTTGCTGTTCTGGAAGGTAATGCAATAATCGGCTTCCCACCCTCACTTAATGCAGCACCTCTCAAAAAATCCATTTGGCCACCTACGCCGGAGTATTGATATGTGCCGATAGAGTCAGCACAAATTTGTCCGGTAATATCAATTTCAACAGCACTGTTAATGGCTACCATATTATTAATACGCCTGATGTTATGCGGATCATTCACATAATCAATATCTAAAAATTGAAATGCAGGATTATCATTTACGTAATCATATAATCTGCGAGTACCCAATGCAAAGCCTGTTACTGTTTTATTCGGATGCAGTTGTTTATACTTATTATTTATCACATCCTTTTCGAATAAGTTTATAATGCCATCCGAGCACATTTCTGTATGCACACCAAGATCTTTGTGGCCTGAAAGCGATTGTAATACAGCATCCGGAATTGAGCCGATTCCCATTTGCAGTGTGCTTCTATCTTCGATCAATGAAGAAACAAAGTGTGCAATTTTTCTTTCATTATCCCCAACCTTCTCGCCAAAATTAGCTTCGTGCAATGGATCTTCACAATACACCATACTATGAAATCGGCTACTGTGTATCAATCCATCTCCATGCGTACGGGGAACATTGGGATTTATCTGTGCGATGATTTGCTTTGCAGTATTCACTGCCGAGCGAGCAATATCTACAGAAACTCCTAAAGAGCAATACCCATGACTATCCGGTGGGGAAACTTGTACTAAGGCAACATCCAATGGAAGAATATTTCTTTTAAACAACTCGGGGATTTCACTCAAGAAAACAGGAATATAATCGGCACGGCCTTCATTGACACTTTTCCGAATAGATTCTGAAACAAACATTGAATTGACATGAAAAATGCCTGCATACTCCGGCTTGTCCACATAGATATCTCCATACACAGAAATAAAAACCAATTCAATATTGTATAACCTGTTAGATTGATTGGCAAGCTCTTTTAACAGAAAGTTCGGCGTCTGTGCACTTCCTTGTACATAAATTCTAAATCCCGGTTTTACGATAGATAACGCTTCTGCTGCTGATTTGTAAACAATAGGAATTTTCATGTATTTATTTTTAGTTTACCGGCTTTGTCGGTAACATTTTTATCACATAGAATGTCTAAATAAGCATTCCCAGTCGGTATGCATTGCTTATCGGCATTTCATAAATGCAAAACTATAATCTATTGTTGATTGAAAACTGATACTGCTTAACTCAATTACTGATTGGTATCACTACTTTGTCTTGAAATAAAACAGTGAAGCGCCAATTCGTAACCCTGTAATCCAAGACCAATAATACTACCAGCTGCTTTAGCACTGATATGAGAAATTTTTCTGAATTCTTCCCTTGCATGTACATTGGATATATGTACTTCAATAACCGGAGCAGAAATGGCCGCTACTGCATCGCCAATTGCAACAGATGTATGTGTGTATCCTCCCGGATTAAAGATGATGCCATCAAAATCAAACCCTATTCTTTGTAATTCATTTATCAATTCACCTTCTACATTACTTTGAAAATAATGCAATGTAATAGAAGAATGTTTTTTCTTCAACAGTTCAAAGTATTCTTCAAATGAAATATTTCCATAAACAGAAGTTTCTCTTTTGCCCAAAAGATTCAGATTGGGCCCGTTGATAATTGCAATTTTCATTTTTCAATTTTATATTAGATATAAACCTGCTTTTTGTTTTTCGAAATTAAACAATTATGATAACTCCTTCTTGAATAGACTGAAAAGCTGCAAATTAATTTTCCTTCCTTCTTTTACAGACTTTTCGGTTGAATTTCCTTCAAATTTAAATCCTAATTTTTTAGTTAGTTGCATACTTGCTGTATTTCCTTCTTCAATCACTGCTTCTATCTTTTTCAATTTCCAAGTTGCAAATAAATGATTTATCATTTCCGGTAGCACTTCTTGCATAATACCTTGTTTCCAATATTTGGGCAAAAGCCAATATCCAATTTCGGCTTTTTCTTGCATTGCATTATAAAAATTCATACCACAGGCACCCACCGACTTACCCGTATCTTTCTGCACAATCTTCCACCAACAGCCTGTTTGTTCATTCCAAATATGCTCATAAAATTCCATCTGACTTTTTGTAGCCTTCAGCGTGTAATAACGAACTCCGTAAAATGGAATCACCATCGGATGGCTCAAGCCTTCAAAGATGAATGGCTGATCTTCCCGTTCTATTTTTTTAAGATAAAATCTGTCTGTCTCTAATTGAGGGTACATTGCTCTTACTGATATGAAGCAGCAAGATATTGGAAAGTGAACAAGCGAACAACTGCTTTTCAAAAACAAATCAATTTGCTTGATTCGCTTTGATCAGATTTATAAAATCATCAAATAAATAGCGACTGTCGTGTGGACCGGGAGTTGCTTCAGGATGATATTGTACAGAGAAAGCAGGCTTCCCTTTTATACGGATTCCTTCAATGCTTTTATCGTTAAGATTTACGTGTGTGATTTCAATTTTATCTGATTTGGCAGCTGCATCAGGATCAATACCAAAACCATGATTTTGTGTAGTGATTTCTGATCGACCTGTTTGTATATTTTTTACGGGGTGATTCAATCCTCTGTGACCATGATGCATTTTGAAAGTGGGAACATCATTCGCTAATGCGAGTAATTGATGACCTAAACAAATTCCAAAAAGAGGCTTGTGCTCATTTATAATTTTCTTCAATGTGTCAATAGCATAATCCATTGGTGCAGGATCGCCCGGCCCATTGGAAATAAAATAGCCATCCGGATTAAATGCTTTTACTTCTTCAAAAGATGTTTTAGCAGGAAACACTTTAAGATATGCGCCTCTTGCTGCAAGGCATTGAAGTATATTTCTTTTTACGCCGTAATCCATCACAGCAATTCTAATTGCTGCTTTTGAATCGCCTAATTCGTAACTTTCTTTTGTACTTACTTTACTGGCTAATTCAAGGCCATTCATATCCGGCACAGCAGCCAATTTTTCTTTCAGAATATTAATATCAGTTGTTTCAGAGGAGATAATACAGTTCATCGCACCTTTTGTACGAATGTGTGCTACCAATGCTCTTGTGTCCACACCTTTAATAGAAACAACATTATTTTTTTTCAGATACTCATCCAATGAGTCATTAGCCAATTTACGGCTATAATCCTTTTCCAAATTTCTACCAATCAATCCATTTATTTTAATGGAATCGGATTCCACATCATCATCCTTTACGCCGTAGTTTCCAATATGAGCGCTATTCATAATCAATACTTGACCAAAGAAACTTGGGTCAGTAAAAACCTCTTGATAGCCCGTCATTCCGGTGGTAAAACAAATTTCACCGGTAGTAGTACCGATTGCGCCAAAGGCAAATCCGTGTGCGATTGTTCCATCTGCAAGTAATAAAACAGCTGGAGTAGATTGTTCAGACATTTTTGAAGAAAGATTTTGCAAAGAAACTGAAACAACCGTTACGATTTAAAAAATTCTTTCAACACTTCATAAACAAAAAATGCCTCAAATTTTGACTGAGACATTTCTTGTCAAAAAACACTTTATTATTGTTTCACGAACTTTTGTGTAGTTTTTTCATTACCCATATAAATGGTAAATAAATAAGCACCCGACTTCAAGGCACTCATATCCCAAGTGCGGGAATTTACACCACTATAGCTCAATGACTCTTCTTTTCTCCAAACCGTTTGGCCCGAAAGATTCGTTACCATATAAGTTACTTTTCCTTTTTCTGCATTTGCAAAAGAAAGGGTTATGTTATTCATTACCGGATTAGGATATAATGAAGAAATGGAAAGAATTTCAGCATTATTAGATTTGAATAAACGCACCACATTTGTATAAATTATTTTACCCGAAGTATTGACGTGTTTCACTCTATAAAAAATCTTAGATGCAGGTGGACGATGAGTGAAAGAATAATTCTCTTTACCCGATTGAACATTTATTAAGCCTCCTTCTGAATAATGAATGCCGTCAATAGAATATTCGATTGTGAATTTTCCATTTGCATCCGCTTCTTGAAAATCCCAATTTAATTCGGCGGTAGCGTTTACCAACCTTCCGCGAAGCACAAAATTATTTAAAGGCAATACACTCAAAAGACCTTGTGTCCATAATCCTCTACCATGAGTAGCTGCAGCTATCAATTTGTCTGATGGTCTATATTGCAACATATCTGTACGTACTGTGGGAAAAGAAGGGCTTGCCATCCAAACTGTACTAGCTCCATTAATTTGTTGCGTTAGCCATACTCCTGTTTCTGTTGCAATAATAGCTCTTGTATTATCGCCGGGTACAAACATACACCAACGTACAGGCATATCCGGCAAGTTGCCATCAATTGCAGACCAACTCGTTCCACCATTGGATGAAACCCAAACATTGTTTACTCCATAGTTAGAAAAGCAAACCATAAGGTTGTTATCATTGGTGCCCACATCAATACATGAAGTATATACGTTAGTTGGAAGGCCGGTACTTATATTTAGCCCTGCACTACCACTTGTAATTGTATTAGCATTATCTACTCTGCAAATTCTTGTTGATCCGATATCGTTTCTAGTGCCAAAATAAACTGTGTTGGTTGTATATGGTGAAACCTTAATTGCTGTCACTGAGTTTCCATTAAATTCAGGGATTGTGATGCTTGCATTTGTACTACTTGTTTGTGGATCAGTCCATCGCAGATATGTACCCGGAGAGTTAGCACAATACATAATATTAGCACTATTATCATAATCTGTTGGATTGATAAATTGGCCATTGCTTGAAATATTTATCTGGCTCCACGTTGCTCCACCATCTGTACTTCTTCTATAATTATTTCGTACATAAGATGTAAACTGATATTGTGGTTCATTCTGATCTATATGCACAAAAGCTCCATCGCCACCTGTCACTTCAACAGATGCTCCCAATCCTGAACTCGTCAACTGATGACTGCCATTATCCTGTGCACCTGCCAAAAAATAATTGGTTGTAGATGGATGTATGGCAACAGAATAAAACTGCTTAATTCTTAACCCTACATTCCGATCTCTTATCGTTGTTCCGGCATCACTACTAAAAAATACTCCCCCATCAGAACCGAATAAAAGATTGGAAGAACCCGTTCCATAAATTTTTATAAAATGAATATCGGCATGTACATATTGGCCCGAAGTGCCATACCAGTTCGCCAACTTTGTCCAGGTTACACCTCCATCAGTAGTTTTATAAGGCTCTAAACCTCCTACAACAGCGATATTGGCATTTGAAGGATCTACATCTATGCCTATATTATACCATGCTTGTCCATAAGTTCCTCCACCCATCCAATCGGATGTAGGTGCGCCTGAGGTAGCAGCCCAATTAGAACCTCCATCTGTTGATTTATAAATTGTAGGCACTTTATAAAAAGCATCTGCAGGTAATGCATAAAGTGTATTACCTACACAACCTAACTCAATGCGTATAGAACTTGTCGGATAGCCTGAGGTAGGCGCTGTCCAAGTAGGTGTAGCCGCAGCAGGATTGTCTGTATAACGGTATGCACAAGTACTTATCTGTCCAGCACTTACGTGTAATCTTCCGGTGCTACTAAGTTCCATATCACTAAAATCATAATTTGCATATCCAATTGGGCTTATATCTGTCCAATTTAGACCGGCATCTGTAGATCGGAAAACACCTTTTCTTGTTGTAACATAAACATTGCCTGCATTGTCACATAAAATTTTGCTGCAATATGCAAAATTTGAATTACTCTTCGTATTAGTTAATTGAGCCCACGTTGCGCCACCATCTGTACTTTTAAAGATACCATCACCTCTTACTGCATCAATATTATAAACCCATTCGCCGGTGCAGAAATACATTATGTTTTTATTGGCGGGGCTTTGCGTAATGCCTGTAATAGCCATATTGCTGAAGAAGTCATTAACCGGTATCCAGTTTGCCGGTGAAGTTGTTATATCAGTCGTTTTCCAAATGCCACCGTCCACACCACCTACCCAAGCTGTTTTTTGCGTAGCATCATTCAAATCTATCCAAACTGCTCTCACTCTACCGGCAGTAACCCCATTGTTAGCTCTTGTATTTCCATTTGATGCTCCTACGGCGTCGCTGTTAGGCCCTCTTTCTATCCAGTTGCCATAGCCGGCTAATCTATAAGTAGCATTTTCTCTTGCAACATCCGTTTCCTGCAAAGCATTTATCAATCTTTCACGTGGCACACGTCCAAGTGTGGGGTCAATAGTTCGTTCATATTCCATTTGAGCGATCATAGCAGGCCCATCATACTTATCATGTTCGCCTTCAGTTTCAGCCTCTATTCCTTCTTTATCCTTGGAGGAGCTGCTTTTGCAATGATAATTTGTTATGAGTAATATACTCATTGACAAAAACACAACTAATGTCTTTATACTGGTTTTTGTTTTCATAAAATTGTTTTTGTAGATACCTTATTGCATCCTAAAGGTAGCGGTATTTTAAAACAAGTGAAAAAACATATACACCATTATACTCCCAAAAAAAGGCCATCTCTAAAAAAGAGACGGCCTGTTATTATTCGTTTTAATTTCTGATGAAAATTATTCTGCAGCTTTAGCGTCAGTAGCAGGAGCATCAGTAGCAGTAGTTTCTGCTTTTTTCTTACTGCTTGAACGACGTGTTGTTTTCTTAGCAGTAGCTTTTTCTTCTCCTTTTCCTTTACCGTAGATTTCGTTGAAGTCAACCAACTCAATCATTGCTGTTTCTGCATTATCACCGGTACGAGCACCCAATTTGATAATACGAGTATAACCACCCGGGCGGCCTGCTATTTTCTCAGCAACAGTGCTGAATAGTTCTGTAACAGCTTCTTTATCTTGTAAGTAGCTGAATACGACTCTGCGCTGATGTGTAGTATTTGTACGGCCTTTTGTGATTAGAGGCTCTACATATACTCTCAAAGCTTTTGCTTTAGCCAATGTAGTTACGATTCTCTTGTGCTCGATAAGTTGGCAAGCAAGATTACTTAAAAGGGCTTCTCTATGAGCTTTCTTTCTGCCCAGATTTTTTACTTTGTCTCCGTGACGCATAACATTTAAGTTTTATTTCAGTTGTACCGTGTCAGGAATTACAACCTACATGATTAAAAATTACATTTTGCCTGTGGCGAGATGTATGATTGATTAAAATTCGCTTGGATCGATTCCCAATTTTGGTAAATCCATACCAAAATGTAAACCTCTCTCAGTCAATACTTGTTCAATTTCAGAAAGAGATTTCTGACCAAAGTTGCGGAACTTCATCAGGTCTTCCTGCTCGTATTGTACCAATTCGCTGAGTGAATTAATCTTTGCAGCTTTCAAGCAATTGAAGGCTCTTACAGAAAGATCTAAATCTTCCAATGGAGTCTTCAATACTTTACGCAATTGTAAAGTTTGTTCATCAACGATATCTTCTTTCTTCTCTTCTTTATTATCAAAAGTGATGTTCTCATCAGTAATGATCATCAAATGTTGAATCAGAATACGTGAAGCTTGTTTTACGGCTTCTTCCGGATGAATAGTACCATCGGTAGAAACTTCCATAATGAGTTTTTCAAAGTCTGTTCTTTGCTCCACACGAGTGTTTTCAATCGTGTATTTTACATTCTTAATCGGCGTGTAAATAGCATCTACAGGAATATAGCCCAATACTGCTTCTTTTGGCTTATTCTCTTCGGCAGGAACATAACCGCGACCTTTACCAATTGTCAATTCAACATCCATACGTGCAGATGAATCCAATGTGCAAATCAACATATCCGGATTCATAATCTGGAAAGTATGAGTACCTTCTCCAATCATTCCTGCTGTAAATTCAGTTTTATTTTTTATAGAAAGTATGATCTTCTCATTCGTTACATCATGTTCAGCAATTTTTTTGAAACGAACTTGCTTTAGATTAAGAATAATTTCTACTACATCTTCGCTGATACCTTTCATGGTAGCAAACTCATGTTCTACGCCTTCAATTTTTACTCCGATGATAGCATAACCTTCTAAGGAATTAAGTAATACTCTTCTTAAAGCATTACCAATCGTTACGCCATATCCGGGCTCTAATGGGCGGAATTCAAACTGAGCATCAAAATCATTTGCTTTTTGCAATATAATTTTATCGGGCTTCTGAAAATTTAAAATAGCCATATTGAAAATTTTAGATTTTA
This sequence comes from Bacteroidota bacterium, assembly GCA_018268055.1. Classification (GTDB taxonomy): domain Bacteria; phylum Bacteroidota; class Bacteroidia; order Chitinophagales; family Chitinophagaceae; genus JJ008. The sequence goes on from JAFDXF010000002.1 coordinate 38,171, forward strand.
CACCTGTTATGACACAGGCAGGTTTACAATTTTTAGATTTCCACTGATGTCAATCAAAAAAAATTACTTAGAGTATAACTCCACAATCAATTGTTCTTTGATGTTTTCAGGAACACTTTCTCTTTCAGGATAGGTGATGAAAGTTCCTTTCATTTCAGTTTCACTCCAATCGAGCCAACTGAACTTAGGATTCTTCTCACGCATTGCGCTGGTAAGTGTTGTTTTTGACTTGCTGCTTTCTTTAATTGTGATTACATCACCCGGCTTCATCTGATAAGATGGAACGTTTAGCACTTCACCATTTACTTCAATGTGTTTGTGACTTACCAACTGACGTGCAGCAGGACGACTTGGAGCGATACCCATACGGAAAACAGTATTGTCTAAGCGAGCTTCACAAAGTTTAATCAGGTTTTCACCTGTTACACCTCTGCGACGAGCAGCTTCTTCAAATGTTCTACGGAATTGCTTTTCCAAAATACCATAAGTGTATTTTGCTTTTTGCTTTTCACGAAGCTGTAAAGCATATTCACCTAAAGTTTTACGCTTACGCTTCTCACCGTGTTGTCCGGGAGGGTTGCTGTTTTTAGTCAGCCATTTACCATTACCTAAAATAGGTTCGCCAAAAATGCGAGAAATCTTGGTCTTTGGACCGTTGTACCTTGCCATAGTTTTTTATTCATTTCCGCTTTTTAAAAACCGGTGAACTGATCGTTGAAAGCGGTAAAAATTAATCAGTCACCTTTTAAATAAATGAATGAATCCTGGCGATTCAATATGTCTTTTCAAACCCGAAGGTTTGAAGATTAAACTCTTCTTTTCTTTGGAGGACGACAACCATTGTGTGGCAATGGCGTTACATCCTTAATCATTACTACTTCAATACCTGATTGAGAAAGAGAACGAATTGCTCCTTCACGACCTGATCCAGGTCCTTTTACATACACATCTACTCTTTTCAATCCTGCATCAAAAGCTGCTTTAGCAGCATCTGCTGCGGCCATCTGTGCTGCATAAGGGGTGTTCTTTTTTGAGCCTCTGAAACCCATTTTGCCTGCGCTACTCCAACTGATTACTTGCCCTGTTTTGTTGGTTAGACTTACGATAATGTTGTTGAAAGTAGCTGAAATGTGTGCATCTCCATAAGCATCCACCTTTACTACTCTTTTCTTTGAAGCAGTTTTGGCGCTTTGCTGTTGCGATTGTGCTTTTACTTTTGCCATAATTTTTGTTCTGAGGTATTCTATTACTTTTTAAAAAATCATTCCAAATTTTCATTGGAACCTGAACCGATTCTCCGCCTGCACCGGGTATCCGAAAACAGTTCAGTATTTATTGGTGCATTTATTAAAAGCCAAAAGCCATCAGCTTTGGGCTGATAGCTTATTTCTTAGCTGCCTTCTTCTTACCGGCAACTGTTTTTCTCTTACCTTTTCTGGTACGACTGTTAGTCTTTGTACGCTGACCACGAACGGGTAATCCTTTACGATGACGAAGCCCGCGGTAACAAGCGATATCCAACAAACGCTTGATGCTCATTTGCACTTCAGAACGCAATTGACCTTCAACTTTCAATTCGTCCGTGATGGTACTACGGATGAGGTTTAACTCATCATCATTCCATTCACTTACTTTTTTGTTTACATCAATATTATTCTTAGTAAGAATGTACTTAGCGGTAGATGGGCCAATACCATAAATATAAGTAAGACCAATTTCTCCTCTTTTGTTTTTCGGTAAATCTACACCGGCAATACGAGCCATATTCTTTGATTATATTTTTTTGTTTATTGAATTAAAATTATCCTTGACGCTGCTTAAAGCGAGGATTCTTTTTGTTAATAATGTACAGCTTGCCTTTGCGACGTACAATCTTGCAGTCTGCACTTCTTTTCTTAATGGATGCCCTTACTTTCATTTTTTTATTTTTTTGCGATCAACTATTTATACCTAAAATTAATTCTACCTCTTGTCAAATCGTATGGCGATAATTCTACGCCCACTTTATCTCCGGGAAGAATACGGATATAGTGCATTCTCATTTTTCCAGAAATAGTAGCCAATATTTCATGGCCATTTTCCAACTTCACCCGAAACATAGCATTAGACAATGCTTCTAATATCACTCCGTCTTGCTTAATTAAGGGTTGTTTCGACATACTTTTTTTAATGAACTCAAAATCAATTGATGAAAAAATGAATTCAATTATTCATCAGCGAACTTCGTTCAGGGCGGCAAAGGTAAGACCTTACACCCTAAAAAAGAAAAAAGTATGCAATTTTTTAATATTATGGGGATAACCTTTGTAAAACAGCAAAAAAGCACTGAAAATCAATGCTTAAGCCTTCTCTAAATAGACTTTTGTCATATCGTAATAGAGGTTTTGTAATTCGTGTACTTTCAAAGGTGCATGAAAACTTCTCCTATCTTCTCTATACCACATTTCTATATGCGTAAAATCATTTTTTTGAGGCGTTACTAATCTTACTGCTTCTTTTTTGTACTTCATACCATTTTCAAATGCCTCACCTGTGAACCCAAGATTGAAAAGTTGCTTTTCATCCAATGCAATAGCTGATAGATCCTCGGGATTGAACCAGAATTCTTGAATACCATTATTCAGCAGTACCTGATTATCTGCATGGCTGATGTCTGTTACTCTCCCTTCCCTTAAAACACCTTCATCATTGACCATTACCAAATTTCCCTGTTTGAGTTCATTGAGTTTAAGCATAATAAAAGTTTTAATACATCTAATGTAAAGAAGAATTGACAAACAAAAAAAGAAAATATTTCTGTAAATCTAAAAAGGAGGCATCTTGCTATGGACACCTCCTCTACTTAAAATCATTTAAAAAGACTACTCAGCCCAACTCATTATATAATCTTTATTCTCGATTTCCAATGCTTGCTTTGTAACTTTCAATGGCCGGAAGGTATCCACCATCACTGCAAGTTCTTTGGTTTCCTTTGCTCCTATACTTCTTTCTATTGCACCCGGATGCGGCCCGTGCGGTATGCCTGCAGGATGCAAAGTTATCATGCCCTTCGTAACGTGCTTACGACTCATAAACTCACCATCCACATAATACAATAACTCATCGCTATCAATATTGCTATGATGATATGGAGCAGGAATGGATAACGGATGATAATCATACAGCCTTGGTACAAAAGAACAAACTACAAAAGAATTGGTTTCAAAAGTTTGATGAATAGGCGGCGGCAGATGTACTCTTCCGGTTATCGGTTCAAAATCATGAATAGAAAAAATATATGGATAGCAGCATCCATCCCAACCGGTAACATCGAAAGGGTGTGTACCATAATGCAGGCCGTATAACATACCTTTCTTTTTTGCTTTGATCAAAAAATCTCCGCTCACATCATGCGTTTCCAAATCCTGAGGTGGGCGAATATCTCTTTCACAGTATGGAGAATGCTCCATCAACTGCCCGAATCTACTCATATAGCGCTTGGGATAACGCAATGGAGAAAATGCTTCTACAATAAAAAGACGGTTTTTATCATCATTGAATTCTATTTGATAAATTGTACCTCTTGGCAGCACTATATAATCTCCATAACTAAAAGGCAGTTTTCCAAACTGAGTTTTCACAACACCACTCCCTTCGTGCACAAAAATCATTTCATCGCCATCAGTGTTTTTATAAAAATAATCTTTAGTCCCACTTTGCGGAGCTGCCAATACAATGTGACAATCATCATTTACCAAAACAGGAACACGGCTTTGCAAATATTCGCCACCGGGCTTTATATTGAAGCCTTCAAAGCAGCGATGCTTTAACATTTTTTCTTCTGCTATCTGCGGACTGACATCCACTTGTGCTTCAGTTTTTACAATCATTGTAGGCGGATGGCAATGATACAGTAAAGAATAATCATCACTGAAACCTTCGGTAGAAACTAATTGTTCGTGATAAAGACTGCCATCCGGTTTTCTAAACTGAGTATGACGCTTATGAGGAATGTTCCCCAATTTATAATAGTGAGCCATAATATTTATTGTTTTAAGAATTAAAAAAAGAATAAGTGAAAATTCATCTTTAACACTGCTCTGACTCTATAGACACCATCAGGAAATAATATTTCCATTTCCGCTTATCGATGTAGTATGTAAAGTTTCTATGAAATGGCATAAAACAAAATCTATATACCGGATTTTGATTTGTTGTTTAGATTTACACTCCAAATATATTAAACTTCTATGAAAAGGATAGGCCTTTTGTCGGACACACACGGCTTTTTGGATGAAAACATAATTCAACATTTTAAAGAATGTGATGAAATCTGGCATGCGGGTGATTTTGGCAATAATGTGCTCGATCCCTTAAAAAATTTTAAACCTTTTAAAGGAGTGTTTGGAAATATTGATGACCAAAATATTCGTGCTATTTGTCCCGAACAACTTGTTTTTATGTGCGAAGGTGTAAAAGTAATGATGAGGCACATCGGTGGTTATCCTCCTAAATATAATACAGAAACGAAAAAGGAATTACAAATTCAACAACCGCAATTATTCATCAGCGGCCATTCGCATATTTTAAGAGTGATGTATGATGATAAAATAAATTGCCTGTACATGAATCCCGGTGCTGCAGGAAAACATGGCTGGCACAAAGTGAGAACACTACTACGATTTGTAATCGATGGTAAAGAAATAAAAGATTGTGCAGTAATAGAATTGGGAACGAGATAACGACGCTCTTCCTCAAAATTTGCCATTTGTAAAGAAGCAATGAAGCACCTCCAAATTCCATTTTTTTTTTAACTACTTTCAACCTTAGTCTAAAATAAAACTCATCACCATGAAATTGAAATATGTATTTTCTTTTTTTGCAGCATTCATATATTTTGCTGCACACACACAAAAATCATTCTACTTTGTTTCCTCTCCTACCCTTACACCAAAAGGCAATGAAGTAATTTTTAGTTACAATAATAATTTATGGCGTGCAGCTACCGATGGAGGTTTCGCCAGCCAGATTACAGCACTACAAGGCATAAGCGATAGACCAAAAGTATCGCCCGATGGTAATTGGATTGCATTTAGTAATACTCAGTTTGGCAATGCTGATATTTATATTATGCCAACGAATGGAGGTGAAATTAAAAGACTCACTTTTCATTCAGCCAATGATATGGTAGAGTCATGGTCATGGGATAGCAAGTGGATTTATTTTACCAGCAACCGATACGACCGTATGAGTACTTACAAAATAAATATTGACGGCAGCACACCACTACGTGTATTCAGTAAAAATTATTTTGATTACACACACAATGCTTTTGAACATCCACAAACCGGTGAAATATTTTTTGATGACAGTTGGGAAAGTATCAATTTCTACAACAGAATTGGTTACAAAGGCGCTTTCAATCCTGAAATTCAATCCTACAATCTAAAAACAGGCTCCTATAAAAAATATACAGATTGGCAGGGGAAAGATATGTCTGTGAGTATAGACAAAAACGGCAAAATATATTTCATCTCTGATGAAGCAAACGGACAGTATAATTTATATACATTCAATGGTGATAAAAAAGTTGCGCTAACCAATTTTAAAACATCCATCATGCGACCTTATGTAAATGCAGATGGAACAGATGTAGTGTTTGAAAAAGATTTTCAATTATACATTTACAATATTGCTTCAAAGCAAAGTAAATTAATACCTCTAAAAGGCTATACCAGTAATACTATTTCTGCCGAGAAGCCTTATTCCACCAATAAAAATATCAGCAACTTTGAAGTTTCCCCTGACGGTAAAAAGCTAGCATTCGTATCACGTGGTCGGCTTTTAGTAAGTGACAATAAAGGAAAATTTGTACGTGAGTTAGCAACACAATCTAATGAAAGAGTTGTAGAAGTGTATTGGCTCAAAGACAATGAAACTGTTTTATTTACACAAACCAACAAAGGATTTAAAAACACATACACCATCAATGCAAGTGATATAGCGGCACAACAAAAGCAAATAACCAACGTGTCGAAAAACGATCGCTCTTTCAGTTTCAATTCCGATAAATCAAAAGCAGTTTATTTAAGCGGCAACAACGAAATCAGAATACTGGATTGCAATACATTAAAAACTAATTTATTGACTACCGATGAAATATGGGGATTGAACAGTGCTACACCTTCATTTTCTCCCGATGATAAATATGTAATGTATAATGCGATAAGAAATTTTGAATCTGATATTTTTCTAATAAGACTTAGCGATAATAAAATTTTTAACATTACAAACACCGGCGTATCCGAGCAAGATCCGGTATGGTCGCCGGATGGAAAATATATTTATTTTGTAAGCGACCGAAAGAATCCAACTTATCCATACGGAATGCAGGATGCAAAAGTTTATAGAATGGCATTGGAGAAAATAGAAAAACCATTTGCCAGCGATATGTATGATTCATTGTTTGTACAAAAGAAAAAGGATACAACTCAAAAAAATATTACTGCCTCTATTGCTCAAACAGATAAACAGGTTGTAAAAATCAATTTCAATAACATGATGGATCGGCTTGAACAAGTAGGCCCGGCCTTTGGCAGTCAAGAAAATGTACAAGTTTTGAAAGAAGGAGAAAAAACAAGAATTTTATTTTCTTCCAATCACGAAAATGGGAAAATGGCACTTTGGCAACTTATCGAAGAGCCTTTTGAAGAATCTAAAACTGAAAAAATAAAAGGTGCTGAAGGATTTGTAAGTAGCTTCAGTTTGCAAAAAAATAATCAATACGCACTCATACAAGGAGATATTATCAAATTAAACTTAAGTAGCAACAGTGCTGAAAAGATAAGCATTGATAATTCATTCGCTAAAAATCTTAAAAATGAATTTGAGCAAATGTTTTATGAAGCATGGCTGTGTTAGACGAAAACTACTATGACGTCAACTTTAATAAAATTAATTGGGAAGAAGTAAAACAGCGTTATGCTGCATTTCTTCCTTTTGTAGAAAACAGAGATGACATTCGTAAATTACTCAACAATATGATGGGCGAGCTCAATACATCACATTATGGATTCAACAGCAATGGAGCCGAAGAAAGTACATTGTATAAAACTATAACGGCTTCAACCGGAATAATTTTTCAAAATGAAGCTCCCTATACGGTGGACTATACAGTAAAAAATGATGTTGCGGATTTTGCAGATGGCCGAATTCAAAAAGGCGACCTCTTGGTTGCTGTGAATAATACACGAATAGACAGCAAGCAAAATAGAGAATTCTATTTTTCACAACCGAATATACCCAATGAATTAACATTGACTTTCAAAAGAAACCAGTCTGAGTTTAATGTAAAGATTAAACCCACATCTTATAACACTACTGCTTCATTATTGTATTCCATGTGGGAAGACAATAATCGCCAAAGAGTTAATAGCCTTAGCCAAAACAAAATTGGGTATGTATATATGCGTGACATGGGCGAAAGTTCTCTGGATAAATTTGAACGCGATATGGTAAGTGATTCTGTGGCGAAGAAAGATGCGCTGATATTAGACCTGCGTTATAATACAGGTGGCAATGTCCATGATAAAGTTTTACAGTTTCTTTCCCAAAAACCTTATTTGAATTGGCGATATAGAAACGGTAAATTAAGCCCTCAGCCCAATTTTGCTCCTGCTGCCAAACCAATAGTAGTACTGATAAATGAACAAACTCTTAGCGATGGCGAAATGACATCTGCCGGATTCAAAGCATTAGGCTTAGGAAAAATTATCGGCACAGAAACATATCGATGGATCATCTTTACTTCAGCTGCATCATTAGTCGATGGTTCATCTGTTCGCTTACCATCGTGGGGTTGTTTCACTTTGGATGGTAAAGATTTAGAAAAGACAGGTGTTGCTCCCGATATCTTTATAAAAAATACATTTACAGACAGAATGCTTGGTAAAGATCCTCAAATAGAAAAGGCAGTACAAGAAATTTTAAAAGAGTTGAAATAATATAAAACATTTTTTACCATTAAGAAGTTAATTGCCTTAAGGTTCTCTTAATGTAACTTAATGCCTTAATGGTAGTATTTTTTGAACCATTAAGAAGTTAAGTGTATTAAGGGTTTTCTTAATGTACCTTAATGGTTTAATTTTTACTATACTAGAAGTTTAGCGTATTAAGGTTTCCTCTTAATGTGCCTTAATGAGTTAATGGTTTTATTTTTTTTGAACCATTAAGAAGTTAAGTGTATTAAGGGTTTTCTTAATGTACCTTAATGCCTTAATGGTTTTATTTTTACTATACTAGAAGTTTAGCGTATTAAGGTTTCCTCTTAATGTGTCTTAATGCCTTAATGGTTTTATTTTTTTTGAACCATTAAGAAGTTAAATGTGTTAAGGGTTTTCTTAATGTACCTTAATGCCTTAATGGTTTTATTTTTACTATACAAGAAGTTTAGCGTATTAAG
>JAFDXF010000030.1 GCA_018268055.1 Bacteroidota bacterium
AATATTTAAACTGCTCGTCCAATAATATCCAATTGATAAATGCTTTGGGTCTGCTGCTGTTGTAGATTTGAGTGCTTAAAAAATTGGTAGCTCCGGTGACCATTACACTTCTACTTTGTATTTCTGATGCCGGGTGTTTCATTGCTCTCTTAAAGGTAGTCGTTTTTATTTTTAAAACTTAAAATTTTTCCTGCTTATTTCCGTTCGTGAGGACACGAAACGAGGCGTAGGTAACGATTGGAGCAATACCATTTATATCGCCCCCTTTTGAATCCCTTTTTTAAATATTAATAATATGATAATTAAAAAAAGTAATGAAGAATATAATATGAAAAAAGAAACCCACCTTTTACTTTTTTTCTTATCAAACTCATATTGTTCTAACTCATCCTTTCTGAAAAATATACGCAGTAAAATAAGAAGTGGAGTAAAAAATAAAATTGTATTTAACCAATTGCTGACTTTCTCGCTTTTAATATTAATTGGGTGAAAGATATAATCAGGAAGGTTAAACATTAATCGAATTAGAAAAAAATGTAACCATATAAAGAACCCCGCCAAAAGAATTGTTGATAAATATGGAGTTGTCTGTTTTTTATCATTCTTAAGCAGAAAATACAATTGCGCAATATTTTTTTCATTTTCACCAAAGATTTAAGATATCAGCAAACGCCGAAGCAATAGCGACATAAGGATTGCATTTTTCTAATATTGTAGCCACAAATCCTGTTTTAAAAATAGCTTTTGATACACTTTTTAAAGATGGGCAATATATCGACGAACTAGTATATGCAATAAGACGAGAAAATTGGAAGAGATAAAAGTTTGAACAAACCATTTCAATTTGACATCATTCAAGTTTTGCGCTCATGCTAACCGTCAAAAATAAATCCAAGCATCGTTTATTGCGAAAGCGAAATTCTTACCTGTACTCCTGCTCTCGTATTGGTAACCGGGAATGAATTACTGATTTTCGGAACACTCTTATTCCGCTCATAGTATAATTTAATGCTTACTTTATTATTAACGATATAATCTATAGATGGTGCTATCCGAGTTACTTTTTGTCCTGCTGTGCCGTAAGAAGTTCTCTGGTCTAATTTACTATTCGCTGTTGCATCATCACGCATACTATAATCAATTCTGAATGTAACATCATTGTCCAATTTTCCTTTTACGAAAGGTAATTTTTTAATCAACGGTACTCCTTTTCTTCTCCAATCAAAACCAAAAGTCACCTCAGTAGAATGATTCTCTGCCAACTGATAATCAATTAAACTTAAACTCAATGTTCTGCTTTTCTTGAATTCAAATCGTGTATTCAACTGATTGGTAAATGTCATATCAACAGCAATCAATGGATCAAACGCTTCTTGTATTGTAATATTTGGAACTAAGAAATAAGGAATATAATTTCCGGTAAGCGTATCTCTAAATTCCGGATAGCCTACATGGAATCTATCAGCAAATAACAATGCAGTATTAAAACTGTTCATACTGAATGTGCTATGATATCCGTGACGTAACGTGAAGTTTGTAAAAATTTTATCCAAGCCCGGTATCCTGCTCAGTCCGGAATAGTTCAACGTCCAGTTTGGCTTCGGCATTATTCCGGAGAATGGGTTTGAACGAATGTTCGGATTATTATTTTTAGCTAATTGTATTGAAGCCGGATCCTTTTTAGTGTAGGCTGCAATGAATGCAGGAATCACTACATCTTGAGCATAACGACCATAACCTTGTACGTATCCATCAGCACCTGTTCCGTTTCCGGCTGCATAAGGGTTTATTGTTTTTAAACGTTGTGACAATACAAGTCTGTTGTTTTCAAACTCTTTAAAGGTTGTTGACACCTCTTCAGGATTAAATTTCCGGAATAAAGTTTGGAATGCGATATAGCTTACACTAAAGCTTCCTAAAGCATAAGGACTTAATCTTGTAAGGCCCGAATGTCCGGTTGTATCTTTATACAATTCAGAATATTGCTTGTCGAAAGTTTTATCTAAATTAACATCAATATTAAAATCTCTGAATGGGCTTATTTGCGCCGTAATATTAATACGTTGATTATAGCGTTGACGTATCATATCACTAACCAATGAATCACGAGAAAGCAGCCCTTTATTTCCAAAACGGTTGATCCAATTTGTATCCGGTTGATATCCGAATATAAATCCAAACCCGGGCTCACTGCTTCTTGGATTATAACCTAAAAGTTTTGTACTATCCATATACCCCGGCAATGTAGTTCCAAAATCTTCTGATACTTGAATACCGACACGCTTCAAAGAGGTAAGTAAGCGGAAGAATGCTTTGGGCACTACACCTACTTGAGGCAAGTAATTTGGATCCTTCGGTATTTTCACTTTCTTCTCTTTTGCTTTTTTCACTTTACCATTTTTCCCCAATGCTTTCTTAGATGTATCCATTTGTTGTTGGCCTGGTAGCAGCACACCGCCAGGGTTTAATTGATTATCATTACCTTTCTTATCACCACCGGAAAGATTTCCGCCTTTTTCATTTTTCTTTTTCGAACTCTTTCCTGAATCTTTTGACCCGGGTATATTATTATTAGGATCTTGTTTGTTTTGTCTGTTATTATTTCCCGATTGAGAAGAGTTTACAGCACGTAAGAAACGCCATTTGTTATAAAGATTTTCAAAATTCAATTCACCGTTCAATGTTCTGGTTTGTGTGTTGGACAAAGTATTGCCCAACTCTCTTGCAAGCAGTGAAGCAGCCAGCCAATTATATTTTGTATTGTAGCTTGCAGAGAGCGTTGTCCAATCGAGTAAAGGAATTTTTCGTGTCGGCACATTATATCGAACAGTCAAATCTTGATTGAACTGAGTGTTTCTTCCACCTTTCAATAAGTTTTTGCGAATAGAATCTTTTTTCTCTTTGGTATCAATAGGGCCAAATGGCTCATCTACTCTTGCATTATTGATGGCCATATAATCAATGGAGATAGACTGTGTCAGATTCCATTGTAAGATGTAATATCTATCAAAAGTAAAAAACTTACTAAATGATTGAGGTATTTTATAGGGACCACCATCCACATTTCTCGGACGTGTAGAGCCAAACTGTCGAAACAAGTCTGCCTTGAATGCAATCTGTGACGGCAGATAATTTATATTGAAATCTTTAATCAGTGAAAACCACGGCGATTTTGATTTGATTAATTTCTTAAACGGCGTGAATGGTTTTACAGTAGGTGCATAATTGTATCCAACAGATCCACGTGTTCTGCGCAATTCATCTTCTTCGATTAATGGGTTGTGTGTTGTTGTTTCGATGTAAGAATAATTAAAATCAAAATTAGAAACACTCCAAACTTTTGGCTTCTTGCCATCAGTTTTTACTTTTTTGACATTGGTAAAATTCAATGTTTTTATTGTAGTTACATCTTGTGATTCATTTTTTATAGAATCCCGTTTACCTGCAGGAGCTTCTTTTAATACATCTTTTTGTTTTACATCCAACTTATATGGATTGTATTGAGGATCGCTGATAGTTTTACTGATTGCCGCATACACAGGTATCTGAATACCTAATTTTTTGGGTAATAATTTTCCTGCTTCAATAGAAGTAGTAGCGTCAAACGTATAAATATTTTCTCTGCTGCGCTCCATTAGCCTTTGTTCTATCGCACCGAAGCCAAAGCTTTTTGCAGTACCCGATACAGTGAGTGTACCTAAATCTGCAAGTTTTAAATCAACGCGTCCGATAGCAGCCCAACCGCCTTGTTCATTAAGATCATTTAACCGAAGTTCATTAAACCACACTTCGGTACAAGCCATTTCTACTTTTTGATTTTCTACTGCCAATAAAATTCCTTTTACTTCGCCCAAACTCGGGTTACCAATCAGTGCAAGTGTTCTTCCATTGGGCAGCACTTCTTTATAATATGTAGAAGCCGGAATACCTTGTCGATCTCTTCGTTTTTTCAATTCTACGAGGTCTTGCAGACTAAAATCAAGATTATTTTCAAGAGGCCATATTTTTGTCGAATCCGTTGTTCCGGGTGGTGTTATTTTAAGCGGCACTTTTACTTCGTAATAATTTCCGGAGAGATCATTACCCAATCTTGCAACACCATACAGATCGCCATCAGATAAAAGAGTTCCCTGAGCAGCCTCTGCATGAATAAACATAGAGAGCCTTTTGTATTGAACCATATTCAGGCTCATCGTTTTGAACACTCCTCTCGATTCACCAATAGGCAAACCGCAAATTTGTACACTCAATGCCTGTTCATTCATTTGTATCGGCACATTGTTATTGCTGAGTAGTTGTTGTCTTTCTATACCCGGAGGAATACGATAAGGGATCGGCTGACGCTGATCATTTTCTTCAATATTTACAGCAAGTGTATTAAGGCTTACCGGATCTGGAGCAGGAAGACTTACAAACTGACCTGTAGAATCAATTTTGTTTTTAAACTTTCTCCATTGATTGCGCACCAGTTCCAATTTTCCAAAGCGTAGTACAATAGAGTCCTGAAAGCCGGTCATAAACATACGCATAAAGCGAATTGATTTGAAGTCGGGAATATTACCTACTTTCTGCTGATAATCATGTACTGGGATTCTAAATAAATACCATGTTTCGGAACGAGTGGTACCATCGGCAAGATTTGCACTCACAGTACGCATATCAGTAATGTATTGGGTATTGGCCGGTGTCATGCCCGGGCGAATATCCACACGATATTGAAAATATTCTTCTACTTCATTCATTGTATTATCCCTGTTCAAATCTTCACCATCGGGATATTGTGTATAAGCGTTTATGAATTCTGTATTGCCCGTTGCAATGGGTGAGTTACCACTTGGGTTATTTATACTTTTATATCGGTTTAAAATTCCTGCAGGTGTTCCTTGATCAAATGATGGATCACGATAAGGTACGAAGTTGTCGTTGGATGGGTCTGCTTGTGCTTTTATGTATGCTTGAGAGTTAAGACCAAAATTTGTAGCTAACTTGTTTAGATAAGGTGAAAATTTTGTACGTTCATCATCATCTCTCAACCCATCAAAGCCCACATCTTGATATTGTCGGTCATCAGGATTAGTGCTGAAAGCATTGGTTACCTGCATAGGGTTTGAAGGCACTTGTCCCCATACTGTATTTTTATCTACCGGTGCGCTGAAGTTTGGCGGTGTAGGCAATCCGTTTTCATACATACGTTTACCATCTTTCAAAATATCTTCAGACACATTACCCAAGTTGAAATATAATTGCCCGCCAAGTGGATTTGCTGTATTCTTAATAAAAGGATCTTGCATCCAAAATTCAATGAATTCAATATTGGCTGTTTCAAAATCTGTTTGATCAATACTACGCATCAACCCGCCCCATGCTTGTTGCGGATTTAATAATTTTCCGTTTGCATTGGTGCGTGTATTTCTAAATTCAAAATTGTAAGGCCCTTTATCTTTTGGATAGAAAGCAATATCAAAAGTGGTCAATAAGCCTTCTCCAAATTGTGTCCCTCTTCTTGGAAAAATTTCTTTCTGATATACCTGTCTTGTTTCTGGTTTGGAAAGTTCAGCAAGATTACTTTTAAGGGGATTGTTCGGATTTCCTTTTTCCTGCAATACAGGCTCAATATTATACCATGCAATTTTTGCTCTGTTGAAACCGCTGCTGGAATCATTATTCAATGCAGATTCAGGGAATAGTGGTGCAGTACCTGAAGCATTATTATTTCCTTGAGGAACTGAAGCAAGCGCCCAACTGATGAGTGGAAAGCGTAAATCAATATTAGAACGTGTTCCTTCAAAATCATCAATATACACTTGACCGCCTTTATCTCTTGTTTTATTATCATCCTTTAGTCCATCTATTTGAGGTGGGTGTCCCGGTTTCAAATATGCAGCTTCGGCATAAGCGCTAATGGATGACATCGTTTTGGTAGAATAGAAAGGAAGTTTATCTAACCACTTTGTAAGTCTTGGCCAATCACTTTTATAATCTGCGTCCACACCAAAAATGGTATTACGAATTGGATCATCGCCATAAGACTGTTTGGTGAAGAATGGTCTTTCACTCAATCGCTGTATAGTAGCACCGAGTGTTAATTTTTTATTGGCCAAATAATCAAAACGCATTCCCATAAAACTGCGCTGCTGAAATCCGAATGCCTGATTACTTTCATATTGAATATTCACCGGTATTCCTGAACTAAGCACTGCTGCATTCGTTACACGTAGCGTTCCCAAGTCATAATTGATTTCATAGTCCACATTCTCAATGAGCATTTGCCCATTGGCTGATACACGCACCGATCCTCTTGGAATATTGTAGCCCAATTGATATTCACCACTTCCTGTATTATTTCCAAAACCACCACTTCCGCCCGGCATACCATTATTTCCAAAGCCTCCGCCGGCCATACCTCCCATTCCACCATAACCGCCCATACTACCACCGGATGATTTAGACTTACCCACCATTTTAAACTTATTCAGGTTTGTAAACGTCTGTGCGATTGCTTTAATGGTGTCATATAAAGGATAATACAAAAATTTATCACGCATTTGTTGATTCGGAAAAACATAATCCAAATCGTGGCCAAAAGGCTCTAACACCGGAAAAATGATTCTACTCTGTTGGGATACAACTGTAAAACTATCTATGTAGTCAAATTTTCCATCCGGTTGCGGATCTAAACGATCATTTAATCGGTCTAAATTCATTAAAGAAATTAATGGCTGCCCTTTGTATTGAGGAAGCACGCTATCCAAAGGGAAATATCTTTTCACTCCCAAACTTGGTTCTTCATAATTTACATCCAATGTAAAATCTTGTCTTTCCAATTGACCATAACCCACAGAATACACATTCTTCATCATTAAATCCCAAATAGGTAAATTGGTACGCTGTGAAGTAGCTTTCAGCATTTTTAAGAATAATACTTTTTGAGAAGTACCGGTAGAATCGGGTGGCACATCTTGCGAAAACTCACCTATCTGATACGGCTTTCCGTTGTAAGTATATTGAATAGCTACGCCCAATACTTCATCGGGCTGCAAGGGCTGATTGAGCGAGAGAAAACCAATCCGTTGGTTAAAATAATATTCTGAAGGATTTAATTTGCGTGCAAATGTTCTTTCAAAATCTTGCACAGGCAACAAGTTAAATGGAGCAGCAGTCAATGTGCTGAATGCTAAAGAAGAATTTCGAACATTCGGATTGCTCATCAACATTCCATATAATCCATTAGCATTATTGTAAGGCATTGTTCCACCACCACCTAATGCAGGCCTGTAAGGTTGTGTTTCTCCTAAATCCATAAATGCAATAACATCTCTTGTATCAGTTGTAGTTCCATTTCTGTTGGTTACCCAAACTTCTACCTTCATTATCTGAATCGGCGAGTTCACGATAGGCAAATTTTTCATTGCCTTATTAAAGTTGTTCCTAAAGTATTGTGCAAAAAGGAAGTGACGATTTTCGTCATATTCATCAGCTTTTACAGTAAAGTTTTGAGTACTGCTACCACCTTGCAAACCCAGTGATTGTCTTTGAGATTGTTGATTGGCTAAAACAAGTGTAAAGAAAGCCTTTCCAAATTGTAATTGTGTTTTTAATCCAAATAAAGATTGAACTCCGGGAATTAATGTGCTCTTCGTTTGAAAACTTGTATTACCTGCAGTAAATTGTTTTACGATATCATCTTCTTGCCCACGATAATCTAATTTTAACTGATTTTCAAAACCAAAATTTGCAAGGGTATTGTAGTTGATGGGAAGTTTAATCTTATCGCCGATTTTCGCATCCACATTCAACTGCGAATTCATATTGAAATCAAGTCCCCCATTTTTCCTGGCTCTTTCAGGCAATGTGGGGTTCATTATTTTTTGCCCATTATATCCTGCTATTAAATCTACAGAGCCTGTTGGCCTGATGTCAATATTCACTTTTCCATCGGGGCCTGCACCAATAATTCGATTGAACAATGCTTCATTGATTCTAAACTTAGGCTTGAAGAGTCTGCGATTCATATTACCTAATAGCGCTGCTCTTTTACGAAAATAATTTTCTTCATCTTCTCTACCTTGCAAACGCAAAAATTCTTCCATACTGAAAGAAGTGGGCGTACGATAATATTTGTCGCCTATTTTTTCTACAACATAATATTGCTTTGTTTTCGGATCGTATTCAATTTTACGTTTGATGAAGGCCGTATCGCTTAAATCAAAAGAATTTTTATTTGGATTAGAATAAGGATCACCGTAGCGATCTTTTATAGGATAGCGAGTTGTATCGGGCTTTTCCTTTTCTATCTTGTTTGAAAAATGAAACAAATAATCTGTAGTAGAATTGGTACCGGATCCGGCACGAGCTGCAACTAATGCTCCAATCGCAATCGCAAAAGCAACCAGTATTCGGGAAATATGGGCAGTTTTAAGGTTCAAGGTTTTTTTCTTATCAGTTAGTTTCCTAAAATAGTTGATTAAAGGGTACGAAGTACGTTTTTAATCAGTTCTTCTACGGATAAATTGGATTCTTTCAACATAGCTTTTTCCAAAGCCTGATTTGCTGCTTGTCTGTTGATTCCCAAAGCCTGCAAAGCATTTAACGCATCCTGATGCAAAGTATTGTTTTTCAAAGGGGAAATATTTGCTTCTACCGGATGTTTTGCCAGCTTATCTCTCAGTTCCAAAACTAAGCGTTCAGCGGTCTTTTTGCCAATACCTTTTATCCCTTCTAAGGTTTTTACATCACTTTGTGTAATCGCCCTTGCCAATTCGTCAGGCTTCATATATGACAACATTACCCTTGCAGTTGTTGCACCAATTCCGGAAACACTGATCAAATGATGAAACATTTCTTTTTCAGCTATATCAAAAAAGCCGAATAAAAGATGGGCATCCTCTCGGATTATTAGGCTGGTGAATAATTGGCCATTATGCAGATCTTGAATTTTAGAATAGGTGTTTAAACTAATCAACACATCATACCCCACACCTCCTACCTCTACAATAACCGATGCAGGTGTTTTTTGTACAAAATCCCCCTTTAGATAAGCAATCATGGCTGCAATATAATGGGCAATCGGGAAACTACAATATTCTAAAAGCTTTTACCATTTCCCAACTTTTACTCTTATCAGTTTATCTTAACTTTACGCACTTTTTCTACAGAATAACAAAAATCATGAGTACTAAAATTACTGCTGCTATTACCGCCGTGGGTGGTTATGTTCCGGAGAATAAACTTACCAATTTTGATTTGGAGAAAATGGTGGACACCAATGATGAATGGATACGTACCCGTACCGGTGTGGAAGAAAGAAGGGTTTTAAAAGGCGAAGGGCTTGCTACTTCCGATATGGTTGTGCCGGCAGTAAAACAATTATGCGAAAAAAGAGGAATCAGCCCTGAAGAAATAGATTGCTTGATTGTAGGCACAGTTACACCCGATCATGTTTTCCCGGCTACTGCAAATATTGCTTGTGATAAATTGGGTGCTAAAAATGCTTGGGGCTTCGATGTATCTGCAGCCTGTTCAGGTTTTCTGTATCCGCTTACTTTAGGCGCATCATTGATTGAAAGCGGTCGATATAAAAAAGTAGTAGTATGTGGTGCAGATAAAATGAGTGCTATTATAGATTATAGCGATAGAGCTACTTGTATCATTTTTGGTGATGGAGCCGGTGCCGTTCTTTTAGAGCCTAACGAAGAAGGCCTTGGTGTATTAGATAGTATTTTGAAAAGTGATGGTAGTGGTTGCCAATATTTACACATGAAAGCAGGTGGCTCAAAAAAACCTGCAACTGTTGAAACGGTTTTAGCAAAAGAACATTTTGTATATCAGGAAGGACAAGCAGTTTTCAAACATGCCGTAAAAGGTATGGCTGATGTAAGTGCGGAGTTGTTAGAGAAAAACAATCTTACAGGAGATGACATTCAATGGCTCGTTCCACATCAGGCCAATTTGCGCATCATAGATGCAACAGCCAATAGAATGGGATTGGCAAAAGAAAAAGTAATGATCAATATACAGAAGTATGGAAATACCACAGCAGGCACATTACCTCTTTGCCTATGGGATTGGGAAAAGCAATTGAAAAAAGGAGACAACATAGTATTAGCTGCATTTGGAGGTGGGTTCACCTGGGGAGCCACTTTATTGAAATGGGCTTATAATAGCTAAACTACTTGATGCTTCTACCATTGATTTAGTTTTTTGTATTTTATTCTTATTAAAAAATGAGCGATTCTTGGCTCTATTCAGCAGAGCTTTATATTCATTCGTTAATTTTGTTTTCAACAAAAAATCCAACAATGTCAAACCGACGAGCCAAAAGGTTTTGGAATAGATTTTTAATCATGTTCCTCTGCTATGCCATTATTATTCCATCGTTATATTTTCTACTTGACAATAAATCTGCTAACGATCATTGGAAAAATGATGCAGGCGATTTATTGTTGGCCACAAGTGGCATTGCAATAATTATTGCATTAATAATTGCCTCTTGGTGGAAAACTGATCCTGAATTAAAGCGTTGGTAAGCGTTATTTTTTATGCCGACTCCAAACGATAAAATCAGTGGCAGGAATATTTTCAATATTTAATTGTCGCAGCATATTTACTAATTGTCCGCGATGATAATTCGTATGATTGAAAACATGAAATACAATCTGCCAACAGGGTTGTTTAAAATATTCTTTCTTCGTATTGTGATACTGTAACACATGCTCGAGCATCATCTCAGATGCTCCTTCTGTCCAATCTTTCCACATTGTTGATTGTATCAATATTTCATTGTGCAACGTTTTTATTTCGCCTTCAAAATTTTCTGAGGGTGCTAAAATCCTTTCCTGCAGTTTCATTCGCTGCCACCAAATAGACTCCGCATTCCAAATATGTAATAAAGTTTTTTTTACACTTCCAAAACTTGAGGGCAATATTTTCTGCAGCTGTTCTTCTGTTAATGAAGCAACAACAGAAAGCAAGCGTTGAGTAGCCCAAAGATTATAAGCCGACATTTCATATAGCAATTCTTTCATTCTATCACAATTGATTTTATTTTTAAACCGATTAAAGAGATATTTGTAACCTCAGTTAAAAATAAAACCTTTCTTCATTATGGCTCAATCAAATTTTCCACTAACCGGCTGGAGCTCAGTCGCTGTACACGGTGGACATCAACAAGACGCCTTACAGGCACACTTATCTCCCATATATGCAACCAGCACATTTGTATATGATTCTGCAGAGCAAGGCATGCGTCGTTTTAAAGGCGAAGAAAAAGGTTTCATCTACAGCCGTTGGGGCAATCCTACTTTTCTTGAAGCAGAAAAAAAGATTGAAGCATTAGAATCATTCGGTTTAGATTTTCCGGTTAAAGGCATTTTACATTCATCCGGAATGGCAGCCATTACTACACTTATGCTTGCTCATTTAAAAAGTGGCGACAAGGTTTTAACTCATTATTCTTTATATGGCGGCACTGAAGAGTTGATTCAAAATGTACTACCCGGATTCGGTATTGATAAAATTATTGCCAATCTGAGCGACATCAATATGGCAGCAGATATTATGAAAAAAAATCCAAGTATTCGTTTGTTATATTTGGAAACTCCTGCTAATCCAACTTTGCAATGTGTAGATATAGAAGCACTCACTGCCCTTGCACACCAATACAATATTCTCGTAGCAGTAGATAATACTTTTGCTACTCCTTATTTACAACAGCCTTTTAAATTCGGCGTTGATTTTGTAATGCACTCCACTACCAAATTTTTGAATGGACATGGAACAGCCATTGGCGGCATCTTACTTGGACGTGACATTGAGCGAATGAATACGGCTATCATAAAGACACACAAACTTTTAGGTGCTAATGCAAATCCATTTGATGCTTATTTACTCACTCAAGGAATGAAAACTTTGGAAATCCGAATGGAACGACATTGCGCTAATGCTCAAAAAGTTGCCGAATTTTTAAATACACATGCCGAAGTAGCCAAAGTAAATTATACCGGACTTAATACTCATCCTGATTATTATTTGACAAAAAAACAAATGCGACTTCCGGGAGGCATGTTAAGCTTTGAGTTGAAAAGCGGCTTACAAGGCGGTATAGATTTTATGAATCAATTAAAGATGTGCACTCGTACAGTTTCCTTAGGTACAGTTGATTCTCTTCTATCCCACCCCGCTTCTATGACACATTATGGTGTGGCAAAAGAAGAAAGAATAAAATACGGCATTACCGATGGCCTTATCAGGATGAATGTAGGTATTGAAAATATTGAAGATATCATTGCAGACCTTACGCAAGCGTTGAAATAAAAAATATATCTTAAACCTTTCAGATTATGTCCATATCAATACGAAGAGCTACAAAAGAAGACTGTCCGCGAATGTTAGAACTGGTAAAAGAATTAGCCGTTTATGAGCGAGCACCAAACGAAGTTACCGTTACATTAGAACATTTCAC
The DNA here is from genome assembly GCA_018268055.1 of Bacteroidota bacterium. Lineage (GTDB taxonomy): Bacteria > Bacteroidota > Bacteroidia > Chitinophagales > Chitinophagaceae > JJ008. The sequence continues at coordinate 12,461 of JAFDXF010000030.1, forward strand.
CGAAAGCGGGTTTGGTACTACTCCTGTTTGGTGGGCATTTGTTGCAGAAGAAAATAATTTTATTCTTGGATTTGCGCTTTACTATATCCGCTATTCTACATGGAAAGGACAGGCCATGTATTTAGAAGACATTATTGTAACAGAAGAAGCAAGAGGCAAAGGAATAGGAAAATTATTGATGGACAGATTGATAACAGAAGCTAAAGAAAGAAAATTCAACCGTGTGATTTGGCAAGTATTAGAGTGGAATGAGCCTGCTATTAATTTTTATAAAAAATACAATGCCGCATTTGATAACGAATGGGTGAATTGTACGATTGCAATATTATGATTGTAGATTTTCTAAATCATTCATATCTTTTGGTCTGCCGGAACTCTTCTTTGCTTCAATTAAGTTATTTTTATGAATAGTCCTGATTTCAATATCACCATCTTCAAATAAGACAGCGCTCTCAAAACATGTTTTAAAATCAAGGCCTTTTACTTTCACCATTACATCAATTGCCACCGGAGGAACACCAAATGTGTAAACATCCCAATTGGGATGCGAAAGAAAGTTCTCTTCAGTCATATCAAACACAGGCATTCCAAATTCAGTAAAAGCTTTCCTTATGCGTTGATAGTTTTCACTTGTGCGCTCTACCCAAATATCCATATCACCGGTAGTGCGAGAATAACCATGAAGAATTACCGAGAAGCCTCCCACAAGGATATACCGCACTTCGTTATGATTCAGTGCTTTTATAAAATCTCTAAAATCCTCATTAAATATATTTCCCAATTTATTTTACTCTTGATTTAACGGAAAATTTAGTTCTGTCCAGTTTGGGTGGTGAATTCAAAGGGTAATTGTAAGCAATACTATTCAAATAAGCAGTGATTTTCAAACGTTCTTGCCATGTCAATGTTTTATAATATTGAGCATGCTTTGCAGCATCTGTTGTTGATTGTGCTTTGAAGGCAGATCTATCTAACTTAAAAGAAAGCATTAGCGAATTTACAATAAAATTAAAAACTTAAAAATTAGCGATACTTATTGTATTGTATTGCTAATTCACACCCTGAGTCATTACAGTTTTATCAATCTTACCAATTAATCCTTGCAAAACTTTTCCCGGGCCACATTCCGTAAATGTTGTTGCTCCGTCTGCAATCATAGCCTGTACGCATTGTGTCCAGCGCACAGCCCCTGTCAATTGGTCTATAAGGTTTTGTTTTATTTCATCTTTATCCATCACTGCTTTTGCTACCACATTTTGATATACAGCACAGGTTGGATTATGGAATTTAGTGGCTTCAATAGCTGCCGCTAATTCAGCTTTTGCCGGCAACATCAATGGCGAATGAAAAGCACCACCAACTGGTAATACCAATGCTCTTTTTGCACCGGCAGCTTTCATTCTTTCACAGGCAATTTCAATGCCTTTAAGGCTACCGCTTATTACTAATTGGCCCGGGCAATTATAATTTGCTGCGACAACTATTTCTCCTGTCTCATCTTGTATTTCTTTACAAATCGTTTCTACTTTATCATCCGCAAGATTTAATACTGCTGCCATTGTAGAAGAATTTACTTCACAGGCTTTTTGCATCGCATTCGCACGAATAGAAACCAGCTTTAGTGCATCATCAAAGCTAAGCGTTCCGTTCGCAACCAATGCGGAAAATTCTCCAAGAGAATGACCTGCCACCATATCCGGCTTAGCATTATCAATACTTCTGTATGCGATAATAGAGTGAAGAAAAACAGCAGGCTGCGTTACTCTAGTTTGCTTCAAATCATCCTCTGATCCATGAAACATTATATCAGAAATTCTGAAACCAAGCAGTTCATTGGCTTGCTCAAATAATTTTTTAGCAAAAGCACTATTTTCATAATAATCTTTTCCCATTCCAGAAAACTGAGCGCCTTGGCCCGGAAAAACAAATGCATTCTTCATTGTAAAAATTTTTTACCCCCACCCCACAAAAAAAGGCTGACTGAAAACACTCAATCATGCCTTTGATTTTCACAAATATAGAAGATTAGACCAAATCGTTAGTAATAAGTTTTAAAAACTCACTTCTAGTCGAGTTTTTATGAAATTCGCCGTCAAAAGCGGAGGTCGTAGTGTAAGAATTTTGTTTTTGTACACCCCGCATCATCATACATAAGTGCTTGGCTTCTATAACTACTGCCACGCCCAAAGGATTCAAAGTTTCTTTGATGGCATCTCTAATCTGAATGGTCAGGCGCTCTTGTACCTGCAATCTTCTTGCAAATACATCTACCACTCTGGCGACTTTGCTAAGGCCGGTTATCCATCCATTAGGAATATAAGCCACATGTGCTTTCCCGATAAAAGGTAACATGTGATGCTCACACATGCTATAGATTTCAATATCCTTTACCACTATCATTTCACTGATTGGTTCATGAAACTTAGCTGAGTTGATTATTGCATGCGCATCCAAATGATACCCTTGTGTTAAGTATTGCATTGCTTTTGCCATACGTTCCGGCGTCTTTATCAACCCCTCTCTATCTGCATCTTCGCCCAATAAAGTAAGTGCTGATTTATAATGATCCATCAGGCCTGAAGTGACATGCTCATCGTACTGTTCTGTTTTTTTATATGCCATGATTTTGTAATTCTATTTTATTAAAATGATTATTATACCGGATATTCAACAAAGTTTCTCGGCGTTTCATAAAGCCTTATTTGCAACCCCAACTTATCATCAATGTGTGGTCTCAATAGATTGTAGATTACAATAGAAATATTTTCTGCCGTAGGATTGAGATTTTTAAATTCTTCTGTGTCCACATTCAGATTTTTATGATCAAAGCGTTCATGAATTTCTCTTTTTACTAAATCACTCAGTTCTTTCATATCTATCACATATCCGGTATCGGGATTGGGTACACCGGTTACTTTCACATCCAATTCATAATTATGTCCATGATAATGTGGTAAGGCGCATTTGCCAAAAACTTTTTCATTCGCCGCATCATCCCATTTCGGATTATATAAACGGTGAGCTGCATTAAAATGTTCTTTTCTGAATACTGAAACTTTATTACTCATTGTTTTTGTTGCTGATTGTAAAAATAAAAATACTTAAAAAACCTGATTATCTGTGTTGCAAGGTATCAATTCTTGAAGCTATCTTGTTTCGGAATTAGAAATATTGCATATAACTTTACAATTCCGAAAAAAATTAAAGAGAAAACGTTCATCACCAAAAACCATATACCCCAGCACAACAATTATTGAAGGCATAATATGTTGTAAACAAAAATAGTTGCACTGCGGTATAATAAAAATCAATCACATGAAACATTTTATTTTAGCACTTTGTCTGCTTTCTACATCAGTATGTTTTTCACAGAATGTATATCTGAAAATTACCGGAAATAAAAGTGGTACAATCAAAGATGATGAAATACCTAAACCAAAACTTAACGACTGGATGAAAATTAAAAGTTATTCATTTGATATAGCTACACAAAAAGACAACCCGGGAGGATTAATTCTTTCCAAAAAAGCAAATACATCAATTACGATAACAAAAAATATTGGCAAATCCAGTCCACTTTTATTATCAGCATTATATAATAATGAAAATTTAGCAAAAGTAACATTGCAAATATGGAAGACAAATGCAAACGGTCAAGAAGAAATTTATGAAACAATTGAATTGACCAATGCAAGCCTAAGTTTCTTCAATCAATCTTTTGATTATGGAGGAATCAATGGCAACGATAAAGGACCTATGGATATTTTCAGGCTGAACTATCAAAAAATTAGTATAACTTATACTAATGGAGGTATAACAGGAGAATATGAATCAACGAATAAATAAATAAAATGAAAATATTAGTTGTCGCTGCTACTTCGATAGAAGTAAATTTTTTCATCAATCAATTAAAAGTAAATGCCTTTACGAGTCATCAAATAGATGTGTTGATTTCGGGTATCGGGCTTACAGCTACTACTTACAGTTTACAAAAACAAATTTCTATTAGCAAACCTGATTTGATAATTCAGGCAGGCGTTGGTGGTTGTTTTGATAAGACGATTAAACTCGGACAGGTATTCGTTGTGAAAAAAGAAACCATTGCTGATCAAAGTGTTGTTGAATTAAATTCTTTAAAAACTTTGTTTGATTTAAAATTAGTTCCACAAAATCAGCATCCCTACAAAAATGGTTGGCTCATCAATCAATCTGAAGTTCTTAAAAAAACGAAACTCAAAAAAGTAACCGGTATTTCAGTAAATGAAATAACAACTGCTAAACTAAAAGTAAAATTTTATCAAGAAGCTTTTTGTCCAATGGTAGAATCTATGGAAGGCGCAGCATTGCATTATGTGTGCCTGAAAGAAAATATTCCTTTTATACAATTGAGAAGTGTTTCTAACTACATAGCCGAACGCAATAAAAAAAATTGGAATATGAAAGAATCTATCATCAACCTGAATAACGAACTTTGTCGTTTAATCACTCAATTAAGTTAGCAAGTGAAACTGACTATTGGTTTTTCGCCCTGCCCTAATGATACATTTATTTTTGATGCATTAATCAATAATAAAATAGATACACATGGCATTTCGTTTAATGTGCTACTCGAAGATGTAGAAACGTTGAACAAGTGGGCATTGGAAGGAAAATTAGATATTACTAAATTGAGTTTTCCTGCTTTTTTTCAATCAACAAAAAACTATTCACTTTTAAACTCGGGAAGTGCTCTTGGCAATGGCGTTGGGCCTTTATTAATCAGTAAAGAGAAAAAAATATTTACACCTGAAGATGTAATGAAATCTACTATTTTAATCCCGGGAGTAAATACAACAGCAAATTTATTATTCAGTTTCGCTTATCCTGATGCTATAAATAAAAAATATACAGTTTTTTCAGAGATTGAAGATGCTGTAATGAATGGTGAAGCAGATTTAGGCGTCATCATTCACGAAAGTAGATTTACATTCCAAGAAAAAGGGTTGTATAAAATTGCTGACCTTGGAGAAGTTTGGGAAAAATCATTGCATTGTCCTATTCCACTCGGAGGAATTGCCATTCGTCAATCAATGGATAAGCAAATAGCCCAGCTTATTAATCAATTAGTTCATCAAAGTTTAGAATATTCTTTTAGCCATTATCCAATCATTGCACCGTTTATTAAAGAATATGCTCAAACAATGAGTGAAGATGTAATGCGAAAACATATTGATTTATATGTAAATGATTTCTCATTGGACTTGGGCGTAAATGGCAGAGCAGCCATTCATCAGTTGTATCAAGTCTTTTGCTCAGTAAATAAAATAGTACCAAAAGGAAAAATAGATCTATTGCTTAGCAATTAGAAATGCTATTAAAACCATCAAAAGGTTTATGTGCATCTTACTCCAATCAATCATTACATGTCCACACTGTTAGTATCGAATAGCATGGTCAAGTGTCCACCGATACAAGCTAATGATGAATAGTGTAAGTAAAAAATGTACAAACAAAAAACCCTTCCGCAATTACGAAAGGGTTTTGAAAAATATTATCGTTAAAAATCTATACTTGTTTTGCACCTTCTACCAGAACGGTTACTCTATTGTGCAATACTTCTACAAATCCGCCTTGTACTTCAAAAATACTGTCCACTGTCAAGCTTTTATCTTTCAGCACTTTAATCTTACCTGCTTTCAATGCGCTTACTAAGGGTGCGTGTTTGTCCAGCACTTCAAAAGAACCGCTGATGCCCGGCATTTGTACGCCATGCACTTTGCCGTCGTATATTTTTTTCTCAGGTGTAAGAATTTCTAAAATCATATTCTAAATATTACTTAGCTGCCGCCAATAATTTCTTTCCTTTTTCAATAGCATCATCAATAGAGCCTACTAAGTTAAATGCTGCTTCAGGCCACTCATCTACTTCGCCATCCATAATCATATTGAATCCACGGATGGTTTCTTCAATTGGCACCAACACACCTTTCAAACCGGTAAATGCTTCTGCTACGTGGAATGGCTGTGATAAGAAACGTTGTACTTTTCTTGCACGAGCAACTGTAAGTTTATCTTCTTCGCTCAATTCGTCCATACCCAAAATGGCGATAATATCTTGCAGTTCTTTATAACGCTGCAACATCAGTTTCACTCTATTGGCACAGTTGTAATGCGCCTCTCCTACTACTTGTGGAGTCAAAATTCTTGAAGTAGAATCCAACGGATCCACCGCAGGATAAATACCTAAGTCGGCAATTTTTCTGGATAATACAGTTGTCGCATCCAAGTGTGCGAAAGTAGTCGCTGGCGCAGGGTCAGTCAAGTCATCCGCAGGTACATATACCGCTTGCACAGAGGTGATAGAACCATTTTTAGTAGAAGTAATACGCTCTTGCATGATACCCATTTCGGTAGCCAATGTAGGCTGATAACCCACCGCAGAAGGCATACGACCTAAAAGAGCCGATACTTCAGAACCTGCCTGAGTGAAACGGAAGATATTGTCCACAAAGAAAAGGATATCACGTCCTTTGCCTTGACCATCACCATCACGATAGTATTCAGCGATTGTCAAACCACTTAATGCCACCCTTGCACGAGCACCGGGAGGTTCATTCATCTGTCCGAATACGAATGTAGCTTTTGAGTCAGACAATTCTTTCATATCTACTTTGCTCAAATCCCATCCACCTTCTTCCATACTATGCTTAAAAGAATCGCCATATTTCATAATGCCTGCTTCAATCATCTCTCTCATCAGGTCATTACCTTCACGTGTTCTTTCTCCCACACCCGCAAACACAGATAATCCTGAATAAGCTTTGGCGATATTATTAATCAATTCTTGAATCAATACTGTTTTTCCTACACCGGCACCACCAAATAAACCAATTTTACCACCCTTTGCATAAGGCTCAATCAGGTCTATTACTTTAATACCTGTAAATAATACTTCCGAAGCTGTGCTCAGGTTTTCAAATGCAGGAGGTTGGTTGTGAATAGGGCGACCATTTTCTTTACTCACTGCAGGCAATCCATCGATCGGATCGCCGGTTACATTAAATAAGCGGCCTTTAATGCCTTCTCCGGTTGGCATTGCAATTGGTCTTCCTGTGTCCTTCACTTCCATTCCGCGAACGATACCTTCTGTTCCGTCCATCGCAATGGTGCGTACACTGTCTTCGCCAAGATGCTGCTGCACTTCCAAAACAAGTGTATCTCCGTTTTCTCTTTTGAGTTCCAAAGAGTTATAAATTTCGGGAAGCTTCCCATCGAACTGCACGTCAATTACAGCTCCGATTATCTGTTTTACCTTACCAGTATTTGCCATAAGTAAAAAAATTAAAAAGGGGTTCTTTTCAGGCCGCAAAGGTAAGGGTGCAGCACTTATCAGCCAATTTGTAAGGCGAAATAAATAATATGATTTTGGTACTGATAGTATTTCCCTAAAATTTGATGATTTATATTTCTGATATTCTGTGATACTTAGGCTATCAATCCATCTGCCGAAGTTGTCCTTTACAGGAATTTTATAACTGCAAATTTTGAGTTAATGATTTTGCCGTATTTTCGGCCAAAATTCAAGGCAATGGCCGAAGCAATATTAATGCCCCGACTTAGTGATACAATGACCGAAGGAGTTATCGCTGCATGGCATAAAAAAGTGGGCGACTCTGTGAAAAAAGGAGAATTACTCGCTGAAATAGAAACAGATAAAGCCACATTGGAATTAGAAAGCTACAAAGATGGCACACTCCTATATGTGGGTGTGGATAAAGGTGGTAAACTGCAAGTGGATGCTCTCTTAGCAATCATTGGAAAGCCGGGAGAGGATATTTCATCTTTAACAGGAGGCAAACCGCAAATAAGCAAAACCGAACAATCAAGCGCTCCCATTGTAGCACAAGAAGCAAAACCGGCAGTCTCAAACAATACAGTTGCAATGGAAGAGGCTGTATTGATGCCTCGCCTTAGTGATACGATGGAAGTGGGCGTAATCGCCTCCTGGCATAAAAACGTAGGTGACTCAGTGAAAAAAGGCGATGTACTCGCCGAAATTGAAACCGATAAAGCAACATTAGAACTTGAAAGTTATAAAAACGGCACACTACTCTACATAGGTGCAGAAAAAGGTGAAAAAATACCGGTGAATGCACTGCTTTGCATCATTGGCGAAAAAGGAAAAACAGATGTGGATGCAATTGTTAATGCAGTGAAAAACGGAGCAACATCCGGAGAGCAAAAAACAATTGAGCCTGCTATAAGTGAAGCAACCATACAACCTGTTGCTGAAACAATTGCAGATTCTTCATCTAATGGAAGAATTAAAGCATCACCATTAGCCAAAAAAATAGCTAAAGACAAAGGCATTGACTTGAAATCTATTTCCGGTTCAGGTGATGGTGGAAGAATTATCAAATCAGATTTAGATAATTACAAAATACCTACTACTGCAACACCGACTGCTGCTACTTCACAAAAAACAATAGAAGTACCAACATACACAGGAAGTGCAGAAGAAGGTTATACAGATATGCCCAACTCGCAAATGCGTAATGTAATTGCCAAACGATTGGGCGAAAGTAAATTCAGTGCGCCACACTTCTATCTCACCATGGAGATAACAATGGACAATGCAATGTCTGTAAGAGCCCAATTGAATGAAGTAAGTCCGGTTAAAATCAGCTTTAATGATATGGTAGTAAAAGCTGCCGCATTATCATTACGCCAACATCCGGCGGTAAATGCAAGCTGGATGGGCGATAAAATTCGCCGTTGGCACCATGTACACATCGGCATTGCAGTAGCAATAGAAGACGGGTTGATAGTACCAGTTGTTCGTTTTGCAGATAATAAAACACTGCCTCAAATAGCTGCCGAAAGCAAAGAACTTAGCGGTAAAGCAAGAAATAAAAAATTGCAACCCAACGAATTTACAGGTAACACATTTACAATCTCCAATCTCGGTATGATGGACATTGATGAATTTACAGCGATTATCAATCCTCCGGATAGCTGTATTATGGCTGTAGGCCGCATCAAAGAAGTAGTAGTTAGAAAAGGTGATGGTTTTGGCGTAAGCAATGTGATGAAAGTAACCTTGAGTTGCGATCATCGCAGCGTGGACGGTGCGTCAGGTGCTGCATTCTTGCAAACATTTAAAAAGTATATGGAGCAGCCGTTGATGATGTTTATATAACAACACGATTCAATATTTATTTTTAATACTCAACCACCTTCGGGTGGTTTTTTTATCATTCTATTATAAAATAATAAAAGACTCGGCACGTTTATTACTACATATCTCAAAAAGAAAAAATGTTACGTTCATTTCTCTTCTCAATAAGTATTATCGGCTTTTTATTAGCACCGCTGCTCTCCAAAAAAGAGCAACTACTCCGTATGAGTAAAAAATACCTTCCGGAGTATTATGCCGTAATCAAAGAAAGTGACGACCAGCTAATAAACCAGTACGCAACCAAAGACTCATTAAAATATTTTTTGGAAGAAATACCTACAATTGTACATGAACTCTGGCATAATTATCAGAGCACTCATTTCAGCTATCAAGACACTGTTATTCAATTTAGGATCAACGACACACTCAAGCTAAAAATTAAAAACTTTAAAACTTTTCCATCAAACCGTATCAACAGCATTGTGCCGGCTGCCACACGAAAAAATATTTTCCGATATGATACTTATGTGAATGCCAAAAGTAAATATCATGTCACACAGCAGTTTGGCATTTTTGGTTTATTGGAAGAAGCCCTTGCCTACTATCATTCATATCACACCACCCTATTGCTCTTTAATTATTATGCGGATACTTATGGTTGGAAAAATCCTGAGCCGTGGGTAGATTGGTTGAGCAACAATGCCAGTATCAGGTTTTCCATTGCCGAGTTTAAACTTTTTATTTCTTGGTATTTGCAATATGCACAGAAGCATGAGCCGGATGTATTTAAGAATTTGAAATCAAGCAAAGGGTTGAAAGATATTTTTCAGTTTTTGGAAAGTGAAGAAAATAAAATGAATACCCTCTATGTTCAATATCGCAATGATATTATCAATAAACTTAATGGCAAACTTTACATAGAAGGCGATTTTGTTTATAACAAAGCCACCCGACAAGGAAAAGGTATGTACGATGAAGACTTAAAAAAAATAAATACTCTCCTTGCTGCACCAGAGCACAAAATATTAGACCTGTTGCGATAACTATGTTTCAGTAAATATTGAAAATTCGGAAATATTTTTTAGCTTTACCGAATGAAACTTTCAGAAGCAAAACAACAATTCATCAGTAATTGGGGTGCATTTGGAACGCATTGGGGCATCAATCGCACGATGGCACAGATTCATGCATTACTACTCATCAGCCCGGACCCTATTACACAAGATGATATGATGGAGGAGTTAAACATCAGTCGTGGCAATGTAAACATGAATATCCGCGAATTGATCAACTGGGGGCTTGCAGAAAGAATCATATTACCCGGTGAAAGAAAAGAATTTTTTTCTGCCGAAAAAGATATTTGGCTTGTAGTAAAAAGAATTGTGAAAGAAAGAAAGAAAAGAGAGCTGGATCCTATGCTGCAGCTTTTAGATAAATTGGAAGCGGTAGAAGGCGATAAAAAAGATAAGCACGTTAAAACATTTGTAGAAACAGTTGGCAATATTAAAAAGCTGGGCAAGCAAGCAGATAAAACTTTAGATACGATGATAAAGGCGGAAGAAAATTGGTTTATTTCTAATATGCTTAAAATTTTTAAATAAACAATTCCATACTGTTATTTATGAAAAAGACATTAGTAATTGGAGCATCAGAAAATCCGGACCGTTATAGCTATATGGCTATTGAGAAATTAAGGAAATATGCGCATCCGGTAGTAGCAATTGGAAGAAAGAAAGGAAAAGTAAAAGATGTTTCTTTTGACACGCATAAAGAAATGTTTGAAGACATTGACACCATCACGCTTTATTTGAATCCTAAAAACCAGCAGGAGTATTACGATTACATTCTTTCACTAAAACCAAAACGTATTATTTTCAATCCCGGAACGGAAAACTCCGAATTGGAAAAAATAGTTGCCGCACAGAATATAAACACCATAGAAGCCTGCACATTAGTCCTGCTCAGTACGGGACAATACTAAATTATCCCTAAGAAGTTTTACGATTAATTCATAGAGCGGCTACTAATGCCCTTATGAACTTCCCCTCGATATTATCATTTTCCCTCGTTGTTATTTGTCCCTGACAAAAAGATTTTGAAATCTTGTGTCATCCAAACCCTGAGAACTACAACCGATAAAATATCGGTTGTTTAACAATATCCTTTTGACTTTAAAAAAAGTAAAAATGAAAAATCTTCGTATTGCATTGCTTTGTAGCATTATCACATTTTCTAGCTTATGTGCTTCGGCGCAGATGACATTGGTAAGAGAACCCGATTATAACAGACCTAAACTGTTTAGCGATCTACCCGATGAAATACCTGTTCGTATTGCAGCATTAAATGAGCTATTTTCAACCTCTTTCAATCAAACCATCAACAAGCAATTAGCTTCAGGAAATGGGTCCTTCGCTATTGAAGGAAAAGTAATCAATGAAAACAAAGCTATTAGTGATCGTGTTCAAACAGTCATAATTAAATCCAGCAACTTTAAAGGAGCCACACTCACATTAGTAAAAATTGACAATGAAGATGGGACTACATCATACAGTGGTCGCATTATAAGTTTTACAAATGGCGATGCCTATATTTTAGAAAAGAAAAATTCCGGCTATGTATTATCCAAGAAAGGATTTTATGATTTAGTAAATGAATAATCTCTATTGAATAATGCCCGTTTTTCATCCGTATCCTCCAATCCCTATTGAAAAAATTAAAAATCCAACTTGTTATGAAACATTTTTTGAAACCAATATTATTCACACTGTTCTGTGTTAGCACACTGTTATTAAAAGCACAAGTGCCAATACTGAATAGTTATCCTACTTCATCCGCCGTTATATTTCTTGACTTTGACGGACATTACGTTGACAATACTTCATGGAATTATGCAGGCCCAATATCTTGCGATCCTTCAGGCTTGAATAATACCCAGATCACAGAAGTCTTTAATCGTGTTGCTGAAGATTATCGTCCTTTTGCGTTAAATATCACTACCGACTCCACCAAATATTGGTCAGCACCGGTTTCAAAAAGGACCAGGGTGATTATAACAACAACATACAGTTGGTATGGATCAGGTGCCGGTGGCGTATCGTTCATGTACACATTTGGTGATGCAGCAAATACTCCATGTTTTATTTTCTCCTCTCTTTTGGGGTTAAACGTTAAGAAAGTCTCTGAAGCCGTATCACACGAAGCAGGTCATACTCTTGGTTTATTTCACCAAGCGACTTATGACAATAACTGTGTGAGAATATCTGAATACAATCCAGGAACGGGAACCGGTGAAATTGGATGGGCTCCAATTATGGGTGTAGGATATAGTCAAAATCTAACACTATGGAATATTGGCCCTAATCCCTATGGCTGTAGCAATGTTCAAAGTGACATTGACATAATTACTACTAGGAATAGCATTTCGTTACGCCCTGACGATTATGCTGATACTTATGCAGGAGCAACAAACATCAACTTCGTTAATAATGCGTTCAATATACCAGGCATTATCACTAGCAATACAGATATAGATATGTTTAAAGTTGTAGTTCCTTCTTTAGGTAGATTTAAATTAGATGCCATACCTTACAATGTAGGAACAGGAAATTCCGGCTCTAACTTAGATATACAACTTACATTATATAATAGTGCACAAACTTTATTGAATGTATATAATCCGAGCACATTATTAAGTTCAGCTATTGATTCTTTACTCAATCCAGGCACCTATTATATCAAAGTAGAAGGAAAAGGAAATATTTATGCGCCCAATTATGCCAGCCTTGGCTCTTATTCCTTACAAGGATCTTTCACCGGTGGAACTCTGCCTCTACGAAGATTAGAGTTGAGAGGTGCTATTAATAATAATCAACACCAACTGGCATGGACTATTGACGCTGATGAGCAAATTACAAAATTGATTTTAGAAACATCAACAGATGGCAGAAACTTCACAACGTTGACTGATGCTGCTACAACTTTGCGCAACTACAACTATGATCCTTTAGTTTCAGGCACAATACAATATCGTCTAAATGTAACGTTTGATAATGGCAGACAATATTATTCCAACATTGTTACTTTAAAGAAAACAGGAAGCCGAAATCGACCACAGTTGATCAGCAACTTAATCAATAGCAACAATGTTGAAGTACAAAGTCCCGGAAATTTCAACTATCATATTTATGACTTCAGCGGAAAGTCGTTGACCTCAGGTAAGTTAGTGAATGGTTCAAATCATATAAATACATCCACGCTAAATGTTAGTGGTATGTACATCATAAGATTTGATGACGGTGCTTCCGGCGCTTGGATTGACAAATTTGTGAAACAATAAAAATTATAATACACCTCCTTCGGGAGTATTAATCCGTACCTTTTCTTTGTGTATTAAAAGTTTTCCCATAACTTGGGAAAACTTTTTTTATGCATTGGAGAAAATTTAATGGCGAGCCTGTTGATTTACCAATTTATGAAGCAGTAGAAACTGCAATAATGCGTGAAATAGAGAATGGACATCATCTAAAAGTTTGTATTGGCACGGACTCGCAAGTAAAAGGAAGTGATACGGAATTTGCTACTGTTATTGTATTTTTAAGAGAAGGGCAAGGCGGTTTTATGTTTATTCATAATGAAAAGACCAAACAGTCATTCACAATTAAAGAACGCATGCTAACCGAAGTTGCAAAAAGCATTGACATCGCTTATCAACTCTGCCACCTGTTTACCGAATACAATGTGGATATGGAAGTACATGCAGACATAAACACAAATCCTAATTTCAAGAGCAATGATGCATTGAAAGAAGCAATGGGATATATTTTAGGAATGGGATTTGCATTCAAAGCAAAACCTGAAGCTTTCGCCAGTAGTTGTTGTGCGAATAAAGCCGTGAATTAGTTTATTAACTTTCTATTTTATAAAAATCATTTTTTTCTGTTCAACAGTCTGAAATGTACTTGTTGCCAGTTTTTTATTTTGATTAGATTGGTAAATTGGAGTAATACTTTGCGCATTAGATATACCTCCTTCCATTTTACGGGTATCCTCTTGAGCCAATGAAAAGGCTACAAGAGTTATTACAAATAGCAAGACTATTAAATTACGGTCGGATAAGAGTTTTCTCATTACTTTATAGGTAAGATGGTGTGCAAATTTATAAAAATTTAATTATCCTTTTATAAAAAAGAATTAAGCTCACTTTTTTTGAAAATCATTATTCAATTTATTAATATAGCTTAAAATTTCATCTCTTCCATCTCGTTTAACGGCAGAACTTAAAAAGAATAGTGGAGGCAACTCCCATGTTTCTTTTAATTTTTCCAGAAAGGCATCTACATTTCTTATAGTAGCGCCCGGTTTGTTTTTATCTGTTTTTGTAAAAATAATAGCAAAAGGCACAGCCCATTCTCCCAACTTATTTATAAATTCCAAGTCGATTGCTTGTGGCTCATGTCGGCTGTCAATAAGAATAAATAGATTGGCGAGATTTTCTCTTTTCCGAATATATGATTCAATCATATTTTCCCAATTCCTTCTCGCCTTCTGTGATACACTAGCATATCCATATCCAGGAAGGTCAACGATGTACCATTTTCTTTTATCCGATGAAATAATTTCGAAATGATTAATCAGTTGCGTTTTCCCGGGCGATGCAGAAGTTTTTGCAAGTGCTGCTTTATTGGTCAGCATATTAATAAGCGACGACTTACCAACATTACTTCTTCCGATAAATGCATACTCAGGTCTGTCGGCTGCAGGGCATTGTTTGTAAGTAGCGCTGCTGATTACATATTTAGCTGAAATTATATTCATTGTGCTTGGTTCATAAAATGCGAAGTAAACCTTTAAACAGCAAATAACAAACCCCGTTATCTTTGCAACCCATGTCCAATTCGCTACCACACGATCATATTATACCTTTTAAGGATTCTGAAAAATCCAAAAAAGAACAGGTTGAACAAATGTTTGACAAGATAGCGGTAAATTATGATACATTAAACCGCTTGCTTTCTGCCCGTACCGATATAGGCTGGCGAAAAAAAGCAATTAAAATAATCAAAAAAGATAAGCCGGAATATATTTTAGACGTAGCAACAGGCACTGCAGATATGGCTATTATGGCTTGTAAAATATTAAATCCCAAAAAAATTACAGGTATCGACATTTCAGCCGGAATGCTCGAAATTGGTTTGAAAAAGATTGAAAAAGAAGGCCTTACCAATAAAATTAACCTTTTACAAGGTGATTCTACTGCAATAAAATTTGATGATAATTCGTTTGATGCGATTATGGTGGCGTTTGGTGTTAGAAATTTTGAAAATCTTGAAAAAGGGTTGTCTGAAATGTTGCGTGTACTAAAGCCCGGAGGAAATCTCATTGTTTTAGAATTTTCAAAACCAAAACAAAAAGTAGTTAAGTTTTTTTACAATACTTATATGCGAATGGTGGCTCCCAAAGTAGTCAGTTGGTTCAAACAAAATAAAGATGCTTATTTATATTTATCAGAATCAGCAAACGCTTTTCCGGAACGTCAATCATTCATAGAAATTTTACAAAAAACAGGGTACGTTGATACCCGATTTAAACCGTTAAGCTTAGGAATATGTTGCATTTACTCCGGAAAGAAACCTTCTTGAAACATATAAAGATTTTAATCATCCTGACTTTCTTTACAGTTGGTTTTAACTCTGCTGTATCGGCTCAGTATATGAATTATAGTCGGGTAGAACTCAATCAACCTGATCATGATGCTAAGCCTTATTATTTCGGTATAACGATTGGCGTAAATCTTGCCCGCTTTCAAACAAGCATGCACTCACGCTTTTTGCAATACGATAGCGTTCTAATAGCCGAGCCTGTTAATTCAGGTGGCTTTACTTTAGGACTTTCTGCAACAGGGCGTATATCCGACAGATTTCAGTTGCGCTTTAACCCCCAACTAATGTTTATTGAAAGAGGCATTTTTTATAAATTGAAGTATCCTGATATTATGACCGGTGATTCAGCAGTGACTAAAAAAGTGGAGTCGGTTATCATAAGTTTTCCATTTCAAGTCAAATTTCAAAGCGATCGTATTGGGAATTTCAGGGTATATGCCTTGGGCGGGGTAAAGTTCGACATAGATATGGCTTCAAATGCTCGTGCCAGAAAAGCAGAAGAATTAGTAAAAATTACAAAATATGATTTCGGGCCTGAGTTTGGTATTGGATTTAATTTCTTTTTCGACAGTTTTATTTTCTCTCCTGAAATAAAAATCAGTAACGGTATTCGCAATATTCATTCACGAGATCCAAATCTGAAATATTCAAATGTGTTTGATAAGATCAATTCACGCATGATAATTTTCACAATACATCTAGAAGGATAATAAATAGAAGTTCTTCAGTAAACAGAAAAATCATTCAATCGGAAATTGAGGATCGTTTTTTATACGCTTTATTTCATCAATATACTTCATGGTTTGTGCATTCATTATCAAGCAGAGTTGATAACAATCTACCATTCCAATAGGAGTTGATACAAAATGATTGCGCATATCCTCGGTAGTGGATTTCATATATTTGATATGCCTTGTATGTACTGTATTAAAAATCAAAAAGGCATCAGATAATTTTTTAGTAGTCACTTTATCAACACCTTCCGTTGCTAAATCCATACATTGGTAATTTCCACTTGCAAATAAGTCCACTATTTCAGCATCTTTAATTTTTATTTCGTTTCTTTTTTCCGGACTTGCTGGAGCTTTCATCCCGTCTGTCAATAACTTCCAAATATTTTTTTCGCAGTTAATTATTTTATTGAAATATGCCAATATTGATTCTTGATTAACTGCATTTTTAAAATTAAGTTGCTCCTCTGAAAGTCCTTTCACACTTGCCAGCACTTCCGATTTCGTTTCTTTTAAAACACTCATGGCATTTCTCCTTTCGGATCGAGAGATAGAAGAGTTATGTATTGCACCGGCAAGTCCTGTAATCAATAAAAGGGCAAGGAATGCCAAGCCCATTTTTCTTTTCAACATAACAATCGTTTAAAATTAAAAACCCTTCAAGCCGAGTAATCTATAGGACAGAAAAGTTTTGAAAAGATACGACAACAATCTAATTAACAAAAGAAATTTTTTCAACTTTAACTCTTTGGGTTCATTAGCAGTATAATACCTTTTATTGATTGTATCTTTATCGTATGAAAATTAATGACATTGTTCAATTCTTGGAATCAACTGCTCCCCTGTCTTTACAAGAAAGTTATGACAATGCCGGCTTGTTGACCGGAAGTTTAAGTTGGGATTGCACCGGAATTATATGCACATTGGATGCAACCGAGGATGTTGTTTTAGAAGCCATTAAAAAAAAATGCAATCTTATAGTAGCACATCATCCCATAATTTTCAGTGGGTTGAAAAAGCTAAACGGTAAAAATTATGTAGAAAAAACAATCATCGCTGCCATTAAAAACGACATTGCTATTTATGCCATTCATACCAATATCGACAATGTAATAAACGGAGTGAATGGGAAAATGGCGGCATTACTTGGCTTAGAAAATCTAAAAGTGATATCGCCAAAAGAAAATATACTAAAAAAAATATACACCTATATACCGACTGATAAGGCAGAACAGGTACGCAATGCAATTTTTGCTGCGGGTGGTGGGCAAATTGGCAATTACAACGAATGTAGTTTTAATACATTGGGCACCGGAACATTTAAAGCAGGAGAATTTTGCAATCCATATATTGGTGAAACAGGAAAATTGCATCACGAAAATGAAATAAAAACTGAAATTATTTTCCCCGCATATTTAGAAAATAAAATTATAGCCGCACTCAAGGAATCACACCCTTATGAGGAAGTAGCTTATGACATCGTAAGCCTCACCAATAAATATGATAACATCGGTTCAGGAATAATAGGAACTTTATCAAAAGAAATGGATGAACTTAGTTTTTTAAATCAGCTAAAAAGTGTTTTTAACCTTTCTATTATTCGCCATACAAAACTGCTAAATCGCCCAATTAATAAAATTGCGCTATGTGGTGGCGCTGGCAGTTTTTTGATTTCAAAATTATTAAATACTGATATTCAGGCATTTATAACATCCGACTTGAAATATCATGAGTTTTTTGATGCCAACGATAAATTTATCCTTGCAGATATTGGCCATTATGAAAGCGAACAATTTACGATTGATCTTTTACACGATGTTTTAGGTCAAAAATTCCCTAATTTTGCAGTCCTTAAAACTGAAGTGCAGACTAATCCGGTGAACTATTATTGATATCCGGAAAATAATGGACTTCGGTACAACAAACCTCAAATAAAAGACTCAATGGCACAAGTAAAAGAATTTTCAGTTCAGGAAAAACTAACATCGCTCGTAACCCTGCAAAAAATTGAAAGCAAATTAGATGAAATTCAGATTCTTAAAGGTGAGCTGCCTATGGAAGTAGCAGACCTTGAAGATGAAATTCAGGGCTTGCACGCACGCCAAACAAGAATTGAAGAAGAAATTAACGGCATCAACGAGTTCATTGAGCAACGAAAGATCGCAATCAAAGAAGCTGAAGCCCTTATAAAAAAATATGAGAAGCAAAGCAGTGACGTAAAAAATAACAGAGAATTTGAGGCAATCAATAAAGAAATTGAGATGCAGCAATTGGAAATGAAGTTGGCTGAAAAACACATTAAAGATGCCAATGAAGAAATTGCTGAAAAGGTAGTACTGCTCGATAAAGCTAAAAAAAATATAGCCGCTAAAGAAGGTGTACTGGCAACAAAGAAAAGTGAGCTGGAAAAAATAATTGTTACAAACGAAAAAGAAGAGAAGCATTACAATCATCTTGCCGAAGATGCTCGTAAACATGTAGAACCTCGTTTATTAGCCAGCTATCAAAAAATTCGTTCTAATTATCGCAATGGACTTGCCGTAGTGCAAGTAGAAAGAGATGCTTGTGGCGGTTGTTTTAATGCTATACCACCTCAAAAGCAAAGTGAAATCAAGCAGCATAAAAAAATTATGATATGCGAAAACTGTGGCCGTATTCTTGTAGATGAAGAGCTACACAACGGCATTGAAGTAAAATAAATAATCTTAAAATACTATTTTTAAAAATAGAGGCTATCTCCAAAATAAAGAGATAGCCTTTTTTGTTTTATTTAATTAGTAAATTTTAACTTGCCACATAAATAGAACACACTCACTTTTGTTGACGAATTTATCCATACAGAATTATGCAATAATTGAGCAACTTGAAATAAATTTTTCAAAAAGTCTCAATGTTATCACCGGAGAAACAGGCGCCGGTAAATCCATTATCATGGGTGCACTAGGTTTGATACTTGGCCAAAGAGCTGACTCATCTGCTTTAGTCAATAAAGAAAAGAAATGCATCATTGAAGCGTATTTTGTCCTAAATAATAAAAAAGAAATTCACTCATTCTTAAATGCGAATGATTTAGACAGCACAGATGAGCTGGTCATTCGAAGAGAAATAACATCAAGTGGGAAATCAAGAGCATTTATAAACGATACACCGGTTACACTGGCACAGTTGAATATATTAAGCCACTTGTTGGTTGATATGCATCAACAGTTCGATACATTGGAACTTACTCAAAATGATTTTCAACGTCAAGTGCTGGATGCATTGGCCGGCAATGGCTCATTACTCGATGAATATGAATCTATATTTCACCAGTGGCAAAATATAAAAAAGAGAAAAGAAGAATTACAAAATCAAAAATTGCAATTCGAGAAAGAAGCAGATTATCATCGGTTTCAATTTACAGAACTGCAAGAAGCTGCTTTCAAACCAAATGAACTGGAAGAAGCTGAAACTTCTTTAACTTTATTAAGTAATGCAGAAGGAATAAAAAATGTATTGACCAATGTTCAATACCAATTGCAAGAAAGTGAAACACCATTAGTACAACAATTGAAATCCATTATTCATCAATTAAACAATTTTGCAACAGTTCACACTGCACTTCCGGAGATAATACAAAGACTGCAAAGCACACAAGTAGAATTAAAAGATATAGCCGATGAAATAGCACATATTAGTGATGGTGTGCAACATGACCCACAGAAAATTGAGATGCTCAACGAACGTTTATCACTCGGTTACAAGTTACAAAAGAAGCATGGTGTAAACAGCACGTATGAATTGCTGGAAATACAACAATCATTGGAAGAAAAACTTCAAGCAGTACTTAATATTGACGACGCCATTGCACTTAATGAAAAAGAATGTATTCAATTAGAAGATGATACAAAAAAAATTGCAGCTAAATTAAGTGCCAATAGAAAAAAACAAATAAAACCATTTGAAGAAAAAGTAAATAAATTATTGGCACAAGTTGGTATGCCTAATGCAAAACTGAAGATAAGTTTGCAACCAACAGCCTTGAATCCATCCGGAGCAGATGATATTGATTTTCTATTCAATGCCAACATACCTGCAGGTAAAACAGATAACCTACAACTATATCTACCTATACGTAAGGTAGCCAGCGGTGGCGAGCTAAGCCGATTAATGCTTTGTATCAAATCATTAGTAGCAGAATCCATTGATTTGGCTACGCTCATTTTTGACGAAATAGATACAGGTATTTCTGGTGAGGCGGCAAAACAAGTGGGCGTTATACTAAAAGGCCTTGCGGAAAAAAGACAAATAATCTGCATCACCCATCAAGCACAGATTGCAGGAAAGGCTTCCGCACACTGGTTTGTATTTAAAGAAATTAAAAACGATAAAATCGCGACGGGTATCCGACTTCTTTCTACCGAAGAAAGAATTACCACTATTGCTCAAATGCTCAGCGGAGAAAAACCAACTGCCGCTGCTTTAGAAAACGCACGAGAAATGGTGAGGAATTAAAGTACATGATTTGTTTCATTCGTTATAGCAAAGCAGTGCACTCTTATTTCATCGTCCTTAATCATTCTTTAGAGTCAACAGGTGATTCATGACTTACTTCA
Organism: Bacteroidota bacterium; assembly: GCA_018268055.1. GTDB lineage: Bacteria > Bacteroidota > Bacteroidia > Chitinophagales > Chitinophagaceae > JJ008. The sequence continues at coordinate 33,603 of JAFDXF010000030.1, forward strand.
GCTAAACAATTTTGTTGTCCTTAATTATTGGGTAAACATAAAAAAAACAGACACCCCATAAAGTGTATCTGTTTTATTTTTTATCAGCAATAAATCAATTTGTTATTGATGCTTTGGTGCAGCTGCTAATATTTCTGCTGAAACACCTGCAGCATATTTCTCAAAATTCTTAACAAATAAACTTGCAAGGAATTTTGCTTTTTCATCAAAAGCATTCTTATCAGACCAAGTGTTTTTTGGAGTAAGAACTTCAGCCGGAACATTCGGACACTCCGCAGGTATCGCCATGCCGAATATAGGATCATTGTTGTATGCAACACTATCTAACTTTCCTTCCAATGCTGCTGTAATCATTGCACGAGTGTATTTCAGTTTCATACGATTGCCCGTACCATAAGGGCCACCGGTCCATCCGGTGTTTATCATCCACACGTTTACTTTATTTTCACGCATTTTATCGCCAAGCATTTGTGCATATTTGCCCGGATGCAAAGGAAGAAAAGGTGCACCAAAACAAGCACTAAATGTTGGTTTTGGTTCTGTAACACCTAATTCTGTTCCGGCAACTTTGGCAGTATATCCTGAAATGAATTGATACATTGCTTGACCCGGCGTTAATTTTGAGATAGGCGGCAATACACCATAAGCATCGCAAGTAAGAAAGAAAATGTTTTTAGGCAGCCCACCCACTGATGGCTCCAATGCATTGCTGATAAAATTTAATGGATAAGATACCCTTGTATTTTCAGTAACACTTCCGTCATCAAAATTTATTTTATTAGTACCGGGGAAGAATGTAGTATTTTCTACTAATGCACCAGGACGAATAGCTCGGTAAATCTCCGGTTCTTTATCTTCTGTGAGATTTATTGTTTTGGCATAACATCCGCCTTCAAAATTGAAAATTGTATCATCACTCCATCCATGCTCATCATCACCAATTAGTTTACGATTGGGATCGGCACTTAATGTTGTTTTTCCTGTACCACTAAGGCCAAAGAAGATCGCAGTGTCACCCTCTTTGCCCACATTGGCGCTACAGTGCATACTCAATACATTTCTTTGATGCGGCAACACATAATTGAGTATTGTAAAAATTCCTTTTTTGGTTTCTCCGGTATATCCTGATCCGGCTATTAGAATCATTTTATGTTTGAAAGAAACCAATGAAACATTGGATTGACGAATACCACACTCTTTAGCATCCAATTGCAAACCGGGAGCACTTAAAATGTGCCATTCAGGATCGAAGTTTTCTAATTCATCTTCTGTTGGTCTTAAAAACATATTGTATGCAAACAAGTTTGTCCATGGCTTTTCACTCACACTTCGAATGTTGATTCTATATCGAGGATCGGCACATGCATAACTGTCACGCACCCACATCTCAGGCAAACCATTTAGATAGTCTAATACTTTGTTATAAATGATGTCAAAGTACTTTGTTTCAATCGGTATATTGAAATCATTCCAATAAACAGAGTCTGCAGTAGTTTCATCTTTTACAGTAAACTTATCTTTTGGCGAACGTCCGGTAAATTTTCCGGTTTGAATAACCAATGCACCTGAATCGTTCAAAACACCCTCTCCCATACGAAGTGTGTCTTGCACTAATTGTTCGGGAGTAAATTGATAATGAATGTTTTCAGTGTTTTTCAGTCCTGTTTTCAGGAGATTTTGTGTGGGGAATTTAAAAGCTGGTGTTGACATAAAAGCAAGCAAATTTGTTGTGCTGCAAAGGTAAGGCGCAAATAAATTGAAAACTGAACAAGTGTTTAAAGTACACAGTATAATTTTTTATCCCTTTATTTAATATACTTCAAAAAAATATAGAAAAAATTCTACATCCCATTTCATCATTTTTTTCTATGTTAGGCCGTTAAAAGAATTTGATTATTATCTTTACCCCATTCACAAAAACACATAAACCTTTTTTATGAAATATTTACCTCTCAACTCTAAGATTTTTATTAAAAATCGTGAACGTTTTATTGCTCAAATGCAGCAAAACTCCATAGCTATTTTTGTAAGTAATGATGAAGTGCCTGAAAATGGCGATGCCACACATAAGTTTAAACAAAACAGTGATTTGTATTGGCTGAGCGGTGTGGAACAGGAAGATAGTATGGTTATTCTTTTTCCCGACAATCCGGATCCTAAATACAGAGAAGTATTAGTGCTGGTAAGACCGAACGAAATGAAAGAAAAGTGGGATGGAAAAAGATTGCGAGTACAAGAAGCGCAGGCTATCAGCGGGATGAAAACGATTGTATGGTTAGATAGTATTGATGCTTTGTTGCAAACGTGGATACATCTTGCCGATAATATTTATCTTGACAGTAATGAAAATGATCGAAAAGGTAGTTTAGTACGCTCCAGGGATTATCGTTTTATTGATGAAATGAAGAACCGTTATCCTTTGCATCATTACTTGAGAGCAGCAAAGATTATGAAAGAACTGCGTGCTATTAAAACCGCTGAAGAAGTAGAAGTAATTCAAAAAGCGATTGACATAACAGAGCAAACATTTCGCCGTTTATTAAAATTCATAAAGCCCGGTGTAACGGAATATAAAATAGAAGCAGAAATTTTTCATTCCTTCTTGTCTCAAAGAGCTACACGCCCTGCTTATGGCAGCATTATAGCAAGTGGTGATAATGCTCGCATACTACATTATGTAAATAACAATCAGGTTTGTCGTGATGGTGAATTGATACTCATGGATTTTGGTGCGGAGTATGGTAACTATTGTGCCGACCTAACACGTACTGTGCCGGTAAACGGAAAATTTACAAAACGTCAAAAGGAAGTTTATAACGCTTGCTTAGCAATACACGACTATGCCAAAAGTTTGCTGAAGCCCGGAATCACCATTGTAGATTATACCGAAAAAGTAGGTGATGAAGCAACCCGACAGTTTTTAAAACTCGGGTTAATTACTAAAGCAGATGTAAAAAATGAAGATTCGGAAAATCGTGCCTACCGCAAATATTTATACCACGGTATTTCACATCATTTAGGAATAGATGTACATGATTTGGGTACTCGCACTGCACCGATTAAAGCAGGCATGGTATTTACAGTAGAGCCGGGTATTTATATTGAAGAAGAAAAAATGGGTATTCGTATAGAAAACAATATCTGGATTACCAAAACAGGAAACAAAGATTTGTTTAAAAATATTCCTATCACCGTAGAGGAGATTGAGGCTTTGATGAAGAAATAGATTTACTTTGCCGTATGAAGCAAATACCGAATTTCTTTACCCTGCTTAATCTGGTTTTCGGCTGCATTGCCATTATTTTTATTTTGCAACAAAATGTTTTGTTATTGCCCTTAGATGGTGATGGAAACATTGTAGCTACGCCACAACAAATAATGAATACGCCTGAAAAAATCTGGTTGGCATCCTTATTTATCGGGCTGGCGGCTATCATTGATTTTTTAGATGGCTTCGTTGCGAGGCTATTAAAAGCACAATCCGAAATGGGGAAGCAATTAGATTCATTAGCTGATTTAGTAAGCTTTGGTGTTGCGCCCGGATTAATCGTTTATCAATTTTTACGAATGAGTTTTGCACAGCAAGGTGGTGCGTTAGAAACGTCTATGATTTGGTTGCTACCTGCAATCCTTCTACCCTGTGCCGCAGCATGGCGATTGGCAAGATTTAATTTAGATGACAGTCAGGCTTATTCATTTAAAGGATTACCTGTTCCTGCTGTTGGATTATTTTTTGCATCTCTCCCACTTATTTATTGGAATGTAAATGAGCAATGGGTAATAAGCCTTTTTTTAAATAAATGGTTTTTGTATGGAATAACCATTTTGTTTTCATGGCTGATGGTTTCTAATCTTCCATTGGTAAGTTTGAAATTCAAAAATTTTTCTTTTAAAGATAATATACACATCTATCTTTTATTTGCTGTAGCAATTGCTTCAATTTTAATTTTAAAATGGTTTGCCGTTCCGATCATAGTGCTGGCCTATCTTCTTGTATCTTTGTTCTTTAAACCCAAAACAGTATGATATTTACACTTCAGATAAAAGTAATGCCGCTAAAAGAATTGTTAGACCCGCAAGGAAAAGCTGTAATGGGCGGATTACAAAACCTCGGCATCCATTCAGTAGAAGATGTAAGAATCGGTAAGCACATAACCCTGCAAGTAAATGCTCATAATGCAGAAGAAGCAAAAGCGATTGCCGATAATGCATGCAAAAACTTATTGAGCAATCCGGTGATGGAGTACTTTGAGATAATAGTTGAGTAGTATGAAAGCGTTTCTCCAAAATATACTAATTCCGAAACTTCGGTAGAACACGAATGCTTAGTTGTTTTGATGTTTAAAGTAGTTGAAGATTGTTTAAAACGGATCATCTAAAACCGCTGACTTATCCAATATTCCTGCTTTACGCTCTTTGTGTGAAATAAATTAGCCACAGAGATATACAGAGAAAAAATATTTACATTTTAATTATTTCTGTTTTACTTTGACATAAGACATCAGATTCATCAGCAATTTTAAGTAAATGTTGTATTTAGTTCCTACGCCCATTGGTAATTTGAAAGATATTACACTTCGTGCATTAGATATTCTAACCGAGGTGGACGTAATATTGGCTGAAGATACTCGTACCAGTTCCAAATTGCTGCATCATTACAACATTCACACACCGCTGACTTCTTATCATCAGCATAATGAGCATAAAGTGTTGCAGCATTTAGTCAGTCAGTTGCAAAGCGGAAAAAAAATGGCATTGATAACCGATGCAGGCACACCCGGCATTTCTGATCCGGCATTTTTATTGGTAAGAGAATGTATTAAAAACAATATCAAAGTAGAATGTTTACCCGGAGCCACAGCATTTGTGCCGGCATTAGTCAATAGTGGTATTCCTACCAATCGTTTTGTATTTGAAGGATTTTTGCCCATCAAAAAAGGAAGGCAGACTTTATTAAAACAATTGGCTGAAGAAGAACGCACCATAATTCTTTACGAATCGCCAATGCGTTTGGTAAAAACATTGGAAGAATTAATACAATACTTTGGTGAAGAAAGACAATGCAGTGTAAGCCGCGAGCTGACAAAAATGTTTGAAGAAAATATGCGAGGCTCACTCAAAGAAGTAAAAGAGCATTTTGCCACGAAACAAGTGAAAGGTGAAATTGTGATAGTGGTTGCGGGTAAGTAAGAAACAAAACTTTAGGAAAATGACTAATCCTTCATCTTCAATTTTAGTGGATATAAATTTTACGAAAGGCAGATTCAACTAACAAGTGCAACTTGTTAATTAATTTGGTTTAAAGTTATTCAAAAATACTTGTAAAGGAGTTTTGAAGTTTAATAATTTTCTTGGTCTTGTATTAAGTCTGTTGGTGATATC
>JAFDXF010000031.1 GCA_018268055.1 Bacteroidota bacterium
ACAATTTTACCACTGTAACTTTTCTTTTTGTTGGCAAGCGTTACGTTATACACTCCTTTTGCTTCCTGCTCCAAATTCAATTTTATATTACCGTCATTCATCTCTAATGTTTTTTGCTGAATGAGCTTGCCCGTATTGTCATAAATTGATAAAGTTAAATTTTTCTCATGTAAAAAATCATCAGGCACGGTTATGTTGCATTTGCCTGCATTGGGGTTGGCATAAATAAGCAGTTGGTTGTTTGCCATTCTGCCTTCTCCGCCTCCAATGCCGGTTATGGCATCTATCTTTGCCAAATAAATATCCTGCCCCAAAAGCGCTGTCATGCTTGTACTGCCAATGTTTACTGTATTGAAAAATGCACCGGCACAGTAAACAGAACCTAAATTATCAACCGTGAAAGTTGAACCTGCCGCCTGTCCAAAATGCCTTACACCCAAACAATCCCCGTTATTATTAAATCTTGAAATAAACATATCATAGGTATTGCTTGTGTTAACATTGAATGTTCCGAAAGAAGCCGTACCCGAAAAAATACCCGACACATAACAATTGCCATCTGTATCTGAGGATAGTGAAATTCCTCCACTAATCGTTCCTCCGGTTGCATTTAGTTGCCGAGTCCAAACAATAGAACCGTTAGGCGTAAACTTTGCAAGCAAGAAATCCCTGCCGGAAGAATTATACAAAGTGGTTCCATTTAATAATAAGGAATCCTCAAACCCTCCGGTTGTATATATATTATCAAGCGCATCAATACCTACTCCGCTTATTCCGTTAGTACCGGGACCTGCGAACGCTTGCAGCCATTTAACATTACCCAATGAGTCCATCCTTGTAACAAAACCATTAATAGTGCCTGTTAAAGAAAGTGTAACGGTGTCTATGGTTGAATTATTGACACTAAAGTAGGCCCCCATTATTATATCGCTTCCAATAAATTCAATACTAATTACATATTGTTCGGGTCCAGAAAATTTATGTTCTGCCCATAACAAATTTCCATTGGTATCATATCTTGCAAAAAAACCTCCTGAATCAATAGCTGCAGTACCGGCAAATCCATTATTTTCTAATTTACCCGCCAATAATACATTGCCATCAGGCTGTGCAAAGCAATAAGCGTTATCGCTGCCCACGCTTCCAATTCCTTTTGCCCAAAGGCAATTCCCGTTCAAATCATATTTAGCCACAAACGCATCTTCACTGTTTGGAAAACCATTCAATGTTATTCCATTTCCAAAATTTACGAAACCTATTACATTGCCCGATATATATAGGCAGTTATTTACTGGGTCAAATACGCCATTTCCACCCTCATGATGATCAGGCTGCATGTAATTTCCTCCTATTGTTCGCGCCCATACGTTATTACCGGCTGCATCAAATTTTGCAATAAAAATATCATCATTTCCATTGCTGTAAAGGGTGTCCCCCGGCAAATATAATGTACCTCCATACGAACCGATGATATATGTATTCGTACCGTCTGTTACTGCACTATTAGCCCGTTCACCATAAAACTGGTAACCACTGCCTATGTGTTTTGCCCACTGCCATTGTTGTGCATTGCATACATAACTTGTCAGTAAAATGCACCATGTTATTAATCGTTTCATTTTTTCTTTACAACAGATTCGTTCGTATAATCTTAAAGATTCGTAACTCGCAGATAACCTACTCAAACACTATCTTCCCATTATAACTTTTCTTCTTATTACTCAGCACAACATTATAAACTCCCTTTGCCTCCTGCTCCAAATTCAATTTTATATTACCTTCATTCATCTCCGATGTTTTCTGCTGTATCAATTTTCCGCTGTTATCATAAATGCTTAAAATAAGGTTTGTCTCATTCACAAAATCATCAGGCACGGTTATGTTGCATTTGCCTTGGTTGGGGTTAGCATAAATAAGCAGTTGATTATTTGCCATTCTGCCTTCTCCGCCTCCAATGCCGGTGATGGCATCAATCTTTGCCAAGTAAATATCCTGCCCTAAAAGGGCTGTCATGCTCGTGCTACCAATAGCTATTGTATTGTAAAAGACTCCGGCATTATAAACTGAACCAGCATTATCTACTACTGAATTAAATCCTCCTGCCTGACCAAAATGACGAACACCTAAAAAGTCCCCATTGTTGCTGAAACGAGTTAAAAACATATCATTACTATTTGCTGTTGAAATATGAAACCCATCTAAGGTTATATCACCGGCAAAGTTTCCAACCACATAGCAATTGCCATCAACATCACCGTTAATATTATTACCAAATGAAGAAGCTCCCGTAGCAAAAGCCTGTTTAGCCCAAATAGTGTTGCCATTTCCATCAAACTTTGCGAATAAAATGTCTATTCCATTATTATATAGGTTAATTCCTCCTAAATTTATTGAATCCTTAAAACCTCCTGTTGCATAAATATTATTTTGATTATCAATTGTAATACTTTGAATATAATCAACCCCTGCATTGCCATAGGTTTTTATCCATTTTACATTTCCATTACTATCTGCCCTTGCAATAAAACCATCATAATTCCCCTGCGTAATTAACGTTACTGTATCTAATTGAAATGGAGTTGAACGGTACAAGCCATATATAATTAAATCCGTACCCATAAAATCTAAAAAAACTCCGTTGGTATTTCCTGTAATCGGGGCAGTAAATTTTATTTCGGCCGAAAGGCAATTTCCAAGTGAGTCATATTGCACAATACCTCCCCCCGGGGGAATAAAAAAATTACCAAAATGAGCAGAGTCTTCTGTCTGGGTTATAAGGTATATTCTACCAGTTGGGTTAACATTTATTTTAGGATTTCTTTCTTTTCCTTTTCCTCCCATCCATCTTGCCCAAACAAAATTACCGCTGGTGTCCATGCGTGCTAAGAAATTATCTGTTTCAGAGCCTAATGAAGTTAATGTTATTCCATTACCAAAGTTTGCAGTATTTTTAAAGTTACCTGCTACGTAAATGCAATTACATGTTGGATCAAAAACTCCTCTTGCATCCTCGTGGTTATTAGGCTGTAAATAATTACCGCCTAACGTTTTTGCCCAAATAAGATTTCCTGATGCATCAAACTTAGATATAAAAATATCGTTATTCCCATTGCTATAAAGTGTATCGCCTGGTAAATATAGCGTTCCCCCATACGACCCCACAAGATAAATATTTGTTCCATCTGTAATTGCTTCGGCTTGTTCTCCATAAAACTGGTAGCCGCTTCCTATGTGTTTAGCCCATTGCCATTGTTGTGCATTGCATACATAATTAGTCAGTAAAATGCACCATGTTATTAATCGTTTCATTTTTTTGAGTTTTTTTAATTGATGATTAATTTTTTAAGTATTCTGTTTTTACCGGTGGTTATTTCAACCATATAAATTCCACGGGCTTCATGGCTCATGTCCATTTTATATTCACTGCCTGCAAATGTTACTTGCCTAACTTGCCTGCCCACCATGTTTTTAATTCTCACAGCGGTTAGGTTTGCATCATCCACATTCAGCATTTTTATCACAAACAAACCCGTAGCGGGGTTGGGTATTATTTCAGCATCGGGTTTTGTTTTGCCGGTTTTGACAAAGGTAAGCTCAATGCCTTTGTTTGGAGGTATTTTGTAGTTGCTGTTATCGTTTGCAGGGGTTTGAGCTACCCGTGCAAAACCGGTGTAATCCGGACATTCGGCAAAGGTTTCACCGGTATAAATATGCACTTCGCTTGTGCTGCTTGCATGAAATTCTGTATTTATATTTATTTCCTTTCTTGCTGTAATATTACTTACTCCATCAATTATTGTATTGCTAACGGTAACACTGTTCCAGCCTTTTATATTTTTTACCATGCTCACAGGTATGTTTTCCCCGTCTACTAAAAAGGCAGCGTTAGCTGCCTTTATTTCTGTTTCTGTTTTCATTCAAACACTATCTTACCGTTATAGCTTTTCTTTTTACTGCTTAATGTTACATTATACACTCCTTTTGCCTCTGCCTCAAGGTTTACTTTTATTTTACCCTCATTCATCTCCAATGTTGTTTGCTGTATCAATTTCCCTGTGTTGTCATAAATGGATAAAACCAAATTTTTCTCATTCACAAAATCATCAGGCACGGTTATGTTGCATTTGCCTGCATTGGGGTTGGCGTATATAATTAATTGATTGTTTGGATTAGTTTCTCTGCCGCCTATGCCTGTTATGGCATCAATCTTAGCTAAAAATAAATCATTAGATAAATAACTAGTAAATGTATTCCCTCCTATATTAACAGTGTTTTTAAAAAAACCTCCACAAATTACATTATTGTTACTATCAATCGAAATGCTTTGACAACTTGCCTCACCAAAGTTTCTAACGCCCATGCAATTCCCATTTTGATCATATCTGGCTAAAAACATATCACTGGCGTTTGAGGTAAATAAGTTAAATGCACCGAATGATGCAAAACCAGAAAATAGCCCTGCTATATAACTATTTCCATCTAAATCTGATAATATTTGATTGCCAGATTGTAAATTTCCGGTAACAAATAATTGCTTATTCCAAATAAGGTTGCCGTTCACATCAAATTTGGCAATAACTATATCTTTTCCTGTATTATATAGATTCCCATTTCCAAAATCAATAGAATCTTGAAATCCACCAATTATATAAATATTATTAAAATTGTCAATAGAAAGTGATTGTATGTAATCTAAGCCAGCATTACCAAATGTTTTAATCCACTTTATGCCTCCATTGCTATCTGCTCTTGCAATAAAAGCATCATAATTACCTTGGGGTATTAAAAGTGCAGTATCAATTTGAAATGGGATTGATCGGAAAGCACCGTAAAGAAAAATATCTGAACCAATAAAATTAAGGAAAACAGCATTTGTATTGCCTAAAACCGGTGCAGTGAATTTATTTTGTGCATAATAGCAAATACCGTTAGGATCATACTTGGCGATAGTTCCCCCAGGCCCCACATGAAAACCATCAAAGTAAACAGAGTCGGCTGTTTGTGTTAATAAATATATGTTCCCTGAAGAATCTACATAAATGTTAGGCTCTCGTTTAATCCCATTTCCCGTACATTTTTTTGCCCAAATAAAATTTCCATTTAAATCCATTCTTGCAATAAAATTATCAACATTAGATGTAGAGTAAGAATTTAGGATGATGCCATTCCCAAAATCAATTGTGTTAATAAAGGTACCTGAAAGATAGATGCAATTATTAACAGGATCAAATACAGCATTGGCATTTTCATGATAAGTAATATTAGTATTAGAGCTACCTATTTGTTTAGACCAAATTTCTCCCCCCCCCCCATCAAATTTAGAAATAAATATATCGTCAAAACCATTACTAAAAAGTGTATCGTTAGGCAAGTATAAACAACCGTAGAATTTACCAATAACATAAATATTACTGCCATCTGAAATGACACTGTTTATCTTTTCGTTGTAAGAACCACAATCACTACCAATATGCTTTGCCCACTGCCAATTTTGTGCTGATGTTAACTTAGTGCTAACAAGTAAAATTAAAAATATAAAATACTTTTTCATCTTGTTTTATTTTTAGTTGATGATTATTTTTTTTACAATTTTGTTATTATCAATTATAGCCTCAACAAAATAAATTCCTTTAGGAAAGTCATGTAAATTTAAAGAAATAAAATCTTTTGTTGAGCTAAATTTCTGTAGTTCTTTGCCAAGAATTGATTTTATTGAAACGGTGGCAACATTATTTTCATTACAATAAATTTCCAAAGAAAATGTACCGTTATTAGGATTTGGAATTATAGAGAAATCGCAATTCTTATTCTTTGAAAATCGTATCTCAATTTCATTATGATTAGTCAGTTGATTTTCTTCATGAACTGAATTATTTGATGCAAAACGAGAATAAGTTGATGTGGCATCGCAATCAATGAATGCATCTGACGGAAAAATATGCACCTCGCTTGTAGCGCTTGCATGAAACTCAGTATTAATGTTTATCTCTTCCCGTGCTGTAATGTCACTGATGCCGTCAATGGTGGTATTGCTTACTGTTATGCTGTTCCAGCCTTTTATATTTTTTTGAGTGCTTACAGGAATGTTTTCATTGTCAAAAACACCATCATACTGAAAGTTAATCTTGTCAAGCGTAATGTTGCCAAGTATAGCGGGTTGAATTTGAGCATCTGTCCATCCATCGGGATTAATAGATCCCCATGCTTCCCCTCTTTCAAACTTTTCAGCCACAGGCGCAGAACCTCTTATATATATAATTCTATCATCACCAATATTTATTTCATTATATGGTATGGCTTCAAAATCACCGTTATCATCTGCATAATAATAAAACCATGTATGAACATATTCATCATCATTAGGATTACTTGGAGTTTGGTTATCGTCCAAATACAACCAACTCAACGCCTGCACCACACCGCCTTTAATGGGGTTTGCGTTAGCATCTTTAAGTGTTCCTGTAACGGCATTGTGGTGTGTGGTGTTAAACAAGCCGCAGTTGTAGGGGTCAAGGTAATTAGCCGTTGGCGCAGCACAGGGCGCAGGTGCAGGTGTGCCATTGCCTTCATCAAATGCTATTGTGAAATTAACAGCAGGTTTATCGGCAGTTGAGTAATAATTTACAGGGTCGGCATATTGCAGCAAGCCCCAGTAGTTGCCATGTATTTCCTTCGGTGTTGAAGGTATGCCTCCACAAGTATTGCAATACGTGCAGGTTGAGCAGATGGCAGAAGGAATACAGTACCAGTGCACATCCATGAATTCCCACCAACTGAAACCCGAACCGCCACAGTCGCGCACAGCAGGCAAAATGCTTGCTATGTAATTATACTGGTCGGTATATTCACCGTCAGCAGCTTCGGGATAGCTGTTAATACACGCATCGGGGGAGGTGCTGAGTCCTGTTTCGCCTATAATCCAAGGGCGTTGCAGCGCGCTGCTGCACCATGAAATTAAATCAAGCACCCGTGCTGTAGCTTTAGCCTGGTCTTTATTTTCATAATCAGGATATACAGGGTACAGGTGCATGGAAATAAAATCAACTTTCATCATGCTGCCGTCCCAGTCCATCACATCTCCCATATCCGTTCCGCCAATTGTTACCAAATGGTTCTGGTCAGATGTTTTAATGGCATCGTACCACCAGCCTGTGTATTCGCATACTTTCTGTTTGCTTTGAGTTAAATTATGGTCATAAACATTCCAGTGCGGCTCATTATACAAATCATAAGCAAGTAGAGCGGGTTTGTTTTGAAGATATGAGGCAAGAACATGCAAATATTGTGCATAGTCCAATGCATCAATATCTGATGTGCCTCTGTCATTTTCTCCTACTGATGAGCCGTCAGAGCAAAGAAATATAACTTTAATATTATTGTTTTCAGCAATGTCGAGCACATGAGCAACTAAATTAAAAAAAGTTTGATTGCTTGCGCTGTTGTAAGGCGAATTAAAATCAAAAGTATATTGCATGTTTTCGTTACACATATCGGCAAAGTAATTTGATTTGTAAGTAAAGCCAAGTGAACCGTTTTTCCGGTGAGGAGATAAAAGCAACCGGATGGAATTAAATCCCATTTGATGTAATTTGGCAAAATCTTGAGTAAGACTGTTTTCGCAATCGGCATACGTATAACCTCCTTCTAAGGCACAGCCCATTGTGCCGTAAGCAGAAGACCTTGTAACTTTGAATGTTGTAGGGTTAGAAGTTTGGTCATGAACAATATCAGCATGATAATTCATTACCATTGGAAAAAAAGGTAAACCAGCAGCATCATAAAATTGCCGTCCTTTTAGCGTTACATATCCTGTGCCTTGCCCTTTGCCAATAATGCAGCACGCTATTGCTGACACTATAAATAAGCAAATCTTTTTCATGGCTTATTTATTTTTTAGTTCTATAAACTAACTCCTTCAACTCATCCACCTGTTTTTGCAAACTAATGATGTACAAAGTTTGCTCTTCTATTTTCTTTAGTAACTTGGTTTGCATATTGCCTACTTCAAAGCCTTCATTGCTTTCCACTTCTTTCGCACTGGGCATATCGGGCAGGTGGTTATTATGTTTAATGTATTTTTCAAGTTCGTAAATACCCATCAGCTCATAATCTTTTGCAAAAACATAATCGGGGAAAACGGTGGCTGCTGTTACTTTCACATCGCGTGTCATTATGCCGCCCTCTACATATAAAAGATATGGAGTTGTGTTGTTGCCCGGTGGTGTTACACCAATACCTACCTTGCCATATTTATTAATAAGTAATCGTGTTGCAAAATTTGCATGATCCCAAATGAAAAATGTTTGTTCACCGGAATTATCTATATCATTGCCAATAGCCCACAGCTCGATGCTGTTTTGTTCAAACCTTATTTCGCTTTTACCTATTCCGGATGAAAGGCGATTAATGGACATTCCTCCATTTAAATCATTATGAGCAATTGTAAATTTTGTATCTCCAACAGTACTTGTACCAAGCAAAAGTTTTCCATCGGCCGTAAATCTTGCCTGTTCTGTATTGTTTGTTTTAATTACAAAGTCAACATTATTGGTAGTTCCAATAAAGTTTAATAAAGAATTGGTGTTGTTGTTTCCTGTAGTCACCCATGGGATAACATTTGGTGTATAGAGGTTGTTCAGTCGTTTTAATGTTCCATTAGAATCTGCCACCAAAATTTGAAAGTCAGTTCCTGCCAAAGTGTTTACCTTTATCTCACCACTGTCTTTTATCCGCATCCTTTCAACGTTGTTTGTTCTAAAGACAAAGTCTTTATTGTCGTTAGTGCCAATAAAATTATCAGCAGGGTTGCTGCCCCAGTTTCCCGTCATGGTCCAGTCGTCACGCTGCGGCTCCTTGAGGTTGATGCTGCTGCTGGTTTTGCAGCCGTTGAGGTCGGTTACTGTTAGTGTATTTTCTCGCCCGCAAAGGTTGAATGGAGCAAGGATGTTTTGCTGCCCGGGTTCCCAATGATAAGTCAAGGGTAACACACCTCCGTTGATGAGCGTTGTTACACTGCCATTGCAGGCACCATAGGTGCTTACATTAAAATCGTTGGCATAGTAGTAGGGTGTCATTTCTGCAATGGCCAGCTGCTCGGGCTGTGTGAGTGTTATCTGCAACGTGGTGTCGCCACCGGCAGCATCGCGCACCCGCACGGCATAGTAGCCGGCAGCTAAAGAACTCACTGTGGCTAATGTGTCGCCATTGCTCCAGGTGTAGCTGTATGGAGCAGTACCGTTGCTGATGTTGACAGCAAGTGTTCCGTCTTGCATGCCATAGCAACTAATGTTGTAACCATTGTAACTCGATGCTTGTAGTGTGGCCTGCATTTGTGCATGTGCAAAAGAGCTAACAAAAAGTGTTAGCGCAACAAGGGCAACTGTTGTTGCGGGGGGGGGGGGGGGTAAAAAACTTTTTCATTTGGCAGAGGATTTTAAAATTCGAATGTAAATATAAGGATTGTTAAGTAATGTCAAATAACACCACTCCATTAGCGATGACGGCTATTTCACATTTTATACCTATTGGCAGTAAGCGTTGGCTACTCTTATTTTAACTAAAAGCTTCTTTATGTATAAAAGCCTGAAACTCGTTACGCAGTTCTTTAAAATATCTTTCAAAAGAACCAAGTTTTTCACGTTCACTCTGATGTGCAGCTGCAAGATTTGTTACCGGATTTGAAGAGTGTGCTTCAATTTTATTTTCATGCTGTTTAAAATCATGTCGCATGATATCCAGAATATCTCTTTGCAGGATAAACTGATTCTGGTAATGCTCCACATTGGGCATGTTGTAATGATTTCTATCAGTCATAACTGCTGAGGCAAGATCGGTTTTCATCCGGTCAATCTCTGCACGATAGAAGTTAATTTTACCTTGCCACTCTTTGTGCTCGGCAAGCATTTCTTCAAGTTGTTCGATGGTGTGCATGTTATTAAGATTTAGAGTGAACGAAATAATTGCGGTTTATCTATACAACACGCTTCTTTGGAATGAGAAGCCACAAGAAAGAAAAATATCTTGCCTGAAAAGAATAATGATGAAAAATAAATACTGTAACTATAATTTTTCATTCTCAAACAGACTAAATTTTTCCTAAAAGTAATACTTTTTATCATTAAACAAGCATATTGTTCAAAAACTCCTGAAAACGTTCACACATTCATGTGTTTTTTAGGGTTATCAACAACCTTCAACCCTACCTTATCAGAAAGACATGTTTTTTATATGCTTTTCAATGCTTATTCGCTCTGATAATGGCTGCTAAAGCCATATTTCTTTCACCTGAAAAACTCAGGTCTTTCTGTTTCGGGTATTTTCTTTCAGAGGAGAATTCACAAAACAATGCAAAATCCTTTACTCAGGATAATAAAATCTTACAGATGTGATATCGCTGCGCTTTTCAAACAATTAAACCACATTCGGGAAAGCAATTTGCAATTCACTGTACAAATAATAAATAATATGAAAAGAATTGCAGAAATTGCCTTAATGTCTATGTGTGTCCTTAGTGTGTGTAAATGCACATTTGTAAATGCACAAAGTAACATTGCAGAGCGCAAGTACAGGGTCATTGCTTACAAGCAGGGAGCCAATGAAATCACCAGTATGTCGAATGAAACTACGGTGACACCTAATATGGCTATTTATGTGCCCAACTCCTTTACTCCTAATGGCGATGGTATAAACGAAACATTTGGAGCCTACAGCGAAGGTGTAAAAGACTTTACCATGCAGGTTTATGATCGCTGGGGAGCTATGATTTTTGAATCCAGTGATATCAATAAGCGCTGGGACGGTATGTATAAAGGTCAGATAGCACAGCAGGGAAGTTATGTATATAAAATACAGGCAAAAGCTATCAACGGCAGAATATTGACTAAAAAAGGAACCGTAAACCTTATAATGTAATCGCGAAAAAAAGATAATAATGTTTCACACTAAAAACTAAGAACATTGTCAATCATACTACTAAAATATCTCATCAGGCACTTCGACAAAAAGGGAATAGTAGTTTCGCAAATACATAAGCTGAAAACTAAAATTGCCATGCTTGGTTTGTGATTCCTGTAAAGTTGCTACTTTAGGGCAAACTTTCGGGCTACATGAAGCACATCGCAAAATTATTATGGCTTACTTTTCTTATTCCTCTTTTATCGTCAACTGCTTCGGCACAGGATTCTGAAGAAGAAACATCACGCTGGCAAATAGGATTAACAGCAGGCATTAACATTCCACTGAGTGATTTTGCTGACAAGTTAGACGAAAATTTTAAATCCGGCTATGCCATGCTTGGAGCTACATCGCGTCTAAGGACTTCTTACCACCCAAGCAGCAAATTATTTATTGCTGCCGATTATGTGTGGTTCTATAACCCCTCTGATGCAAATACATTGCTGAATAGTCTTGTTGAAACAAACCCTCCGGGGCCACAATACAAGACTACCACATATCCCTGGAAAGTCAACAGTTTACTTTTAGGAATTGGCACAACATTAAATTTTAACGAGCAAACAGATGCCACATTGAGAGGTATGCTTGGTTTTGCTAATGGCAAATATTCAAAGCGGATTTATCAATCTTTTGATGGCGTAAAAACTTTGCAGGTTACAGAAAATGCTTCTTCTGTTTTAGATATAGCACTCAACTTAGGCTTTGAAGTGAAATACTGTTTTCATAAAAACATAGGAGTAATGTTTGCAGGTGACTATTTCCGCACTGAATTTAACTTTGATGATGTGTATTTAATTTATTCCGAAACCGGAGAAAAAAGGTCAACCGGTGCATACTCACAACCTGTTGATGTTTTTCAATTTTCAGCCGGAATTTTTACCAAATTTTAATGGGTGAAAGTTCACTTATTTTGGGTGAATGTTATTTTTTTGATGGCGAATGATAGGTTATTAACAGGTGTTAATAACACTAATTACTGATTGTCAGTACTTTAACTTGCATTAGTCAAAAAGGTCTTTTTTGGGTGAAAATTCAAATTACTTTTGGGCGCGTTAACCAATTATTCTATTCCGTTTAACGATAAAAATTATTAATGCGAAAAAACTTCGGTTAATCGCAGGGGGCTTATTATGTTTAATTTCTAATTACCATTTCACATGATTAAATCAAATTTAATCTCAATTACAAGAATTATTGTATCAATGTTCTTGTTAGCAGTACCATCTTATTTGGTTGCGCAAAATTATCAGCCAAAGTCGTATTACACTTTCGAAGGCTCATCACCAATGAAAGATTCGATGGGGCATTTTAATCTTGATCCGAATTATTATCAGTCAAGCTATCAAATACTTACCAATACATCCGGAGGTGTAGGCAAGTATATGAAATTAGACACCAGCAGTACCATTATCAGAGGTGGCTTACTTGCCATTGATACTGCCGTTACGTTTGAGTTTATTTTTAAACCGGGCATGTACTTTGGCACTACTGTTTTTGCAAAAAGAATGGATGGCGCTCTTGAATTGCGCATGACATATCCGGCAATTAACTTTATGACAGAGGTAAAAGCTGCTAATGGCTCATCTGTTTATGATGATTTTGAAATAAATCTTAACGGTATTGGTCGTGCATCTTACAGTTATTATGTGGACGATAACTGGCATCACATTGTATTTAAATATAATGCAAAAGCCGGTATTAAAGAGGTTTGGGTTGATGGACAATTACCTGCAGGATTTTCAAAAACAATTACAGGTGGAAGTTTCGCACAAAGTGGTAACAGAGATTATATGCTCAATTCTCAGGCTGATTACTATAAATATCAGGGAGCAATAGATGAAATTGCGGTTTATTATAACTCATTAGGTGGTAACTCTATTTATTCTCACTATTTGGATTTTATGGCTGGCAAACATTATTCATTTGCAAACCCAACGGTTACTGCGCCAACACCAAGTCCCGTAACAGCAGGTATCAATATTAACGACTTTGCTCCGGGCCATCCCTCACCATCACTTACACCCATAGAGCAATTGAAAAACTTTCCTACACCAAGATATAAGCCCGGGCATACATTGTTTCCTAACAATCCGTTTGTTGGCTACTATTATCTTTCAGGATATCAGACGTATGAGACTGTTTATTCAAAAGCAGTAGCAAACAGTGTTACACTACAGACAGATTTTGCAAAAAACTTTAACTACACCATTATGGCTGCCGAAAATACAGGTGCCTATAGTGATTACTCTAACCCAACTACATTTTCATATGCATGGATTAATCTGGCAAACAGCTATCCACAATACAAAGTATCTGCTTTATCATATTGGCCACAATTGCGTCCGACAGATGCAGGATATAAAAGCAATACTGCTTATGCAACATGTGGATGTTTGCCCGATAAGTATTATCTTAAAAACAGTTCTAATCAATATCTGAACCCTAACGGAGGAACCGGTTCAACAAAATATCTGAGTCC